>NZ_VTQX01000003.1 GCF_008764295.1 Bacillus methanolicus | reverse complement strand
ATATTGGCGCTGGGGTTACGTCAATATCGCAAGCTAATATCACAGACCAACGAGGAAACAGTAACCTTTGCGGTACGGTAAATAATTTGTTTGCTATGCAAAATGTCAATGCTTCGGCTGTTTTAGTGGCGGATGCTAATCACAATTATGATTCTAACAATCTTGAAGGGGTGCTTGATGAATTAAAACGACCGTTGAATGTATACCGGTCGGGCTTAGACAATAACGATAAATATACGGTGGTTGAATGGTGTAGGCAAAGTGGCACTTTATATCGTAAATCGGTGTTGAGTAACATGGTGGATAATGTATACACTGTTCAAACGATAACGTATTACGCACAAGATGGAACGACTGTCCTAAAAACAGAAATCTTTGATTTGACGTGGAATAGTAATGGTGATATCCAAAACGAGGTGAAGCGCTAATGCCGTTTTTAAAAGAACATTTTTCCGATTTTGGAGTTTCAGAGCGCCTTTATGACCATGGTTTCGGGAACAAAAAATCTGCTCGGTTTTTGTATGGAGCGTTTTCTGTCGTGCGTCCTTTACTTAACCCAGTAACTTATGATTCAAGGTTGTATGACAGAAGTAATAATTTAATAAAAGAAAACAAGAACATAAATACCACGTTAACTGTACATCACGACCGTTTGCGTAATTCCGTGTTTTGTGTCATTAAATCCAAAGGAATAGTGGTATTTCAGATTGATTCATCAAGAATTGCTGCATTTGATATGGTTTTAGGTACTCAACTGTGGGACCAGCGCATCGGTACAGATGCCCCTCAGCCAACCTCAATCATATCTATTGGATACGACAGCCGAAGAAATAAAATCCACGTTAGATACAGAACTACGACATACACAATTAATCCGGACGGTAGCGACTTAACTGAACTACCTTCAACCGAAAGAAACAAACATGGTCTATATTTTGAAAAAGAGGATTTATGGTTTAATAATATTAGCACTAGCCAAATGGCTAAAGTCAATGGGGAAACGGGTGACATCATAGCAACTACGGCGCTTTCAAGTGCAAATTTATTGCCGATAAGAGTAATTAAAGATAAGTATCTTTGTTTTTTAGTTAGGTATACGTCACTCACAAATTATATAGCCTTATACGATACAGATTTAAATCGAGTAATACATGAATCAACAGGATCGTATAACGATTTTGTTTATGCTAATATCACAGATGATTTAACTAAAATGGTAAGGGTGTCCCAAACGATTACACTACCAACGGGACAAACCGAACATCGAGGCACTTTAACTATTTATGTAAGGTCTGTCGATATAGAAAACGGAACTACATCCCCATTGTACAGTCGTTCTCCTGCTTTTACTTATGGTACAAGTTCTGGTGGGTCTGTTTATGCTGGGTGTGCATTATTAGATGACTACCGTCTTGCGTATTTTCAATCATCAAACAGCAATAGAATCGTAGCGTATATTGAGATTGTTGATTTAAATGACCTATCAAACATACTTTACTCTTCTAGGAATATTGATGACCCGTTGTATAACGTTTATTTCGTGTATCCGACATCGCAATAAAGAAAGGTGTGAAAAATGTGGGACGAATATTTATAAAGGTCAATGATTTGGGCGAGGTCTACTTTGTTGATTACTTTCCGTTTGCAGGAGGAAAAACAGAACACGAACTGTTACTAGAAGGGTTTTTAATTGACCAAATGCCACAGCCCGAAGAAGGGAGAGAATTTATAAGGATGTGGGATGGGTCGAAAATATATTACAAATACCTTGATATTGAGCCGACTGTAGAAGAAAAAATAGAGGCGGTGAAAAAAGATTTAGACAGCGCAATAATTGAGTTAACTTTATTAATGGCATTGCAACAGGAAGGTGACAAGTAGTGTTTAATGAAAAATCAATCACAGTACAGGCATGGATTAGACAAATTAATCAAGGGGCGGTGACATTTAATGATGTTCCGGCTCTTTTTAATTTGCGTGATGTTGTGGGTAGTATTTTGGATATTAATAAGGAGGTTGAATAGTATGTTTAACGAAAACAGTATCATTGTAAAAACGTGGTTTACGGCGGTAATGAGCGGAGTGTACAAGTTTAGGGATGTTCCTAATTTGTCAAACTTACGAGAAGAAGTAGCGAAAAAACTTATCGAAATGGGCTATGACATTGAAGATGAGGATTAATTTATTGGAGGTGTGTATATGGGTATAGGGGGCGTAGTACTTTCATTATTGATTTTATTGATAGTATATACTCTCGTAGGGATTGTAGTATACAGAAGAACACGAAATCCCATCCTTGTTTTTTCCTCAATTTGGTTTTGTTTTGCTTTATTTATTTTATCGTACTATTTTGTGTTTAATACATTATTGAATCAATGACAACTAATCGGAGGTGCATCGATGGATGCGGAAACAGTTAAATATTTTCTAACGCAGGGGCCATTCGCGATTCTTTTCGTTTGGCTCCTTATTTACGTCATGCGGACGAACAAAGAGCGCGAAGGTCGCCTGCACGACTTACTCGACAAATTCAGCGAAAAATACGACGTCGTTATCGACGAACTACGCGAAATTAAAAATCGCATGGGAGGCGGTCAATAATGGTCAAGGTTTTTATCGACGCAGGACACGGCGGTTCCGACCCCGGCGCAGTCGGCAACGGACTCCGCGAAAAGGATTTAACGCTAACCATCGCCAAGCGCATTGAATCGCTGTTGCTCGCAAATTACAGCGGCGTAACTGTAAGGCTCAGTCGCACGGGCGACCAGTCGTTAACGCTCAAGCAGCGCACGGACGCAGCCAACGCTTGGGGCGCCGACTTTTTCCTTTCCGTTCATATCAACGCTGGCGGCGGCACAGGCTACGAAGATTTCGTACACACGTCGGCAAGCGCACGCTCGGTAGCGATTCAAGACGCGCTACACAGCGAAATTATGGCGAGTATTCCTGGCGTAAAAGACCGTGGCAAGAAAGAGGCAAACTACGCTGTGCTGCGCGAATCAAAAATGCCGGCTGTGCTGACGGAATGCTTATTTATCGACAACGCAAGCGACGCCGCCAAACTAAAACAGGCGTCATTTATCGAACAAGTGGCGCAAGGACACGTCGCAGGCATTGCGAAAGCTTTCAAGCTGGCGAAAAAGCAGGCGGCTGCGGCAAATAGCGCTACTAAACCGAAGGAGGCGGACAATTTGTATAAACCGACAGCAAGCGCAATAACAAACGCAACATCCGTCGTGCTTAACCGTCTATCAAACACTGACGTGCACGGCGACAAAGCGCTCGACCCGTCATGGCGGGCGAAGTTACTTGCGGGCGAGTTGACGGACAGCGACGCAATCGGGTTGATTTACGTGGCGCTCGAGCGCGGACTGATTCAAGGCGACAAAAAGGGGGAGAAGTAGGATGGCGAAGAAAAACGAAGTTAAGCCGATTACAGCGGGCACAGTGTCGCGCTTTGTATTGCTCGCATTGGCGCTCGTTAACAGCGGGCTGGAAATGGCGGGGCATAGCGTGATACCGGTCGACGAGGAAGGCGTTAGTACGTTTATTTCGCTGGCGTTTCTCGGCGGCGCGTCGTTGTGGGCGTATTGGAAGGATAATGACGTAACGGAGAAGGCGCGCAGCAAAGGCGAATAATAAGCGATAATTTGCGAGGGTGGGCGAAACTATGAAACTATTTGCTTGCCCTTGCGTACATATTAGTAATTACGGTAAAATGAGGAAAAACGAACGGGAGGGGCGTTATATGGCGGAAGTAAGCGTAATCACAAACGAGAAATTAGCGATAGAAATTGAGCGTAAGAAAAGCGGTTTTGCAAGTGGCGTCGGTCGTATTTTCGCATTCGTAATCGGTGGCTTTGGCGTTCTTATATCCTTATTGTTATTCGCGACTATTATCGGCATTTTGCCAGGAATCGGACTTTTCTTTATGTCGACCGGCATTATTTACTTAGGACTCGGCAAGCAACAAGTAGCATGCCCGCATTGCAAGAAAAAACAGCCGGTCTTAAAAACGGCGGAAAACTTTAACTGTCCTAAATGTAAAAACCTCACGATTATAAATTGGAAATAATATCTGCCTCGACAATTCAACGTCGGGGCGCTTTTTTTTGTGCCCGCGAAAGGGTTTTACGCGTGACATGCCGAATTTATAATCGAGGTGACTTACGATGCCTATCGCCAATAATTTAAAAACACTACGGCATGACCACCGAATGAACCAAACGGAATTTGCCGCGTTTCTAGGACTTAGTGTATACTCGTACAATCGATACGAGAAAGGAGTCCGCCAGCCAACGCTTGAAATCGCTTTGCAAATATCCGAAAAGTTGGGTCGTCCCGTTAACGATATATTCTACCTGTCGGACAAGCCGTCGAAATGATGGCGGTTGTCCTTTGCCAATTCGGTAAAAAATTAGTAGGTACAGGCAATTTTAACGCGGTCGCAACATAAGTATTTACCGAGTAGCTAATCAGTAGGCTTACCGCGGTTAAGCCGTCGTGAACCCCGCAGCTACGCGAAAATACTGACGTGTTAAAAGGAGGAAACAAAATGTTATTTACACCGACACTACTGGTCGCCGGAGGCGCAACGGTTGCGCTCGCCTGTCTCGACAAGACGCTCGATTCATACGGATTCCATGCGCTGGGCACAGCGCTAAGAATCGCCCTGCCACTGGCGGCTTTGCTTGCCGGCGTCTACTTTATCGAAACAAACGCATTGCTCGGGTGGTTACGATGACCCTACGCGACACACTTACGAAACTTAAATACCGCAAACGACTCATCAACGCATTTAAATCGGCTGGCCTTTTTCTCGGCGATGCCGAACGTCCTTATTTTCCGAAAATACACTCCGTCAAATTATTCCCGCAATTTACTTCGATAATATTTACGATACCCAACGGACTAGACCCGAAATTAATCACGAAAAACGCCTATGTATTCCGGCAATATTTCGGCAAATCAATCGAACTGGAAGGAGACATCAAGCGATTTAGGTTAACCGTTTTTACTACGACAATACCCGTAAAATTAGCGTATAAAATCGACGCTATACTTCCGGTCGTCGCCGACCATAAACTCGGCATCATTTGCGGCAAAGACCGCACGGGGCAATACGTATCGTTCGACCTTACGACACAGCCGCACATATTGATTGCAGGCGAAACAGGCTCGGGCAAGTCGACGCAATTACGGTCGATTCTAACGACGCTTATCCTCACGAAAAAGCCGAGCGACTTGCGGCTGTATCTCGGCGATTGCAAAAAGTCGGAGTTTCACTTGTTCCGTAACGTTGAACACGTTCAGTGCGTGTTAAGTAGTCCGCACGACATTCGCGAAATGCTCTTCGAAATCAAAACGGAACTTGACCGACGGAGCGACTTAACGGAAGTGTTTGGCGTCAGTCATGTCGACGAGTTGCCGGCGGAACACCGCGTACCGTACCTCGTAGTTGCCATTGATGAATTCGTCATGCTGCGGAAGGACGCCGATATTATGGACATATTAACGGAGGTTGTAGCGATTGGTCGCACGCTCGGAGTGTTCGCCATCCTTTCGATGCAACGCCCTAACGCAAAAGTTCTCGACACGACCATTCGCGCAAACCTTACCGTTAGCATGGGCTTTAAATTACGCGACATAACTGAGGCGCGAATCGTTAATACGCCGGGCGCACACGAAATAGAAGCGCAGGGTCGATTCATTATGAATAGCGATAAATTATACGAAATCCAAGCGCCTTACTTAACGATGGAGAATGCGCGCGAGTTACTTAGTCCGTTTATGGTTGCAAAAGGAACGGTTAAAGAAGTGACGCCACTAACGGAAAAAGACGTATTTAACGACTAAATGGGAGGGATTACGTTGTTAACTAAACGCGATAAAGCGATAATTGCCGATTTAAACAGGTTTCGCGTAATGGATAGAGATAGCATATCCGAATTGCACTTCGCCAACCTTAAACGCCCAATAAACGCCACAAACTCGGTGCTGTTGCGCCTGCTACGCGACGGACATATACAGCGCTCGACGCACGTGCAACCTTACGTATATTATGGCGCAGACTTACGCATCAAACGCAATAGCGCAAAGATTAACCATTGGCTGTCGATACTCGGCGTTTACAAAGAAATGCGCAAGCTTGGCGCTCTTGAGTCGTTTCGTGTTGAGCCGAAATTCGGGCGCAAAGGCGTTGCCGAGCCGGACGTATTCGCGAGGTTTCGCAAGACCGACTTTTTTATCGAGGTGCAACGCACGATTTATACGGAAAAGCAAATGCGTGAAAAAATCGACCGGTACATCGACTTGTGCCGCAGCGACTTACTGCCGAAACCGTTTCCGCATTTGCTCATACTATCGGAATATACCTACGAATTAAAGGCGGCGCCGTTTCGCGTGTTTCAATCGCAAAGCTTTACGGAGTTTGTAGAGTCGTTGAAACCACGTCCAATAAAAATCGCCGTTACCTAATAAATTTCGGTTGCTTAAAGAACATATGTTCGTATATAATTGCGATAAACACACCGAAAGGAATGTCGAATATGGCGAACTGGAACGGCTTCTTTTTGACGGAACATATCGAGGCATTGCGCCAAGACAATATCGATTCAAAACGCGTTGCCAAGCCGATAGTAGGAGAAGATGAACTGGCGGAATTTAATCAGCGGGTACACTACGCAATGGAGTACGGATTGCCGGTCGAGGTGACGATTTGGGAAGCGGGCATGTTTACGAAGGTATTCGGACGCGTGCATTACGTAGACAATATACGCAATCAGTTGCGAGTTGAGCGGATGGACGGCGAAGGGTTCGAGCGGGTAAACATTGCGGACGTGACAGCGGTGGAAGTCGTCGAAGATTGACGTTATCGACTCCTATCGACTATAATGAAACGCATAAGAGCCACGAAACTGTACGGTTATTGCCGACTATTAAAACGGTTTTTACTTCCGGTCTAGCACGGTCTTGCGTTAGACCGCCCGAAAACCGTTGCGAACTTCGGCACAATCATCGACCACAATCACCGATTCAATCAACGCACAAATGGCGTCGTTACGCGGTTATTGGCGGGACCGCCTGGGAATCGAACCCAGCTATCCTGGCACGCAGGACACAGACGGTTTTGAAGACCGCGGAGGACACCAGTACCCCATTCAGCCCCGAATTGAACAATTACCATTATACCTAGAAAGATATGCTCTTACAATAATAATTGGGGATTTCATCCAGAGTAATTGGAGTTTTTCACATTATTGTAATAAATACCTTTAATATAAGTGTTTTCATGTTTATTTAAAACATTCTTAATGATCATACTATTTTGCTTTATTTTATTCACGGTGAAGTGAGGGGAAACCTTGCTTTTTCCTAGTGTTGCATCTGCTAGCGACAAGAGTACTCTTAATGAGGGTATATCAGTAGCATCCACTAACAAAGCTGAAAAATGAGGAAGATTTCTACCTGTTCCCATAATAGAATCTAGTAATTTGATAAGGGTTTTCCAGTTTTATTACAATAATTACCTCGAATAAATCATAAAGTTCGAATTTTAGTAACAAAATTGATGCGCTTGCAAATATAAGTACATGTATCATTAAATTGACAGCATTATATTTTTCTCCTCTTAGAGCATGAAGAGTGATTTTAATTCCTAACAGCCTTAAATCAATGGTTGACTTATCCATTAACCAATTCTTATTGCTTACGATATTAAATAATCAATAGAGGAGATACGTGTATGTCAAAAATTATGGCCATTAATGCAGGAAGCTCATCTTTAAAATTTCAATTGATCGAAATGCCTGCGGAACGAGTAATTACAAAGGGAATTGTGGAGCGAATTGGTTTAACTGAATCAATTTTCTCAATTCTTGTCGATGGACAGATGAAAAAGGAGACTGTGCAAATCCGCAATCATGAGAAAGCGGTTGAAATCCTTTTACATCGATTAATTGCCCAGCAAATTATTAACTCATTTAATGAAATAGATGGGGTTGGTCATCGAGTAGCTCACGGTGGTGAGGTTTTTACGGAATCGACGTTAGTCACATCAGAGCAGTTGAAAAAACTAGAGCCTCTGACTGAATTAGCTCCATTGCACAACCCAGCAAATATTTTAGGAATAAAGGCATTTCAACGTGTTTTAGGTGAAGTACCTTCTGTAATGGTATTTGACACCGCTTTCCATCAAACGATGCCGGAGAGCACTTATTTGTATGCGTTACCGTATGATTACTATAAGAAATATGGCATACGTAAATACGGATTTCATGGAACATCGCACAAATTTGTTTCAGAAAGAGCAGCAGCAATATTAGGTAGACCGATCGAAAGCCTTCGTCTTATCTCTTGTCACTTAGGCAATGGTGCAAGCATTGCTGCCATTGAAGGAGGAAAATCAATTGATACTTCAATGGGATTTACACCGCTTGAAGGTGTGGTGATGGGGACTCGCTCTGGAACGATCGATCCAGCGATTATACCATTTATTATGATGAAAACAGGAAAAAGTGTTGATGAAGTATTAACAATTTTAAATAAGGAGAGTGGTTTATTAGGATTATCTGGTTTTTCAAGTGATCTTCGAGATATTGAAATGAAAGCGGAGCAGGGAGACCATCGTGCTGAGTTGGCACTCGATATATTTGCTAGTCGTATTCACCAATATATTGGGTCATATGCAGCGCGAATGAATGGTGTAGATGCTGTGATCTTTACTGCAGGAATCGGTGAGAACAGTTCGACGATTCGGGCAAAGGTATTAAAAGGTTTGGAGTTCATGGGAGTTTATTGGGATCCGGAGCAAAACAAATTAAATGAAGAAGAGATGTACATCAGTTACCCGCACTCTCTTGTTAAAGTTTTGAAGATTCCTACAAATGAAGAATTAATGATTGCGAGAGATGTTTACAAAATTTGTGATCAAATTTTCGTTAAAGGCTAAGCAGATGAGATGTTGCATCAGAGAAAGACCAAGGTGAATATTTTCTTGGTCTTTTATGTATAGTGCTTCTCAGTAATGTATCCAATTGAAACTTGTCCACTTGATGATAATAAATTGAGCGAGATGATTCTATGAATATACAAGAAATCATTGATTTTGACGCACTTCAGAGGGTTCAGGACTCTTTTACAAAAGCAACTGGTTTAGCTGCGATCACAGTGGATTTTCGTGGAAATCCGATTACAAAGTATAGTAACTTTTCGTCCTTCTGTGAAAAGATCCGTAAAAATCCAAAGC
The DNA here is from genome assembly GCF_008764295.1 of Bacillus methanolicus. Classification (GTDB taxonomy): domain Bacteria; phylum Bacillota; class Bacilli; order Bacillales; family Cytobacillaceae; genus Robertmurraya; species Robertmurraya methanolica_A. The sequence goes on along the minus strand of NZ_VTQX01000003.1, from coordinate 154,199 downwards.
TTTATGATACTTGTCTCAAATGTGATGCTTTTGGTGGATTGGAAGCATCAAGAAGAGAAGGTGTCTTCATTTACCGTTGTCACACCGGACTGGTAGATTTTGCAGTACCCATTATAATAAAAGGGCGATTAATTGGTTCCATGCTTGTTGGACAAGTTAAGTCTAGTGATGACGATCATGAGAACCTTGAATATATTACGAGCGAATCTCTTGGTTGGAAAGAAGATGAAGAGATTTTGAAAGAGTTAGAAAAAGTACCAGTTATGTCTTATGAAAAAATTGCCGCCGTTGCAGATATGATGTTTCATGTCATTAATAGCATGGTAGAGAAGGACATTACACAGTATGTGCAAGAAGAACTGAGAGCGAAAGATCAGCAGCTATTGGATCAAATGAAAATTCAAGCAGAGCTAGAAAAATCGCTTCTTACCAAACAAAATCAATTTTTTCGTCTGTTAGTAAATCCTAATTTTTTGTTTAATGCAATCAATACAATGTCCTGCTTTGCCGTTATTGAAAAGGCGCCAAAGACACAAGATGTCATTCTTACATTTTCCGATATGATGAAGTACTTGATTACGAGCTATAATAGTTTAGTTACCGTCGAAGATGAAATTTCATATATGAATCTCTATTTAAAATTGCAAAAAATTCGCTTTGGCGATAGAATGCACATTTCAATCGATATACCGAGAGAATTAAGAACGATCAAAATCCCTCCAATGATTATTGTTGCCCTCTTAGATAATGCTATTATTCATGGACTTGAGCCGAAAGAAGGAAATGGAACAATTATAGTAAAAGGTTATGCTGAGAATGAAGATTTCATTTGTGAAGTGATCGATGATGGAGTAGGGATTTCAGTAGATAAAATAAACAGCCTCATGAAAGAACAAGGAGTTTCTGAACAAGATAATCAATTTAAGGGCATTGGTTTTAGACATGTAAACTTCAATTTGAGACTACTTTACGGAAATGATTATCAGCTTGAAATCGCGCAAAATCGAAAAGGCGGAACAACTGTTAGATTCAAAATCCCAATGGAATCTAATGGAGGGGCTGCACATGTATAATATTTTATTAGTTGATGATGAAATTATCGCTATTGAGGCACTTAAGGTAATTTTTGCACAAATAGAAAATACGAGAGTAATAGGAGCAGCCAATTCGGCACAGTCAGCGAAAGAGCTATTTGAAAACAGTCATCTTCATATGACCTTTCTTGATATTAAAATACCGGGTGCGGATATTATCTATTTAATAAAATATATGAAGCGGAGAAATCCCAAAAATCGTATTATTTTATTAACAGATTATGGTTCATATGATTTTGTATTCAAAGCATTAGAAATGGGAGCAGATTCGTATCTTTTAAAGCCATATCGGCAAACAGACATTCTTCGTCTTGTTAATATGTATTTATCACAAGAACACGCCCAGACAATAAACTTGGAACAAACGATGGAACGTTTGCTCGGCTATGTGGCCAAAGAAGATTATAATAACTCCATTAGAATGGCAGAAATTCTTTCCGAACAATTGTTTTCGGAGTATGATAAAGATCATGATAAAATCCATTTAACAACTCAGTCACTCATTAAGACGCTGGATTTGATCTGCCAGCAAAAAGGAATTTTCCTCTCACATAAACTAGAATGGACTGCCTTTCATGAAGTCAATACTAGCGATTTCCATAAAAAGCTTAAAATCCTTATTGATAGCATTTTCGATACGATTAGAGATTCGAAAAGTGATCAAGAAATAAGAGTAATCCAAGCAGTGCTTAAATATATTGAAAAGAATTACCAAAAAGGGGTCACGCTCGAGGCAGCAGCGGAACATGTCCATTTAAGCCCCTATTATTTAAGTAAACTATTCAAGAAAGAGTTAAAGATCAATTTTGTTAATTATGTAACGAAACGAAAGATGGATAAGGCGAAAGAACTTTTAGAATCAACAGATTTACCTGTTATTCATATTGCGATGGAATTGAATTTTCAGGAACCCAATTATTTTAGCAAGGTTTTTAAAAAAGTTGTTGGCTTAACGCCATCAGAATATCGAAAGCAGGCAGCAGAAATTAGTTCACAATCTGATATGTTAAAAAGACATACTAGTATTTTAAATGGGAAATGGTTTATATAAACCAAAAAGTTACACCTGTCATCGTTATAGACAGGTGTTTTTTTGTTGTCTTCATCCATTAAGACAATGACTAGGACCCCTTCTAAAACCAATTCAAATGTTAGAGCAACCCCAGTTTCTTCTAAGCTTTCAAAGTAGTTACAAAAAGTGAAAGTGCTATTTCATAGTGGAGTTGAAGAAAAGTATGGTTAAAAAATTCCACTTCAAGAGCAAAAAAATATCTTTTTCTGCACAAAAAAAGATTGGTTGCTTGTCACAAATAAGGCAAATCTTTATCTATACTAGCCAATATTGTACAGAGAAGGGTCATTAAAAAAGCCCTATTATAAAGCTTGTAAGGCGTTAGGAGGGTATTAGTAGCAAAGGAATCTCCTTTTCTACGTTTGCTCAAATCACTTTTTAGAGGAGGAACTTAGAATGATTAAAGAAGCATTAGGAATGGTAGAAACTAAAGGGTTAATCGGTGCAATTGAAGCTGCGGATGCAATGGTGAAAGCAGCTAATGTTACGCTAATCGGTTACCAAAAAATCGGTTCAGGACTAATCACAGTTATGGTTCGCGGTGACGTAGGTGCCGTGAAAGCGGCTACAGACGCTGGAGCGGCAGCTGCAGAAAAAGTTGGAGAAGTAGTATCCATTCATGTAATTCCAAGACCACACGCAGAAGTAGAAGGGATCTTACCAAAATTAGAGCAATAATAATTTTTTGGAGGTGCTCATAAATGAAGGAACAAATGATTGAAAAAATCATGGAAGAAGTTATGAAAAAGGTAGATGCTCCAAAGGAAGCGGAGCCTATAAAAAAGGAAAAGAGTTTCTGTGGTTTAACAGAGTTTGTCGGTGTTGGACGAGGTGACACAATCGGACTTGTTATTGCCAATGTTGATTCAAGTGTTCATGAAGCGATGAAGCTAGATAAAAAATATCGTTCGATCGGGATTATAGGGGCTCGTACAGGTGCAGGTCCACAAATTATGGCAGCCGATGAAGCTGTGAAAGCGACCAATACAGAAGTATTGACGGTTGAACTTGCGCGTGACACAAAAGGAGGAGCAGGCCACGGCTCGCTGATTATATTCGGTGCTGAGGATGTGGCTGATGCTCGACGTGCTGTAGAAGTTGCCTTGAAGGAATTAGAGCGTACATTCGGTGATGTTTATGGCAATGAAGCGGGCCATCTTGAATTCCAATATACAGCCCGGGCGAGTTACGCTTGTGAGAAAGCGTTTAATGCTGAAGTTGGAAAATCATTCGGTTTACTAGTTGGAGCTCCGGCTGCAATCGGTGTTGTTTTAGCTGATACAGCCGTAAAAGCTGCTAATGTTGACGTGATTGGTTATAGTTCACCAGCTCAAGGAACCAGTTTTTCAAATGAAGTGATTTTAACATTTAGCGGTGATTCAGGTGCCGTAAGGCAAGCTTTAATCGCAGCACGGGAAGTGGGAAAAAAATTATTAGGAACTCTTGGAAGCGAACCTGTATCAGATACAGTTCCTTACATCTAACTTGAGGAGGGAAATCAATGAAATCCAAACGTTTTCAAGTGTTGTCTGAGCGTCCGGTCAACCAGGATGGTTTTGTCGCTGAATGGCCTGAAGTGGGACTTGTGGCGATGAGTGGTCCAAATGACCCGAAGCCAAGTATAAAAATTGAGCGTGGCATCGTTGTGGAATTAGATGGCAAAAAGCGAGAGGAATTTGACTTTATTGATACGTTCATCGCAGATTATGCGATTAATTTAGAAAAAGCTGAAGAAGCGATGTCGATCGATTCGAACGAGTTTGCCAGAATGCTAGTCGATATTAATGTGCCGAGGGAGAAGATCATTCCTCTTAGCACGGCGATGACTCCAGCTAAGCTTTGCGATGTTGTCAAAGATATGAACGTTGTCGAATTAATGATGGCTTTGCAAAAAATGAGAGCTAGAAAAACTCCTTCTAACCAATGTCATGTTACAAACTTGAAGGATAATCCAGTTCAAATAGCAGCGGACGCTGCTGAAGCAGCATTACGTGGCTTCGATGAACAAGAAACAACCGTAGGAATCGTCCGTTATGCTCCTTTCAATGCCCTTGGTCTTTTAGTCGGAGCCCAAACTGGACGTGGAGGAATTTTAACGCAATGTTCTGTTGAAGAAGCGACAGAGTTAGAAATGGGAATGCGGGGACTTACCTGTTATGCAGAAACGGTTTCTGTATATGGAACAGAGCCTGTTTTCGTCGATGGCGATGATACTCCTTTTTCTAAAGCATTTCTCGCATCCGCATACGCTTCACGTGGTTTGAAAATGCGCTTCACTTCAGGTACTGGCTCTGAGGTGCAAATGGGCTATGCTGAAGGGAAATCAATGTTATATCTTGAAGCACGCTGTATTTTTGTAACGAAAGGTGCCGGATCACAAGGGCTGCAAAATGGCTCAATTAGTTGTATCGGTGTCCCTGGTGGAGTACCATCTGGAATTCGTGCTGTTTTAGCTGAGAATTTATTCACGACCATGATGGATATGGAGGTTGCCTCAGGTAATGACCAAACCTTCTCCCATTCTGATATTAGAAGAACCGCCAGAACTTTAATGCAAATGCTTCCAGGTACTGATTTTATTTTTTCAGGATACAGTGCTACGCCAAACTATGACAATATGTTTGCTGGTTCAAATTTTGATGCTGAAGATTTTGATGATTATAACGTGCTGCAGCGTGATTTAAAAGTAGACGGAGGATTGCGTCCAGTTTCTGAGGAGGAAGTAGTGGCGATTAGAAATAAAGCAGCTAGAGCTATTCAAGTCGTTTTTGAGGGCTTAGGATTGCCTGCCATCACAGACGAAGAAGTGGAAGCTGCTACATATGCACACGGAAGTAATGATATGCCTGATCGCAATGTAGTAGAAGATTTAAGAGCGGCAGATGACATGATGAAGCGTGGAATTACTGGAATTGACATTGTTAAAGCATTAAGTAAGGGCGGATTTGATGATGTAGCACAGAGCGTCCTAAATATGTTAAAACAACGTGTTTCAGGTGATTATTTACACACATCAGCGATTATTGATAAAGATTGGAAGATTGTCAGCGCTGTCAATGATTTAAATGATTATCAAGGTCCTGGAACAGGCTACCGCATGAGTGACGCTAGATGGGAAGAAATTAAAGCAATTCCTCGTGCGATTCGTCCAGAAGATGTGAATTAAAACCGAAAGGGGTGTTATGTGAATGACTATTAATGAGAAGCTAATTAGAGAAGTGATAGAAGAGGTTTTAAAAGACTTCAATATGAAGGAAAAGACAGAAGCAACACCAGTTACGCAAACTACTAGACAAGCAGTGATTCCTTCCAACGCGAAAGGACTAGAAATCACGGAAAGTGGTTCTGCAGTGATTGGAACGAGAAAGGATGAAGTCGTGATTGCGGTTGCTGCAGCATTCGGTGTCCATCAAACAAAGACGATAGTGGGGCTTCCACATACTGAAGTGTTGAGAGAAATCATCGCTGGAATTGAAGAAGAAGGGATATCAGCTCGTTTGATTCGTGTCTTTCACACATCAGATGTTGGGTTTGTCGCTCACCAAGCAGCGAAATTCAGTGGTTCAGGAATTGGAATTGGAATTCAATCCAAAGGTACAACTGTTATACATCAAAAGGATCTGCCGCCTTTATCGAATTTAGAATTGTTCCCGCAAGCACCGCTACTAGATCCAGAAACATATCGAGCCATTGGAAAAAATGCAGCGAAATATGCAAAAGGGGAATCACCAAACCCTGTGCCGACAAAAAATGACCAAATGGCACGTCCGAAGTATCAGGCCATCGCTGCATTGCTTCATATTAAAGAAACGGAACATGTTGATCGAAGTAAAAAACCAACTGCTTTGCAAGTGAAATTTAACTAATACGGAGGTGAGCAGTATGAATCAACAACTTATTGAGCAGATCGTGAAAGAGGTTATGTCTTCTATGGGTACGGTTCCGGAGAAGGCAGGAAAAGCTGATAGCAAGATAGTCAAGGTTGATGCGCAAAAAGATTATCCTTTAGGGGAAAAACGACCTGAACTTATTAAAACTCCAACGAATAAAGATTTGGATCAAATTACACTCCAAGGTGTAATCGATGGAAGTGTAACGCCAGAGGATGTCCGAATTGCTCCCGAAACATTAGAATTACAGGCCCAAGTAGCAGAGTCAATGGGAAGAAAACCATTAGCACAAAATTTCCGTAGGGCTGCTGAACTAATTGCGGTTCCAGACGATCGAATCCTTGAAATATATAATGCATTAAGACCATACCGTTCTACAAAAGAAGAATTACTCGCAATTGCAGAGGAACTAGAAGGAAAATTTAATGCAAAAATGAACGCGAAGCTAGTTCGAGAAGCGGCTGAAGTTTATGAAAAACGAGATCGATTGAAAAAAGACTAGCATCTTGCGTTAGATTCCGGGAGGTAGAATCGATGAAATTGGTTGCAGGAGTGGATATCGGAAATGCCACAACAGAAGTTGCCATCGCTACCGTAACAGAGGATAAAGATGTTACTTTTTTGGCGAGCGATTTTGTACGAACAACAGGAATTAAAGGAACGCGACAAAATATCCATGGTGTTCTTGCCGCCATTAAACAAGCTCTTGGGAAAATTAATCGAAGGGTAGAGGATTTAGACTTAGTTCGCATTAATGAGGCAGCCCCTGTCATTGGGGATGTGGCGATGGAAACGATCACGGAGACGATTATTACAGAGTCAACAATGATCGGCCACAACCCCTCTACTCCAGGGGGATTGGGCTTGGGCATCGGGAAAACCATCGATATTATCGATTTGGACAATGCCAATAAGGAAGATGATTACATCGTATTAATCGGAAAGAAAGTTGATTTTGAAGATGCAGCTCGGTTTATTAATGCTGCTTTAAATAAAGGGATTAACATAACCGGAGCTGTAGCACAGAAGGACGACGGTGTTCTTATTAGCAACAGGATTGGCAAAAAAATGCCTATTATTGATGAAGTCAGTCTGATTGAGAAAGTTCCGCTTGGAATGAAAGCAGCTATTGAGGTGGCTTCTCCCGGTGGCGTAGTAGAAGTCCTTGCTAATCCGTATGGGATCGCAACTGTTTTTGATTTATCAAGTGAAGAAACGAAAATGATTGTTCCAATTGCTAGAGCCTTGATCGGTAACCGTTCCGCTGTTGTCATTAAGACACCTAAGGGTGACGTGCAAGCGAGGAGCATTCCGGCTGGAAAAATTACCGTTTATGGGAAACGGAATTTAACGGTTGATGTCGATGAAGGTGCGGAAAAAATGATGGAAGTATTAACTGCTGCCACGCCGATTGAAGATATAAAAGGAGAAGCTGGGACCAATGCTGGAGGGATGCTTGAACGGGTAAGACAAGTAATGTCTGAGCTAACGAAGCAGCATCCAGATGATATAAAAATTCAAGATTTATTAGCCGTTAATACATTTATTCCACAAAAGGTTAAAGGTGGCTTAGCAGAAGAATTTTCCATGGAAAATGCCGTTGGAATTGCAGCAATGGTCAAGGCAGACAAGCTGCAAATGCAAATGATAGCGAATGAATTGCGCGCTCAAATCAATGTAGAAGTTGAAGTTGGTGGTGTTGAAGCAGACATGGCCATAAGAGGCGCTCTTTCTACTCCTGGAACGAAGGTTCCTATTGCCATTGTTGATATGGGAGCAGGGTCAACTGATGCATCAATCATGACGAAAGCAGGAAAAACAACATCCGTACATTTAGCGGGTGCCGGGGATATGGTCACGATGCTAATCAATTCTGAATTAGGGTTAGATGACATTGGATTGGCTGAGGATATAAAAAAATACCCCCTTGCTAAGGTTGAAAGCTTATTCCATATTCGTCATGAAGATGGAACCGTACAATTTTTTGAGAATCCGTTAGAGCCCCATGTATTTGCAAGAGTTGTTATTTTGAAGGAAGGAAGTATGATTCCTGTTCCAGGACAACTATCCGTAGAGAAAATAAAAATGGTGAGACGTGGAGCAAAAGAAAAGGTTTTTGTTACAAATGCATTGCGGGCGTTGACAATGGTCTCACCAACAGGAAATATTCGTGACATGGAATTTGTTGTTTTAGTAGGAGGATCAGCTCTTGATTTCGAGGTACCTCAGTTAGTGACAGATGCACTTTCTCAATACAGCGTTGTGGCTGGAAGAGGGAATATTCGAGGCACAGAAGGACCAAGAAACGCTGTAGCAACTGGTTTAATATTGGCTCTTGGTCAAGGGGGGAGGATTCAGTGAAAATAAACGATGGAAATGAGATTCAAGCGATCCATGTTTATTATCATGTAGAGCTGAGTGATCCTTCCCTTTTTCGTACGCTGCTACATGGTATTGAAGAAGAAGGTATCCCCACATTTGTAAAAGAAAGTAAGCAGCAGTCAACTTTGCAACTTAGCTATCAAGCTGCTCTAGATTCCACTTTAGGAGTTGGCGTTGGAATTGATCAAAACGGGCAGGTCCTCCTGCATTATACGAAGCTTGATAAAAACCAACCCCTATTTGAGGTCAATCTTAGAGATCCTTATAAACTAAGAGTTTTAGGTGCGAACGCTGCAAGACTTGTAAAGGGAATCCCATTTAAATCTTTTGATGGCGAACAGGAAACGGATTTAGAACATGTTGAGTTTTTGGGAGAGGCATTAACGAAAGAAGATATTGCCAGGATAGTAGCGATAGTGGTGAGAAGATTGCAGGAAAGCAAGTAAAGGGAGGTGTACCTTTTCTATGGTCATGCGTGCATTAGGATTGATAGAAACAGTGGGTTTAGCAGCAGCAGTTGAAGCTGCTGATGTAGCGGTTAAATCAGCCAACGTCTCATTAATTGGGTATGAACTAACTAAGGGTGGTGGAATGGTAACGGTTAAAATTGAAGGCGATGTTGGATCGGTAAAAGCGGCAGTTGAAGCAGGAGTGATTGCCGCAGAGAAAGTCGGGCGTGTTTTTAGTAAACAAATCATTCCACGAGTAGCTAGTGGTGTGGAAAAAATGGTTTATTCGAATGAGACGGTTGGTCTAGGAAAGCCCAACATGATTGGGGAACAGCAAAACGATGTTGAGCAGGCGGAAGGAGGAGCACACGAAACGGACACGTCAAAAATGGATGTGTTAGATGAAGTAAAAACTAATAACGCTCACGAGGAGAAAATGATCAAAGATGAAAATTCAAGTTCAAATGCGAATGCTAATGTCAAGCTTGTATCCATTTCTCCTTTAAATGAAGAGGAACCTATAGTAAAAACAGGCGCCGATGAAAACGAGACAGAGGATAATGATTTACATGTAATGGAGAATCTAGAGGAAGATTTCAGCGAAATTAATATAAAGGAAGAGTCGGAGGTTTGCAATATTTGTAAAGACCCGCGTTGTCCACGAAGAAAAGGGGACTTGAGGTCACTATGTATTCATGAAAAGAAATGAGGAGGTATGGAAAATGAAAGATGCACTAGGAATGATAGAAACAAAAGGTTTGGTTGGGGCAATAGAAGCAGCAGATGCAATGGCTAAAGCAGCAAACGTTGCCTTATTAGGGTATCAACAAATTGGTTCTGGTCTTGTGACAGTAATGGTAAGAGGCGATGTTGGCGCCGTGAAGGCGGCAGTGGATGCTGGGGCAGCTGCAGCCGAAAGAGTTGGAAATGTCATTTCTGTTCATGTCATTGCGAGACCACACTCAGATGTTGAAATCATCCTCCCTGCAAAAAAAGATTGAAAATAGGATAGGGGAATTTTTATATGATATTGACAGAGCAATTGCAGGAGCAGATTATCCGAGAAGTGATGCGGAGAGTGCAGACAATAGGAGAAAAGCCGTACGTACCAATAGGAGTATCTAATCGCCACATCCACTTAAAGCAGGAGGATCTCGAAATCTTGTTTGGGACTGGCTATCAATTGACAAAATGGAAGGATTTGCAGCAGCCCGGTCAGTTTGCTGCAAAAGAAACGGTAACCATTGTCGGCAACAAAGGCGAACTGGAGCATGTGAGAATTCTTGGACCAGTTCGAAATATAACACAAGTGGAAATTTCGCGAACAGATAGCTTCAAGCTTGGTGTGCGCGCACCAATTAAAGAGTCTGGAAACATAGCAGGGACACCAGGGATATTATTAAAAGGACCTTGTGGTGAGTTGAAAATCACAGAGGGAGTTATTGTCGCATTTCGCCATATCCATGTTCCACCACATTTCGCCGAAAAGTTCCAACTTAAAGATAAAGATTTAGTTGAAGTTGAATTAGGTGACGAGAGAAAGACGATTTTTAAAAATGTATTGATTCGCGTTTCGGAAAAATATGTATTGGAGATGCATTTGGATACAGATGAAGCAAATGCAGCTGGTGTGGGCAACGGCGATCTTGGACTAATTCGGAAAGGCTAAAGATGCTTATGTCTATAAATCTCGAAAAAGTCAACAATTATATAACAAGCTTTGCAAGGTTGATAGATGAAAAGAAGGCAAACTTAGTTACAGAAAGCTTTAAGGTTGGAGTCGATCTTGGAACTGCAAACATCATTATTTCTGTTGTTGATGAGCAAGGAAACCCAGTAGCAGGAGCCACGTATCCAGCTTCGGTGGTGAAGGACGGCTTGGTAGTTGATTATGTAGGTGCTGTACAGATCGTTAAACAACTAAAGGAGCAAGTTGAGGAAATGATTGGAGTTCGCTTAACACACGCTGCCACCGCCGTTCCACCTGGTACCATCGGTGGGAATATGAAAGCGATAGCCAATGTTGTTGAAGCATGTGAAATGGAAGTGACAAATGTAATTGATGAACCGACTGCAGCTGCTTCTGTACTAGGTTTAACAGATGGTGCTGTTGTCGATGTTGGCGGTGGTACAACAGGAATAAGCATTATAAAAAAAGGGAAAGTCATTTACACAGCCGATGAACCGACTGGAGGAACACATATGAGTTTGGTTGTTGCTGGACATTATCGAATTCCTCTAACCAAAGCAGAGCAGTTAAAGAAAGAGCGCACGAAGCAAAATGAGATTTTTCCAGTTATAAAGCCAGTTGTTGAAAAAATGGCAGCAATTGTGCATAGTCATGTTCAAGATTTTGATGTGGAAAAAATTTACGTGGTAGGAGGCGCAAGCTGTTTTGATGATTTTGAAAAAGTTTTCTTTAAAGAAATTGGGATTGAAACAATTAAGCCTGCCCATCCGCTTCTGATCACCCCGCTTGGCATAGCCTTAAACAGTTTGAAATGAGGTGAAAGGTATGACGAACACAGACCTAATATTGGACAGTATTGTAGAAGAAGTGCTGAGGAGATTGCAGCAAAGAAGGAAAAAAGCAACCGTTCTTTTTACGGGAGGATACGGAGGGTTTGAAGAAGCACTGCAACAGATTCAACTTCTACAGGCTGATGGTTGGGATTTGCAAATACTCCTTTCCAATAGTGCCGAATATGTTCTCACACCTCAATTAATAAAGGAGAAACTTAATAATTCCAAAGTGTACTGCGAAAGAGAGATTAAGGAATTACGTCCTTTTTATGAGGAAATCAGCGTCTTTATTGTCCCAACTTTAACCATTAATACGATGGTGAAAGTATCTTTGGGAATGGCTGATAATATGGCAACAAATTTAGCATCACATATGCTGATGAGCGGCATACCATTCATTGCTGCGAAGGATGCTTGCGATGTTGGGCACCCTCTTCGGCAAAACCTTGGTTTAAATAAAGGACAGCAAGCATATGTGAAGAAAATGAACGATTACCTAGAATTATTGGAAAGCTATGGAGTAGTGCTTGTAGCTGCAAGGGAGCTATTTCAAACTGTTCAAAAAAATATCTTTACTTTCTCCCCAAAAGTCATTCAGACATCAGCAGAAAAACAATCGAAGATTTTTTTTAAGAAAAAAATTCTGACTCGAGAGGATATTGCCTTGGCTAAGGATAGAGGAATGGAAATAGAAATTCCCCGTACAACCATTTTAAGTCCTCTTGCACTTGATACAGCGAAAGAGCTTGGAATGAAAATTGTTCAAGAAGAATAGGGGCAGGTGAATGGAAAAATGTATGTAGGTCTAGTCGTAGGAAGTGTTGTTGCAACCAGAAAAAGCGAGGAACTCGTCGGGAAAAAGCTTCTTATTGTTCAGCGGGTCAATCCGAAGGACGGCATTTTAGGTACCTTTGAGGTTGCGGTTGATTCGGTAGGAGCTGGAACGGGCGAACATGTACTCGTGACAAAAGGGGAGCCTGCCATGTATATATTTGGAACCACTCCTTCGTGTATTGACTCCGCGATTGTTGGCATCGTCGATTCTATGGAAGTAAGTTAAGAGGATGTGACCTAAATGGCGATTTATACAAAAAAAGGTGATAAAGGTGAGACAGGGCTTTTAGGCGGGAGTCGCATTTCAAAAGATAGCCTCAAGGTGTCCTGTTATGGGACCCTAGATGAAGCGAATGCGGCGTTAGGTGTCGCTTTTTCGCAAATAGCCAATGATGAAATGAAGTCGATTATAAGGGAAATACAAAAACAACTTTTCGTTGTTGGGGCAGAATTAGCAAGTGATGAGAAAGGAAAGGATCTTTTAACAAGTAAGATTAGTGAAAAAGAAATAGCTAAATTTGAAGAAATCATCGATAAGTTTGAACAAATAATGGGTCCAATTCATGAATTTATCATTCCTGGTGATACAAGCGCCTCCGCTAATCTCCATTTATCACGAGCGATTATACGTAGAGCAGAGCGACTGATTGTAGAACTTGCGAAGACATCGATTGTCAGAAGTGAAGTTATCCAATATGTAAACCGTTTATCAGATCTTTTGTTTATGCTGGCTCGTGCCGAAGTATATTACTGTCACATAGAAGAGATTAAGACAAAAGTTATCGGGAAACTTAAAGCATTAAAAGGTAGCGATGCTCCGTTTTGTCTTTCACTACAATTAGCATCTGCAATGGCACAAGCTGCTGAAAAAAAAGCAATGGAAATAGGTGTTCCAGTGGTGATTTCAATTGTCGATTCAGCTGGACATGCAATCTTATTGCATCGTATGGAAAATTCTTTATTAGCAAGCTTAGAGCTTGCGCTGAATAAGGCTTATACTTCCGTTGCTTTAAAAATGGCGACCCATGAACTTGTTCCGATTATTCAACCTGGAACGGAGCTTTATGGAATTCAAATGACAAATCAGAAAATTGTCACCTTTGGTGGTGGATATCCACTTAAACTTGAAGAGAAAGTTATAGGTGGCATTGGTGTCAGCGGTGGGACGGTTGAAGAGGATATGGTCATAGCGACGGAAGCAACCGCAGTCTTTTTACGAATGAAAGAGGGGTATTAATATGTCTGTTCAAGAACGGGAAATAGAGGAGATCGTAAGAAAAGTATTGGAAGAACTGAGTTCTGCTGGAAGTAAGCCACAAAGTAGCAGTGGTCATGGGATATTCTTGGAAATGAATGACGCAATTGCGGCAGCAGAGAGTGCACAAAAAGAGCTTATTAAGCTTTCTCTTGCAGAAAGAGGCAAAATTATTGAATCCATTCGTAAAGCAGCGATCGAAAGTGCAGAACTTTTTGCACAAATGGCAGTTGAAGAAACTGGAATGGGAAAATACCAAGATAAAGTACGTAAAAATATACTAGCAGCTGAGAAAAGTCCAGGAATTGAAGACTTGAAAACTGAATCTTTTTCAGGTGACAACGGTTTAACCGTAGTTGAGCTTTCTGCTTATGGCGTTATCGGTTCTATTACGCCAACAACAAACCCGACAGAAACGATTATATGCAATTCTATCGGAATGATTGCTGCAGGGAATTCTGTTGTTTATAGTCCACATCCGACGGCGAAAAAAACATCGATAAAAGCAATAGAAGTTTTGAATAAAGCGATTGTCGCAGCAGGTGGACCAAACAATGTCATCACAACCGTGCAAGAACCAACAATTGAACAGGCAAACATCATGATGAAGCATAAAAAAATTAAGCTGCTGGTAGCAACAGGAGGCCCAGGTGTTGTCAAAGCTGTCTTATCAAGCGGTAAAAAAGCGATTGGTGCAGGTGCAGGAAATCCTCCTGCAGTCGTAGATGAAACGGCCGATTTAGAAAAGGCAGCCAAGGACATTATTGATGGCTGCAGCTTTGATAATAACCTTCCTTGTGTAGCGGAAAAGGAAGTCATAGTCGTCGAAAAAGTTGCTGATTATCTAGTATCTTATATGAAAAAAAATGGGGCATTTCTTATCACAAGTAAAGAACAGATTGAGCAATTAACCGAATTAGTGGTCGATAAAGGACACGCAAATAAAAATTTTGTAGGGAAAGATGTTGCCTATATTTTAAGGCAGATTGGAATTGATGCACCTGCAGATGCTAGAGTTGCGATTATGAATGTGGAGGGCAATCATCCATTAGTTTCAGCAGAATTAATGATGCCTATTTTGCCGATCGTTCGTGTAAAGGATGTCGATGCCGCGATTGATTTAGCTGTTGAAGTTGAGCATGGTTTCCGCCATACAGCGATTATGCATTCAAAGAACGTCGATAATCTTACTAAATTCGCCAAAGCCATTCAAACGACGATCTTTGTTAAAAATGGACCTTCCTATGCTGGAATCGGTTTTGGAGGGGAAGGGTATACGACCTTTACCATTGCTGGACCAACTGGAGAGGGGTTAACTTCGGCCAAAAACTTTGCGAGGAGAAGAAAATGTGTTTTAGTCGACGGTTTGTCCATTAGATAATAACGACTTGTTTTCAATTAAGTAGATTTATATTTTTTCTTCATCACGCTTCATTTTTGAGAAAGATATGAGAGGAGAGATTTTGATGTCTTGGGAATTAATTTTAGCATCATTTGGTGGTGGGGTATTTGGGGCGTTATTTGGTGCACTGCCGGCTTTCATTTTTGCCGGCTTTGTTGGGTTAATTGGCGTTGGGGTCATCGCCGCAGGAGGGCCACCCACGATTTTAAATGATGTTGTCTTTGGAACATTGCTAGGTCCTCATATTGCGTTTGCCGGCGGTGTTGCCGCTGCGGCATTTGCCGCAAATAAAAGAAAAGAACTCGACAGTGCATTAGATATAGTGACGCCTTTAAAGAAGACGGACGATATTGGAGTTTTATTGGTTGGCGGGATGTTTGGAATCATCGGTTACCTGATTAATAGCGTTTTAGTCCATTTTGAAACACCGGTAGATACAGTGGCTTTAACAGTGTTTATTTCCTGTGTTATCTCACGATTTGTTTTTGGAAAAACAGGACTGATTGGTAAATTTACTGCTACGAACGGAGAGAAAAGGGAGTTCATCCCTGGAGCTAAATCCTTAGGATTTGTCATCATCTACTCTCTTGGGTTTGGATTAGTGATTTCCTATCTTGTCGACCTTACGCAAATTAATGTGCTTGGTTTTGTTATCAGTGCTTCCCTATTGATCCTTTTACAATTTGGTTTTGACATTCCAGCAACGCATCATATTACCTTAGTTGCTGGGTACGCAACAATAGCTACTGGCAGCATTTTATTCGGCGCATTGTTTGCAGTTATTGCTGGGGTACTTGGTGAAATTGCCGGTAAAACATTTAACTCGTATGTTGATACGTATATCGATCCTCCGGCAACGACAATTTTTATTTGCAGTTTTTTCATTTTCACATTTATGTGATTGTTTTCACATTATTGAAAGGCAATAAGTTCAGAAACACGGAGGTAGCGGCAGATGAATTCCTTTTTTGTAGGACCAAAAATTTATAATGGCAGCGATTCCATTAATTATTTGAAAGAATTAAAGGCAAGAAAGGTTTTTCTTGTCACCGATCAAATGATGGTTAAATTTGGGATGGCAGATGCTATCACAGATCGATTGCAAGCAGGAACTTGTAAAATTTTCGCAGAGGTTGAGCCCAATCCTTCGCTTGAGACTGTTCAAAACGGTCTTGCTTCTTTTCTTGAAGAGAAGCCAGATGTATTAATCGCTCTCGGGGGAGGATCGCCAATTGATGTAGCAAAAGCAATCCTGCTTTTTTATGAGCAGATTAAAGATAAAATGCCTAGTGATAAAAGGGTTAATAAACCGCTCTTTATTGCGATTCCAACAACAAGCGGGACAGGCTCTGAAGTCACTTCATATTCAGTTGTTACAGACGTGGACAACAATATTAAAATTCCTCTAAATGATTCACGGATGATTCCAGATGTTGCTATTTTAGATGAGCAGCTGACTAAAACGGTTCCACCTGCTGTCACAGCGGATACTGGAATGGATGTGTTGACTCATGCAATAGAAGCGTATGTTTCTTCTGAAGCGACGGAATTTACAGATCTGTATGCTGAAAAGGCAATCACAATCGTCTTTAAGTATTTGCTTAGAGCTTACCGATTTGGAAATGATTTGGAGGCGAGAGGTAAATTACATTTAGCTTCATGCATGGCTGGGATTGCATTTACCAATGCTTCATTAGGAATTACCCATAGTTTGGCTCATGCGATCGGTGCTAAATTTCATTTGTCGCACGGAAGAAGCAATGCTTTACTGCTCCCTTACATTATCCAGTATAATGGCGGGTTATGCGATGATACTTCTCAGACTTCCAATGCAGCGAAGAAATATATGGAATTGGCTAAGACGCTTGGCTTGCCTTGTCAAACACGAAAAGAAGCTGTTATCAGTCTTTCTACCGCCGTCAAAGTGCTTAATGAAAAATTAGGAATTCCTCAAACTATACAAGCGGCTAATATTGATGAACAATCATACGAGAGGCATTTATCAGAGATTGTTAAGAGCGCACAAAAGGATATATGTACACAGGGCAACCCAAAGGAAGTGACAGAAGCAGATTTTGTAAACTTATTAAAGTGGATATATAAGGGCTAATAATTGAGTGATGAGGGAGGAAAACGTATTGAAGAGATATCGATTTAAAAGCTTTCTTCCTAAGTTAGTGTATCGTTGGTTGATTAAGTAGCTACATTGTTAAAGCGGGCAAGGCCTTTGCTCAGTTTTTGTTCGAGTCAAGGGCCTTTGCCTACGGGAGTGAGAAACACAGCTATGCTAGAAGAGGGCAATGCGTAATGAAAGAAGTTGTATTTGTTATTCGGAATCTTCGACTTGTTTTTTTCGCAAAAAATGAACAAATGAAAATGTGGCAAGAAAACAAGCAAAAACAATAGCGCCGACAAGCAGTGCTTCATTAAAGTTACTTTTGTCTGGTCCCAATATAGCTAGCAGCATGGTCACGATACCGATTCCTAAAGAAAGGATGACAACGCGATAATAAGGAGCCTGTTTTTTGGGCGGATTTGTATCCTCGTATGTGTCAACAGAAATTCTAAGATTTAGCCAACCAAGCACTATTGCTGAAAGCATAAAGACGAGCCAGACTGGATTTTCTCTAGCTTGCGTAAAACCCGCAGTCAACGTTTCATATAATAGAATCGCAAGGATACCGATCGTTTGAACGATAAAAGCGATGCGAATATTTTTTAAATTTTGCAATTGTAATCGTTCATCTTTTATTATCTTCATATATTCATTCCTCCTGATCGTTCCAAAATAACTGATCTAACGATTGGTTAACGGCGTAACAAATCTCTAAACATAATTTTAAAGTTGGATTGTATTTCCCCTTCTCTATTAAACTAATGGTTTGCCGAGTGACACCAACTTTATCCGCCAGTTGTTGCTGTGTCAAATCACTTTGAATTCGAGCCATTTTCACGTTATTCCGCACCTTGCAACCTCACCTCTAAATTGAGTGTAACATATATATTACATTATGCAATATATATATTGCTTTTTTATTCATGTTTGTTATTGACAATCACTGCACATCATTATAGAGTATAAGAAAAGTTTAAAACCAAGTAATCAAATTTGTTAAATAAGAAAATAGTCTTTTGGTCAACCAATGGCTCCTTTATTCCTGCTTATTGTCAAGTGCAGTGAAAAAGGAGTTTTTTGTTTCTTTACTGCAAAGAACGAAAGGAGAGATATGTTTGGGAAAATGGCTTCGTCATGCTGTAGAAAAGCGGCGAAGAGAATTAATTTGTAGGCTTCAACCTTATTTTATCTGTCAAAAAGAAGAACATGAATTGGACACACTTTCATTAAGCGAATTGGAAGAAGAATTTAGAAGATTAAAAAAGGAACTGCACCCACATAGTGAATTGAACTCTATTCACTGGAGCAATAAATCATATTTTAGTTAATATAAGCGGGAGACGCTTCTTTGTATCTTTTTTCAAAAGGCTCAGTTATGTGCTGATGATTTAAAAAAGTTTCTCCAAAAGGAAAATGTTTATCATGACCAATTTTAGAAAAATATTCTTAAAATTGAAACTTTTTATTAGCCATTCGAAAATTAGACGTTTATAGTAAAAGGGTATGAAATGAGAGGAGGATGATGGATGTTGAAAGTTCATATAGGTAGAACGGACTTGCAAGTTAACCCAATCGGTCTAGGTGCGAATGCGGTTGGTGGTCATAATATTTATGATCATATTGATGAAACCATTTCAAAAAAAATGATTCTTACCTCAATCAACAATGGTATGAATTTCATTGATACTGCTTATTTTTATGGTTTAGGCAGATCAGAGGAAATAATTGGTGAAGTTATGAAGGAGCATGGCAAGCGGGATGATTTTGTCATCGCCTCAAAAGCGTCCTATACGTTTGTAGACAACAAGGTCGTTCATAATAATAATCCGCAAGCGTAGAAGATTCATTAAGAAGACTTCAAACAGATTATATTGATTTATTTTATATTCATTTTCCCGATGAAACAACGCCCAAAGCAGAGGCGGTAGGTGCATTGCAAAGGTTAAAAGAGCAAGGAAAGATCAGAGCTATCGGTGTCTCAAATTTTAATGTAGAGCAGTTAATGGAAGCAAATCAAGATGGCTATGTCGAAGTGCTGCAATCCCATTACAATTTGTTCAACCGGGAAGCGGAACGGGCGATATTTCCTTACGTGACGGAGAAAGAAATTTCTTTCATCCCGTATTTCCCGTTAGCAAAAGGCTTGTTAACAGGGAAGTATAACAGAGATACACCATTAAGCGAGAGTCAGAAGCAGCACCCATTATTTAAAGGGGATGCTTACTTTGAAAATTTGGCTAAACTAGAACAATTACATAAAATAGCGAATGAGAAACATTGTCAGGTTGGTCATGTTGTTTTGGCATGGTATTTAACCAGAGAGGCAATTGATGCCGTTATTCCAGGAGCAAAAAAGCCTGCACAGATTATCAGTAATCTTAAAGCTGGTGAAGTCCAATTAACAGAGCTTGAAGTAGCAGCTATTGATCGAGTTTTTGTAAGCAAATAATTAAACATTATCCCACAGCGATTAAGCCGGTTTTACATGAATATTGTTGCACTTGTTCCTCCCGTCTATTACTGACTGCTTCTAATGGAATCCTGATCATAGCGATGCTTAATTGACAGAGGGGGAAGTCAATATAAAATTTTCAGACAGTGTTGACGAATGATTATCAATTGGATCGGGAAGGAATAACAAACGAGTTGTCGGAACATTCCAATACAAAAAAATAAAGAGGAAATCTGTAAAGGCAGTCGTTGTTTATATTGATCATCGCATTAGTGCAAAAGTTAATTTGCCACTATTTCCCTTAATAGTGGCTTTTCTTTTAATTTTTTTTTGCTCTTCTTATCCTCGTTTTCACCGTAGCTATTGGTAATTTTTTCGCTAAACTTATTTCTCGTAACGATTTACCTTTAAAATAATATAAAAGAATGGGCTCCTGATAAATCGTTGGTAATTCGTTTAGCGCATCAAGCATTTCCTCTGTGGAACATCTAGTTAACACATAATCCTCAGGCTGCGGAATCGATTTCTCAATTTCATAATGATATACTTTTTCCTCCCAAAATTTTTGGACTACCTTTTGCTTTCTCCAAAAATCTCGACATTTATTGATCGCAATCTTATATATCCAGCTCTTAAAATTTGCTCGCGCCTCAAATTTTTCTAAATTCAAATATGCTGAAATTAATACTTCCTGATATAAATCCTCTGCTAATTCTTTATTTCGTACTTGTTTATTTATATATAGACATAATAATGAACCATTTTCTCTAATCCAGTTTTCGAATTCGATTCGTTTTTGTATTTCATCTTCTATTTTCATAGAATCTCCCTCTTACAACATTCATTAAACGGAAGTTATGCTACAATTCCCGCAAATTTCTGCAATTGTCGCGCGAATTAAATTTATGTGAATGAAAATTTGTGAAATCGCTAAACGTACACTAAAAAGGCCACTTCGTACTACCCGAGTCTTAGCTTTCCTCATCTTTGGTCTCCATGTTTATATTTTTTGAGGGTGTTTTTGAACACCCTCTTGTTTAAAGCGATAACTTAATGACTTTTTTATAATAAAACAATGAGAGAAAACCGAAGATTGAGTAAAGCACTGTATAGATAGCCATTACGATGATGATTGGTGTCCACAATTCTGTACCAAATAAGAACCAGCCTGATTGTACTGCAAAATAGCTGTGTAATAGACCAATAAGGAGGGGAATTCCAAAATTAAATAATTGTTTATATTTAATGCCTCTTATCAGTTCTTGTTTACTGAATCCTAGTTTTCTTAAAATCGTATAATTTGGTTTTTCTTCTTCGCTTTCACCCATTTGTTTAAAATATAAGATACAGCCAGAAGTGATAAGGAATGTTAAACCTAAGAAAGCAACAATAAACATGACGAGTCCCATATTGCCTTTTTCAACATTTCTAATTTGTATTTGCGATGAATGCATCGAGTCTTCGTTAAATAGTTCTTCAAAAATTTGATTCGCATGCTCCTGCTGAGCTTCATTTTTTAAATCAAAGCCAACAAACACAGATGTGCTTTTTTGAATGGCTGGATCTAAATCGGCAGATAATTGTGTAAAGATGCTCTCATCAACGATTGCTACAGGCACTCCTCCGCCGGTAAATTGCCAAGAAACAAGGAAATCTTTCTTTAATCCTTTATATTTTTGCGAAAATTCCTTTGATTTCCCTTTGAAAACTACTTTACCTGAATCTGCAAATTCCATAAATCTCTGCAGAAGATCATCATAGCCCGTAAAAATGGTTTCATCAGGAGTAAGATCAAAATCTTCAGTTTCTTTATCACTAATGACAGGGATGATAAACTTGCCGACATCTGCATATAAGCCTTCCGTATCTTCTAAAATGATATCGTTTAGATCAGCTTCAACCTGAATGACATTATAAGTTGTTGTCGTATAGGGGATTTGTTTTTGTTCTAATGCGCCTTTAAAAAGTTCTGCATCATCTTCATTCGTAAGCGCAAAGTCGCTGACAACATAATTTTTGGCTTTTGTTTCAGCAGAGTAATAAGAGATATAGGACAAAGATAATAAAGCAAGTGCCAGCGCTGATACTGTCGTAATAATCGTTAACAACAGTGCATTTGATTTCATACGGAACATTAAAGAAGAAAGAGATAGTACTTCATTAATGTTTAAATAACCCTTTTTCGCTTTTCGAATAAGATGGAAAATGAAGCTGACTGAGCCTTTGAAAAAAAGATAAGTTCCGAAAATAACGGATGCAAGAATAAAAGTCATTGCCAGAAATAATTCAGTTGTTGTCGAGAAATCACCACTAAATAGTTTTGAGGAAACATAATAACCAACAATAATAAGAAGTATTCCGGCAACCCCAACTAATACTTGCCAGAAGGAGAGCCGTGTTAATTTTCCTTCTGTTGATGAAATGACTCTAAACAATGATAAGATCGTTTGTCGTTTAATAAACAAATAATTCATAAGCATAATCAGCAAATAGACGATCGTGAAAATGACAACGGTTTGTAGAAGAGCTTCGCTTGAAAAGCGCAATGTTGTTTCCGTTTTAATCCCTGTTATTTTAAAAAGGATCATTAAGATCAACTTTGAGCCAGCAAAGCCAACAAAAATACCGAGTGCTAATGAAACATAATAAAGAATTAAGTTTTCTACATTTAAGATGTGAAATATCTTTCCTTTCGTCATCCCGATTAGTTGAAATAAACCAATCTCTTTACTGCGCCTTTTGATGAAAATATTATTGGCATACAAAAGGAATATCGATACAATCGCAACGAGTAAAATCGAAGCAGAGCGAATGGCAGCCGCACCTTTAACTGTGCCTTTTGTTTCATCTAAAGATGGATCATACTGAAGGGTGACAAAGGCGAAATATAAAGCGGCGCTAAAGACTAGGGCAAATACATACAGATAGTAGTTCTTTATATTCTTTTTTAAATTTCGTAAAATTAGTTCATTAATCTTCATAATGTACACCGCCTAAAACGCCTTGTGTCTTCATAATGTCTTTTAGAAAAGAATTTCTGCTCTGCTCGCCTCTATATGCTTGAGAATAAATACGGCCATCTTTTATGAAAATGACGCGATCACTATAACTCGCTGCAATGGGATCGTGAGTGACCATTGCGATCGTTGTTTTCCGATTCTTGTTTAAATTGCTCAACTTATGAAGAAGATCAGAAGCTGATTTTGAATCTAATGCTCCGGTTGGTTCATCGGCAAAAATGATGCTTGGCTCATGAATAAACGCTCGAGCCGCTGAAGTACGCTGTTTTTGTCCACCTGAGATTTCATTTGGGTATTTGTCTCGAATTTCATAGATCCCAAGTTCTTCTGCAAGGTTCGTAAACATTTGTTCTGCAGCTTGTTTGGAAATTTTCGCTACTGATAGGGGCAAAAGAATATTCTCCTTTACCGTGAGTGTATCTAATAAATTATATTCTTGAAAAATAAAACCGAGATGTTTTTTTCTAAATTCTGCAAGTTCTTTTTCCTTCAAGGTAGTTATTTCTTTTCCTTCGATCTTTATTGAACCTTCGCTGGTATTGTCGATGGATGACAGCACATTTAATAACGTTGTTTTACCAGAGCCTGAAGCACCCATGATACTGACAAATTCCCCCTTCTTGATCTCGATATCTAACCCTTTTAACACTTCTTGTTTATTAAATTTATTTCCGTAGCTTTTATATATTTTCGTTGCTTCTAAAATTGACATATTCAAGCGCTCCTTTTCTTCTTAATAGCCTCATTATAATAGGGGAGATCAGTGTTTTCCTTCGATTGAACAAACAAAATGGAAAAGCATGTGACATTTTTGTCACATGCAAGAAAGGTTCTATTCACCTTAATCAATGAATACTTTATTTGCTAAGCGGAGAAATTCATTTTTTTTCGGAAAAGTTAAGGTAAAGCTTGTCCCTTTGCCTAATTCCGACTCAACCTCGATAGAGATCAATAGAGCTTGTGCAGCATTTTTTGCTAAATATAACCCCATTCCAGTCGCGGCATGATCGTGATGGTGGGAGGTTGAAGTAAAGCCACGCTCGAAAATACGAGGCAGGTCTTTCGGATCGATACCACGCCCACAATCTGTTATTTTAAGAGCTGTCGTTCCGTTTGTACTGAAGCTATCTAGATGAATATCAGAAGAGTTACTATACTTAACTGCATTTGTAAGTAGCTGTCTAATAATAAAAGACAGCCATTTAGCATCGCTTAAAACATGTATTTTTTCAAGATTAATCTCAAAGCCGATTCTTTTTTGCATGCACCATGATTGGAGCCCTTTAATTTCTTGGACAATGATATTTTTTAAATCTGTCTCCTCTATGTACAGATCATTTTCCATAAATGGTAAACGTCTTTGATGGAGCTGCTGATCGAGAAGCTGTTCTATTCTTAGCCATTCATATTTCATTCTTTCTTTTAGTTTTATGTCGTCTATTCTCTCGATCATTAAATGAAGGGCGGTTAAAGGTGTTTTAACTTCATGAATCCAAGAAAGTAAATCATCTTTTTCTTGTTCAAGTTCCCTTTTGCTAGCAGCCGTCATTTGTTTTAAATATTCAATTTGACTGCTGATATTTTCTTCGATCAATTTTTCAAAGGGACTTTCAGCAATCGTTAGTTTTGATAGATCAAGATCGTGCTCCCATTGTTCAAGAGCGAGGAAAAACCTTGTTTCTTTATGATAGCGGAAAGCAAGAAAAAGTATAAAGGCAATCGTCGCTAAGAAGACGCTATATAATATCGGTAATAACGGGATTGTCGTGTCTAAAAATGCAACAAAAATAATGAGCAGTTGGCTAAATAGGAAACAAAGAATCCAGCTCATGCGTTCTTGTAAATATTTTTTAATCATACTATTTCCTCTTCAATGGCCATATAACCTTGGCCAACTTTTGTCTCAATAAAAGGCTCAAGACCGAGTTCTCCCAGTTTTTTTCGCAAACGATTCACATTTACTGTCAATGTATTATCGCTTACAAATCTTTCGTCATCCCACAAACTTCGAATTAGTTCTTCCCTCGTAACAATCTTGTTTTTCTTCTCAATTAACTGTTTCAATATAAAAATTTCATTTTTCGTTAATTCAATTGTGCCACTTACGTTTGTCACTGTATTTTTTTCATAGTCAATAGTAGCTCCACACCATGTTTTTAGCTGAACCGGCTCTGTACTATAATTGTAAACACGCCTTAAAATAGCCTGTATTTTTGCGATGAGAACATCAAAGTGAAAAGGCTTTTGCATAAAATCATCGGCCCCAAGCTGCATTGCCATAACCATATCCATCGGATGATCTCTCGAAGAAAGAAAAACGATCGGAATGTTTGAATGGGAACGGATCATTCGACACCAATGAAAGCCATCATATTTTGGCAATTGAATATCAATGATAACTAAATCAGGTTTGCAGGCGGAGAACTCCTGGAGCACATTAGCGAAGTCTTTAATTCCCGCTACGTAATAAGACCAGCCTGTTAATCTGTCCTTTATCTCATTAAATAGTGAAGTATCGTCTTCAATAAGCAAAATTTTAAACATCTTTACCACCCAATATTTAAGTATAGTTTCATTTTAAACGAATAGTTGCAAGACAACAATTGTAGAGGGGAATCGGAAAGACAATTATGAAAAATAGCAGTGCCTTATTTACTATAGAAAAAGGGGTTTAGAGCGTGGATAGAGAATATTTCTAAACGCAGTAATTTACGCTATCCTTTGTCCCTTAAATCAGCACTGTGGCCTATCGAAGCACTGGCGGAAAAAAGGAATCTTTAGCAGTTGTCGTCATAATCACTCAAACTAAAATAAAACAAATAATAAGATGTAAAGAGGTGTAAAACATGAATGCTCCGCAACAAATTTTATCTGTTTGGAGAAAATTTGACCGCTTTCCTATGGAAACTTTGACAAAGGCTTGGTACAGCACTTTAGGAACAGAAAAAAAGCAACGTGATATATCTCTTATGAAAGAACATCGTCAACAATATGGCATTACAGGAAATTGTTTTGATTTAGCAATATGGCTGCTGGATCATTTTCACAAAGAGGGGATAACTGCTTATCCAATTGGCTCCAAAATGAAGACGAAGAGGGCGCATGCTGCGGTAGTTGCAGAAGATGAGAATGGATATCGCTACCTCTGTGATCTGGGCGATCAATGGCTCAATCCAATACTGCTGGATTTAAATAGTGAAGATTATACGAATGAGTTACTTTCAGGTTTTTTTCCAGCGGCATCTGTTCAAGTTCTTCCTAAAAATGATGAGGTGGAAATTTTCTATTTTCGTCCGAACGGAAAGGTTTCGCAGCAATCTTATCAACTTGAAGCGATTGAGATGAAAGAGTTTTTAATAGCCGCCGAGCTTTCCCAACAAAATCTTTACCATAAGCCGCTGCTAGAATGTCGTGTCCCATATAAAGAAGAAGTAGCCCATTGGGAATTCTATGATTGGAAGAGTTACTTTAGCTCAACTGAAGGATTAAAAGAAGAGGAAGTATTACAATCGAACTCAGAATGGGCAAAAAAAATCACTGATATGACCGGATACAATTTAAGACTGGTTGAAATTTCATTAGCTGTATTTAGCTCTTTCCTTAAGAAAAATCGCTTGGAATAAGTCCAAGCGATTTAATCTTTCTCCATTTGGTACTTTAATAGGGCCAGCTTATTGCTCCAAAATTGTTCATAAAATGATAGCCAATCCTTCACTTCTACAAGGGGCTCAGGATGTAATTGATAGATTTTCTCTCGTCCGACTTTTGTTCCTTGAACAAGTTGTGCCTCAGAAAGGATATGGAGATGCTTGACAATAGCTGTCCGACTAATTGGAAAATGGGCTGTAATTTCTGAAATAGGTAAATTTTTATTGGCAAGTAGTTGAAGCATCGCTCTTCGGGTAGGATCAGCAATTGCTTGAAAGACATCATGCTTTACTGCTCCCACCTATTCTTCAACTACCTTTTGAAGCTTTTGAACAATTCCTGCCCAGCCGCCGTTCATTCTGTCACGGATAATTGAGGCGTCTTCACCTGCTTTTGGTACAACATGATCAGGTGCCTTCCACCCTCCATGAATAACGGTAAATTCTGTACGGTCTCCTAGATCTTTTAATTGAAAAGAAACGACCCACCCGTCGGTGTCCCAGGCAAATGAAATAAGATACGGTTCTTCGATTTGTAACACTTTGCACAGAGATGGACCGAAAGGGGACTGAATTTGAAATTCATATCCAACTAATGCTTTAAAATCATTCGGCATGAACCATTCACTTATCCCAGTAGAGGTAGAAACATGATTCCACACTTTTTGAATGGGGGCCTTGATGACCACCGTTTGTTGTATATCTTTAATATCATCCATTTTCACTCTTCCTTTCAGAACATTTAATATAACACCAAAAGGTTATATATAAAAATATATGACACCATTTGGTGTTATGTCAATTTTATTATTTTCATAAATAGAAAAGTTTAATCAGAGGGGTTTTAAGGATATGATAAAATAAGTTAAAAAGGTTGAAGGAGATAGGTATGATCGAGATTAGAAGAGTAAAAGAGATCGATGAAGTTTCCACTTTTATTAGCAAAATGAATCTTCAACCGACGCAGCATGTCGGGTATTGTGGTACAGATAGTGAGGAAATCAAACATGCACTTTCGACTGATTTTTCCGATCTTGCATTTGCGGATTCTGTCATCGGTGCATTTCAGAATCGGCTATTAATTGGGGTCCTTGGATTGGATATTGATATGGAATCTAAAGAAGCGGAAGTCTGGGGCCCTTTTATCGACCATTCAGAGTGGCAAAAAGTGGCGGAGCAAATGTGGAAAAAATTGATTGAAGATCTCCCTTCTTCGTTGGAAGCGTTTTATGGATTTTACAATGTGCACAATGTAAATGGAAGTCAGTTTATGGATAGCCTTGGGGCAGTAAAAAGTGGAGAGCATTCGATTTTGCAAATTTCAACGAATCATCTTGCATTAAAAACAGTTACTCCGGTAACGATTCGTGAAATGAAGAATAAAGACTTTCAACATATCCGATTCCTTCATAAGGCGTCTTTTCCAAACGCTTATTTTAGTGCTGACGAGATGATTGACATGCATGGAGAAAAACAAAAAATATTTGTGGCGGAGCTAGAGCAGCATTTTTGCGGCTACATTTTTTGTGAAGCGGAACCAAAATTTGCTGAAGGGAATATTCATTTTATTGCTGTTTCTCCCGCATTTAGAAATCGGAGAATTGGTAGAGACCTAATCATCGCTGGGTTGAAATTTCTTTTTTCATTTCAAGAGATTGAGGTGATTACTTTAACAGTCAAGTCAGACAATGAAGCTGCGTTAAATGTTTACCTTCATGCTGGTTTTATAGAGAAACATCGATTGTATTCGTATCATGGCAAAATATAAAGATAGTTTAGGGGTGATGACAATTTCTGATCAAGAAAGAGAGAGGTTAATCAGAAAGGAAGAGAAGAATCATGCAGGTGCAATTTTAAATAATGTTTATTTACAAGCTGTCATTGGCTCACATCCTGGTGGTTGTATATCTAGTATTATTACCATTATCATTTTGGTCTTTGTTGTCATTTTGGCTAGAGCCTGTGCGCTCACATAATAAAGAAAAAGGGGCTTGATGTGAATGAATTTTGCTGAGGTAACATTTCAACTTTCTGGATTTTTATTCATAGCAATCATATGTACTATTATGTTCATCGGTGCACGTGTTATTAGAAAAAAGAAATGGTGACAGAAATTAAAAAGAATCGCTCGTTTTGGGTTAAATAAATAATTGATGAAAGTAAAGGAGCTTCGCAGATGTTTAGTGATATTTTTTATAGAGGGAAAATGATATTTGAAAATCAGTTCATAAAACATTACCATACTGCTGAAATGCTATTATTATATGATGGAAACTTTATTCAGTTTAAGAGAGTGCCGACATTAATAGAGTTAGTAGAATCGGTGCAATATTTAAGAGATTTTCATCAACAAAACGGGCAAGACCATGTGAAGCTTTTATTTCTAGAGAACGAAAAGATACCTGTTGAGCTGGAACAGTATTTAAGAAATAATGGTTTTAATATTGGTTTTCAAGAATTTTATTATATTTTACCGAGTGATTTTGCCAAGGTGGATAAAAATCATTCGATAATGGTTGACAAAGTGACAGATGAAAATTTGCCTCAATTTCTCAAACTCGCATATGAGATTGATTCAGAGATTAGTTCGGATTTTGCAAGACAAAAAAGAGATATACATGTGAAAAACTTCGGCACTCAAAAATTTATGCAGTTGATGGCTTACTATGATGGTAATCCAGCTGGCATGGTCGACGCTATTATTGGGAAAGAAACGGTTGAAATAGACGGCCTCGTTATCTTACCTTCTTATCGACGGAGAGGAGTTGCAAGCCAACTTCAACAGTTTATCATGGACGAGTTTCCTGACAAACAAGTTATTTTAGTAGCAGATGGAGAGGATAGCGTTAAGGAAATGTACAAAAACCAAAATTATCGATACGGTGGATTTAAGTTTGAGGCGTTAAAGGTTTATTAGCTTGTCCATGTAATTATGCCGAAGATGAGATATAATAAAAGGCAAGTTGAAAGAAGGTGTGATCGAGATGGAAGGAATGGAAAAGCACTATTCAGAGCAAAAGTTTTGGAGCAAATTAAAGCGATTTGCGTTAAAGGCAGGGCATTCGGTTGTGTATACAGCACTGTTGCTCTATTACACACTTCAGAAGCCTGAGTTGCCTAAAAAAGCGCGCATAACCATTTTAGCAGCACTTGGATACTTCATTCTTCCGATTGATTTAATCCCAGACTTTATGGCAGGTGTAGGCTTTACCGATGACTTAGGAGCGCTTGGTGTTGCTTTATTTCAAGTGGCTGTTCATATTGATGATGAAGTAAAAGGGAAGGCTAAAGAGAAGCTTGTTCATTGGTTTGGCACAAATGTTGACACGTCAGAAGTTGATAAAAAGATATAAATGGGGGCAACACATGTACTTCAGTAAAAAATACTGCACACATGTGTTGTTTTTTATGTAGTTTTAAATACCAATAAGGACAGACCTTTTACCACTAAGGTGATTTTGACTAACTGGATAAAATTTAAGTTATTGTATAAGTTTCTGAAAATTGCTATCATTTTATTTGTATAAAATTCAACCTGAGATTGATTGAGGAGGAAGAGCATGCTATCTGAGTTTGGAATTGAACAAATAACCATCCCTTTACCTTTCCGACTAAATCATGTCAATTGTTTTATCGCCGAAGGCAGTAATGGAAAAACGGTTTTAGATACAGGATTGAATTCGGAAGTAACCAGGAATATTTGGGCTCCAATCGTTGCTAAAAATCATATTAAAAATATAATCATCACCCATTGTCATCCCGATCATTTTGGCTATGCTGGTAGTTTGCAAAAGTTAACAGGTGCAGATGTGTGGATGACAAGAACAGATGCTGAAGTGGGTTTAACTTATTGGGGCAGGGAATCATTAAAAAGGAAGCGCCAAGACTATTTAACATGCGGCCTTCCACAAGAATTAATAGATCAGCTCATGACCGATGAAGAAAGTTTCACCGCGCGAGTTGAGCCATATCCTATTGTCCAGCATGAAGTGATCGAAGGAATGAAAATTATGTTTGGAAAGCTAGAATTCGAAGTCATGAGCACACCTGGACACTCTGATGGATTATTTGTTTTATATAATAAGGAGAAAAGTATTCTCTTCTCAACTGATCATATTCTTCCGAAAGTATCACCAAATATTTCTTACAGGTTTAGGGGGAATCCCAATCCATTGCAATCATTTCTTACCTCATTGGAGAAGATTAAAAAATTAAATGCGCAATATGTGTTCCCGTCGCACTTTAAGCCTTTTAAAAATGCTAATAGCCGCATTGATGAATTGATTGATCATCACGAAGAAAGGCTGGAGTTTACATATTTCCTCGTTAAGCAACCAGCAACAATATATGAGGTAACACTTTCATTATTTCAACATGTAAATGTTCATCAAATGAGATTTGCAATCGGCGAGGCTCTGGCTCATTTAGAATATTTGGTTGCTAATAATCAGTGTCGAAAATATCTATCTGACAAAGTTTGGCAATATGAAGCAATTTAATTGCGATTGGAGACAGAATAAAAAAAAGAGTTTTCATGGCTTTTAGACACTGCCTTGTTAGTGAACGATTCTTTCAAATTGGTCTCAAAAAAGCGCTTGCATTATATACTTAGGAGGGATTTTCTTTTGAAAAGGCTTTGTTAAAGGATGGTAGTGATTTTTGGCTCATTTCGAATGAAACCTTGGTTTCACACGAAATGAGCTAAAAACGGTTTGAGCAAGAGGAGTGTTTAACAAAGCCTTAAAAAGTCATCTTTATGCTTTTTGTGCAAATTGCTGCACGGTTGTTCTTAAGGCAGACGACATTTCTTTTAACTGAACGATGTTATCAGCGATAGAATCGATGGATGCTGTTGTTTCTTGAGTCGATGCTGAAACTTCTTCTGTACTTGATACGGTTTGTTCAATAAAATCATTTAATGCATTTATTGCAAGGACAATTTTATCGGATGTGGCGATATTTTCATTTGAAGCGCTTAAGATTTCATTTATCTCAGTAACAGTCCCATTGATTGCTTGCAAAATGTCATCCAATGATTCACCAGCTTGATTTACAACAATTACTCCTTCACTAACTTCTTTTTGGCTTTCTTCTGTAACTGAAACCGTTTTAGATAAAATTGCTGTTATTTTACTAATCACTTCTTTCACTTTTGCGGTACTTTCAGTAGATTCTTCCGCCAATTTTCGCACCTCTTCTGCAACCACAGCGAACCCTTTTCCAGCTTCTCCAGCCCTTGAAGCTTCGATCGAGGCATTCAGAGCTAACAGATTCGTTTGTGCTGCGATATTAGAAATCAAATCAGCAATCCCTGTAATTTCTTTAGAATATTTATCTAAATCAATAATAAACTCTTTTGTTTCACTTGCTTTCTCTTTAATATTATTCATTTTAGTAATAACTAGACCGACACTTTCTTTCCCTTTTGTCGCAATCCTCACCGTTTCCTTACTATTTTCATTTGTAGCAGATGCCCTAGCTTGACTTTTTTCAATCAACGACACGAGTTCTTTTAACGATTGGGATACTTCTGACACTGAGCGATGGCCGTTTTCAGCTTCAGAAGCCAATTGATATGTATTTTCTGAAACCTCTTTAGAAATGGTTTTTACTTGTTGAGTAGAAGAGGAGACCTCTTCTGTAGAGCTTGCCAATTGTTCGGAGCTTTCTCTAACTAATTCAATCACATTGTGCAAATGTGATAGCACTCCGTTAAAAACATTTGCTAATTGATTGAATTCATCCTTCGTACCAACATTAATTTGCTTAGAAAGATCAATCTGTTCTCCTTGTATATTATTTAAGTCTTCTATTATTTTATTGATGGGCTTCACAACAATTTGTTTGATTCCAAATCCTATGAACACGATCATTACTAGCAAATTAACAATTATCGTAAAATAAGTCTCAATTATTCTTTTGATCCCTTGTCCAAATAGATCGAATAAAGCTGTTTCTAAAATGAGATGTTGTATGAAAGCAATGGGTACCCCCATGATGAGGGAAAAGACAGTGGCTCCTAAAATAATAAAAGTAGTTTTTCGTCGAATGGACCATTTTAAGTTACTTTTGGTAATTAACCTTCGAATATCAATTTTTAATAGCGCATCATTAGACATAGGAATATCTGCCCCTTTCCAAATTCAATATTTCGTCTATAATAACCTAAAATTGTCGAAAATTATACATATTTCGACAAAATATTATCATTGTTTACATTTTTAACATGTTTAACTTGTTTTAAGTAGTTCTAAAGGCTTAAAACCATAAATATGAGATAAAACTGGTACGATTATTGCATGGTGATTTTTGCGTGAGTGGGTCGGAAAATTATAACATTTATTTTTTTCTCTCCGGCTTTGTAAACTGAAGCGATAGAGTCGAGGGGTGTAAAATAATGGGAGTATTATAAACTATCGAAAAAACCTCAAAAAACCTGTTTTTGTTGTCTTTCTGTCCATTTTGAATAAAGCAGTGTTTGTTAATTAGGTACGGTGTAAGTGTTTCTGAAAGGAACATCTAGTGAAAAAAATCCCCTGTCGAGGAGGAATCGGCAAGGGATGGCTTGTAAAGCTAGCTTATAAAAGGAATTACCAAAAAAGTCGAAGATTTAGTAATAGTCATCTAGAAAATATGATATTATTTCTTATGTTTCTTCGATTTTCTCCGTCTTTTTTTCCTCAACGGTAATGATCTTTCTCTTTCCATTTCTTCCGCCTAATGTCTGTTTAAACATTTGGTGTCCAAGAACGGCAACCCCAGCTGCGATGATGCCATTAAGAATTGCATCAGGCGAAAAGCCAAAAGCAAACGTTCCAATTGTAATCGATAAACCTAGAAGAATCCAGATAATTGTCCAGTTTGCAATCTTTGGAGTTTGCTTTAAAGCGTAGCCAATTACCCACAGTGCAGGGACAAGAATATAATAGTTTTTGTTTAAGAAGTCTAGTAAATCCATAAATAAACCTCCTTTTTTCTGAGTCCATAATTAATCTTTTATAGTTTGTTTGTGGTCAACTGGTAGTTTTATTTTTAATGACAAGTCTGAGTGTAAGAAAATCGACCCAGTTAATAGATGGTGCGTACAATATTATATGCCGAATTTATCTTAATGCTTGTTCATTTGTAATAGAGAAGTAGTGTAACAAACGTTATTTAATTATAATATTCAGAATATATTGACTTTGTGTATCCGCTTTCATTATCATGGGTGTGTAGGACATTTTTTACAAAAGGAGGTAAGAGAAAAGTGAATTCGATTTGGCTCGCGATAATTGGAATGTTTGTATTTGCACTTGGTTATCGCTTTTATTCAAGGTGGATAGCCGAAAAAATATATCGGCTTGATCCAAACTATGTAACTCCGGCACATCGATTTGAAGATGGAGTTGATTTTGTTCCAACCAACAAGCTCGTCTTATGGGGTCATCACTTCACGTCTGTTGCCGGCGCTGCACCAATCGTTGGACCAGCAATAGCTGTATATTGGGGTTGGTTACCTGCTTTTCTATGGGTTATTTTGGGTACGATTTTTGCAGCGGGGGTACACGATTTTGGAACGATTGTATTATCAGTTCGTAACAAAGGTCAATCAGTTGGAACGATCACAAGCAAAATTATCGGTAGTCGTGCTAAAAATATGTTCTTATTCATTATTCTCATCCTTGTTTTAATGGTAAATGCTGTCTTTGCATGGGTAATTTCCAATTTGTTTATCCAATTTCCATCAAGTGTACTACCTGTTTTTATCCAAATTCCATTAGCCATTTGGATTGGGTATGCAGTATATAAAAGGAAAGCGAAGATGCTTGTCCCATCGCTAGTCGCTTTAGCAATCATGTATATGGTTGCAATTATTGCAAGCAATGTTCCAGCTTTGCAAATTGATTTAGTAAAAGCTTTTGGTGGAGCGGAAAATACAGTTTTATTTGGTCTCGATGGGATAGCGATGTCTTTCTTTATTTGGATTATTATTTTGATGGTCTATTGTTATATTGCTTCTACTTTACCAGTCTGGAAGCTGTTGCAGCCGCGTGATTTTATTAACTCCCATCAGTTGGTGGTTGGTTTAGTTATTCTTTATGCTGGGCTTGTTGTTTTGCAACCGAAAGTGACTGCACCGATGACGAATGCTGCAGCGACAGATACCTCCTGGCTCCCGTTGCTATTTATCACAATTGCGTGTGGGGCAATATCCGGTTTTCACGGACTTGTTTCTTCTGGAACAACTTCCAAACAGTTAAATAAAGAGACAGATGCTCGATTCGTCGGTTACTTTGGTGCAGTTGGAGAAGGGACGCTCGCACTCATTTCCATTATTGCCTGTGTTACGCTTTTCGCAACGAAAGGAGACTTTATGGCGGCTTATTCCAGTTTCGGAGCAGCGAATGGAGGAGGACTTGGGAACTTTGTCAACGGTGCCGCTCAATTAGCAACTGGAATCTGGATTCCTGAAGATGTGGCAAGAACAATTGTAGCGGTTATAGTCGTAAGCTTTGCGGCAACGACATTAGATACTTCAGTTCGTTTGATGAGATATATCATTTCGGAAATCGGTGAAGAATATAAAATTAGGTCTTTATCAAAGGTGCATGTCGCAACAAGCTTGGCTGTTTGTACTAGCGCAGCTCTTGTTTTGCTTCCGAAAGGTCCAAATGGTTTTGGTTCAGGCGGCTATTTACTATGGCCATTATTTGGAACAAGTAATCAATTATTAGCTGGTGTTAGCTTATTGCTCATTTCAATTTGGCTAAAACGGCAAGGGCGTAATTTTCTCCCAACCTTTATTCCGATGGTGTTTATTTTTGCCATGACAGTGTGGGCAATGGTGCAGCAAGTTGTATTTGATTGGTCAGGACTAGGTGCAACCGATACAAATCTATTACTCTTTATTCTAGGCGGGATTATTTTGATTCTTGTCATTTGGATTATATTAGAAGCAATCAACGCTTTTCGCAGAAATGACCCGCCTTCCGTTTCACAAGATATGTAAGCAAAAATAGAGACTAGATAGCACTAGTCTCTATTTCCTTATGAAAAGAGGAGTGTATAGTATGAATTTTTTTGAACAATTAAAAAAGGCAGTTGCCCTCTATGAGGAAATACTAGAACAGCCTCATCGCACTGAACTTGCAAGAGAACTTAGAGATGAAGAGGATTTGTTTATGCTCATATGTTTTTCAGAGATGGTAGGAATTCCTAATCCGGCTTTCTATTATACACTTGAGTTATATCCGTTTCTCGTTGAACGTTATCATCAATGGCATTTACGGATGGGATTAAAAACCTCTCCTTTAGATGGAATTCGTTGTTGTTAAAGGTGGTGTCATGATGGACCTTCTAAATAAAAAAATCTATTTTGTTGGAGGAAAAGGAGGGGTTGGAAAGAGTACATCTTCCGCCGCATTAGCTACCTACTTATCTTCATTACAGAAAAAAGTTCTCCTTGTATCAACTGATCCGGCACATAACACCGGTGATTTATTTCATGTTGATTCTAATGGAGAATTGCTTTCAATTAATGAACAATTAACCCTTCTTGAAATTAGTTCGGAGAAGGAGTCAAAGCGTTATATAAACGAAGTGAAAAATAATTTACATGGGCTTGTTAAGGCAACGATGGTTCAGGAGGTGGAACGACAAATTGAGTTAGCGGCTGGAACACCTGGAGCGGAGGAGGCGGCTCTCTTTGATCGCTTAACTTCGATCATTATTGAAGAATTCGATCATTATGATGCAATTGTTTTTGATACAGCACCAACTGGCCATACGATCAGGCTTTTAACTTTGCCTGAATTAATGGGAGTATGGATCGATGGGATGCTAGAAAGAAGACAACAAGTAAATGAAAAAAACTATCATCGTTGGATGGGTGATGGTGAAAAAACAGAGGATCCGATTTATGAAAAGTTGCAGGAGCGGAGAAGGAAATTTTTAAGGGTGCGAACACTTTTGCTTGATTCCAATTTGACAGAATATCTTTTTGTTTTAAATGCGGAAAGACTTCCAATCCTTGAAACGAGGAAAGCAATGGATGTTTTAAGAAATCATGGCATTAGTGTAACAACTCTTATTGTCAACAAGTTAATCCCAAATGAAGCGGATGGTGTATTTATTGCAAAAAGAAAGGAGAATGAGCAGACATATCGATTAGAAATTGAAAAGTTATTTCCAAAAATAAGAAAAGTTATGATTCCGATGCTCGATTCTGATATTTCGACAATAGACGACTTGAAGAAGTTTACAAAGTTCTTGCAAGAGGGTTTGAATAAAAGTGAAATGACAGAGCTAAATTAGCATCTCATTTTGGAGGAGTGCCTTGACATTGGGATGTTGATGAAGTCAAAGCTTGGCAAATTCTTGCTTGGCAAGGAAACAACTTGCTTAAGTCAGAAGATGCTTGACTTCTGAAAGATTAGTCTCGGCATCTGCCGCTAGAAAGCAAGCGTCACGAGCAGACTCACGGCTATTTCATCCAGTGCTCCATTGTAGTGGAGCTTTTTTCTTCCTGTCCTTTTTTTACTCTTCACTATATATAAAGGGTGGAGGGAGGTGAAAAGGATGGCTGAAACGATGATTCTAGATTCAAAGTTAAAAATTTTGTTTGAGATAGGCTTGAATGAAAAAGGAGAGCCGCTCTACAAGGCGAAGACTTACAACAATATTGATAAAAATGTAACAGCAGACAAGCTTTTTGAAACTGCACAAGCATTGGGACAATTATCAATCTATCCGGTTCTCGGCGTAGAACGTACGGATAGTTTTGAAATTGTTGGCTAGTGTGAAAAGCTTTTTTTCGCACGTTATTTAGTTTTAAATGAGGAGGTGAAAATATGGCGAAAACATTGGAGTTGCAGTTTCTTACAGAATTTGGACAAGGTCTAAATTTGACCGTAGATGCACCGAAAGAACCGATTGATGAGGCTATGGTGAAAGCTGCTATGGAAACTATTATCGCTTCAAATGCTTTCCTTAGTTCTAAAGGAAGATTGGCAAACATAAAAGGTGCCCGTGTGATTGAGCGAAATGTAACGGAATATGAGATATAATTTTTTCGGAGGAGCCAGGAGAAGAATGAGCTGGCTCCTTTTGAAAGCATGGTGTTGAACGAATGGAAGATAAAATGCTTTGTGCTGATTTTGAAATTAAAAAAGAACAAAAGCTATTCTATAGCGTTTCAACAGCACATTGTTTCCATATTCATATCTTTGAAAAATTGTTAAAAACTTGAGTATTTAAGGAAACCTGAAAAAGGAGAGGAGGAGTGAGAGGTGGAGCAATTCATTCCATTCATAAGCGAGGTAGGGTTTCCCGTTATTGTAACTCTATACTTGCTTTATCGAATCGAGGCCAAGCTGGATGTCGTTGTGCAATCTATTCAAAACCTCCCTGAACAATTAAAAAATTAGGCAAATGGGAATACATGTTCTTCTTAAAAAAGAAGGATGGAATAATAATTTTTCGGGTTGTTTAGTCATGATTCGACACGTTTAAACATTGATATATAAGGGTTTGTCGGATTTATCCACATTGACAGAATTGACTGAAAATGTTATATTAAAAACAGCCGTTAGCACGTGTTTGTTTTTTTCAAGACACTTGTTCCAAAATGTTTCGAATGATTTCACAATCTAAAGGTACTAGAATAATGAAGTTTCATAACTCATTATTCATAGATGAAAGCCTTTACGAAATGGACTCGAGTAATGTAAGAAGATGCAATACGTTGTAAATGGTGAATTTTACACATGGCACTTATCCTGTGCCGATTTAGGAGGATTTTTTTTCATGAAAAACGGTAAAGTAAAATGGTTCAATGCAGAAAAAGGGTTTGGCTTCATCGAATCTGAAGATGGAAATGATGTATTCGTACATTACTCTGCTATTCAAGCTGAAGGATTCAAAACATTAGAAGAAGGCCAAGAAGTATCTTTTGAAGTTGTTGAAGGTGCTCGTGGGCCGCAAGCGGCTAATGTAGTAAAACGCTAATTTCATTGTCAATGTTGAACAGCTCAACCTCATGGTTGGGCTGTTTTTAGGTTGTTTAGATTCCTATAATTGTAAAGTTTCATCAATCTCTAAAACTGGTATAATGATGAAAGATAAGATGGGGTGAGAATGATGAAATTTATTCATACTGCCGATTGGCACTTAGGGAAGCTTGTTCATGGTTTATACATGACAGAGGATCAACGTATAGTCCTCAACCAATTCGTTAAACTAGTAGAGGATGAGAAACCGGATGCTGTTGTGATAGCGGGTGATTTATATGACCGCTCAGTACCACCGATCGATGCAGTCGAACTACTTGATGAGATTCTTTTTAAAATCAATGTGGAACTTAACACACCGATCATTGCGATTGCTGGTAATCATGATAGTGCTGAAAGACTATCATTTGGAAGCTCGTGGTATCGAAACAGCCACTTTTATTTAACTGGTAAGATCCAAAAAACATTTCAGCCCATTCATTTAAATGGGGTTAATTTTTATTTAGTTCCTTATGCAGAACCAGGGATGATCAGGCATCTGCTAGATGATGATAGCATCCATTCCCATCAAGATGCCATGAAAGCGATGATTGGAACAATAGAAAAAACATTAAATATAAATGAACCAAACGTTTTTGTTGGACATGCCTTTGTCTTGGGCGGAAGTACTTCGGAATCTGAACGGACTCTTTCTGTGGGTGGCTCTGGCTGCGTTGGTCAAGAGTTATTTGTCCCATTTTCTTACACGGCTTTAGGGCATCTTCATAGTCCGGATGCTATTAAGCATGATAAAATCTTCTATTCTGGTTCACTATTAAAATATTCTTTCTCAGAGGCGAAGCAAAAAAAATCTGTTCAAATAGTTGAAATGAATGAGAATGGTACATTCCAGATCCGCTATCATTCACTTGCTCCAAAGAAAGATATGCGTGAGCTTGAAGGGCATTTAGAAGAGCTTTTAGATCCGAGCTTTTATGGAAAACAGAAGTTAGATGATTATTTGAAAATTACACTGCATGATGAAGGAGCTTTGCTTGATCCGATTAACAAACTCCGCCAAGTTTACCCAAATGTTCTTCATTTGGAGCGTAAAATTGCATTAGCTGATTTGAAAAAGAGTGAACAGAAGATGACGGTGCAAGGCGAAGAAAAGAAATCCGAACTTGAGCTATTTACACAATTTTATCAAGAGATGACAACAGCC
Source organism: Bacillus methanolicus (assembly GCF_008764295.1). Classification (GTDB taxonomy): domain Bacteria; phylum Bacillota; class Bacilli; order Bacillales; family Cytobacillaceae; genus Robertmurraya; species Robertmurraya methanolica_A. Next base: position 114,869 of record NZ_VTQX01000003.1, on the reverse strand, counting down.
GATTTCACACCTGAAAAAAAGCAAGTGATGGCTGATGTGATTGACAAAGTGCTGAGCGAGGAGGGCGTAAAATGAGACCGATTACGTTAATGATGCAAGCCTTTGGTCCTTATGCCGGGAGAGAAACGATCGATTTTAGTGAACTAGGAAATCGAACGATGTTTGTTATTTCCGGAAAAACAGGTTCTGGGAAAACGACGATTTTTGACGGTATTAGTTATGCGATATATGGAAAAGCAAGTGGGGAGGATCGCAACGGCTCAGAACTAAGAAGTCAATTTGCCCGTGATGATCTACATACAGAAGTCGCCTTGAAGTTTAGTTTACGAGGGAAGCAATTTTTTGTTAAACGTTCTCCACAACAGGAAAAGAAAAAGGAGCGCGGGGATGGCTATAGAACTGTTGGAGCGAGTGCTGAATTATATATTTTTGATGAGACCGGACAACAACAGCTTGTTGCTGCGAACGTGCGAGATGTGGATGAGAAAATAAAAGAGATCATGCTGATTGATAGTAACCAGTTCAGGCAAATTTTAATGATTCCACAAGGCGAATTTCGCAAGCTGTTAACATCAGATAGTAAAGAGAAGGAAGCGATTCTTCAGCGTTTATTCCATACGGAAATGTATAAACGAATTGAGGAAAAACTGAAGCAAGAAGCAACGGAAATAAAGAGAACCGTTGAAAAACAACAAGAAGAACGAGCACTTTTAATTCGTAAAATTAAGGCTATTTATCATGAAGAACTTCAGCTTCATTTAGAAGCTGGCAGTGATCAGGATGTTCATATACTTCCGTTACTCGAAGCAGAAATTGAAAAAATGGGTGAGCACTTAGAAAGCATTAAAAATGAAGTAAAGCAGAAAGAAACGGATAAAGAGCTTTTTACGCAAAAATTATATGAAGCAGAAAATATCGTCAAGCAAATGGAGACAAGGGATCAGTTAGCTCTCAGAATAAAAATGCTCGAAAACAATAAAGAGATGTTTGTAAGAAAGGAAAAAGAAATTGTTCAGGCAAATAAAGCTGCTCTTTTAGCAAAACAGGATGAATTATGCCATCGCCTAAAAAAGGAGCGCGATACGCTCATTGAAAACGTGAAGCTTCGAACGAAAAATTTAGAAGATTTGCATGCACTTTTACAAAAAAAAGAAGAAATTTGGAAGAATGAATTAGCAAAAGAAGATAAAAGAAAAAAAGTGCAAGAGGAAATTCACTCTCTTCAACAGATGAAAGATGAAGTGACTTCTTTTGCGCTATTACAAAAAGAAGTTACGCAATTGCAGCAAAATAGAGAGAAGCTATTTGAACAGCAACAGCAGGTAGAGGAAACCTTTCGTTTAACGGAAAAGGCATTAGGCAAGCTGCTTGAGGAAAAGATTTCAATCGAGAAAGTTGATGTTCAAATTCTTGAAAATAGGCGAAATTTTGATAAGCTGGAGCAGGAAATAGCATTGGCAACAAAGTATGAGCAGCAGGTACAAAAAAATAAAGAAAACGCGATGAGTTTAGATGAAAGTCATAAAATACTCGCTAAGGCACAAGCGCGCCTCGAGGATGCGAAAGCATTAGTTCACGAGCTTGAAGACAAGTGGCTCCACGGTCAAGCTGTTGCTTTAGCGAGTCAGCTTCATAGGGGTGAAGCGTGTCCTGTATGCGGCTCAACAGAGCATCCACAGCTAGCATCTCAACATGCCGAGTTCATTCCTGATGAGAATGATCTGAAAGCCGCAAAGGAGCAGGTTACTGTTTTAGAACAAGAGAGGTTACAATTAGAATCAATCTTTTTCGAACAGCAATCCAGAATGAAAACAGGTTCAGAATTACTGGAAGGAATTTATCAAGATTTACTAAAGCTGCGAGCGGATTTTACAGAAGTTAAGTTAGAGGCTTACACCCATGAATTATTAGATAGAAAGCGTATTTTACAGCAAGAATATCGGCAGTTGATTGAACGGGAAAAGCAATATAAACAAATTTCAGCAGAAATCGTAGAATTGGAAGAGAAAAAGAATCTTCTTGAAAAGAAAATTTCTGATCTTAAAGGACAGGTCAATGATGCTGCAATCCGTTTTACGGAAAAAAATACACATTTAAATGGATTAATGTCAAGAATTCCTGAGGAGCTTCGATCAACGCAAGCATTTGAAAGGAAGTGGCTGGAGGCTGTACGTACACAAGAAACTCTTCTTCAGCAATTTGAAACGGCACAGAGACATTTTCAAGAGACAAAAGAGAAATATTTTTCAGCACAAAGTGCTTTTGAGACAGTACAAAAACATGCAAAAGAAAAGGAAACAGAATTGAATGCAGAAAGGGCAGCGTTTATAAAGCAATTAAAAGAGCAAGGCTTTAAAGACTATAAGCAATTCGAGCATGCTAAACGTTCAACTGAGGAAATTGCTCTGCTTGAAAAGGAAATTCGTCATTATTATGAAGAGTTTCGTTCCGTTTCAGATCGTTATCAGGAATTGGAAGAAATGTTGCGTCATATAGATAAGCCTAATTTACAAGAATTACAGCAAAAAGTTCAAGAAGTTCAGGAAATAATAGCAGAGTTGAATACCCAATATACGAATCTTTTTATTAAAAGGAACGAAAATGAGCAAATTCACGATTTAATTGTGCGAATTAATGCTGAGATGAAGGAATTAGAAAAGCGATACAATTTAGTAGGGGAACTGTATGATATCACCCGTGGACAAAATGCTGCGAAAATTACATTTGAACGGTATGTACTAGCAGCTTTTCTTGATGACATTTTGCGAGAGGCGAATAGCCGTTTACTAAAAATGACAAGTGGACGTTATCAAATGCTACGAAAAAAAGAGCGAGCGAAAGGGAATGTCCAAAGTGGTTTGGAATTACTTGTATTTGATCAATATACAGGGCAAGAAAGACATGTTAAAACGCTATCTGGTGGGGAAAGCTTTAAGGCTGCTCTCTCACTGGCATTAGGGCTTGCAGATGTTGTTCAGAATTACGCGGGAGGCGTATCGCTAGAAACGATGTTTATTGATGAAGGATTTGGCACATTAGATCCAGAATCGCTCGATCAGGCCGTTGAAGCGCTTATTGATATACAAAGCAGCGGAAGACTTGTAGGAATCATTTCCCATGTGCCAGAGCTCCGCGAGCGCATAGATGCAAGACTGGAGGTTACTGCGACGCAAACGGGCAGTACAACCGATTTTTACTTTTTAAATTAGAAATAAAGCACTGACTACACTATCGATCGATGGTGTAGTTTTTTCATCATAAGGGGAAGTATGTCAAATGGGATATTTGATTGATATGTATCATTATTGCTATGATCCAGTATAATACAAGTATTGATTATTTGCGGGGTGAAAGATTTGCCACATTTTTTTGGACATGATTATGAGCTTTTCCCCTTTCAATTATTTTCTTTTTCGCATTTAATTATGCTATTTTTATTTATTTTCGGTTCTATTCTGATTGTGATGTTGCATACGACACTTAAAAAATATGAAAAAGTCTTTAAAACAATATTGTTTGTTTCTCTTTTTCTATTTGAAACTCTTTATCATGTTTGGCTCTATGTCGGGGGACAATGGAATATTGCTTTTGCATTGCCGCTTCATCTTTGTTCGATTAGTTTGCTCCTTTGTTTAATCCTTTTATTATCCAATTCTAAGCTTGTTTTTCAATTTGTTTACTTTCTTGGTCTCGCTGGAGCAATGCAAGCGCTGGTGACACCTGAACTATTTGTTGGCTTTCCCCATTTCCGTTTTTTCCAATTTTTTATCACTCATATACTTATTATTTGGGTAGGGTTATTTTTTGTTTTTGTTAATGGGTATGTGGTGACAAAACGAGGCATGTGGCAATCGTTTGCCTTTTTAAACGCTGTCGCAGTAATCGCTTTTATTGCTAATATTGCAACTGAAGGAAATTATATGTTTTTGGCGCATAAGCCAGAAAATCCTTCCTTACTTGATTTTTTAGGACCGTATCCTTTTTATATTCTTGTGCTAGAATGTATTGCACTTGTCTTATTTTTTTTATTATATTTACCATGGATAGGGAGAGGAGAGAGAAAATGAGGAAAATTATTGTAATGGGAGTTTCAGCGGGGGCAGGGAAATCAACCCTAGCTAAAAAAATGGGTTCCATTTTAAATATTCCCGTTCATCATTTAGATACTTTATATTGGAAGCCTGGGTGGATTGAAGCTAGTCAAGAAGAATTTCGCAGGGCTCAAGAAGAAATTGTGCAGCAATCTGAATGGATTATAGAAGGAAATTACAGTGGTACTTTTGAACTGCGATTCCCTCATGCGGATGCGATCGTTTACATAGAAAAACCGCTTTTAGTATGTCTTTACCGAGTTGTCAAAAGAAGAATCCAAAACCACCGAAAAACTCGCAGTGATATGACGAGCGGCTGTGAGGAGAAACTTGATTGGCCATTTATCAAGTTTATTTTAACAACTTATGCCAGCAGAAAAAAGATTATGGCTGAGCGCTGTGAAAGATTTAAAGAAACAAAAAAAGTGTTTATTTTGCGAAATCAGCGGGAAATTGAAGCTTTTTTAAGGGAATTGGCTTAAAGTAAAAAAGCAAATGGAAAAAAAGCCGATTTGCCTTTTTACAGATAATGAAGTTAGCAAAAATTCATTTTATCTTAGTCTTTAAAAGCGAAATTTTGTTGTGGAGGTGGCTGCCATCTGCCTAATTTGAAAAAATAAAAGTTATTTTTCTATTTCTTTAAATGAAATCTCAATAACACGCTCTGTTTCTTTATCAAATTCTATATTGACTAGGAGTCCCAATTCTTTGTCATTCTCCTTTAGCCATAGCTTAAACTTTTCGACTGTTGTGTTTGTACCTTGAACACGACCGATATGTTTATAATCTTTTATTTCTGCATTCGGATACTTTTCCTTCGTCTTGCTTACTGCCAGCTGCCCCCATTTTGCATATTTTTCTTCCGCTTCAACAAAGGAAGTATCGTTTGTAATGAAGGCAAAGCTGGCGGAAAAAAGAATCAAACTAATGAGTATTTTTTTCATCTATTATTACTCTCCTTTTTTTTCTTTAGTTTTTCATGTTTTTTCAACACTATTCATAAAGAGGAGAAAAAATCGATTTTTAAAACTGTGATCTTCATCCTTGAAAGTAGATTTAATTCAAGCTACAGTTAATGAAGATACATTAAAGGAAGGGAACACGGGATGAAAAGATATTTTACGATTGGAATGGCCGGGCATATAGATCATGGAAAGACAACGTTAACAAAGGCTTTAACAAACGTTGATACAGATCGCCTAAAAGAAGAAAAGGAACGGCAAATTTCGATAGAGTTAGGATTTGCTCCATTATATGAAGATAATGAAATACAAATCTCGGTCGTAGATGTACCGGGACACGAGCGTTTTATTCGCCAGATGATTGCTGGAGTGGCTGGGATTGATTTGGTCGTCCTTGTCGTCGCTGCTGACGAAGGGGTCATGCCGCAAACTAGAGAACATTTGGACATTCTGGGTTTTTTAGGGATTCGAAATGGGCTGGTTGTCATTTCCAAAATTGATCGGGTGGAGAAAGAATTTATAGACCTTGTGAAAGAAGATATTAAAGAAGAGCTAAAAGGGACAGTTTTTGAACAAGTGCCAATGCTATTGGTTGATAGCCTTACCAATTACGGAATTGATGAACTGAAAGTGATGATTATTAATACTTTGAAAGAACAGGAAATGCGTGATATTAGGGGTGCGTTTCGCTTACCTATTGATCAAGTATTTACTGTTAAAGGTCAAGGTACTGTTGTAAGAGGAACGGTTTATGAGGGAAGAATTGAGGAAGGGCAAAGCTTGATGATTATGCCGAAAGGTCTTGAAGTAAAGGCAAGGCAAATACAGGTTCATCATCGACCGGCAAAAGAAGCCTTTGCAGGCCAGCGTGCAGCAATTAATTTAGCGGGCATTTCCAAAGAAGAAATTGAGCGTGGAGATGTAGTTGTCTCTTCTGAACATTTTAATGTAACAAGAACGATTGACGTTGCCATTCAAGTTGTAGAGGATTTAGATTATATGGTGAAACAGCGAATGCCGATTAAATGTCATATTGGAACAGCGGAAGTGATGGGACGGATTGTGTTTTTTGATCGCAATGAATTGAAAGCTGAGAACGGTGAAATTCTTTGTCAAATTCGGTTAGATGAGGAGATTGTGGCGAAGCGAGGTGACCGCTTTATTTTAAGAAGACCAAGTCCTCAGGAAACAATTGGCGGCGGATGGGTCATCGATCCGCAAGGACAGAAATATCGTTTTGGAGAGCGGACAATAGCTGCATTAGAACAAAAAAAAGTTGGGACACCAGGGGAAAGAATGGTCACCGCATTAATGGAAGCAAAGAGCTTAACAATGATCGAATTAATGACGCATACATCGCTTGATGAAGTGATTGTAAAAGAAGAACTGCAAAGCGGTGATTTCATTTTATATAATGGAAAAGAGTATACGTTAAAGGTGCTTTGTGAGTTGATTGAAGAAGAATTATACGATCGCATGCGTGATTATCATACTGATTTTCCAATGAAGCAAGGGATAAATAAGGGGGAACTAACTCATCATTTAGGAAAGCAATATCCGCAAGGGCTGTTAGATTATGTCATTGAAGAAGCCATCAATAAAAATGTCTTTAAACGAAAAGAGCAATTTATATCATTACATGAATTTGAACCACATGTTCCCAATAATTGGCGGGTACGTATTGAAAACATGATGGCTAAGTTGAAATCCGATCGGATGAAGGTTCATTACTTTTCAGACTATTTGAAGGAAGCAGGAATTCCGGAAAATGTAGCCGTTGATTTGCGGAAATTTTTAGAAGACACAACAAAAATTGTTTCTTTAGATGGTCAGTTTTATTGGCATGGGGAAATTTTTAATGAGGCAGTAGCAAAATTAAAGGAAAATACTGAAATAGAATTTGAGGTTGGTGAAGCAAAAGACATTCTTGAATTAACGCGAAAATATATGATTCCATTTCTAGAGACTTTAGATCGTATGGGGTTCACCGTAAGAAAGGAAAATAAAAGAGTTTGGAAGTGAGGCAGGTAGCATAAATTTAAACAATGGAGAAAGATGACTTTGAGTCCTCATATTCACCTTTCTCCATTTATTGAGGAGAGTTTATTTATTAAATTTTCATAATTATTAAAGTATTTAAAAAATAACAAAAATACTTTAATATGAAAGTGAGTGTTTTCCCAAACTATTAAAAAGGAGGAGCGTATGCAACATTTATTTTTACAAGAAGAACATGAGATTTTTCGTAAAGCATTAAGAAAGTTTCTAGAAAAAGAGGCATATCCATATTATCAAAAATGGGAAGAAGAACGAGAAATTCCAAGAGATTTTTGGCGGAAGATGGGTTCTCAAGGCTATCTTTGTCCAGGGGTGGAGGAGAAATATGGCGGCAGCGAAGTGGATTGGGGATTCTCGGTAATCATCAATGAAGAATTAGAAAAGGTCGGTTCAGGATTAGTCGGTATCGGACTTCATAGTGATATTGTTATTCCTTATATCACTTCATATGGGACTGAAGAGCAGAAACAACGTTGGCTTCCGAAATGTGTGTCAGGTGAGATGATAACTGCAATTGCTATGACTGAGCCAGGGGCTGGTTCAGATCTAGCGAGCATTGAAACGACAGCAAAGCTTGATGGAGATGTTTACGTATTGAATGGACAAAAAACATTTATCACAAATGGAATTCATGCCGATTTAATCATTGTTGCCTGTAAAACGGATGTGAATGCAAGCCCGAAACATAAAGGGATTAGCCTTTTAGTGGTAGAGAGAGGAACCCCGGGATTTTCCCGTGGTAGAAAGTTGAACAAAGTCGGAATGCACTGTCAGGATACAGCAGAATTAATATTTGAAGATTGCTTAGTGCCGAAAGAAAATCTTCTCGGTGAGGAAGGGAAAGGCTTTTTATACTTAATGGAAAAGCTACAACAGGAAAGATTACTAGTAGCGATTGCTGCACAAGCTGCTTCGGAAAAAATGCTTGAGCTCACATTGAACTATATCAAAAGCCGTGAAGCATTTGGGAAACCGATTAGTAAATTTCAAAACACTCAATTTAAGGTTGCGGAAATGGCGACAGATATTGAAATGGGTAGAACCTTTCTCGATCAGCTTATTCACGAGCATATGCAGGGAGAAGATGTCGTTACGAAGGTATCGATGGCGAAGTGGAAGCTCACTGAGAATGCGAGAAAAATAGCAACTGAATGTTTGCAGCTTCATGGCGGTTACGGGTATATGGAAGAATATGAGATTGCAAGACGTTATCGCGATACTCCTGTGGCAAGTATATACGCTGGAACGAATGAAATCATGAAATCAATTATCGCAAAAAATTTGGGATTATAACGTTTGAAATTTCCTTGCATTTGCATGTACCGTCAACAACTAGATCAACAATCGAGTATATCCGAATTAACGAAAGAAAGAGGCTTTTGATAAAAGGGAGGTAGGAAGATGACAACGATTGGACGCATATTTGATTTAACCGTTGCTAAGTACCCAAACAAAGAAGCACTTTATGATGTGAGAAAGAATATTCGATTAACCTATCTAGAATGGAGCGAGGAGGTAAACAAACTTGCAAACGCTCTCCTGCATGAAGGAGTGAGAAAAGGGGACAGAGTGTCTACTTATTTATTTAATACGGAGGAATTAGCAACTACCTTTTTTGCTTGTGCAAAAATTGGCGCTGTCTTCAACCCGATTAATTTTCGCTTAACGTCTGAAGAATTAGCTTATATTATTCATGATGCACAGCCAAAAATTGTCCTCTTTGAAAAAATGCTGTCTTCCGGAATTGAACCGATCCATCACCGCTTTGAAAAGACAGGATTTTGGTATATAGATGAAGATACCCCATCTTATGCTGCCAATTATAGAGATAAACTTGCCTCGGCACCATCATATTATGCAAAAGACGAACATATTGATGAAAATGATATATATGCCATTATGTATACAAGTGGTACGACTGGAAGACCAAAGGGTGTCATACATAAACACCGCGATATGGTCGAGCAAAGCTTAATTGTGATTTCGTCAACTAAGGTTATGTCAGATGATGTTGGACTTGTAACAGCACCAATGTTCCATTGTGCAGAACTGCATTGTGCCTTGCTACCGAGAGTTCATGTTGGTGGGAAGAACGTAATCCTCCATCATTTTACACCAAAAGAGGTGCTTCGATTAATTGAACAAGAGAAAATTACGAAGTTTTTTGCGGCACCAACAATGTGGAACATGCTTCTGCAAGAGAACTTAAGCGAGTATAATCTTTCGAGTTTAACAACGGGGTTGTATGGAGCTGCTCCAATGGCTCCGAGTCTTGTGTTTGCATGTCAAGAAAAATTAGGCATTCAACTTATTCAAGCGTACGGAATGACGGAAATGGGTCCTGCGATCACGTTTTTATCTGAGACCGATCAAATTAGAAAAGCAGGTTCGGCAGGTCAAGTATGTTTAAATCACGAAATTCGAATTGTGAAGCCTAATGAAACTGGACCATCTGAACCAGATGATATCGTACCAGCAGGAGAAACAGGAGAAATTATCGTTAAAGGACCATGTATGATGAGCGGTTATTTTAATCGAGATGAAGCAACAGAAAGGGCTTTATATAAAGGTTGGTATCATTCTGGCGACATCGGCTATCTTGATGAGGAAGGCTATCTTTATGTAAAGGATCGGGTGGACGACATGATTATTTCAGGAGGTGAAAATATTTACCCACGTGAGGTAGAGGATTGCTTATATGGGCACGAAGGTGTACTTGACGTCGCTGTTATTGGGCAACCAGATGACAGGTGGGGAGAATCAGTTACAGCTTTCATCGTAAAAAAAGATTTATCATTAACGGAGGAAGAGTTGGACGAATACTGTAAAAATAGCGAATTACTCGCAAATTACAAACGACCACGAAAATATATTTTCTGTGAGGTGCTGCCACGAAATGCGAGTGGGAAAATTCAAAAATTTGTTTTACGAAAACAACTCGAAGATTGGTTTGCTTAGGAATAAAAGAGTGTGAGCTCCTCAGAAATTATCGTGTAAATGGCTTCTAAATGAGGATGAGACAGCCGTGTAAGCTAAAACAGGCCATTTTGAAAAGTTTTAGTAAAAGAAAGCAGGAGAATGGGAAAATCACCATTTAAAAGTGTGAGCGCTAACATCGATCAAAAGATTAAAAAACCGTTTGGACCAATCCAAACGGTTTTTTACATCATTTTAATTTAAAGGAGCTTTTTAAGGAAACGATTAAGTTAAATACAGGTTTTTCAGCTGTTGAATACTTCGGATCAACATTGAAATAGCCGTGGCGGAAGAATTGGAATTTATCCTGTGGTTTAACGTCCTTCATATTAGGTTCAACAAAACCTTGGATAATTTGTAATGAATTAGGATTGACATAGTCCAAAAATGTTTTAGTTTCATCGTCTTCTCCATTTGATTCCTCATCTAAAATAAGAGGCTCATAAAGACGGAATTCCGCCGGAATAGCATGCTTTGCATCGACCCAATGCAACGTCCCTTTAACTTTTCGCCCAGTAAAACCCGTTCCACTTTTAGTCTCTGGATCATACGTACAATGGATTTCAACGATTTGGCCATTTACATCTTTTATAACATCCTCACATTTGATGAAATAAGCGTGTTTTAAGCGGACTTCGTTGCCAGGGAATAGGCGGAAATATTTTTTTGGTGGCTCTTCCATGAAATCTTCTTGCTCTATATAGATTTCACGTGAAAATGGAATTTGTCGAGTTCCCATCTCTTCATTTTCAGGGTTGTTCTCCGCTTCCAGCATTTCAACCTTATCTTCCGGATAATTGGTGATCACGACTTTTAATGGACGAAGAATACCCATCGTACGAGGGGCTTTAAGTTTCAAGTCTTCTCGCACATAATGATCGAGCATTGCAGAATCAACAAAACCTGAGCCCTTGGAAACGCCTGTTTCTTTAACGAATTCACGAATGGCTTCAGGAGTAAATCCTCTCCGACGCAACCCAGAAATCGTTGGCATTCGCGGGTCGTCCCAGCCGTCAACAAATTTTTCATCGACAAGTTGCTTTAGTTTGCGCTTGCTCATAACCGTGTTTGTAATATTTAAACGCCCAAACTCAATTTGGCGAGGTGTATTTTCTGTTTCACATTCAGCAATGACCCAATCATAGAATGGGCGTTGATCTTCAAATTCAACGGTACAAAGGGAATGGGTTACACCCTCGATCGCGTCCTCCAACGGATGGGCAAAAGCGTACATTGGATAAATGCACCATTTATCACCAGTATTATGATGAGTTGCATGGGCAATTCGATAGATGACAGGGTCACGTAAGTTAATATTAGGAGAAGCCATGTCAATTTTTGCTCTAAGCACTTTTTCGCCATTCTTGAACTCACCTTTTCGCATTCGTTCAAATAGGTCGAGGTTTTCTTCAATAGAGCGACTGCGGTAAGGGCTGTCTTTTCCTGGTTCTGTTAAAGTTCCACGATACTCACGGATTTCATCAGCACTTAAATCATCAACATATGCTTTGCCTTTTTTAATAAGTAAAACAGCTTTATTGTACATTTCCTCAAAATAGTCTGAGGCAAATCGTAGTTCATCCCAATCATAGCCGAGCCATTTAACATCCTCTTTAATAGAATCGACATATTCTTGATCCTCTTTTAACGGATTTGTATCGTCAAAGCGTAAATTTGTTTGACCGTTAAAATCATCGGCAAGTCCAAAGTTGATAACGATTGATTTTGCGTGTCCAATATGTAAATAGCCATTTGGCTCAGGAGGAAAACGAGTCACGATTTTGTCGTGCTTACCAGCTTCTAAATCCTCCTTCATAATGCTCTTAATAAAATTTGAAGAATTTTCCAATCTTTATCAGCCTTTCCAATTATCTATAGTTATTGTCCTATTATACAATAGGACTATGAAAAATCACAATGGTTGCAAGGCACACGCCCGAAAAGGACGGATGCTCCTATGAGAGAAACGTTTTGAACGCTATATCTTTTACCAAGAGAGGAAGGAACTTCCCTATTTATCCCTTACATGAATTGTTATTACTATGAAAATAGGGGAAAAATTACGGGAAAACAATGAATATTGTGGTATGATGTTGTTGAGTTTTTCTTTCATATTTTGAATTTAAAAGGAGCATATGTTATGAAGTATAGATCTGCATTCGACATAATCGGTCCAGTTATGATTGGCCCTTCAAGTTCACATACAGCAGGAGCAGCACGAATTGGCCGAGTAGCAAGGACATTATTCGGCTACCAACCGCAAAAAGCAGTCATTCATCTCTATGGTTCTTTTGCAGAGACGTATAAGGGACATGGCACAGATGTAGCGATTGTGGGAGGACTTCTTGACTTTGATACATTTGATGAGCGAATTCCGACTTCCCTTCAATTAGCAAAGAAAGCAAATATGGAGGTTGAGTTCGTTGTCGAAAGAACGGTAACAGATCATCCGAACACAGTGCGCATTAAACTTTATGATGAGCAAAAAGAATTAGAGGTAGTTGGTATTTCCATTGGTGGAGGAACGATTGAAATCACCGAGCTTAATTCATTTCAGCTTAAGCTTTCAGGCGAAAATCCAGCAATTTTGGTCGTTCATAATGATCAATTTGGCGTTGTTTCAGCTGTTACGACGGTAATGGCACAAAATGAAATCAATATTAGCCATATGGAAGTTTCCCGTAAAGAAAAAGGGAAAATGGCGATGATGGTGATCGAGGTGGATCAGAAAATTCCCGCTGAGGTCCTGAAAGAAATTGAGGGTTTGCCAAACGTCACGCAAATCATTCAAATGGTGGAATAAGCTTTGAAGGGATTGGAGCAAAATGATGTTTAGAAATGTGGCTGAACTAGTAGAACTTGCAGAAAAAAAACAAGTGAAAATAGCAGAAGTGATGATCGAACAGGAAATGGAAATAACCGGTCTAACTCGTGAAGAAATTATTGCAAAAATGGAACATAATTTAGTCGTAATGGAGCAAGCAGTTGAAAGAGGTCTTAAAGGGGTGACATCTGTTTCAGGTTTAACAGGTGGGGACTCTGTTCTTCTACAAAATTATATAAAAAGCGGGAAGTCTTTAGGCGGAGATATTTTATTAGATGCTGTCAGCAAAGCGATGGCTACAAATGAAGTGAATGCGGCAATGGGGGTCATTTGTGCAACACCAACGGCAGGCTCTGCTGGAGTAGTGCCTGGAACTTTATTTGCAGTGAAGGAAAAATTAAATCCAACACGTATGGAGATGATTGAGTACTTATTTACTGCTGCTGCCTTTGGCTTTGTTGTAGCTAATAATGCATCCATTTCCGGTGCGGCAGGTGGCTGTCAAGCCGAAGTTGGCTCTGCTAGCGGTATGGCTGCAGCAGCTATAGTTGAAATGGCAGGAGGTACACCAAGTCAATGTGCGGAAGCAATGGCAATAACATTAAAAAACATGCTCGGCTTAGTATGTGATCCAGTTGCTGGACTTGTTGAAGTTCCTTGTGTAAAAAGAAATGCGATGGGTGCTTCTAATGCCATTACGGCAGCAGATATGGCGTTGGCTGGAATTAAGAGCCGTATTCCTTGCGATGAAGTCATTCATTCGATGTATCTCATTGGCCAAACGATGCCAACAGCACTTCGTGAAACCGCAAAGGGAGGCTTAGCTGCGACTCCAACGGGAAAGCGACTAGAGGCGGAAATATTCGGACGCCAAAAGCAAATGCAATCTTAATGTTAAAAAAGCTGAGTCAAAAAGGTCATTTAATAACGGCATTTTGCTCTCAGCTCTTATCAAGCAGGGCGTTCCTTTTCTTGTTCCATTAATTTCTCACAAAAAAATCAAAGCCAAGCATGGTTAAAATGCCAAATGTCAATGTCCAAACGACTAAGCTAATCGTTGACCAAAGCATCGTCCAATTTTTCTTTGCGCCGAGTGACATCCCGATAAAAATAGCAATGTGAATCCCAATTAGGATAGGACCTAGCAGCGTTAGCCCTGGAAGACCATACTTATTCCAAATTTTATGGGCGCGTTCGCTTCGTTTGGAGCGTTCGTTTTCTGTTTCCCCTTTTTTTTCTTTTCGCTTTGCAAGCCAGGTCTTCACCTTTTCAAATCCAATAATGAGAAGAATAACTGTACTGAGGTTTCCTGCAAATCCGGAGACCATAACCCAGAAGGGGGATAAACCTCGGATTATCCCGAGTGGAATAACGAGGGCGATTTCTAACCAAGGTGTTGCAGCGGCAATAAAGATGAGTATGTATTCAATGAACAATCAACAAACCTCCTTTTCCAAATTATTATAACAATTGGTACGAATATTAAGCTAGAAAGAATTTGTAAAAATGGATGAGGATGAATCGAAAATATCTATATTTGATTGATCAAGGGCATGTCGTATTTCGTCTAATATTGCGGTAAAATAGTATAAAGGTAGGGATATAAAATGAATGATGAATTAAAGAAAGCATTAGAACTAAGAAAAAATGGTCGGTATGAGGAATGTTATCTAGTGATGACTAAATTAGGAAAGGAATTTCCTGATGACCCACAAATTCTTTATCAGTGTGCCTGGAGCTGCGATAACTTTGGAAAAGAAGAGGAAGCGGTTGGATATTATGAGGCAGCGATAAAGCTTGGATTAGCGGGTGATGATTTAGAGGATGCTTACTTAGGCCTAGGAAGTACATATCGAACTTTAGGAAACTATTCTTGCTCAAAAACAGTACTGGAGAAAGGAATAGAGCAGTTTCCACAAAATCAGGCATTAAGGGTTTTTTATTCTATGACTCTATATAATCTCAATGAACATGAAAAGGCGATGACGGAGTTGCTAAATTGTCTTGTGAACACATCCGATGATCCAAATATAGTAGGTTATAAGAAAGCGATCCAGTTTTATGCAGACAAGTTAAACGAAGTATGGAAATAAGAAATTAGAGGAGAATCGATATGGTTGGTTCAAATGGTGAGCACTTGTTGCAGCAGCGGTACGCTACAAAAAGAAGGGCTGAAGCATTTTATGAGCATCAAGTGATCAACTTTTTAAATGAAGAAATGAAGCAGTTTATTTCCTTGCAAAATATGGTCTTTATTTCAACTGCCGATGGAAATGGTGAATGTGACTCTTCGTTTCGGGCTGGGGAGCAGGGCTTTGTGAGAGTCGTAGAAGACAAAATTTTGTGTTTCCCGGAATATCGAGGCAATGGGGTAATGGCGAGTCTTGGAAACATTTTGGAAAATCCCCATATTGGCTTATTATTTATTGATTTTGAAAGAGGCGTTGGTTTACATATAAATGGAAAAGCTGAAATCATTGAAAATGAACAGTTGAGTATGAAGGTACGGGAAGGGCTGGCACGTGAACTTATCAGTTATGAAGGTTTGCGGCTTGAGCGTTGGGTATTTATAGAAGTAGAGGAAGCATATATTCATTGCTCTAAGCACATCCCTAAATTCATAGCAATAGCCAAAGATATAAGCTGGGGTACAGATGATGAAATACGAAAGGGAGGGGATTATTTCAAGGTCAAGGCAATGAAAGCTCGAAAGGTCAAACTGAAGTAGAAGAAGAGACTAGGGGGATGAAGCTTGAGAGATACGATTACAACAGAAGAAGAGTTGCGAGAACTGATTGGTGTTCCGAGTGAATTGGTAAAGAGAAAGGTGATAGCTGAACTGGATGAGCACTGTAAAAATTTTATAGCGAAGTCTCCTTTTTTAATGATTGCCACTGCAGATGAAAATGGATTTTGCGATGTCTCACCACGGGGAGATAAACCAGGATTTATTTACATAGAAAATGAACATTGCTTAATAATTCCTGAGCGACCAGGAAACAAGCGCATGGATACGTTAAGAAATATTTTGAAAAATCCTAGAGTAGGACTTCTTTTCTTTATACCAGGACTCGGAGAAACGTTAAGAGTTAATGGGAAAGCTGCCATTATTAAAAACGAAGAAGTTTTGGCAAAGCTATCTGCAAGAGGGAAAGCACCAATCGTTGCCATTCGAGTTGAAGTTGAGGAATGCTTTATTCATTGTGCTAAAGCATTTAAACGTTCTCAATTGTGGGAGCCTGAGACATGGTTAAATAAAGAAGCAATGCCTTCTGCCGCGCAAATATTATTTGCTCATACAAAAATTTCATCCATTGAAGAGATCGAACAAAGACTTGAGGTAGGATATAGAACGAGATTATAAAGTCAAATTGAAGGCTCCCAGCTTCAATGATGGGAAACATCTTTTTTATGACCAGTCAATCTTTTAAAGGAAGGCATGCTTTCGAAAGCAGTACCATTATTCGAAAAGCTTATTAAAAGTAAATGGGGATTAATCGTGAGGACTTTATTTTATTTGTTGTTGTTACTGTTCGGGTCTCTACTCCTTGGGATAACAATAGACGACTCAATCATCGGGAATATTCTTTTAAAGGTGCTCGGAGCATTATGTTTTGTACCATTCTTGAAGACATGGCCGAAGGAAAATCGACTTAAGTGATCTGATTATTGATGGCCAGTAGCCTAAGCATTGAAGAGACGTGTTTACATGTACATTCACAATGATTGTGCAGTTCTCGACGGTATTGAAAATAAGAAATGGATGTAGCACCTTCCTTTTTTATTGGAAGGTTTTTTGTATTCAGGTGCTAAGCTCTGAGCAAAAACTTAATTTTCAAGACGGAGTTTAAGAATAAGAAAAAGCAGACTCCGCTCATAGTTTGTTGATAAAGACAGGGGGGATTAGATGTATCAAAGTTATGATTGTTCAGGGCTCAAGGATAAGCTAAACGATATATTTTGAATATAAAAAACAGAATATTTAGTTAAAATTTCGCTATAATGACTTAGGAGGTGGAATTATTTGCTAAAACATATCCTTGTCCTTTCCCTATTTGTATCTTTAGCAGCATGTGCTGGAAACATTAAAAAAAGAACCGCAACATCCGTTGCTTTCTAGTGATGAGAACCATTATTCTTTATTGATCGTAGATGAAGCTGAAACAGAGATCGGAAGCTTTGAATGGAAAGACAACTATAATATTAAAAATGTGAAAACTGTACTTAAACTCGATTCATTGGAAGAAGCAGATCAATCTTATCCATTTTTGCAATTGGATAGGACACCTATTTTTATTGTTTTTGATATGACAAATATCGTTTTGAAAACAGGTAGTGAGCAAGAGCTCGTTCAGTTTTTACAGGAATATCATCCAAATGAATAACCGGAAGTGAAAGCGACAAAAAAGCACTTAATTCAACTTTCTAACGTTTTCCTTCCCTCCCTCATTTAAAGAAATTTCTTTCAATCGATCCCTATATTTAAGTTGATGATTTAACTAGCCCGCTGTCAGGCCCTCAATTTTGTTTTGAGCCCCCTTTTTAGCAATGATTGCATCCATAGCTTTGCTTTATAGCCTGTGCGCTGGAACCTCAAGAGGAAAAGCAGGGTTTTAAATGCATGATGATATGAGCCTTTTTTTCGTATCAACCATTTGCAAGGGATATTTTTCTCCTTGAACACCCTCATTAAAAGACGCTATTCCCGTTACTCATGAAAAGTTGTGCTAAATCAAGTTTATACACAATATAAGCAAGCCCTTTTATCAACCATATTGAATAAAAAAACCAATGAAAAAAGAGGTGGCACAGTTTGTCTCTACCTTCATAAAATACATGAGATATATTTTTATAAAATGGAAGATTAATTGTCAGAAAAAGGGGATAAGAAAATGAAACAAAAGGTTTGTTTTCTTGTTACGGAACATTCTTTTTTAGATGTAAGGATCTTTGAAAAGGAAGCTAAGAGCTTACAAAAAAAAGGATATGATGTAACAATGATCGTTCCGAAGGTAAATGGCTATCTTTTTGATATTAGTGGCGAGAAGCTGAAAAACACTGTTGCTTCTACAAGCTTCTATTATGAAGGGATCAAGATTGTTCCCTACACGGAACGACTAAGCAACCCACAAATTTATCAATATTATGACGATGTAACATCTGGGCGTGATAATGAGGGTTTTCAGAATGAGTTGACAACATTAGGCATTAAGGAAAATGCCGATATTTATCATGCACATGAATTTCTATCTTTTTATGCAGGCATCGGAATTAAACGTACGCTAAAAAAAACTGGACGCTTAGTAACATTAATTTATGATAGCCATGAGCTATTTCCTGATCCTCTTGAAGTGATGAATCAAAGAACGAGAATTGTGATGGATCAAATGTTAAAAAAGATGTTAAAAGAAGTCGATGGCGTGATTACTGTTTCAGAATCAATAAAATCATGGTATATGCAAATAGAACCGAGCTTGGCGATCGAAGTTATTTATAATTCTCCCCCTTTAACAGATGATTTTACGGCGAAAAATTGGTCTCGCCGCCCCTTGACAATCATTCATGAAGGCTTTATTAGTCAAACAAGGGGGAATTGGAGGAAAATAATTGGTATCGTCGATGCGCTGAAAACGACGGTCGATATCCGTTTTAAAATCATTGGTGGAGCGAGGGCAAATGAGAAAAAATTGTTCGTACCACCACGCCTTAAAGAGCATTTTGAGATAAAAGAATGGATCAACTATGTACAAATCCCATCCGAAATGAAATCTGCTCATTTAGGCTGGATTGATTTAAATTTAACACATTCCTTAAATAATCAATATGCGATGCCGAATAAGTTTTTTAGTTATTTAAATAGCGGGGTCCCCGTTTTAGTAAACAACTGTGTTGACATGAAAACTTTTATTGAGAAGCATCAATGTGGGATTGCTGTTTCTAAAGAATCTGTTACAGCGGAAGAATATGCGAACGTGATACGAATGTTAAGTAAAAACGATCATTTATTAAAGACCATGAGTGAAAACGCAAGAAGAGTAATGGAAGAAATCTATTGTTGGGAAAAGATGGAACAGCGCTTATATAACTTTTATGAGCAAGTGACAAACTAGCACTTAACTAAACTCTAAACTGAAATGTGAAGGAGATGCAAGAATAATGAAAGTTTTACACATACCATATGGCTCACCCATGATTGATTTATGCCATGCTTTACAAAAGCAAGGCATAAAGGCAACTGCATGCCATTTCACTAGTAATCGCTACCAATTTCAACCGGATATGTGCTTGAATTTAGAACAGTTATCGATTAACGATAGAGAACAAAAGCTATCTACATTTCTCGAGCAAGCAATAAAAGAATATGACATTTTCCATTTTCATTTTGGAGAAAGCTTTTTTCCAGATAAAAGGGATCTGGAGCAAATCAAAAAGGCCGGCAAAAAAATGGTTATGCATCATCATGGTTCTGACGTCCGGATTTTTTCAATTGCGAGAAAAATGAATCCGTATATTCGAGTAAAACCAGAATGGACAGAAAAAAAAATTCGTCAAAACCTCGATACCCTCTCCAACTATATCGACCACGCAATTGTTCAAGATTATGAATTATATGCTTATATCCAACCATATTATAAGGAAATCCATGTCATTCCTCATACATTAGATGTTAATCAAATCCAACCCGCTTATCCAGAGGCAAAACAGGCACCACTCGTTGTTCATGCACCAACAAGGCGTGATCTGAAAGGAACAGACCATATCGTAAAGGCAGTAAATCAATTAAAGCGTGAAGGTTATCATTTCCATTTTCAGCTCATCGAAGGAATGACGTATGAGCAAACGAAGGAATTACTGGCGCAAGCAGATATCGTAATTGATCAATTGCGAATTGGTGCTTACGGTTATGTGAGTACTGAGGCAATGGCGTTTGGGAAACCGGTTATTTGCTATTTAAGAAGAGATGTTATGAAGAAATATCCATCAGGGCTCCCGATTATCAATGCTGATCCAGGAAATATAAAAAAAGTACTAAAGGATTTAATGACAAGTCCTCATAAATGGAAAGAGCTAGGAGTAAAGGGAAGGCAATATGTAGAACAGAATCATAGCCAAGAAGCGGTAGCAAAGCAATATATTCATATTTATCAAAAATTATTGTGAGAAATAGTTTATTTTTATTTTTCGCCACAATCGTCCATACGATTTGCGCATTCTTTTCATACGGTAAAAGGAAAGCTGAATATAAGAAGAGAGGTTGTGCTATGGAAAGGGGAAAAGAAGACAAACAAGTAGCAGTGATTGGGCTGGGAAAAATAGGACTAGCATTGGCAGCTGTTATAGCTGAAAACGGATTTGATGTGATAGGTGCAGATATCAACCCTCATGTCGTTTCGTTAGTTAACGAGGGAACTTCGCATGTAAAAAACGAGCCAGGACTTGAAGAACTTGTAAAAAAAAACCATCAGAATAAACGTTTAAGAGCAACTTATAAAACAGTGGAAGCTGTGAACAATGCAGATGTTATCATCGTCATTGTTCCCGTATTAATTGATGATAACGATGAAACCGATTATCGCTATATGGACTTAGCTGTAAATGAAATTGGCAAAGGCATTCAAAAAGGATCATTGCTCATTTTCGAAACAACAGTGCCCGTAGGGGATACGAGAAATCGCTTTGGAAAAAAGATTGAAGAACTTTCCGGCTTAGTAGCTGGAGAGGATTTTGATCTAGCATATAGTCCAGAAAGAGTGTACTCAAATCGAATTGTTGAAGACTTGGCAAGTTATCCAAAAGTTATTGGTGCTATTAACGAGGAAGGCTTGGAAAGAACTGCTTTCTTCTATCGAAGGGCGCTTAAATGTGAGACGATGTCTGTTTCATCTTTAGAAACGGCTGAATTTTCTAAGGTGGCTGAATGCGTCTATCGTGATGTCAACATTGCGTTAGTGAATGAGTTGGCAAAATTCGCTAGCGAGAAAGGTGTCATGATTAATGAGGTTGTAGAAGCTAGCAATAGTCAGCCATTTTCCCATTTGCATAAACCAGGCATTGGCGTGGGAGGACATTGTATCCCCGTTTATCCATTTTTCTTCATTAATAAAGGGCTGGAAAAAGGGTTGACGACATTAGCTCGAGAGATCAATGACTCTATGTCACACTATGGAATTGGCAAACTTGAACAGGAACTTGGCATATTAACAGGAAAAAATATTCTTATTTTAGGGTTATCATTTCGTGAAAACGTTAAGGAAGTTACGAAGTCAACAACACTTCTGCTAATGGAACAATTGGCGCAAAAAGGAGCAAATGTGTTTGTCCATGATCCGCAATTTACGAAGGAAGAAATTGCGAAATTTGCGGTAACGCCATTATCTTTTGCAGATGAGAGCGTAAAGAAAATAGACGGTGTGATTATGCAAGCATTTCATCAACAGTATGAAGCGCTGGATTTTGCTATATTTAGTCGTTGTAAAGTTGTTCTTGATGGCAGAAATGTATTGAATAAAGAGAAAATCTCAAATCTTGGAATGAAGTATCTCGGAATTGGGATCGAATAAAGGAGGTAGTTAGATGATTCCAATGGTAGATTTAAAGGCAGAAATGAACATTTTGCGTGAACCAATCTTAAAATCTATTAATGAAGTGCTTGAAAGTGGCCATTATATTTTAGGAGAAAAGGGGAAGGAGTTAGAGAAGCAAATTGCTTCCTACGTAAATTGTTCCTATGCATTAGGGGTTGGCAATGGTACTGACGCCCTTTACTTGGCGTTGAAGGCACTCAATATTGGAGTTGGCGATGAAGTAATCACGACCCCATTCACCTTTTTTGCAACGGCAGAAACAGTTGCTCAAGTCGGAGCGAGACCGGTCTTTGTCGATATTGAAGAGGAAACGTATAATATTGATCCAACGAAAATTCGGGAAAAAGTCACTTCCAAAACGAAAGCAATTATCGTAGTGCATTTATTTGGACGAGCAGCAAAAATGGACGAAATTCAAGAAATCGCTGATGAATTTGAACTGAAAATTATTGAGGATGCCTGCCAAGCGATCGGTACGGAATACAATGGGAAGAGGGTAGGCGCCCTCGGTGATATTGGCTGCTTATCCTTTTTTCCCTCCAAAAACCTAGGTGCATACGGGGATGGGGGCATGATCGTTACAAATGATAGAAAGCTATACGAAAAGATTCTTTCACTAAGGAATCATGGCAGCAGACAAAAGTATATCCACACTAATATTGGAATGAACAGTCGTCTCGATGAAATTCAGGCTGCCGTTTTACTTTTGAAATTAAAGCATTTGGATCTTTTTTTGCATAAGCGCAAGGAAGTGGCAAAACGCTATACGAATTCTTTACAGCAATACTTGAGAACACCACCTGTAATTGAAACGAGGGAACATACTTTTCACCAGTACTGCTTTGAATTTGATGAACGAGATGCACTTGCAGAACATTTAGAGAAGAACGGTATTGCGACCGCGATTTATTATCCGATTCCGCTTCATTTACAGGAAGCATTTTATGATCTTGATTACGAAGAAGGTGATTTTCCAATTGCTGAAAAAGTGGCAACTAAAATATTAGCACTGCCGATCTGTCCCTTTTTAACGATTGAAAATCAAATGGAGGTTATTGCTAGCATCAAGAGCTTTCTAAGCTGAGACGAATGCCCGATGATAGACTAGAGCGGAAAATGTACAAACTCTTGAAAATAGTTGTAAATGCGGATACCAAAATAAATAGTTTTCGTATCATATTAATGGGAGCAACAAAAAGCACTCATGATAGACAGAAAGGAGGAAATGTAATTGAATAATGATATTCTTCGTCAAATGCTTTTAGGTAATCTTCAATTACTTTCACAAACAGTTAATGTTAGTGTCGGTTCCAATACAGGTGATTTAACAGGTAATCTTGATGGGGTTTTAGGAAACATTGGTTCCTCACTTTTCCCTAATAAAAATCGCCAAACATTGCGTGCTTTCTTAATGAATCTGTTAAATGATCAAGTAACGATTTCTACCCCGCTTGAACCAATCACAGGAACGCTTATTGCCGTTCAGAGAGATTATGTTGTTATGGTAGAGAGTGACGGCTCCCTTGTCTTGATTCCACTTTCACAAATTCAATCAGTTACAGAAATGTAAGAAAGGAGTGATACGATGTTCCAGGCATTTTTCGCTGCAGAATTAGCAAGACGTGTTGGTACGAGAGTGGAAATTGGACTAACTGATCGACTCGTTGAAGGTGTACTCTCCTCAGTATCTGGAGAATTAGCTCTTGTAGTTGAAACAACTAGCTATACTCCGAGTGTGACTACGGCCATTCCACTCTCCGCTATTGTCTTCGTCAGGATTCCAGCTACAGCTGCATAATTAATCATATAGAAACCTGCATAGCCAAATATGCAGGTTTTCTTACTCAATTCTTAAAGGTTTTCATAAACGGCTAGCAATCTTTTTTGCATATGTTCCCAGCTATAACTCTTTTCCATAATTATTCTAGAATTTTCGCTCATTTCCTTCAGTAATGTTTTTTGCTTGTGGAGATAAATGATAGCATTTGCAAAATCTTTTGCAGTTGCATGCATTTTTTCAACAACATGACCACATTTATGCTGTTTAACGAGTCGTTCCATTTCAGGAGCTTTATTGACCAACACGGGAACACCGTTATTTAAATAGCTAAAAAATTTATTTGGTAAGGCATAGGAACGATTTAATGAATTTGCTAAATCATCAAAATCAATCCAGCCGATATCAACATCTGCCATTTGCTTTTGAATATCTTGATACTCGACCCAACCTGTCATTTGGATTGTATTCTTTAAATATTTCGGAATATGGATCGTCTCACCGTACCTTGGACCGCCGATCACGCGAAATTGAAAGTTTTTCATGACACGAGTACAAATTTCAGAAATGCCAATGATCTTTTTGAAATTTCCTTTCTGTGCTTCAATACTGCCTTCATAGCAGATTGTAAAGCTGTTTTTGGCTGTTTTTTTAGCAGGAGCCGCTGCCAATGGAGGTGCGTTATAAACGACTTCAACAGGCAAGCTAGGAATCTCCCTATGATACCAGTTTTTAATAGAGTCAGAAACAGTAATAACATGATCAACTTCTTTTAGCATGATAAAAAGCTTTTCTTTCAATTTTTTCTTTGCAGGCTCAGAATAGCGGTTATCCAACGGGTCTGGCACTAATTCATGACTGTCATAAATAAGCTTAACATCTTTTCCTTTTGTTTTTTTCATTAAACGCTTGATTCCAATCCCGGCAAATAATGATAAATATTCATGGGCATGGTAAATATCTGCATCTTGCTCCATTGCAAGTGTTGTGATTGGATTGGGAAATGCCTCCTTTTCCCAAGTGCTCTCCTCAGCTAATACTTTATTGAGATAAGAACGAGAGTTTTCGAAACTATACGTAACGATCTTTATTCCTTCATAAGTAAATGTTTGTTCAAGGAATTTGTTTGTAAAGGGCTGCCCGTTAATATCAAATAAATAACCTTTTTTTCTTGGAACAATCATCGTTACATCATAACCGGCTTCTTGTAATGATTTTGCTTCTTTACGAAAAACTCGTGAATCTAAAAACGGATGTTCAGCAACTAATATACAAACCTTTTTCAAGTCCATCACCACCAAATATAGAATATGCACACAATCAAGCTCTGTCTTTTATTCATATGATCATGCAATAGAGATCGTTTCTTCATTTCCATCGATCCATACTTTAGTATGAAAAATTTTTAAAGGAGCTGATGTCTATGAAAATAGTAACCATTGTTGGTGCAAGACCGCAGTTTATCAAAGCTTGTATGTTATCAAAGGAATTTGTTAAGGATGATAAAGTCCAAGAAATTATGGTTCATACTGGGCAGCATTATGATTCTTCGATGTCGGATATTTTCTTTGAACAGTTACAAATCCCAAAGCCGCATTATCATTTAGCTGTTGGATCTCATTCCCATGGCAAACAAACTGGGAAAATGTTAATTGAACTCGAGCGGATCATGATCAAAGAACAACCAGATATGGTATTGGTATATGGTGATACCAATTCTACACTGGCAGGCGCATTAGCTGCTGCGAAGCTGCTTATCCCTGTTGCTCACGTAGAAGCAGGGTTGCGCAGCTTTAATAAGAAAATGCCGGAAGAACAAAACCGTATCTTGACGGATCATCTATCAACTTTATTATTTTGTCCAACTGTTGCTGCTGTAGAGCATTTAAAGCAGGAGAGCATGACAGAAGGAGTTTATCAGACTGGCGATATTATCTGTGATACGGTCAACTTTTTTTTACCGATTGCTTTGGAGCATTCATCCATTCAAAAGACGCTCGGGCTTGAGAAAGATAGATATTTTGTTGCAACCATTCATCGTGCGGAAAATACAGAAAATTGTCAGCAATTGATGGAATTATTGAATGCATTAAATAGTATTGGTGAAAAGGTGCTTCTCCCTATTCATCCGAGAACAAAGAAGATGCTCGCGAACTGTAAGATAACGGAAGAGGAGTATCCTCAGCTTCATGTGATTGAGCCGTTAAATTATTTTGATATGTTAGCGCTCGTTTATAATGCAAAAGGAGTTTTAACAGATTCGGGTGGTTTACAGAAAGAAGCTTATCTTCTTAAAACCCCATGCATTACATTAAGGGATGAAACAGAGTGGACGGAAACGGTGACTGCTGGCTGGAATTGTGTCGTTGGAAGGGACTCTGCAAAGATAATGGAAGCTGCAAAGAAGTTGCTAGTCCCTGGAAAGCACATTCAGCTTTTTGGTGACGGTCAAACAGCTAAGAGAATTGTGGAAATTATTCTTAACTCCTTTCATAATTAACAACAAGGCTTGACTCCATGATGAAGATGGGGTCGGTTATACATATTTGATCTTGCCGATTAAATAATCCTTCCATCTTAAAAGTGTCTCAGCCATTTTCTTATCATTTTCAATTGAATTAAGGGCATTTAATTGATATATATGGGTGATGTGATAGCCCCATTTTGCAACATTAGGATAGCCACCTTCTGTTGTATAGTGAGTCAGATCATAGGCAGTTCGATTGCCAAGGTCATATAAAGGTAACATTCTTTTTAAAGTAACTATCCCGTTTTGATACAGCTTATTAACAGAGCGGTCACCAGTAGATATATAGAGATCATAGAGGCCAAGCAAAGAATACATAAAACCATTTAAAATATAACTAGGTGGGTTAGTAGGACATTCTTCATAAAAAGAGTATTTCCCCTCAAAAGTAGCAAGAATTCCATTTGCTCTAGAAGGGGTTTCGAAGATTTTCTTTGCTTTCAATGCACTTATGAGATATTTTTTATCATTCATGACGTATGCCGCTCTCGATAAAACCGACAAAGCTACCCCCATTCCAATAGCGGAATACCAGGGACCTTTTAGTTTTTTAAGTCTGGATGGATAATAATGGAAATCGAATGAATAATTCCAGCCACCAGAATTGTCTTGGTTTTGTAGAAACCAATCGGCTGCCTTCAAAAATTTCTGTTTGTTATCTTCATTTTTATTGCTTAAATAGATGCTATAATGCTGTAAACCAAAAAAACCGATTGTTGCTGGGTTATAATAAGTGCCAAACGGATAAATCGTTTGCGGAATACCATTAACATCCATTTTTACATTCCAATTTTCAACCTTGTTTTTGTCATAATGTAAATAATTCCCTCGATGGTCGTATTTAAGCATCTCAAATAATCTTGTTTTTGTAATATCGATTTTTAGCACGTTTTCTTTTGTAATAAACTGATGCACTGTTAAGTAAGCCTTTTCAATGAGAGAATAGGGGATGTAATAATCATTCCCTATCAGTTTACCTTCGCCTTCGTACTGGTCATGCATGACAATCTTTATATCTTTTATATGTTCAGTGTTCATCGCTAAAATCCCCCTCATATTGATTATCGAAGCTCTCTTGCTGGTACGCCAGCGACGACAAGATGTTCGCCAATATCCTTCGTGACAACAGAGCCGCCACCGACAATGGTACCTGTGCCAATCGTGACAGCAGGGAGAATGGTAGCGTTATTTCCAATTTTAACCCCCTTTTTTAGATGTGGTCCTTTTAATACATAATCCTTTGCTCCCATATATTTATCGTTTGCCATTGATACACAAGGACCAATGAAGACATCATCTTCTAAAATCGTGTCCCCCGTTATATATGACAATGTTTGTATCGTGCAATTCTCTCCGATTCTTGTATTTAGTTCAACGATTGCATTTCTACCGATAACGGTCCCTTTTCCGATTGTGACATTTTCCCTAATACTGGCATGATCACCTATGAATACATTTTCAGCAATGCTCGTATTCAAATAAATAGATACCATATTCCCTAGTTTTGTATGATCTCCAATCAAAAGTGAATGAGAGTGGAGCGCTTGTTGCCGCATGCGGTTATTGCCTCCTGGAATAATTCCAATAACACAATTTGCTCCAATTTCAACATTATTTCCGATTCTTGTTCCTTTTAAGATAACGGTATTATGACCAATTACCACATTATTTCCAAATGTAACATTATCTTCAATGACGACATGCTTTCCAACTGATGGCTTTGTTGACATTATTTGCTCCTCCTTTTTTAAGTTTCGATAATTTTTTTAATTTCTGAGACTAGTTGCTTTGCCCGAATTTTTAATGAATGATTTTGCTGAACGAACTCATGGCCTGTCATTGTAATTTTGTTTCGCTCCTTGTCGTGATTCAAATAATAAGTTGCCTGCTCTTTAAAATTCACTTCGTTAATTGCGACAAAATGTATTCCTGGTTTGAATCCGAGCGCCTCCAGCTCCTCAAAAGTAGGTGCTAATAATAATGTTTTACAAGCTAGTGCTTCAAAATATTTCATGACTGGATAAAGATATATGGAAGGGCTAGTGAAGAAGATTTTTGCTCGATTTAACTCTCGGGCATACTTTTCTCCAATAAAATATCCATTTTTCTCCTTAGTGGTTATATCCCCATAACCTGGATGCGGATGGTAAACAAAATGGCGATCCTGCTCGTAAGCTTTGACGATTTTTTGACGAAGTGGGTATATGTCATCAGTTGAACCCATTAAAAGAAGATCGATATCTTTAGGAAGCTGATAATCTCGATAAATGTCCGTTTCTACAAAGTGAGGAAACCATCTAAGACGGTTTGCAAATTCGGGATAAATTTCTAAAAATTGTTTACGAATGATGGAAAAAATAAAGCGGATATTGTTTTTTTTAATGTACAGGCGTCGAGGTTCCTGAAAGCGATAAACATCGTTAATGATTAATCCACTAGGAATGGAGATTTTTGAAAGACCTTGAATAAATGGGGATAATTGATTGCCGATGTCATTTTGAATGAGAATGAAGTCAGGCTGAAATTGTAATTTCTTCATAATGGTCTCAATGGAACCAGATTGCCGCCATATTTTGAGAGTCGTTAACTCGCCTAAGGCTTTTTCTAAATATAAGAAATTCTTTACGATCAGTTTGGAGGTGTCATTGGTAATGTAAAGCAATTTAACCATTTGGTTTCGTCCTCTCAAAATTTTATTGAATAATCTCCCAAAATATTATTTTCCTTAGCAAACGTACAAGTTATCCAAAATTCTGAGCATACATTATAGTAATCAATTAATCTGGGAGGATGTTGAGAATGAAAGTGGGCGTTATAGGTACTGGGAAAATGGGAGAAAATCATTTGAAAAATTATCTTGAAATATCTGATCGTTGTGAAGTAGTTGGTATTTACGATGTGAATGAACATAGAGCGAGCGAGATCGCCAGCAAATACGGGGTAAAGTACTTCAAAGATTTGAATGAATTTTTAAGAAATGTTGACGCGGTTAGTATTGCAGTTCCAACAAAGTATCACTATGAGGTAGCGCTTGTTTGTATCAACCATGGCGTTCATATTCTCCTTGAAAAGCCGATGGCTAGTCAGCTTGAAGAAGCAAAGAACCTTCTAATAAAAGCAGAAACAGCGGGAATAAAAGTGCAAGTGGGGCATATTGAGTTGTACAATCCCCTTATTCACCTTTTGAAAGATCGACTCAAAGATGAAAAAATTATAGCAATAGACATCCATCGAATGCAACCCTTTGATCTAAGAATGCAGCATGTTGACGTTGTCTTCGATTTAATGATTCATGATATTTACATTTTAAAAGAATTATTAAGCTCTGAGATAATTCACTTCAATACAATCGGCAAAACGTCAGAACAGATGCCAAAGCATGCAATTGTAAGTATGCTTTTCAATAACGGAACAGTTGCGCAATTAACAGCGAGCTATAAATCGCAGGAAAAAATTCGCACGATTAGAATCTTTACGGAAAAGGCAATATTTAAGGTCGATCTTTTGAAAAATAAAATAGAAGTTAATCAAACAACCTATTTTTCTATTCAAAATGACAATGTGAAAATTCCGCAGATGTTATTGGAAACAATTGAAATTCCGCATTTTAATCCATTGAAGAGTCAGCTTTACGATTTCATTCACTCAGTTGATACGGATAGAACGCCATTTGTGACAGGAGAAGACGGAATAAATGTACTAAAAATTTGTTCTAATATAAGTGATAACATTAAACTTTTATCGTCAAATTATAATGAGCTAGCATCTGATGAATGCTGAACAAGCATGAAAAAAAGGAAGCACGATTCGGAGTGCTTCCTTTCAAAAGGAGTAGATGGGTTGTGAGTACTATATTCTATGCAAGAGTTAAAGTTTGGTATGGACAAGCATTGAGATTTTACGAAAAATTTTTCAAAAAGAATAAATGGAGAAAGCAAAAATCTTTATAGCATATTTTCAGAAAAAGGCGTATTTTAGTAGTAGGAATTTAAAGTACATAAGGAAAGGTGAGATCACGATGGATTTAGGTTATATTAACGGAAAATTCGTTCAATTAGATGAACTTGTCATTCCGATTGAAGAAAGAGGACATCAGTTCGGGGATGGAGTATATGAGGTGATCCAATGTTACAATGGGCAACCCTTTATGCTCGAGGAACATTTGCAAAGACTTTTACAAAGTTGTGAAGCAATAAAATTGCCAGTTAACGAAACACTTGAGGATTTTCGTACTCTGATTCTTACGGGGATTGAGAAAGCAGAATTGCAGGATGGAAAAGTTTATTTACAGGTTACGAGAGGAATCGCAGCAAGAAACCATCCGTTTCCTGATGCACCCGTCTCGATTTCAATGACATTAAAGGATATAGAGCCTCTGGCTGATGGATTTCGTGTGAATGGCGTTCAAGCTATAACCCATGATGATGAAAGATGGGCGAAATGCTACATAAAGTCACTTAATCTATTACCCAATATTTTAGCGAAGCAGGCAGCTCAGGAAGCAGGTTGTTTTGAAGCAATATTGGTAAGAAATGGTTTTATTTCTGAAGGCACTAGCTCCAATATATATATGGTCAAAGATGGAGTAGTTATCACGACTCCACTAAGCGATCATATTTTAGCGGGAATAACGCGGATGGCAGTAATCCAGGCAGCTGAGGACCTAAATATCCCTTTTGAGGAAAAGTATTTTAGTCCGAAAGAGCTTTTGGAGGCGGATGAAGTATTTATGACCAGTACTCTCGTTGAAGTGCTTCCGATTGTCAAAATTGATGGCACAGCTATCGATAAAGGTGTTCCAGGAGAGATCACAAAGAAGCTGTATATGCAATATCAGGAGCTTAAGAAGAAAGCTTTGGAGTGACAAACTTGAATATCATTGACATGCATTGTGATGCTTTATTAAAGCTATGGGAAGCAGGTGGAGCGATTTCCTTTCAGACGGATTCGACCATCGATACGAATAAAGAGCGATTACGTAAAGGAAAAGTGAAAGTTCAAGCATTCGCACTATTCGTTGATCCGGATTTGAAATCGTCTAGTTTATTTGATATCCTTCTTGAACAAGTAAGACTGTTTCAAGTCGAAATCCTTGCTAAAAATAAAGACATCAAACATATTACCGAATGGTCACAGCTTGAGTATTTAAAGGATGGCGAAATCGGCGCTCTTCTTACATTAGAGGGAGTCGATGCCATCGGGAATGACTTAACTAAGCTAAGTATACTATATCAGCTCGGTGTCCGTTCCGTTGGCTTAACATGGAATTATGCCAATCTTGCTGCAGATGGCGCAGGTGAACAAAGAGGAGCAGGATTAACGTATTTTGGAAAAAAAGTTGTGCACTTTAATAATGAGCATCAATTATTGACGGACGTCTCTCATTTAAGTGAAAGAGCTTTTTGGGATGTCTTGGCTATAGCTAAATACCCGATTGCCAGTCATTCTAATACGAAAAGGCTTTGCGATCATGGAAGGAACTTAACTGATTCACAAATTAAGGAACTGCTGAAAAAGGGTGGCATGATCCATGTCGTTTACTATCCTGAATTTGTTAAAAAAAATGGGCAAGCGACGATAGTCGATCTAATCAAACATATTGAGCATCTCTGTGAACTTGGAGGTGTGAAACAAATCGGTTTAGGCTCCGATTTTGATGGTATTGACAGGAAAATACCTGGATTAGCACATGCAGGAGAGACACAAAATTTAATTAAAGAATTATTAAAATACTACTCTGAGGAAGAGGTAAGAGGGTTTGCCTCGGAAAATTTTCTACGAAATCGACCGAGATAAAAGACATAAAGGGCTTGTGGGAATTTCACAAGCCTTTTGTGTCTTTTCATCCTTTTAAAATGGATTAGCTCTTTAGTTTTTCGACGAAAAATCAGGGCATACACAATTAGCACGATCGGTTTCCATTTTTGAAAAGCCAGATGCTTTATTGTTTCTGTAGCGATATGCACGGATGAAGGCACTTTAGAATGAAAAAAAGTATATTTATGGAGCCTTTAAACTTTTTTCTAATCAGGCAGTCAGCGTCTTCTCGTTGCAAAACTTGATTATTGCTTCATTCATTAGTTAGTCGTTTGTAAACGTTGGTATTGCTCAAACGACAACTGGCTCACTTCGTGAGAAGTCTTGGGATTCTACGTAATGAGCCAATAACCCAACACTGATATTTAGAACTTTTTTCAGAAAAAATAGATAGACAGGCCGTTATGATATATGAGAGCTGTCTATCATTCAATCGTGTACTAAAAAGCTTAACTGCTGATTTCTGAAAGTACGTAGTGGTGCAGCAACTTTCCTGTATTTTCAATGCTTGATTGATGCGTCCGTTCAAATGCGTGGGATGAGTCGATTCCAGGACCGATTAATCCGTGCACAATATCATGACCAGATCGAATGGCTGCAGATGCATCAGAACCGTAATAAGGATAAATATCTAACTTGTACTCAATATTATTTTCTTGAGCCAGTTTGACTAAATGCTTGCGAAGGCCGTAGTGATATGGCCCGCTCGCATCCTTTACACAAATTGAAACGGTATATTCATCTGTAGATTGGCCGTCACCCATTGCGCCCATATCAACCGCTAAATATTCGACCGTCTCTGGGGTGATATTTGAGTTCCCACCATAACCGATTTCTTCGTTATTGGAGATAAGGAAATGGGTTGTATAAGGCAATGAGATCTCGTTTGTTTTTAAATGTTTAATTAATTGTAAGAGGAGCGCTACACTTGCTTTATCATCTAAATGTCGCGACTTGATAAAGCCGCTTGGCGTGATTTCAACTCTTGGCGAAAATGAAACAAAATCTCCGACTTCGATTCCAAGCTTTCGAACATCTTCAGCACTTTTGACTACCTCATCAATACGCACTTCCATATTCTCTTGATTGCGTTCAGCTTTTCCAGCGTCTTTGTATACGTGGACGGAGGTTTGATGCATCAGTATTGTTCCGCTATATTTCCGACCGGAACTTGTCTCAATTTGACAATACTCTCCTTCAATGGAGTTATATTTAAAACCGCCAATTAAATCGATTTTTAACCGTCCGCTCGGCTTAATTTCTTTTACCATTGCTCCTAATGTGTCAACATGAGCCGTTAACATTCGATGTTTAGAAGAATCAGTGCCTGGCAATGTGGCAATTAAGCCGCCTTTTCGGTTGCGATATGTATCAACTTGGAGTTCACGAAGAAATTTCTCTACATAGGTTATTACTTCAAATGTGTTGCCTGTCGGGCTTGGAATGGTAACAAGTTTTTTTATTAGATCGATCGTTTCCTTTGTATCTGGATAGGACATATGAGCTTCCCCTTTCATATTTCAGTATCCTTTTCATCATACCACTAATATATGGAAAAAGTAAGACAATTCCTTGTTGTAGATTGATTCCTTTTTTTCAAATAGGTAGAATAGGAAAGAAAGAAAAACGATTCTGGAGGTTATTGAATGAGTGAATGTAAGCTTGATCATTCCATGGAGGATGTTAGAAGTAAGTATGAAGCACAGAGAACCTATTTACCAGAGGAATTTACGCCTTTATTTGAACAGTTTTTTAACGAGGAACATTCGCAGAATATTTTGAATGACGTCTTTCATCTATTAAAAAAATATGACTTAGCAACAGAGGAAGAAAAAACAGTAAGAAATAAGCGTTTGATGATTGTCCTAAAAAATACATAAGCTCGATAAAGTCATGTTCACAAAGCTTGCTGAATACCCTTTATAACAAGAATCTTTTTCTGAAGAAGAACAGAGGAGAGGGTATGTTTGGCAAAAGTTTACAGTTTGATTATTGATGCACCACTAGAATCGGTGTGGGCATTTATGGAGGATTTTAGTCATTGGGGACCACTCGTACCAGGATATGTAAGTCATAAGATTGTCAATATGACCCAATCTAATTGGGTATTTACCACTGATTTTGGATTTATTAAAAAGAAATTAGAGTTTGAAGTTGAGATTTTAAGCAAACATGCTCCAAAAAGAATGACATTTCAAGTAGAAGGAAAGAATGAAGGATTCAACGGTCATGGGAGTATTGAGATGAAAAGTTTGAAGAGCAATCGAACATTTATAAATGTGAGTTTAGATATACAAGCAACAGGAACGCTGGCGAAGCTGATTAAGCCGATGTTAAAATCAAATCCACCGAAAATGACAAATGAATTCAAAAAAGAAATAACGGAGAAAATATTGCAATACAATCTTTGATGTAAGGGAATGATACAAAATAAAACCATCTTGATTTTTAGCAGGAGTACGCTAATATCAGGACGGTAATTTCTCTTGTGTTTTATTATTTTTCAATATACCCTATAATAACATTATCACAAAATATAGGTTACGTCAAGAAATGAACTTAGCAAAAAAGAAGCGGAGTGTGATTTTCATGAGTGAAGAGCATTTAGCAAAGGTTCAAGAGCAGAAGCGGGTTGATTGGATTGTGTCAGAAATTCAAACTACGATTGACAAGCTTTCACAAAACAAAGAAAAAGTCAGTTCTGATGCTCATGAAATAAAGCAAAATTTTTGGGAAGACGTAACGGTAAATATGGACGAAAAAGATGATATAGAAGAAACATTTTCAAGTATTAAGCAACGAGCAACACTTCTTTCTGAACGGGAAAGAAGCAAGCAGCAGCTTGAAAAGCGGATTGACACACTTTCTCGCTTAAAGCAATCTCCTTATTTTGGAAGAGTTGACTTTCGCGAAAAAGGCGATGTAGAAAGTGAAGCGATTTATCTAGGAATCTCCTCGCTTATGGATAGCGAGGAAGAACACTTTCTTATTTATGACTGGCGTGCCCCAATATCTAGTCTGTATTATGATCATGCTCCAGGTCCTGCAAAATATCATACACCTGTTGGAACGATTGAAGGAGACATGACATTAAAGCGTCAGTATATAATTCGCGATTCAAAAATTGTCGGAATGTTTGATACCGGTGTGACGATTGGTGACCGCCTTTTGCAGGAAGTTCTTGGGAAAAATGCTGATTCGCAGATGAAGACAATAGTTGCTACGATTCAAAAAGAACAAAATCAAATTATTCGCAATGAGAAAAGCAAATATTTAATTGTTCAAGGGGTAGCAGGAAGTGGAAAAACATCAGCCGCATTGCAGCGGGTTGCCTATCTCTTGTATCGTCATCGGCAGACATTGACAGCCAATAACATTATCCTGTTCTCGCCTAATCCTTTGTTTAATAGCTATGTTTCAACAGTGCTTCCTGAGCTCGGCGAAGAAAATATGCAACAAACCACTTTTTATGAGTATTTAGCTAGGCGAATTGGAAAAGGATTAGCTGTTGAAGATTCCTTTTCTCAGTTAGAATTCCTATTGAATAGCAAAGAAACAGAAGAATATCGGGTAAGAATCGAAAGCATCCGTCTTAAATCAAGAATCGATTTTAAACGGGAACTTGATCCATACATTCACTCCCTCGGAAAACAGGGAATTATATTTAAAAACATTATCTTGAGACACGAAATTTTAATAACGGCAGAAGAGCTTGTGAAGCAATTTTATTTGTATGATCCAGCAATCTCTCTTCGCAATCGAGTTGAGATGTTAAAAGATTGGCTTTTAAAAGAGTTAAGGAATAAGAAGAAACAGGAACGGAGCAAAGATTGGGTCAAAGAAGAAGCACAGTATCTGGAGAAGGAAGATTTTTTAGAGGTATTTAATAAGATTCAAAACCGACAAAAGGGAAAAGAAGTTAGTTTTGACGATTTTGAACTTGAGGAGAGACTCCTTTCGGAAATTATTGTCAATCGATATTTTAAACCGATTATCGTTCAAGTAAAAAAGTTTGCCTTTATTGATTATGTAAAAATTTATGAGGCCTTTTTCCATGCACACGAAAAAAAGTGGAAAGAGCTATCAGCATACACCATTCAAAAATTAGAAGAACAAGTTATTCCGTACGAAGATGCAACTCCTTTTTGTTATTTAAAGGATAAGTTAGAAGGAAGTCTTTCTAGTTCTGCTATTCGCCATGTATTTATTGATGAAGCGCAAGACTATACTCCATTCCAATTCTCATACTTACAGGAACTATTCCCGTCTAGCAAGATGACTCTTCTTGGTGATATGAATCAGGGAATATATTTCCATACGAATGAGGCGCATTCATTTTTACCTGAACAAGCAAGAGCTGAAACAGAAAACATAACCCTTACGAGAAGCTATCGTTCCACGAAACAAATCGTTGAATTTACGAAGCATATTTTAAAGGATGGAAAAGAGATTGAACCTTTTAATCGTGAAGGAAAAAGACCTACATTAACAATCGTGAACTGTGAAATAGCATTATTGAAAAAAATCATGGACCGGATAAAGGAACAGTCAAAATCTAACACAATTGCAATTATTTGTAGAACAGAAAAAGAAAGCATGTACGTCTATAAACGACTACAAAGCGAAGTGCAGGTTCATCTGGTTAGTAAAGGGACTATTACTTTCGAAACGGGAATATTGATTATTCCAAGCTATTTAGCAAAGGGAATTGAATTTGATGTCGTGCTTCTTTTTGACACAGCAAAATATCAAAGGGAAAGCGAGCGAAGACTTCTATATACCGCGTGTACAAGGGCCATGCATGAGCTTCATCTTTTTTCAATGAATAACGTGAGTCCTTTGTTGGAGGATTGCTTGGATTATGTTGAAATCAATAAATCATAAAAAAGTAGAGATTCTTCTTTACTACTTTGTCGACAATCGGATCGAGCGTTCTACTTCTCGGTATCTTTAGACGATTTTGGATAGTATTGCGGGTAATGATTACCGTTTTAGACGCTTGCTTTCCGTGAGCGGGCAGTGAGTCTCCTTGGAGCAATCGCTTCTTTGCGAAGTCTTACCTGTCCGCAAATCCCTAAGAGTCAAGTACCTTCCATTCCAATTACTAGTTTGGGTCCTACTAAATAACCCTGACGTTCCAATTGATCAATTGTACTCATTTCTAATGGATTTCTTTCTGTAATAAGATTTCTCGTTCTTATTTTTCGATCACCTATACGTAACTTCTAGTGAATATTTAAAATCAAAAACGACTGTAGACAAATTTGATTTCATCGGGTTTGTTTTTAGTCGTATTTTTTATAGAGAATATATTGATTTTTTCTTCAAATAGTGTAAAATTACACAATAAGTAAATTCAACTAAAAAAGTAAATATAAGGCAGGGGAGTTTGTATGATGCCTCTTTCGGAAAAATTGAAGAAACAAATTGTCAAAGAAGAATTAGAGAAATTAAAAGAAAACAACTATATTTCTGCTTATTTTTATGATGAAGTGGTGAAAGCACATGAAATGTACTATTTAGATTTAGTTGATAAGACTGAAAAAAAAGCGGCGCAGCCCAAACCTGAAAAGCGGTTAAAGCCAAAAGTGGAGAAAAGGTTGAAACCTAACCATTCAAAAGCTTTTGAAAAGAAAACGGATGAACAAATTAGAGAGCGTAATATTACGTGGCTGTTAAATATAGGAGTGATCCTCCTGTTAATTGGTGGATTGTATGTGGCCACAAGTAATTGGGAGACGATGTCGAGCGCGACAAAGGCCGGTTCTATCGGGCTCATTTCCTTTTTGTTCTATGGAATTGCTTATTTGGCAATGAAAGTACTTAAGCTTGATAAAACAGGTTTTGCATTTATCGTCTTAGGAAGTTTATTTTTACCGATCTTTTTATTATCAATTGCTTGGTTCCAACTATTAGGAAGCTATTTATCTATTTATGGGGAGGGCAGCTATTTATTTGCACTCATAAGCTGTATCCTACTTCTCCCGGTTTACTTTCTTTTTGCCAAGAGAATGAAGTCACGTTTATTCGTGTGGTTTACATATATAACGTTGACAGTCGGCACTGGCTATTTCTTTGCGGCATTACACTTCAGTGAAGATATCTTTTTCCTTGGGATGATGCTGTTTCAAGCTCTGACAATATATTTATACCATCAAGTGAAAAAGAAAGATGTGGCTAAGCTATTTATTCGGGAGTTCGTAAACTTTGCCCAGGCAAATTTGATTTTAACGACAGTCCTCATGTTGGTTCTTTATCATTCAAATATGTTTTTAGGTTTTAATTTAATGTTGACGGCTGCTGTTTATTTATCAATGATTTATGTAACTGGTCGCAAGGAATTTCATTTTGTCTTTAGTGTCATGCTCGTATACGGTGTTTTTCAATTTGTGCAGGCATCTGTATTCGTACAAATTAGTCCGGTTCTCTATAGTTTGCTCGGCTTCATTTTTTTGCTCATTCCGTTTGTGCTTGATCAGCAATACCCTTGGAAGAAGATTTTTATGGTCACGAGTGCTGTCGTGTCAGGACTTGCTTTCATTTATATCAGTTTAGAGGCGATTTTGATTAATTGGGGAGAACCGTCGTTAACATTGCTTCTTAGTTATTTCGCCATTAGCATCAACTTTTTATACTTAAGTCACGCTACTCAAAAATTGCTTTTCCGCTATTTAAGTGCAGTGTTTATGTCCGTTGTGCTGGTGGAAGGAGTGCTCCTTTTTAAGCAATTTATTGAATTAACACCATTTGTATTAATCCTTGCTTTAATAGGATTTGTCATGTTTGCAGGTTTTGGGGTTTATGTGAAAGTAAAAGTGCTGGAACTAATGAAGCAGCCTGCTCGAGATGTCGGCTGGGCTTACATGCTTGTTGCTGTCTATGCATCTTTATCCATGTATGCATGGTGGGAAAGTGCTGTCATTTTATTTTTGTTTAGCATCTGCGCCTATATAAGTATCGTAAAGGAAACTCGGGAGGAGCTGAAACGAACTGCACAATGGCTTGTGCCAATTTCTATTGGGTTAGCTGTGTTGGCTCTGTATGAGGAATTAATCGGAGGTTCACATGTAATCATGAGTCAGTTAGGGCCCGCCCTCCAATTTGCATGTGCAAGTTTAGGTGTAACAGGCTTATACTTTTTCATTAAAATTCCAGCTTTAAAGCGAAATCATTGCTACACTGCTCAAGCTTTTTATACCCTCGCACTTTTGACAGGAACGGTTGTTTCTAGCAGTGAGTCATGGATTCACACCTTGTTATTTGTTGGTGGAATTGTAATGTACGTATGGCTATACCATTTTACTAAGAACCGATATATTCCGTATGTCATTGGGCTTGTCATTTTAATGAGCTATTATACATTGGTTGATCAAATTTGGGAAAGTGGTATTCTCTTTGCTATTACAGGAGCTGCGATTCTTTTTGTCATTGCCATTCTAGTAAAAGCTCGAGATTTGAATGTGTACCGTGCATTTGCTTTTGTTGCTCATATGTATATGCCCTCTGCTCTATTGCTTACATTATTTATTCATGGGAAATCTTCCATGTGGAGCTTTTGGGTAGCTGCTCTGATTTACGGAGTTAGTACGATACTTACACAGCGGGAATGGTTAAAGAAGTTCTTTTTATATGGCTCATTTACTTCAATATATGCTGCTTTTACAGGGGCACTAGCACATTTCGAAACGATTGAGCTTAAGTATGGCTTTATTTTAACTAGTTTGGCGATAGCGGTTATATGGAAATTTTCTGATGAAGCTTATAAACAACGAATCTTTTATTATATAGTACCGTTTTCCTTGCTTGGCATAGGTGTCTTTCTCAATATGTACCCGTTTCATACATTCACTTTTATCATCATGATCTTATATGCAGTAGGAATGATGGTGTTTTTTCATATATATAAGTGGAAAATGCTTGTTGTTATTCCAACACTGTTTATTTATGCAGGAGTAAGACAGTATTTAGTCTATTATCCGTTTACTGCATGGAGTGAAATGCTCACAATAGCTGTTTTTGGCCTTGTTTTTCTTGCTGCAGGCAGATGGTTTTTTACCGCTTTTTATGAGAATAAAAAGAAGGGTGTGCTTATTGTTGATGTTTATACACTTATTGCCCTTCTATATTTTGCAACGATGTACAGTTTTGAACATCCATTTCTCTGGACTAGATTACTCCCAGGTTCCTTGATTGCATTAACGATCTGGTTACAGAGGAATCGAATTCCGAGCGAATATAAGTGGCTTCCTATTTTTATAAGTGGAGCATTTTTGCTACAACCTTACTATTCTTTCGTCTCCGCTCTTGCGGTGCATGAGCTTCTAATAACTGAAGTATATGTTTTGCCGTTCGTGCTTTTATCAATTTATTTGCGTTTCTGTTTGAAAGGCCGTTACGAAAGAGTGACAGCCAATCTGCAATGGGGGATTCTATTAGTTGTCTCTATTTTTCTCGTAGTGGACGGTTTACAATCGTCAACAATCTATGATGCTCTTATTCTTGGGACTTTATCATTAGCGTCAATAGTTGCAGGTGTTTTTGCCAAAATAAAATCATTTTTCTTTATTGGAACTGGAGTTCTTTTATTGAATGTTTTCATGCAAACACGTCCTTTTTGGGGGAATCTTCCTTGGTGGGCATATTTGCTCATCGCAGGCTCGATTTTAATCGCTGTTGCCAGTATAAATGAGTGGAATAAGCAAAAGGCAGCAAGCGGGGAGAAAACGCTTCTTTTCACATTAAAAGAAAGAGTAAAAAAATTATGGATACATTGGAAATAAATAGGTTGAATATTGTGGTAATATGAATCAAAGGAGGCTTGTCCATGAATCGAATAAACTTGATTACATTAGGTGTTAAAGATTTGAAAAAATCGCTCATTTTTTACCGTGACGGACTTGGTTTTAAGACGTCTGTATCAGATGAAGAACCGGAGATT
Organism: Bacillus methanolicus; assembly: GCF_008764295.1. GTDB lineage: Bacteria > Bacillota > Bacilli > Bacillales > Cytobacillaceae > Robertmurraya > Robertmurraya methanolica_A. The sequence goes on along the minus strand of NZ_VTQX01000003.1, from coordinate 74,314 downwards.
GTTTTCTTTCAGAACGGGGGAACAAGATTGGCACTCTATCCATTAGAGGAATTAGCGAAGGATATAAATGCTAATAATCCACCTGAAGGAAGCGGTTTTCCCGGGATAACAATCGCTTATAACGGAAAATCAAAAGAGGAAGTGGACTTAGTAATGAAAAAGGCGGAAGCGGCAGGTGGAAAAATTGTGAAACCGCCTGAAAAGGTTTTATGGGGTGGATATAGCGGATATTTTTCAGATCCTGATGGTTATTATTGGGAAGTAGCCTATGGAGAAATGTGGCAGTTTGATGAGAATGACATGCTTATAATTGAATAATGAAGATATCCTTGCATGTGTACGTGCAGGGTTTTTACGGTAGAATTAGAAAACCCTTCAGCAAAACTTGTGCTCCTAAGGTTGTACGCGAAATGATTCATAGGTCGTTCTATCAAGATATGGTTTAAAACAGCCTTTAGAAACGATCATGAGCGGCAATAGTAGTGATTTTTCTGAAGATAGTAAGGTATCGGAGAGTGAGGGGGAAGTAAAGATGAATTTTAAGATGGAAGAAGCGATCGAAATATTAGAAAGGACACCTAAAACATTGCAGTTCTTCCTTTGTGGTATATCTGAAGAATGGCTACACTGCAAGGAAGGGAAGGATACTTGGAACATTTTAGAAATTGTTGACCATCTCATTGAAGCTGAGCAAAGCAATTGGATGGTGCGTTTAGCGTTTATTCTGGAGGAAGGGGAGAACAAGCCATTTCCTCCGTTTGATCGCTATAGGCATTTGCAGGAAAAAAGTACAATTGCGATTCAACAAAAGCTGGAGGAATTCCAAAAACTCAGGCTTCGGAACATTGAGTGTTTAAAAGATCTCGTTAATCCGCAAATTCATTTAGAAAAAAAAGGTTTTCATCCGGCGTTTGGAGTTGTGAAGGTGAGAGAACTAATTTCTACATGGGTCGTTCATGATCTGACACATATTGCTCAAATGGTTAGAGTGATGGCAGAAAGATACCGCTTTGATGTAGGACCATGGATTGAATACTTAGGTGTTTTGAATAAGAAAGTATAGGATAGAAAACGGCGTTCAGTCCATTAAACTAAACGCCGTTTTAATTATTGAAAAAAGAAAATGCCCATTAATGAATAAATGATCACAGTTGAAAAAAGAATCGTCATATGCAAGAGGGAATATATAAACATTGATTTCGCCCATTTATTAGCATCCATTTTTTTTGAGCCATAAATACTCAAAATAAGCCAACCGACACTCAAGATCAAGGCAACGAGCATTAGCCCAAGACTTAAAGTGCCAAACAGAAAGCTCATCGCAACCATAATAAATAGGTAAATATTAGTTTGTGTATAGGTTCTTTTTACTCCTTTTACGACCGGGAGCATTGGCACCTTTGCTGCTTCGTATTCTTCATGGTTACGAATAGCAATCGCATAGAAATGCGGCATTTGCCAAATAACGGTAACAACAAAAAGGCCGATGATTGCTGGATGTGTAATATCGGGATGTATCGCTGCCCAACCGATAAGTGGAGGCATTGCACCAGAAATACTGCCAATTTCCGTATTATAAATCGTTTTTCGCTTTGACCACATCGTATACGGTACGACATAAAAAAATAATCCGAGAAAGCCAAGTAAAGCCGCTAATGGCGTCGCCAATGCAAGGATGCTAATTCCTAAGAGCGACATCACGATGCTCAACACTAAAACAGTGCTAGGTGAAACCTCGCCTGTAACAGTTGGTCGATTTCGAGTCCGTTTCATAATCGCATCAATGTCGCGATCATAAAGATTATTGAAGGCGCCAGCTGCAGCGATGACGAGCGTTGTTCCGATAAAAGCATAAATAACGTTTGGGTAGACCTCAACTAAATTTTTTTGATACGTAAAAATTGCGAGGGTTAAACCAGCAAACATTGGAATTAAGTTGGATTTAATAATACCTGCCTTAACAGTGGCAGCAATAATTTTGGACAAAGGTCGTTTTGGAATCGCCAGTGTACTATGATTCTCATTTATCACTTTAAGTAGTCCTTTACAATATATTTCGCCATTACTGTCATAATGAAATGATACGACATGTGATTTATATCACCTTGTGATAGCAATACTATTTTACCATCATTCTAAAAATAAATTAAGTACCATGCATGAAATTAGAGAAAAGCGATGTGGAAAGCGGACTCATAAGCCGTGTTGCAATCATATATTTTAAGACTAAAGCGATGAGCATAATTCTAAATAATTAAAATAATTTGTAAGCGTTTTACTTCAAAATTGGTTGAAAAGGAGTGTAAAATAAGAAAAAGAGGGGGAATTCATAATGGATTTAGGATTAAAAGGGAAATCAGTATTGGTTTTAGCATCAAGTAAAGGACTCGGAAAAGCGATTGCTCAAGAATTTGTTCGTGAGGGTGCACGGGTCATGATTACAAGTCGAGATGCGTTAGCATTGCAAACAGTTGCGAGGGAAATGAGAGAAGTAAGCGGTGAAGTGCAGGCACAGCCTTGCGATATTACGAAATTAACGGATATAAAGGAACTTGTCGAAAAAACGGTTTCAGCATTTGGAACGATCGATATTTTAGTCAACAATTGCGGAGGGCCGCGTGCAGGAAATTTTGACGATCTTGATGATCAGGCGTGGCAGGAAGCATTTGAATTAACATTGCTTAGCTATATTCGTTCTATTCGTGAAGTACTTCCATATATGAGAAAAAATGGTGGAGGGAAAATTGTCAATATTGCTTCGATTTCCATTAAACAACCATTAGACAGATTATTATTATCAAACACATTAAGAGCAGGGGTAAACGGTCTCGCAAAAAGCTTATCGCAAGAATTAGCGAAAGATAATATATTGATCAATACTCTTGGACCGGGAAAATTTGCTACAGATCGGGTTATTGAAATTGATCAACAGCAGGCGGAAAGAAAAAAAATGACCATTGAAGACTTGCAAAATGCAGCACAAGCAGCTATTCCATTGGGGCGCTACGGCGACCCGCAAGAATTTGCAAAAACGGTTGTATTTTTGGCTTCAGATGCGAATACATATATTACCGGTCAAGCGCTAATAGTCGATGGAGGATTAACAAAGGCACTTTAAATTTAAAAGCCCTTGTGATTTATTAAGGAAGGTGGACATTTTTCTATAAACAACGACAAAAATATACAATAATATTATTATGTAAACTATATTGGTATGGCAAGTTTTCATCGACATTTCATAAAAATTCTGTCGGAAATTGTTATATTATAATAATAAACTTTTGCGGATGATGTAATAGGAATGTTAGGGAATTACAGGAATGTTACAGTGTTGTTAAAAAGTTCAAATCTAGAATACAACCTCTCGAATGTTATAGACGTATAGAAATAGGGTATGGTAGTCTATAAAAGCAACTGGGAGGATTGAATATGAAAAATAGAGAAGCATACTACGATAATGCAAAGTTTTTTCTTATCTTTTTTGTTGTATTTGGCCATTTAATCCAGTCCTATATTCACGAAGACAAATTTATCTATTCGATATATACGACACTATATACATTTCACATGCCGGCATTTATTCTTATTTCAGGTTTCTTTGCAAAGGGTTTTTATCAAAAGGGCTATCTCAAAAAAATCACTAAAAAATTGATTATCCCGTATTTAATTTTTCAAGCGATCTATTCGTTCTACTATTATTTTCTTATCGATCAAAGTGTCACAGCAATGAATCCATTAGATCCTCAATGGTCTCTATGGTTTTTAATGAGCTTGTTTTGCTGGAATGTAATGCTGTTTGCGTTTGCCAAATGGTCACCAGTTATTTCCTTGTCCATCGCTGTTGCTATAGGAATTGCTGTGGGCTATTTTAATGAAATCAGCAACTTTTTAAGTTTATCACGAACTTTTGTGTTTTTTCCTTTCTTTCTTCTTGGCTATTACTTGAAAAAGGAACATTTTGAAAAGGTTAAACATATTAAATTTCGCTATTTATCATTTGGAGTTTTATTAACGATTTTTCTCGTTGTTTATATTGCCCCAACTTTTGAATATAGATGGTTATTCGGTTCTAAGCCCTATGATGTCGTGAATGAATATGACATTAATGGCGGTTTCATTCGCCTTGGCGTATATGCGGTAGCCTTGCTTGCTACTTTAAGCTTTTTAGCCTTAGTGCCTCGCCGTCGTTACTTCTTTACAAAATGGGGAACAGGTTCAATCTATGTTTATTTATTACATGGCTTCTTTGTGAAATACTTTAGAAACAGTCAATTTGAAGAAGTATTAAGTGAATCAGAACAAATTATTGTGTTAATATTGCTGTCGTTAGTCCTAACGGGTATTTTGTCGAGCAAATGGATTCGTAAGATCGCTCAGCCATTAATCGAGTTAAAGGTTGACTTTTCAAAAAAATATGCGGTTGATGGAGGCAGCAAGCAACGGAGAGTGTAATACATGCTATGAACAAGATTAGGGAAGACTCTTAATAAGCAATTATTAGGAGTCTTTTTCAATGAAAAAATATTTCATTTCTATGATCATTATGACAATGGCATTTTCCATCTATACTCCATCTTCTTCCGCTGGTCGTGCTTTGCAAATGGTTGCCTTTGGTGATTCGATCACACATGGAACAGGTGATCCTATGAAGAAAGGCTATGTAGGCAGAGTAAAGGAGAGATTGGAAACTGTAGCTCCGACAGTGCGAATGAAAAACTATGGTGTACCGAAATTTACGTCGAATGACATATTAAAACTATTACAGCAAAGAAAGATATTAAGAAGAGTCCATCAAGCAAATTATATCATTCTCTACATTGGCACAAATGATTTTCGCCAAAGCGCACAACATGTCTTTAATCCACTTCCAAAAGAAAACCTGGCGAAAGGAAAGGAACTTTTTTTAGTCCGCTTTAATCAGATCATTACTCTTTTAAGACAGCATAATCGACATGCTCCAATTATTGTTTTAGGGCTTTACCATCCGTACATTGAATATGAAAATGAAACCGAAATTTTCGAAACGATTGAAGGCTGGAACCAATCATTGAGAAAGGTAGCGCAAGCTTTCCAACAAGCTTACTTTGTCCCAACAGCAGATTTGTTTTTGAATGATGAAGAAAAGCAATTATTTAGTGACTCATTACATTTGAATGCACAAGGCTATGAGCTTTTAAGTAAGCGCGTTTTTAAAAAAATAATTTCTTTGGAAGAGAATTGATAAGAAGCTTGCTACTATTCTGTTAGCAGGCTTTTTTAATATGCACGTGTTAATTTTTGGCTTATTTTCTCTTCGATTTCATGAAACTCATAAGAGAAAATCCATTTTTTTATGGATTATACTTACTGAAAGGCGTGTGAACCAGGATTTTTAGATGAAATGTAGCAAAAATCGTTTTATCAATAATAGTGTTAAGTAAGGCATTATTTTTAGCAGGAAGTTAGCGCAGTTTGTTGAATATAAATTTTAATGTACATTGTCATTTTCTGTATAGCAGAGCGATCATGATAAATGAGTTAGAGAATGTTCAAATTCTTACTTTTTAGGAGGATTTTAAAAAATGAAAAATGTCCTTGTCCTAGGTGGAACCCGTTTTTTCGGTCGTAAATTAGTGGAGCTTTTAATCGCAGATGGGCATCGTGTCACGATTATTACACGTGGACAGTCTGGAAATCCATTTGGTAATAAAGTTGAGCATCTTGCAGTTGATCGGAAAAATAAACAACAATTTGCTGAGAAAGTAAAAACTCGCACATTTGATCTTGTTTTTGATAATATTTGTTTTTCTCCAAATGAAGCATATGACTTCTGTGAAATTTTTAATGGGAAAATTAACAAACTAGTGTTCACTTCAACTTTATCGATTTATACGATGGATGGAAGAGAAAAGCATGAAGCAGATTTTGATCCGTATTCTTATGAAATAAAAATGGGAAACAGCACGGATTTTTCGTATGGGGAGGGGAAAAGACAGGCTGAAGCGGTGTTTTTTAAGTATGCAAAATTTCCTGTGGTCGCTGTTCGTTTTCCTATTGTCATGGGGATTGATGATTATACACGACGTTTGCATTTCCATATTGAACATGTGATGAATGGGAAGCCGATAGGATTTGTTAATTTGGGAGCTGAAATGTCTTATATTCATGCGGAAGAGGCTGCCTGTTTTTTGCAATGGGCGGGGGAAAATGATGTTGAAGGGCCATTCAATGCTACTGCAAATGGAAAAATTTCTTTAAATGAACTAATAAAAATAATTGAAGTGTACACAGGCAGTAAGGCAAACATTGTGTTCAATGGGGAGGAAAATACGCTATCACCTTATGCAATATCTGAATCGTGGTATATGTCGAATAAAAAAGCTGTGGACAAAGGTTTTTCGTTTACAAATTTAAAAGAATGGCTTCCACCATTGGTGGAAGCGGTTATAAATGAGATGAGATAGTCATTAGTCTTCACAGAAGTAAGAGTGATCCGCTATAATAGGAATGTTTTTATACTAGTGAAATGGAGAAAAGTGAAATTTGATACTTGTAATTGATAACTATGATTCTTTTACATACAATTTAGTTCAATATATACGTCAATGTGGCTTTGATGTGAAAGTTTTCCGTAATAATCAAATAACTTTAAATGAAGTGATGAGTCTTAAACCATCACACATCGTTATTTCACCAGGACCAGGGACTCCACAGGAGTCAGGGATTTGTTTGCAAGTGGTACAGCAATTGTATAAGTCAGTCCCGATATTGGGCGTCTGTCTTGGACATCAAATCATTGCACATGCTTTTGGAGGGATCGTAAAAAAAGCAGCCCTACCTATGCACGGGAAAGTATCCTATATTGAGCATGACGAAAAAGGGGTGTTTCGTGGCGTTCAAACCCCCTTGCCTGTGACGCGATATCATTCTTTAATTGTGGAGAGTCCTCTTCCAACAGGTTTTGTTATGAGCGCAGCAACTGAAGCGGGAGAAATTATGGCTATACGTCATAAATACTACCCGCTTGAGGGTGTACAATTTCATCCAGAATCAATTTTGACTGAGTCTGGCTTAAAAATGCTTCTAAACTTTACTAAACTGGGGAATATCAATCATGAATGATAGAAATCGAAAGTCACCATTATTATCTTTTGAATTTGCGTCAACCAAAGGTCATATTACTCCTCATACCTTTAGCAACCCAGAAAAAATTATTATGGCTCAAACAATTGAAGAAGTCATTCCAAGTTTACAAAAAATTGAAGAAGCTGTAGAGGAAGGATATTATGCAGCAGGATTTCTCACATATGAAAGTGCTCCAGCATTTGATCCAGCATTTAAAGTAAGAGAAGACGGTAAAATGCCGTTACTATGGTTTGGACTTTTTGCCGATGTCGAGCATCGATCATTAAATAGTTCTGGATCTTATCAGATTACTTCGTGGCAGCCTTCTGTTCAAAGAGATGAGTATGATGCAGCTTTAGAAATGATAAAGAAGCATATAGAAGATGGTGACACATATCAAACTAATTTTACCCTTCGTCTTCATTCTGAATTTGAAGGGGATGATCTTGCTTTTTTTGAACGGCTGAAAAAAGCACAGTCATCAAACTATTGTGCGTATTTGAACATAGGTGAGCATCGCATTTTGTCTGCGTCACCTGAATTATTTTTTCATTTAAGCGGCAATAAAATGACGACGAGGCCGATGAAGGGCACGATTAAACGTGGTCGTACTTATGAAGAAGATATAGAATACAAAGAGTCATTACAAAATTCAGAAAAAGATCGAGCTGAAAATGTCATGATTGTCGATTTATTACGTAATGATTTAGGAATGCTCTCAGATCCAGGCACAGTAAAGGTAGAGCAGCTATTTCACATTGAGCCGTATCCTACTGTTTTTCAAATGACTTCCACGATCACATCAATGATTCCGGAGCACACATCCATTACGGATGTTTTTAAAGCTCTTTTTCCTTGTGGTTCAATTACTGGAGCTCCCAAAATTAAAACAATGGAGATAATCTCTGAGTTAGAAAGTGAACCGCGGGAAGTATACTGTGGAGCGATTGGTTATATTACACCTGATAAGGAAGCAATTTTTAACGTTCCGATTCGAACAATTTCGATTGAGGAAAAGACAAAAAAGGCTACATATGGCGTTGGCGGGGGAATAACGTGGGATTCAACGACAACAGGTGAGTACGGTGAAGTGGTTGCGAAAGCAAGTATTCTTCAAGAAATACGAACAGAATTTCAGTTGCTCGAAACAATGCTTTTAGAAGAGGGAGAATTTTTCTTACTTGCGGAGCATCTGCAAAGATTGCGCCACTCGGCATCATATTTTGGCTATACTTTTTCAGATGAAAACTTGCAAAAAAGGCTCTTAAAGTTGGCAACTAAAAAAAATAAAGGACAATGGAGAGTACGCCTTCTTTTAAGTGAAAACGGGGAAGTAACGATAGAATCTCATCCTTTTAGTACAGCGATTCAGACAACCCATCAGGTGATTCTGGCCGATGAACCAGTAAATAGTACAAGCCCTTTTCTATTTCATAAAACAACCAATCGAGCTCTATATCAATATTTTCAAAACAAGTTTCCTCATGTTTTTGATGTTCTGTTGTGGAATGAAAGCGGAGAGATAACAGAATTTACAAATGGAAATATTGTAGTAGAACTGGCGGACAAGCTTTGGACTCCTCCTGTGGGGAGCGGACTGCTCGCTGGAACGTTTCGAAAGCATTTATTAACAAATGGGATAGTCGAGGAAAGAATACTTACAAGAGATGATTTAAAGTTTGCGCGCAAAATATGGTTTATTAATAGCTTGAGAAAATGGGTTGAAGTAGAATTCGTTTAAACATGACAAAGACAAGGGCATCGTGTATAAGTACAAAATACTCCAGTGATGTTAAATAATCCTGATGGTGAAAATCCGTATGCAATTTTCTGGTCTATGTTAGCGGTCTATGAAAAGGTAAAAAACAAAATAGAACTTAATTTTCAGAAAGTTAATCGCAGTTATTTAAAGCGAAAAGGAACTAGAATTCCAACTGGTAAGTATATTAAGTAGGAGGTTCTGATAAAATGGCTGGAACAGAAATTTGTGCAGAATTTAATATCATTGGAGAGGACTTCCAAGAAGAGGCAGTTTCAAATGTTTTAGGATTGATCCCTTGTGAATTTTATCATAAAGGCGACCCGATAAAAAATCGTAATTTAGTACGCAAGGAAACTTGTTGGTCAATTAGTTCTGGGTTTGAAGAGTCCTTAAACATAAATGAACAGATTAAAAAAATTTTATATAAACTTCATAATAAAAGTGAGGAATTAATTTTTTTAAAGAAAAAATTAAACCTTGATTATTTGTTATCGATCACAATAAAGGTTCAAGAAGAAAATGTACCTGCTATGTATTTCGAGTCAACTTTAATAGGTTTCATTAATTATATTTCAGCAGAGATAAACATAGATTTATATTTACTTACTTAGAAATATGCTTGTACCTGAATCAATAAATATGTTTTTGTAAAATGAATCAAGAACCTATATATCAATTAAAAATAATTAAAGGATAAGAAACCTGTCTACTTGTCCCCAGAGTGCTATCTAGAGAGAAAGCTCTTCAGAGTTTTTTCATTTCTAAGAATATCCTTTATTTCCCAATCGATTTTATTATTATATTCTCTCTAAATGTAAATAGTTAGTTCCAACAAGTTTACTGTATAACAATTGCTTTCTGTGTAGAATTCATAATTTCTACTGTGGAAACGAGAAAAGAATATGGATATTGTGACACAATTAACATTAAGTCCAAAGCTGGTTCTTTAGCGTAGGAAAAGTAGGGCTTAATTGTTTTGATTTTTACTTAGCATATGTTACCAAGACTAAAGATGAAAAATTTGTTGATTTTATAAAGCTCTTACATATTAGATATGTCTAGTATATGTTCTTGTTATTGAACCTTGCAGGGTCATATTACTTATTGGATATAGAGGAGGCTATCTTAGCTCCAACACATCTATCTAGGTTACACATCCCTTTTCAAGTAAAAGGATCGCTAATGCTTATATATTATTATGGATAGTGGACATATTTGGAGTTGTTCAGTTAATTTGTAAAAGATGTTAAATTTTCACCAAAAAGGCGTACATTTTGAACATAATGTACGCTAGTTAACGTATGTTTTCCATGTTTTGTTGGTGAGATTTTTAAATCAAAAAAGACTGCAGACAAACTTGACTTGCTCGAGAGTTTGTCTACAGTCGATACAAATGCAGTAATAACCCTTGTCTTTGTACTATTTTATTTTTATTGTAACGCTTGTTCTAATGTAGAAAGATTTTTATTCATTAGGCTAAAATAATCCTCGCCATTATTCCTCTCGTCTTCTGAAATGGACTCCATTGTGTATAAATAAAGCGGTGTAGCACCAATTTCATTTTTTACAATTTCTGCGATCTTAGATGTAACATTCTGTTCGAAGAGAATATATTTTAGTTGCTTTTCCTGTGCCAGCTCTGCAATCTTTTTAAGCTCGCGTTGAGATGGTTCATTTGCCGGTGTAAGGCCAGATACTGCGATTTGTTTGATCCCGTAGCGTTCCTCCCAATAGCCATAGGCAGCGTGTGATACGAGGATTTCTGGATTATTCTTTGATTCTACTAAATCTTTAAACTGCTGATCTAGTGTTGTTAACTCATCAGCTAACGCCACAAAATTATTTTCAAAATATTCCTGTGCATCAGGATTTAATTCAATTAGAGCGATTTTGATATTTTCCGCAAGTTTGACAGCACGCGTCGGATCTAACCAGATGTGAGGATCGATTCCACCGTGGTCATGGTTGTGTTCGTGCTCATCAACGCCATGTTCATGCTCATGCTCTTCAGCACTGTGTTCGTGCTTATCATCATGTTCATGCTCATGCTCTTCAGCACCGTGTTCGTGCTCATCTTCGCCATGTTCATGCTCATGTTCTTCAGTTCCGTGACTGTGCTCATCATCATCGTGGTCATGTTCGTCAACTTCGTGTTGATGCTGGTCTTCATGAGCAATCGCATCAACACCATTTGCAGCTTCAACAAATTTTACATTCTCGTTTTTTAAGGAAGTAGCAATTTTCTCTGCAAAAGGTTCCATATTTAAGCCGTTATAGATGAACGCATCGGCAACGGCTATACTTGTCATTTGTTTAGTCGTTGGTTCATAGCTATGAGCATCAGCGCCGGCTGGAATGATACTTTCGACTTCTACATAATCTCCGCCTATTTTCTTAATGAAGTCTTCAAGAGGATAAAGAGTCGTATAGATGCTCAATTTATTTGTTTCGTCCTCTAAAGTTGTTGTTTGTTCAGTCCCATCGTTTTTCTGGGCGTTGCTACAGCCATAGAAAAATAAAGATACGACAAAAATAAGTGCTATTATGAAATTTCGTTGCATTTAAGTACCTCTTTTCAAAAAATAAGTTCGATATTGATAATATCGTAATCATTACGGATTGTAAATAGTAATAATTACGTTTTATTTAAAAATATTAGTAATAAATGATGTTGTCGCAAATATACTAGACTATACCTTTTCAGCATTACTAGATTTGAAAGATAGAACCAGTAAAAGCGAACTTTCGTGGTGGGAGATGAATAAGGAAATGGTCAAGCTGCATTCATATTTACTAGATCTTACAGGATTAGTAGTTTTCGTTATCGTCGTATATGTTGTGATGTTCAGTCAGTTTGCTGGTGAACAAGTATTAAATCATATTCCTAATTCGTTTCAACAGTTAAATACTATTTTTTTAAGCATATTAATAGAAGCCATTCCTTTTGTCTTAATTGGAGTGTTCATTGCCGGTTTTATTCAAATATTTATTTCGGAGGATCATATTCGAAAATGGATACCAAAAACTAGATGGTTGGGGATCTTTATGGGCTGTGTTGTTGGTGCGTTGTTCCCTGCTTGTGAATGTGGGATCGTGCCAATTATAAGGAGGTTAGTAGCAAAGGGGGTTCCGATTTATGTAGCAATAGGATTTATGTTAACGGGTCCGCTTATTAATCCAATTGTCGTTTTATCAACTTATATGGCATTTGGAAATGATGCAAAAATGGCATTGCTGCGAATGGGAGTAGGTTTTCTTGCAGCACTTATGATCGCTTTCATTATAAGTGTACTTTATAAAACGAACCAATTTAAACATGCGATAAATCATCCAGGTTCATATTCAGCACATCATCATAACCAAACATTTTTACAGCGCCTGGAAGGAATGATCAACCATTCTATTGATGAGTTTTTTGATATGGGGAAATTTTTGATTATAGGGGCGTTTATTGCCGCTTTTGTACAAACTTATGTACCTGCGCAATCACTGTTATTATTAGGCAACGGGGTAATAGGCTCAACGATCGTCATGATGGGGCTTGCTTATTTTTTATCACTTTGTTCGGAAGCTGATGCATTTATTGGTGCTTCATTTATGAATTTATTTACACCGACCTCAATACTAGCTTTCTTAGTATACGGTCCGATGATCGATTTAAAAAATACAATTATGTTATTAAGCGTATTTCGCGCAAAGTTTGTATTTGTTTTACTCGCCATAATAACGGCTGTTGTGTTTATATTTGTTAGCTTAATTGGGATGTAAAGGGGGAGAAAAGAAGTGGTGCGAGTTCGTTTTCAACATTTACTAAAAGCTGCTTTATTAGCAGCCTTTGCTTTATTTTTTATGAAGCTCCATTTGACTGGAGAGATCTCCAATTATATTAATCCGAAATATGAAATTATGAGCATAATTGCTTCATGGGTCTTTTTTCTACTATTTTTAATACAATTGTTTCGCATTTGGGGAAGAGATGACATCCACATTGACTGTTCTCCAGCTTGTTCTCATTCTCATAATGGAGGAACTATAAAATTTATTCATTATGCCATTATTCTATTTCCGTTAGTAACGGGTTTTGCATTGCCACCAACCACCTTAGGCGCTTCAATTGCTGTCAATAAAGGTTCAATACTTCCTCATGCTGGCCTTATGGAAACCCATGATGAAGTTATCAGTAATGAAAACTATATGAACGAAGAGGAATATAATCGGAAGTTAGCAAGTCTTGAACAAGCTGGGTTGATCAATATGTCTTCGGATATGTATTCGTCCTATCACGGGGAGATGATTTCTAATCCAGAAGCGTTTGCCGGTCGCAAAATTAAATTAAGTGCTTTCGTCTATAAAGAGCAAGGATTAGAAAAGCAGCAATTTATTTTAGCAAGATTTCTCATCACTCATTGCATTGCAGATGCAAGTGTTTTAGGGTTATTAACGGAGTTCAAGCAAATGCCTGAGCTTAAGGAAGACAGTTGGGTTGAACTTGAAGGGACTATCGAAGTTACGACGATACATGGTCAAGTGCTTCCAGTTATTAAAGCTTCAGATTGGCGTATTATCGATGAACCAATTGACCCCTATGTTTATCCCGTCCTTGTTAAAATTGTATAGCTTGATAAGTGTTATACGGTGAAAGCTTCTGAATTTTAATTAGATGAAACGAGCAGATTACTTCGTAATAGAGAGGATGGATAAAGTAACGAGAGAAAAGCAAAAGAGAATAGTAGTTATTCTTTCACGATTACGATGGTTTTGACGATATGTTCGCAGCTTGTTTTTTGGATAGTTCCCCATTTGCCCCTTTACTCAAAGACACGGGTAAATGGAATGCTTTCTAAATCATCCACCTTGTAGCTGCATAAATTGATGCGGTTTAAATAGCAATAATCGAAATGAACCCTAATGAAATGTCCATCTTTTTAATAAGATTATCATCATTTTCAATTTTTTTGTTTTGTAAAAAGTAGTCATATTCTTTTATTAGCAAAAAATCACCTAAGTCCATATTCGTACATTATTCAAAAGATACAGAAATGTAATATAAAAAAATGAAACTATCCCTTTGATCGATCGTCATTATAGGTAGGGGAATTTTATATTCTTTTACAATTGATTTATGCGGGGGAGATCGTGAATGCGAAATAAACCATTTCTAGTATTTATGATATTCGTAACTGTCGTTGCTATGTTGCAAGGATGTGGGAATACAAGTGCTCAAACAGTAGCAAGTGATTTAATTCATACTGAAAAGTCATTTCCGGTAAATTTTTACTCATCATCAGAAAAGGGGATCTTAGTTTATAAGGTGACCAATCAAGAGGATTTTGATAAGCTATGGGAACATTTTCGCCTTACCGATAACCCTGCTGAGATTGATTGGAATCAACAGTCAGCTATCTTTCTTGGAATAATCGAGTCAAGTAGCTGTCCTTTACAGTACAAATTGGCAACATTAAATGAAGAAAAAACTGAGGTAAGCTTGTATTTAGAAGTAGACTCTGAAGCTGGCTGTACAGATGATGCAACGCCAAGAACGATGGTAATTGCGATGGATGCAGCGGAAATGAATAACGTTAACGTAGTTAAGATTGAAGACTATTTCGGTATCAATCCGATCGTTGAGTTTCAGAACATGAACGTGCAAAATGAAGAAATTTGAGAAGAAGTTTATTGAAAAGGTGTAATAAGAAGCTATCTGCCTTCCATAAAGCTTTAAAATGAGTTATTTGATAAATTGTTTTAATGCTTGTTGAAGACTGCCGAATGTTTTCGTATGGAAATCAAATTTGACTCCAATCTTTACAATTTTTCTTACAACTTCTGGTCTAAGGCCAGTGATAATTGTATTACAGCCCATCAAGGCCGCACCATCAATTATCTTCATTAAATTCCCAATGATATCATTTTCGATTTCGGCAATGCCGGAAAGATCCATAATTAACGTTTGAATGTGTGCTTGACCGATCTCTGTCAGTACTTTATCTTCAAGAATGGATGTTCTTAAAGAATCAATAGAGCCGATTAATGGGAGGATACAAACATCAGGTGTAATCGGGATGATTGGGACTGATAGTTTTTCAACTAATTCTCTATGAGCTGTAATCAAGGAATCTTTATATGTAGAATAACTGATAAAAAATGAATTTAAAAATTGATCGACGCGATTATTTATTTGTTGTTCTAAATCAAAAAAATCGCTTAGCTTCGTATTGTTGCTCATTTTGTAATAGATTTGAATAAATCTCCACAATGTCCTTCGAATTGCTTGAACCCATTCAAGTTTAAAGTTTAAATCTATAGAATGTGTCGCCCAAGCTATTCCTTCTTGCTTTGCAAAAAGAGTTAGTTTCTCTTCTTCATCATCGATAATGTACACGACAAGCTTATGTGCATTATTGACAAGATCGATATTGCCAATAGCCAGAATCTCATTAATTTTATCCCTAACATTTACGGCCTCTGTTAATAATTTATCTTCAAATTTCTTGCTGTTAAGTTCAATAAATTCTTTTAGGTTGTATGACTTTTCAAAATTGTATTCCATCTTAATCCTCCAGCTATCGTCTAAAATCTTAAAGTTTATTACCCTCTATTTTAAGTGATTAAACTTATAAATTAAATATTAATACTATAAATATAGTGTTTATTTTTGTGGAGTGAACATCCTCTATACAGAAATTTCAATATAAGCGTTTACATAAAAAAAGGATCAGTTTTGATAACTGACCCCATTCATTAACTAATTACGAACGAGTGCCATGACTCCTTTGTATATAATAACAAGCGCAAAGATAACGACAGCTAATACGCCGATAATGGTTGTAACAGGAGCTAAACTTGCTAAAAAAGTATCATCTAGAGGTACTCTTAGAAGGGCAAACCCCGCTAAAATACTCGCAAGCATTAAAAGAATAAATCGATCCATGCTTCAGACCTCCTCCAAGCTGAAGTTATTGAAAATGGAGAAGTTTTACTTAAGATCTCCGGATAGGTAAAGGAAGGATGAAACCTTTCCATCTATTTTAAGTACATCTCCAATACGTAGTCCCATCTTGAGCACGTTCCATAAATCCATACTCGATTAAGTATCTTCTTAATGTCACATAGTCATGAAAAATTGGTTTAAGAACTGCATTGATTTCTTTTTCAGTATATTTTTTTCCTATTTCAAATTTAGTTAAAATTTGTTGGAGGACAATTAATTTCCGTTTTTCTTTACTAGGAAAAGTGTCTAAAGGTCCATCTAGTCCGTTTTTAAAATAAGTGGTTAATATTTTCTCACGCTCTATTTCCGTAACAGCATATCTTTCATCCACCATTTTTGCCCCCTTATGAAATGTTACAAAATTTTCTTCCTTCACTTCATTATTTTCTAGCAATTTCATGAGTGCTAGAAAAACTTTCGCTTGCTTCTCTTTTTCTTTTAATTTAAAGCGATGATTTCGAATCGTGGATGTACTCGAATCGAGCTTTTGGGCGATTTCTTTGTCAGAAATGCCCTGAGAAAAGTAATGAAGAAGATCTCTTTGAATAACTGATAAACCAGTATGCCTCTTACCCAAGCTTAATAAATAGGCAAACATTGAATGATGAACGCTTTGAATATGCTCAGTAATCGCTTTTTTTGCTTCAAAGTAGATACCTTCACATGAACTTGGATAGATGATTCCGTTTTCAAATTTTTCATTACAAATGAGACAAATAAATTCATCACTAGCTTTATTGAAAATATAACCTTTTGATAGATCCTCTACGGCAACTGACCAAAATAATGTGTTATCAACCATTTAGTAAACAACTCTTTCATTTGTTTATTTAATTATAGACATAATACAGAAACGTTTGTTTATTGTCAATTGTTTTCTTTATTTAAAATAAGGTTAAAACAATTTTGTTTACAAAAATAAATTTTTCTTATTTTTTGGTGCAAAATATAACTTGCAAATAAATTCAACGAATAGGCGGTGGTGGACAGTCAAATATTCAAATTTAGCGAAGGCCTTGTTAAAAAGAAATGTTGATAAAAGATCTTTAACTCATTTCTTGTGAAGCCTTGGTCTTACAGACCATTGCAAGAAATGAGCAAAAATCATCATGGACTTATAACAAGTTCTGGCTAAAAAATGTATCAATATTTGAGTGAGGTGGCTTTATTGAAGAGAGATAAAATGATATTGTATACGATTTGGATTTTTACAGCTGGTCTTTTGTTGATTTTTGTGCCAAAACAGCGAATGCGGCAAGCGCTGTTAGCTTACTTTTTTAAACAAAGTATGACGTGGTTATTTGGTTTACTAGTCGTAGAAAATCGCTTCATAATTTATCCAGTTAGACTTTTCAAGAGAGTCAATAAGTCCAGTTTTTCATATGAATATTTTTTTTATCCGGCCTTTTGTGCACTTTTTAATTTATATTACCCAGAAAAGAAACCTTTTTGGATCAGGGCATTTTATAATATCTTTTACACAGGTCTGCTTACGGGGATTGAAGTTCTTGCGGAAAAATATACGAATTTAATTAAATATGTGAAATGGAGATGGTATTGGAGTTTTCTCACGATCGGATTGACGAATTATGCGTCACACTTGTTTTATCGTTGGTTTTTTAAGGTGAAATAAAATATAAAAAAGGGCTAGGATAAATGAAAAAAGATTGATATGATGAAGGAAAATATTGATGAATTTTGAAAATTTAATGTTTTTTAAAAACGAGAAAGGCTGAGGCAAATGGCGGCATTTTGGAATCCTGAAAAGGTTATGACGGCTGAAGAAGCTGCGCTCTTGATTAAAAATCAATTCCCGAATTTAACGATATTAAAAGTGACCACTTTTGCAAAAGGGTTTGATAATACCGCTTTTTTAATTAATGATCGATATGTTTTTCGATTTCCCCGCAGGGAGATAGCTGGGGAATTAATAAAAATAGAGAATCGCCTCTTGCCGAATATTGCTCCGAGCTTGCCACTGGAAATTCCAAAACCACAATATATTGGGGAAACACAATCCGATTTTCCATGGGCATTTAGCGGGTATGAACACCTTGGCGGAATGATTCCTGAAAAATTAACAAGAGAGCAAAGAATGAAATCAACAATAATCTTGGCGGAATTTTTACGAAAGCTTCATAACTTTCCGCTTCAACATGCTGAAAAGCTACAAATACCTTATGATAATTTGGGAAGATTGGATCTTAAGAAAAGAAAACCGCTTTTGATAGAAAGAATCAATTCCTTAAAAACGGAAAATCGCTTAAGCGATGGGTTATACAGCTCCCTTCTACAATTTATAACAACGGTAGAGGATACATTTGTCGACGAGAAGAAAGTGCTTGTCCACGGGGATCTTCACCTTCGCAATATGCTAGTCGATGATGAAGGAAAAATTACGGCTGTTCTCGACTGGGGTGATACACATATTGGAAGTCCAGCCATTGATTTGTCTATTGCATATAGTTATCTCCCATCAGAAAGCAGAGATGTATTTTTTCAAGCGTATGGTGACGGGGAAGAAGAAATAAAAAAATTGGCTCGTTTCAAAGCGATATATTCATACGTCTTACTTCTATTATATGCCTATGATCAAAAGGACAGAGACCTCATAGATGATTGTTACTTTTCATTAAATCTAGCATTGGAAAAATGAGGTTACGAGATTAACAGTGTCGAAGGTAAACAGTAGATATTTAAATAAAGAAAAATTGGAAAAAGTTATCTGAGGATGCTTTGTCAGAAAGTGTAAAAAGGGTTTTTTTAATAGATTTTAAACAATGGCTGCTAGTGGATGGAACTAGTCGAGTCAAAGCTTTTTTTGTGAAGAGCTAAATTAATCAATTTCAATGGAGTTAACATATGGCCACAAAAAATAAGGTTGTTAGAATGTCGAAAATACTGTCTCTTGCTTTTACAATATTTTTTAAAATTTCCTGGTTTCGAATTCGAAAGAAGAGCCCGGCTGAGTGGGACAAGCTTTGGGAAGAAAGTGGGATTAAGTTTCGAAAAACTTTATTTGAGCTAGAGGGACTGCTAATAAAAATTGGGCAAATCTTAAGCACGCGTGCTGATTTCCTTCCTCCCTCTTTTATTAAACAAATAGAGGATTTGACTGATCATGTTCCTCCATCTAGTTGGAATGACATCGAAAAAATTTTGAAAAATGAATGGGGTTCTGTATACGAGTCAGGATTTCAAACGATTGAAAAAGAAGCGGTCGCATCTGCCTCTATTGGTGAAGTCTATAAGGGCTTATTAAATGATGGCAGGGAGGTTGCTATTAAAATCAAGCGTCCCCATATCGATTCAATTATTACCACTGATTTCAGTACATTAAAAATTGTTATTTGGTTTGCTAACCATCTTGTACCATTGCCGAAAGGCTTTATCGATTTTGATATTCTTTATCAAGAATTAAAGGAGGTGATAGAACGAGAATTAGATTACCGTCATGAAATGAAAACACAGATTTATTTTAAGAAAAGATTTGAGACATTTGATTATGTACAAATTCCTTCTTTGTTTCCAGAATTAAGTACATCGAAAATCCTTGTCATGGAATGGATTGAAGGAGAAAAAATTACTCAAGCGGCTAAATCAGTGGGAGATGTTGCTTATGGACGTGAACTTTCACAAAAGCTAATTGAGTTATTTCTGCCACAATGGTTGGAACCAGGTATTTTTCATGCCGATCCACATCCGGGGAATGTCCTGATTACGAACACAGGTAAAATTGCTTTGTTGGATTTTGGGATGATTGGAGAAATTACTAATAAGGATGCTAGCTACTTTCAAGGACTTATCGAAAGCATCTTGGCAAAGGATTATCGTAAGGCAGTGCAATGTTTGACCGAACTGGGCTTTATCCTTCGAGAAGCTGAATCGAAAACGATTGAAAAGCTATTGGAAGAAATGCTATCGTATCAACCGAAGCAATTTTCTGAACTTGATATTGTTGCTTTAAAATTAGAAATAACTGCTCTTATTCAACAGCTACCTATTCAAGTTCCGACTCGATTTGTGTTTTTAGGACGGGCATTTATGACGATTGAAGGGATTGTCGCACAACTAGCGCAAGAGGAGGATGTTCTTGAGCTAACAAAGCCTGTATTTGTGAAATGGTTAAGAAAAAATGGTCACTCCTCATGGTCATTAGTTTGGCAATGGATTCGTTCAAGTCCAATATTTAGTTTCTATCATGCAGTTACCAATTTTTTAGATTCACCTCAAAAATTAGAAGAATTAAAGGAATTAGAGCAAAGAAGAGCGTTTCGATTTACCCAGTACGAGAATTTTAAAAAGCAAGCTTTTCAGCTGCTGTGTCTAGGTCTTGCTGGTATTGGTGTGGGCATCTACACAGCCCATATGCTCATAACATCTATTGCCGCAGGAATTTCTACGCTAGCCTTTTTCATCTACATAAGAAGTTACTTAAAGCAAAAACAGTGGTTGAAATTTATGCACGTAAAACGTTGAAAGTGGGAGGAGAATGGTTTTGAAAAGTCCAATAAAAAATAAAATTAATTTAGTATTTATTCCAGTATCCGATGTAAAACGAGCAAAAGAATGGTACAGCAAGATCTTAGCAATTGAAGAGGGTGATGATTTTTTTGAGCATTTGTTTGTTGCCAAAATGGACGGAGCAGGGCTAATTCTTGACACGATGCCAATGTGGCGCAGTGAGGATGGACAGATTCCGAGATTAAATGCGCCAGTGATCCAATTTGCTACTGACGACATTGCTAGAGCTTACGAATTTATGCAAGCGAATGATGTTGAGCTTGTAACAGACATCCAGCATAATCAGTTTTTTGTTTTCAAAGATCCAGATGGAAATATGCTCATGGTGTGTGGAAATTGAAAAACTGACCTTATCTTACATTTAGAAAAAAAGAATGCACTATTTTTTATGGCATAAAGCTAAGTGCTGGGATGCGAGATGGCGGTAGAATTGTTTGGTAGTAAGGGAGGGCGGGGAGGACGGTTTGAAGTAATGACAAAGGGGAATGATTTGAGGGAGAAATACCGTACAATCGTCTGGAGTAATTGCAGTGATTTTTTCAGTATGCTTGTAAGAAAGAACTTAGGTTCTTCTTTATTTTAAACATGGCTCTTAAAGCTTTTTTATGAATAATACAAGATCTTCTGTTCATAAGGATTATTAAGGCGAGGTCAACGTCCAATGCGAAAAAATAAGCATCAGTAGGGGGCTTGAATGACTATTGAGAAGAAACAGAAATATGCCCATCGTACTGCTCCTTGGTCTTTTCTTAGTTTTATTATTGATCATATTGGCGATTAAGCATATAAAAGTTTATATCGTCTTTAGTTCAGGTCTAGGGCCGTTTTTCTTAGTTGCTTTAATAATCTTATTAATGATAGTTGTCTTTTTGAAGGGAATTTAGTTGACAAGATAAGTAGAAGACGAACGATTTGTTGTTTGTTTTTTTAGTTGTCAGCAATCTAAAGCGACATAAAAACTAAACCTATTGTTTAAAAAGAGGCAAGAGGAAGAGGGAGAAGATTTGAATTTATACTAAGGAGGGATCTGCATGGACGAAAAATTTCCAATTGGAAAATTTCATCTTAACCAAGACATAACTGAACAACAGATTGACAATTGGATTAATGATATCGAAATGCTGCCGCAGCTTTTACGAGAAATTGCTGTAAATGCAACAGAAGAGGAACTTAATACTCCATATCGGAAAGGAGGCTGGACAGTCAGACATGTTTTTCATCATCTTGCCGATAGTCATCTGAATGCTTATATTCGTTTTAAATTAGCAATTACTGAAGATAAGCCAACGATTAAGCCATACGAACAAGATAAATGGGCAAATTTAGCTGACAGTAATGAGCCGGTTGCTGTTTCTATAAAACTACTAGAATCACTTCATCATCGAATGGTCATTTTACTCCGCAGCCTCACTATGGAAGATGTTCAAAAAGTGTTTATCCACCCAGAACTAGGAGCTGTGACAATCAGTCAGAATATAGCACTGTATTCATGGCATGGAAGACATCATCTAGCCCATATTTCATCTGTTTGTACACGAACAGCTTGATGAAGAACAATGTTATCTGCTACGGACAATCGTTCTCCCATTCGTTGAAAAAGTCCTGCAAATAGCGTTCCATGATACGGTGCCGTTCTTCAGCAAGTTGTTTCCCATAGGTTGTATTCATCGTTTCTTTTAGTTTCAGAAGCTTTTCATAAAAATGATTGATTGCGGTAGATTTCCCGTTTCTATATTGTTCTTTCGTCATAGTTTCTCGAGGTTTGAGTGCTGGATCATAGATAAGGTCCCCTTTTGAGCCTGCATAGGCAAAGGTTCTTGCGATTCCGATTGCTCCGATTGCGTCTAAACGATCGGCGTCCTGAACCACTTTTTCTTCAAGGGTTGTCATTTCTGGTTGATTCCCACCTTTAAAGGACATCGTAGAAATAATGGAAATTACTTGCTGTGCTGTAGTTCTGTCCACTCCAACAGAATTTATCCAGTGCCTGACTTTTTGCAGCGCCTCTGATTCGCTGCTGTTTAATTTTTCATCAGCAATATCGTGGAGAAGGGCAGCCAGTTCACAAATATAGAGATCTGCCCTCTCCTTAGAGGCAATGGTTTTTGCAAGGTTCGTTACTCGGACGATATGATACCAATCATGTCCGCTCCCCTCATTATGAAGTTCGCTATATACATATTCTTTTGTTCGTTCGATGATTTTTTCTTTATCCAAATGGTTCACCTACTAAATAGTTCAGTCTGCTTTCCACAAAAGCATAACATGCTACTCTCATTAATGCTATTAATCTTATTGATGTTAAACAGAGGAGGAGCAAAAATGGAAAAGAAGTACAATGATTTGATTGGTGATATACTGGAACGTTCAGGTGAGAAAGATCGTTACCAGGAAAAGTGGAGAGGAAAAGCTCTTCCGAAAGAGTATTTAAAGATGGATACTTTTCAACATTTTCAAAAAATAGCAAAGGATGCAGGTTATTTACCACCGTGGCTTAAGCTGCAAAAAGAAATTTCGGCACTTATTCAATCTTGTAAAAATGCTGATGAATTGAAGAAAATTAACAAAAAAATCAAGGAATATAATAAAATTTGTCCACTGCTCTTGCAAAAACCAACGATTCATAACGAACAGTTGGAAGAGGCAAAGAAAATATGGTAACCTTATAAAACTTTCTACCTGTTACAGGTCTCTCACATAGGAAATATTTACAATTCTAATCAAATGTTATAAAATGGAAATAATAAATATTGGATTAGGAGTAAATACATGAGTAGTATTATCTATGCTTTCGTATGGCTGTTAGCTTTATGGAAGTGGGGAGACTGGAAAAATTGGGAGAAATATTATTCGACTATTCTTTTTTTCATAATGGGAGATTTTATTTACTTATACCTATTATCTGATTCCTTTCCAATGTGGAAGTACACTCCTTTACAATTTGACAGCAGCATCGGTTTTACAAATTCTCATATTTCTTTATTGATTATGTACATTAAGTACCCAGCAACTGTACTTATTTATCTGGCCAAATTTCCACAACATAACAAAGTGAAACAGTTTTTTTATTTTTTAGGGTGGGTACTCTTTTATTCAATTAATGAGGTCATTGATATTCAATTACATTTTTTAAAACATTTCAATGGCTGGAATATATGGTGGTCTGTCATTTTTAATATTGTGATGTTTTTAGTACTTTTGATCCATTATAAAAAACCACCAATTGCATGGCTAATTTCTTTCTGTTTTATTTTATTATTGTGGAATTTCTTCGATGTTCCAGCAACTGTATTTCGCTAATTTTGATGGTATTCGGATGTCTCGCCAGCTTATTTTTTGGACGAGTCATCCACCTTCTATCCATTCTCAATACTTTCAATAAAACTTTTCCTTACGACAGTAAATGTAGCAAAGTGGTATAAAAATTCATGAACAAACGTGCTGGGGTCCTCTTTATAATCAAAACATAATAAAAAGTCTTCTAGTACTTCTTCCTCTAGCTCATCGGCAAATCCTTGTATCCAAAGCTTGTAAGCAAAAGATTCTCCTATATGGCCAAGGGCACATCGCTCAAATACGGATTGAATGTCATCCTTGTTCATGTACTCATTCCTTTCCATTTTTTAGAGTTCCCTTAGTGATACAACACTATGCGAAATGGAGCGATACAAATTAGTGCTGCTTCCACTAAAAACTGGATTCGTTATTCTATTATTTACTTCTTCCATTATTTAACAAGATAATTTCTTTTTTTTTAAAATAGGCTATAATTTCCATTATGTTGGCTGTTGTTTGGGAGGATAACGCGGTGAATCCAGAAAGAGAGAATGAAGACTTATTCAAAGATATGGAAATGTTAAGAGAACAAATGATGGTATCAGGGCATCATTACGGCTTGTTAAATTCAGAAACGCTAAAGTATAGTCAGCGGCTGGATGAACTAATCTTTAAGCATCAATGTTATAAAAATAAATAATGAAATGTTTTAGAAAAGGTCTCTATCAGTCGAATTTCTTGACAGCAGGGAGCTTTTTTTTATCGCATTGCAGTAAAACGTTTATGAATCTTAGGCCTTTGCTCAATTTTGGTTCCTCACAATTTCACAACCCTTTTTATTTCGACTCCATGAAACGGTAAGAGATTTTTTTATTCTACAAGTTTCATAGAAACAGGGACGTATAACAAAGCATGATTTTATGAGAGAACCGTTTTTCTCAAGTCTTTTATCATTGCTGAAATACATTGGTAGTGAAGAGAATCATTTATTAAATACTATACACATCTTGTCAAGGGTAAAAAAGTAGTTCTTTTGAATCAATTATTGCTGTTATTTGAATAAAAAAGTAGTATGATGAATAGGACAGACAGATAGATATAAAGAGAGAATATAGTTGGAGGAGATTGATTTTGTTTAAAAAACGAAAGGAAAAAGCATTGAGAAAGAATTATTGGCAAAATGAAGAAGTTATTTCTGAGAGGATAATCGTCTCACATCCGATGGTTACTGAAAAAGTCAAAATGCTTAAACTCTCAAAAGAAGATTTGTATTTTGTCGCATATGTAAAACCGTTAGTTGAAACGCATATTGATGGACTTGTCAACGAATTTTATGAAACTATTCTTCAAGTCCCTGATTTAAAAAACATTATAGAACAAAATAGTAGTGTTGAAAGATTAAGGACTACGTTGAAAAAGCATTTAATAGAGCTTTTTGATGGTACAGTCGATCAAAGGTTTATAGAAAATCGTCTTGTAGTTGCGAAGGTTCATTACCGTATTGGTCTTGATCCATCTTGGTATATGGGGGCTTTTCAAAATTTGCAACATGCGTTATTTCATTTAATCAGCGACAACATAGTAGGAAAGGACTTTAAAGCGATTTGGGGAGCCGTTACAAAACTGTTAAGTTTAGAACAGCAACTCGTTCTTGAAGCCTATAATCAGGAGAATGATGAAAAACTCCAGCGGGTTTTTTTGGAGGGACAAAAGGATCTTCAGAAACGTATTTTAGAAGTTAGTGATGGACTAATTACGGTTTCCGAACAAACGAATGCTTCTGTGAAACGCTTATTTCAAATAGCCATGGTGTCAATCAGCTTGTTGAAGATAGCTATAAAAAGGCGAAAATAATACATGATGAGGTAAGGGGAGGACAAACATTATTATCAACTTTGTTAGATAGTATGAGGGATATGGAGATGGACACACATTCAATGAGAGAAACGGTCCTTCAGTTAGAAGAATCCTCGAAAAAAATCAGTAAAGTGGTAGAAATCGTTCATGCGATTGCTGAGCAAACGAATTTGTTAGCTTTGAATTCTGCAATAGAGGCAGCACGTGCTGGGGAACATGGGAAAGGTTTTGCAGTTGTTTCTCAAGAGGTACGAAAGCTGGCAGAGCAAACGAAGAATTCGATTGGCGATATTCAAGATTTAGTGAAAGCTTCGCAAAATTACACGGGTAAAGTAATGGAGATGCTAACAAAGGTGGAAGGAACAGTTCAAAGGGGGTTTGAATCTTCTAAAAATACAACGGAAACATTTCAATTAATAAGCAATTCAGTTGGGGAAAACGAAAGTAATTTAGCAATGATGGATGAAAGGATGGAGGAACTCGTTCATGTTATGGAAGAAATAGGCGAAGCAACGGAACATGTTGCCGGATCAGCAGAACAGCTCAATCGAGTTGCTCAAGTTCGCTAATTGGAAGGGCGCAATTTTATTGGCAGTAGGAAAGTTATTTTAAGAAAACGATTCGTTCGCATAAAAAAGAAGTTGGATGGACTAACAATTAGAATCAAAAAGTGAAAGCTTGTATCTTTGCATAGGCAAATGGTTCAAGCTTTTTTTATTTTTTAAAAAAAAGAAGGATTTACACATATTTAAAATCTCTAAACTTATCCTAAATAAAAACAGGTTGGAGTGAAGAGCATAATGAAGTTCCTGGCCATGTTAGTTTCTAATATTTTTCGATATAAATCAGTTCTTATGATAGCGTCTCTTTTTCTTATAAATGGGTGTGTCTCTAGCGATAAGGATCAGAAACGTGTTCCACAGCTAAGTTCATATCAGCAGTTGTCTAACGAAAATCTATCCGATGAACAGCAACCACGAACACGCTATTTGCTTCTTTTTAAGAAATGGGACGATATTAATATTGTGTTAAACGAATATAACGGAGTATTGATTAATGTATTAGAACAAATGCCAATTGTGACTGCTTTTTTGACAGAAGCTGATGCTGAATTATTGAAAAAAGATGCAAGGATTACATTAATTGAACGTGATAAAGTGGTTGAGGTCAATCCGGTAGAACAAGTTCCGTGGTTTAATAATAAAGTTATAAGTCCAAGTGCATGGGGAAGTAACTTTACTGGAAAAGGGATTAAAATAGCTGTTATCGATACAGGGGTTAGTCAAAATCATGAAGACATATTAATTGCCGGTGGCAAATCATTTGTGAATTACACAAACTTTATTGAAGATGATAATGGACACGGTACTCATGTTATCGGAATAATTGGAGCAAAGAAAAATGATAAGGGAATTATTGGCGTTGCTTATGATTCAAAGATTTATGCGTTAAAAGCACTAAATCATGAAGGGATCGGGTATTTATCGTCCATCATATCAGCAATTGATTGGGCGATCGAAAATCAAATGGACATTATTAATTTAAGTCTAGGGATAGACCAACCTTCTTTTTTGTTACAAAATGTCGTTGAACGAGCTGTTTCTCAAAATATTACGGTCGTGGCATCAGTTGGTAACGCGGGTACGAAAGCAGGAGACGAAGATACAGTTACTTATCCTGCTCGCTATCAATCTGTCATTGGAGTCGGAGCAATAGACGAGAATAATCAACGAGCTATCTTTTCATCAACTGGATCAGCAGTTGAATTAACTGCACCAGGTGTGATGGTCTTAAGTGCTTTTCCACAAAATGATTATGTTTATATGAGTGGAACAAGCATGGCTGCACCTATAGTAACGGGAATTATTGCTCTAATCAAAGAGGCAAATCCTTCCTTATCAACGGATGAAATTAGAGGAAAATTACAAAAATCAGCCATCGATCTTGGAGTTAGTGGAAGAGATCAATTGTATGGTTTCGGATTGGCTCAATCCCCGTTTTTATTTCGAGATATATATGGTCATTGGGCTAATAAAGATATACTAAATATGTATCAGCTTGGTTGGATGGTTGGTACGAAGACAGATGTCTTTTCTCCGGATATCACTTTGACAAGAGGGCAATGTGCAGTAATTATTGTCCGCGCACTTAAACTTACTAAGGAATCTGAATCTGTTCGACAATTTTCAGATGTTCCCAATGGATATTGGGCAAAAGCTGAAATCGATACTATCACACAACATAAGCTTATGATGGGGACAACATTTCGTACGTTTTCTCCTAATCGCTCACTAACAAGAGCACAATTTGCGGTCATTTTGGATCGGATCATGAAACTTCCGCAACCAACTATTGAAAATCCATTTAAAGATGTTCCAACTACCCATTGGGCGTTAAAATCGATTGTTGCATTACACGAATTGGGTGTTGTAAATGGGACAACCCAATCTAAATTTAACCCTGAAGGAAAAATCTCGCGAGCTCAAATGGCAGCGATGATGAATCGAGCTTATCCTTATTTATTAGAAAAATGAAAAACTACATCATTCCTTTTGTCGCAATACGGCATTACTCGATCACTTCCATCAAGTCTGACTATCATAAGAAGAGATGAACACCTGCGATGGTTCCGGTCGGTATTCCGACACCGAGAAGAACGGCAAATGATTTTGTCCAACGTTTTTCCATCACAACATAATGATAATGAAGCTCAGCGACCAAGATCATTAACGGTAATCCTACCCAAATAGTTGCAAAAATAATATGAAATCCATCGTTGTCCCAAATAAAGAACGGGCAATCAATAAATCGTCCACCTTCGTCTTTACTCTCAAAAAATGTTGTCTCCATGTTACTTCTCAAATTCAGTATCTATATGTAAATTTTGGTTAAATACGTGACAAGTTCTATTTCTACGAGCAATCAAAATTTTACCATTTTTAAAATCGGTGCAGATTCTCCTAAACCCTTTACATGCAAATTAGAAGGCTTACGAATTCTCATCGTCTTTAAAAATGATGAAATAGCAAGAATAAAAATAAGTTCTAACGATACATGTTAAAAATTGTGAAACCGCTAATCAGAGAAAACTTCAAAAAGGAGAGCAAAGATGGGAAAACAATTTTTAAAAATGATAGTCTTAGCAATGTTTATTCTTGGGATCACGATAGGTGAAACAATTACTGCTAATGCACAAGTTGAACAGGTACCGACAGCCGGTATTGCCATTAATGGCAAAATCGTAAATGGGATTAACCCAATTAAAATGGATGGTGTATATTATCTACCTTTCGTTCAACTAGCGAAAATACTCGGTTACAATTATATAAAGTTTGATGAGAAAACGTTAACCTATGAAGTTACAGATGGTTCAACTACAATTCGCACGACAATGGGAGGAACACAAGCGAAGAAAGGAAATGAATATGTCAATATTAAGGCTCCGCGTTGGATTAATCAGACAGCCTATATTTCCTTACATGCAGGTGGAGCGTTATTTAATTCATATATTACGTTCAACAAGTCAAATGGCTCTATTCAGGTACAAAAACCAGCTGAGCAATATGTTGTACATTCAGGTGATTCATTATGGAACATTTCTCTCTTACACCATACGACAGTTTCTGAATTAAAAGCCGTAAACAATCTAACATCCAATATTATTAAAGATGGACAAGTATTAAAACTTCCGAATAGTGGTTCTTTAAAAGAAATGGAACCTGTAAAAGAAAATGAACCAGTAAAGAATAATAATCGAACTTCTGTTGCCACGCAACGACAAAAATTATTAGAAGCAGCTAAACAATACATCGGTGCAGGTTACAAATATGGTGCTACTTTAGCGGAAGCACCAAAATTATTTGATTGCTCATCCTATACACAACTTGTCTTTAAACAAGTTGGCATCGATATTCCAAGAGTATCGAGAGATCAAGCAAGCAAAGGTACAACAGTTACTAATCTTCAGGCAGGAGATTTAATGTTCTTTACATTGAGGGACACTTACAGTGATGGGAGAGTTGCCCATGTTGGTATCTACATGGGGGACGGCAGCATGATTCATGCATCTACTTCCCTCGGTGTTGCGATAACAAAAAATGTCATGCAAAATAGCTACTGGTCAAGGAATTATTTGTTTTCAAAAAGGGTGATTCAATAGAAAAATCGTCGCTTCAAATAAGCAACACAGCCTGTATGGACACTCGTAGGTGTACGAGTTTCCCCAGGCTTTTTTCTTTTTGACATTGCCTACAGTTTTTTTTTTACGGACAGGTGAGACCTCACAAGAAAGCAACTGCTCCGAGGGGGCTCACCACCGTCAGCCCTGGAAAGTAAACGTCCGGAACGAAGCTTATAACTCCATTAAGGAAGGACAAAAGGTTTTCGCGATGGCTCTTATCGATAATCATGAGCCGTTCAAAATGGATGATTATTTTTATTGCTGAATTTTGTAGATGAATATACCGTTTCTATTTCAAAGAAATCTGCTATAATTTTCAAGATTGAGTCATTTTTGAATTTGGAGTTAGAAGTCCCTTGTAGAAAGAAGAGGTTGTGATCGAATGGAAAAATGGAAAAAAGATATTATTTTATTTTTAAGTAGTCAAACGATATCGCTTTTTGGCTCTTCGCTCGTCCAATATGCAATTATGTGGTATATAACGTTAACGACTGAATCAGGAATGATGATGACACTTTACATTATTTGCGGTTTTATCCCGACATTTATTTTATCGCCATTTGCTGGAGTGTGGGCTGACCGTTTTAATCGTAAAATACTGATTATTGCTGCTGATGCATCCATCGCGGTTGCAACCCTTGTGTTAGCGCTTGTGTTTTTATTGGGCTATGAAGCGACTTGGCTTCTTTTTGTAATGGCGGCAATTCGAGCGCTCGGTACGGGAGTACAAACCCCAGCAGTTGGTGCCATCTTGCCACAGATCGTTCCTAAGGAACAGCTTACAAAAGTTAATGGAATAAACGGTAGTATTCAGGCGATCATTATGTTTGTCTCGCCTATTGTCAGTGCGGGATTATTAACATGGACGACTCTTGAAATGATCTTCTTTATTGATGTTATTACAGCAGCAATAGCTATTTTTACATTGCTCACATTTTTTTCGATTCCTGTTCATGCAAAGGCGGCAGTCAAACAAACGACGAGCTACTTCAGCGATATGAAAGAAGGCTTAGTATATATAAAGCAAACGAGTTTTTTAAAGATCTTCTTTTTATTTTTCGCGTTTTTCTTCGTGTTGATGGCACCTGCAGCTTTTTTGACTCCATTACAAGTGGTGCGTAGCTTTGGTGATGATGTGTGGCGATTAACTGCGATTGAAATTGCCTTTTCAATCGGAATGATGCTTGGGGGAGGAATCATCGCTTCATGGGGCGGCTTTAAAAATAGAGTTTACACAATGACTTTTGCTAGTCTGTTGATGGGCATCTGTACGTTTGCGCTTGGAATCGTCCCGATCTTCTCACTTTATTTACTTTTCATGGCTATTTTCGGTGTAGCGATGCCGATTTTTAACACGCCAACAATGGTGTTAATACAAGAAAAAGTTGAAGAAAATTATCTTGGTAGGATTTTTGGTGTGTTTGGCATGATCTCCACTTCTATGATGCCAATGGGCATGCTCATTTTTGGTCCAATGGCAGATTTAATTGAGATAGAAATCCTTCTTATTACTACAGGTATGCTTCTCATCATAATCGCAATTTTATTAGGAAAAAATAAAACATTAGTGAAAATAGGGAAGCCAGCATTGACTGAACCTACGTAAGATCACAGCTTCCATTAGGGAGCATGGCGAAATGAAGCAGCTAGCTTTGTTTTGCTGTGCTCCTTTTTTGTTATAATTACAAAAAAGGAGGTTTTCACAATGGAAAAGGTATACTTAGATTTTAATGCAAGCACGCCTTTAGCTCCTGAGGTTATTGAAGTGATGAAGCCCCTATTAACGGATTATTTTGGGAATCCATCTGCTTTACATTGGGCAGGTATACCTGTGCAGAATTTGCTGCACAATGCAAGAAGGCAAGTGGCAGATCTGATTGGTGCAAGAGAGAATGAAATTATATTTACCAGTGGTGGAAGCGAAGCGAATAACCTTGCACTTAAAGGAGTATATTTTCAGAATCTTGGTAAGAGAAATCATATTATTACGACAAAAATTGAGCATCCAGCCATCATAAATCCATGTCGATTTCTTGAACGACTTGGGGCGAGAGTCACTTATGTTGGCGTCGATTCTGATGGACGAGTCTTGCTTGAGGAAGTTGAAAAAGCTATTACAACGGACACGATTTTAATTTCCATTATGCATGCTAATAATGAAACTGGAACGTTGCAACCGATTAAGGAAATTGGTGAAATCGCCTCTAAGCATGGAATCCTTTTTCATACTGATGCCTCCCAGTCAATTGGTAAAGTGAATGTGAATGTCGAGGATTTAAAGGTGGACATGTTAACGATTGCGGGCCATAAACTGTATGCGCCAAAAGGGATTGGCGCTCTTTATATAAAAGACGGAGTGAAACTGGAACCACTGATTCATGGAGCAGGTCATGAATACGGTTTGCGGGCAGGAACTGAAAATACATTGCTTGCTGTTGCATTAGGAAAAGCCTGTGAGTTAGCAAAGAACCCTAATGTAATGATTAAAGAGCTGACCGATTATTTGTGGCAAAGATTGAAAAATGAATTCGCTGAAAATGTTCAACTAAATGGACATCCAACCGAACGATTGCCAAATACGTTAAACGTTAGTTTTGTAGGTGTAGTGGGAGCGGAGCTTTTAAGGGCAATTCCTTATTTGGCAGCATCAACGGGGTCAGCGTGTCATTCTGGTAGTATAGAGCTTTCTCCCGTATTAAAAGAAATGGGTGTAACAGAAAAAGTGGGAATGGGAGCGGTTCGTTTCAGTTTAGGTCGTGAAACAACAAAAGAGGAGATTAATAGAGTGGTGGAGTCGCTCAAAATGGTTCTTAAAAAGGACAAGTCATCGTCATTGACATTAACAGTAGAGAACATAAAAGGTTAAAGGTGAAAAGTTAGTGAAATTATACCATAACGGCAGTACACCTAATTCATACAATTAGAAGCTATGCTTCATGTAAAGGGAACAAAAGCGGCGATTACTTTTGTTCCCCTTTTTTAATTTAGGAAGGCAGCATATAAACCTCATAAGAAGGCAATTCGCTAAGCTGTGCTTTTTTCAGGCGGCCTTCTTCAACAAGCTTTTGCACCTCGCGTTCGATTTCTATTGGCTTTACCCCAAATAAATCAGCCATTTTTACCGTTGAAAAAGAAATGTATTTTGGGCTTTTGGTGGATGAAATAATCATATTTTCAATTCGTTGAAATAACAGTTCTTTATCCATCTTAAAATTATCTCCTTCCATGCAATTTCTTCTGAAATTATCCATTTCCTATTTTGTTCAACATCATGCATTTTTTTCCTCGTTTATGAAATTCTAATAACGATATACGAGAATGAATAAAGATTTCATCTCAAAATAGGAGGCGGTGGAGATGGGTTTTCATCAGCCCCAGCGAATTGCTGAGTTAGCTGTTGAAGCAGGGAATCGAAAGGCAAACCTGCCACTTATAAACATGCTTGTTCTAGGGTTTCTTGGCGGTGCATTTATTGCGATAGGTTATTTGCTAGATATTCGAGTGGTAGCAGGCTTGCCCGATGAATGGGGAACGTTAAAAAACTTTATAGGTGCGGCCGTTTTCCCAGTAGGTTTGATTCTGTTAATCATCGCAGGTGGAGAGTTGCTAACAGGAAATATGATGGCTGTTTCCATTTCGTGTTTAGCAAAAAAAGTGCGCTTGCAGCAACTGGTTAATAATTGGTTTTGGATCACCATAAGTAATTTTCTCGGCTCAATTTTTATTGCTTTTTTCTTTGGCCATCTTATTGGATTGACTGGAGTAGAACCATATTTGTCAAGTACGGTTTCCATGGCTGAAGCAAAGGTTGAATCGGGTTTTTGGGCAAGTTTAATCTCTGGTATTGGCTGTAATTGGCTTGTTGGCCTTGCTGTATGGTTATCGTATGGAGCTGAGGATATTGCCGGAAAGATATTAGCTATTTGGTTCCCGATTATGGCGTTTGTGGCAATCGGCTTTCAACACGTTGTTGCTAATATGTTTGTCATCCCTGCAGCCATTTTTGCCGGATACTTTAGTTGGACAGAGTATATCGGGAATTTTGTCCCTGTCTTTATAGGCAATGCGATTGGCGGTGGAATTTTTGTCGGAACGTTGTATTGGATTGCCTACATTGAAACATTAAAACCAGCGGTGGCGGAAGGCAGTAATTTGCTGGAAATTAGAAGCAAGCAGAGACCAAGGAGGTAGACGATGAACAACGAAACATTTTCAATTCAAATCAATGGAAAGGAGTTTCCTGCTAAGGAAGGACAAACAATCTTAGATGTTGCCAAATCACAAGATTATCTGATCCCAAGTATTTGCTACCATCCAAATTTAGGTTCGATTCAAACTTGTGATACTTGCTTCGTAAAGGCAAATGGTGAAATGGTTCGTGCATGTACTCAGAAGGCAGAACCAGAAATGGTCGTGGATAGCCAATCGAAGATTGTAAAAGATGCGCAATACGAAGCGATGAGTCGAATATTAAAGAATCATGAACTATATTGTACCGTTTGCGATAACAATAATGGCAATTGTGTCGTCCATAATACAGCCGAGTACCTTGAAATTGAACATCAAAAATACGAGTTTAAGCCGAAGCCATATCCACCCGATAATTCACATCCATTTTATCGTTATGAACCTGATCAATGTATTTTATGTGGTCGTTGTGTAGAGGCTTGTCAAGATTTGCAAGTGAATGAAACTTTAACAATTGATTGGAATCGGGAAAGTCCTCGTGTGATTTGGGATAACGATGTCCCAATTGACCAATCTTCCTGTGTATCATGTGGTCATTGTGTAACAGTTTGTCCATGTAATGCTCTAATGGAAAAAACGATGTTGGGAGAAGCAGGCTTTTTAACCGCCATTCCACCGAAGATTTTAGAGCCGATGATCGATATGACGAAAGAGGTGGAGCCAGGTTATAATGAAATTTTTGCGATCTCCGAAGTGGAAGCGGCGATGCGTAAATCTAGGATTAAGCGAACGAAGACTGTTTGTACTTACTGTGGAGTTGGATGCAGCTTTGAGGTTTGGACGAAGGATCGAAAGATTTTAAAAATTGAACCTCATGAAGATGCACCAGTTAATGGTATCTCTACTTGTGTAAAGGGGAAATTTGGCTGGGATTTCGTTAATAGCGAAGAGCGGTTAACAAAGCCGTTGATCCGCAAAGGAGAAGAGTTTGTTGAGGCGACATGGGATGAAGCGCTTGGACTTATTGCAACGAAATTAAAGGAAATTAAAGAAGAACATGGACCAGATTCAATTGGATATATTGCTTCTTCGAAATGTTCAAACGAAGAAAATTACATTTTTCAAAAATTTGCCCGTTCTATTATGGGAACAAATAATATTGATAATTGTTCGCGCTATTGTCAATCTCCTGCAACAACAGGACTTATGCGTACGGTTGGTATTGGCGGTGATTCTGGAACAATGCGAGACATTGAGAAGTCGGAACTAATCATCGTTATCGGAGCGAATCCGGCTGAATCTCATCCAGTGCTAGCGACCAGAATAAAGAGAGCGCATAAGCTCCACGGTCAAAAAATCATTGTGGCAGATATTCGAAAGCACGAGCTGGCTGAACGGGCAAATTTACATATTCATCCGAAACCGAGCACAGATCTTGTTTGGCTTTCCGCAGTCACGAAATATATGATTGAGCAAGGCTGGGAGGATAAAGAATTTTTACAATCACGCGTCAATGATGTTGAAAAATATAAAGCTTCTTTGGAAAAATTTACATTGGAATATGCTGAGGAAATTACAGGCTTATCTAAAGCAGAAATCATTCAAATTGCAGAGATGATTCATGAAGCAAAATCAGTTTGTATTTTATGGGCAATGGGGATTACTCAGCATTTAGGTGGATCGGATGGGAGTACAGCAATTTCAAATTTATTGCTCGTAACAGGAAACTATGGTCGTGAAGGAACAGGAGCATATCCGTTAAGAGGTCATAACAATGTTCAGGGCGCATGTGACTTTGGTACAATGCCAGCCTGGTATCCTGGCTATGAACCAGTTCAGGATAAAGACGTCAGAGAACGCTACGAAAAAGCGTGGGGCGTGTCCTTGCCAGAAAAACCTGGGATGAATAATCATCAAATGGTCGAAGGGATTCAAGATGGAAAAATAAAAGCAATGTACTTATTTGGTGAAGATATGGCAATTGTTGATTCGAATTCCAATCACGTCCAAGATGCATTTGAAAAGTTAGCATTTTTCGTTGTCCAAGATGTCTTTTTTTCCAAAACAGCGCAATTTGCTGATGTTGTATTACCAGCAGCGCCGAGTCTTGAAAAGGACGGCACGTTCACAAATACAGAACGAAGAATTCAACGTTTTCATAAAGCTTTTGAGCCGCTTGGGGATTCAAAACCGGATTGGCTTATTTTTCAAGAGCTTGCCAATCGCCTTGGGGCCAATTGGAATTATAAGGACCCAGGTGAAATTATGGCAGAAGCAGCATCGTTGGCTCCTATCTTTGCTGGAGTAAACTATGAACGGCTAGAAGGGTGGAATAGCTTAGTTTGGCCGGTGAAAAAGGATGGAACAGATACTCCGCTTTTATACGAAGAGCGTTTCTTTTTTCCAGACGGGAAGGCAAGACTATATCCAGTTGAGTGGACGCCTCCGTTTATGGCAGGAAAAGAATATGACCTTCACTTAAATAATGGCCGTCTGCTTGAGCATTTCCATGAAGGAAATATGACGTACCGTTCAGAAGGATTAACCTATAAGGTTCCGAATCCATGGCTTGATGTGTCAGCGGAATTGGCTCAGGAAAGGGGGATTGAGGACGGTTCATTAGTTCGCTTAACTTCACCTTATGGACAAGTAAAGGTAAGGGTTATGGTGACGGATCGGGTGAAGGGCAATGAAATTTATTTGACAATGAACTCCAGTGAAGATTATGAGGCGGTGAATCGCTTAACGAGCAGCTACCACGATAAAATTACACATACACCAAACTATAAGGAAATGGGTGTAAAAATGGATGTGTTAGAGGAAAAGGGCGAGCCGCCATTGCCGAAAGTAAATCATCGTTTTGGTAATCGTATTCCTCAACTTAGCGTAAAGGTGGAGGAAAAATGGAGCAGGCTTGATTTTACACCAATACCAGAATTATTAGAGGGGGAGAAGTATGGCGAAAGCGATCAGGCAAATTAACAAAAGCAGTCCAAATCCTGAAGAGGTGCAAAAGGAATCGCTCGCAAATTTGCTTCAAGCCATCAGTGCAAATCAGGATGCATTAATGATGACCCTTGACATTATTAAGGGCTTGCATGAAATGGGTGTGCTAGAAGCAGCGAAGTCAATGCTGGAACAAAGCGAAGATATTGGAGCGATCGCTATGAAGCAAGCGAATCAACCAGGTGTTCATAATATTATCAAAAATGGAATGGCAGCGATTCAGTTTGCAGGTTCAATTCATCCGGAGCAACTGCAAGCCGTTTTAAATGGATTAAATCTTGGCTTTGAACGTATGCTCGATGTTGTTCAGACAGGAGAGCAGAAAGGTTTGTTTAAATTAGCTTCAAGTTTAAGAGAGAAAGAGGTGTTGGTGTCACTCACAACACTTACCGAATTTTTACATGGAATGGGTGAAGCGTTTAAACAGGAGAATAATAAAGTGCATGAATGAGGGGGGCTACAATGGAAACAGGCAAGCTAAATCTGCAAGGTGTAAGCTCTCAAGCTGATGCAGACAAGGTACTTCAAGCCTTAAATGAGGTATGGGGCGTTCGGGAAGCTGAAGTTCGCTTCCGAAGTCAGGAAGTGATCATAAGCTTTGATGAGAACGCTGCTTCCTTGCATGATTTTGAACAAGCTATTATTGATTCTGGCTTTGGCGTCTCAAAATAATGAGAGGGAGGATATGAAATGAGAGTCTGTGAAGTCTGTGGAACGGAAGAAGTTTGGAATCCTACTGAAAAGGATAGTGACAAAATAGAAATAGGTTATCTGCATGTTTGCGAGGCTTGTCAACAGGATCGAAAATTTCATTTATATGAACCAATGGAATAAAGTGGTGAACGAAAGGACGATGATATGAAGCCGACCGCAACCATGCGTAAGACACTGCGCTTTCAAAATGGAGGAATTATTGTTAAGGATGAGGCGATCGTAACAGAGTACCCGTTAACAATAAAAATAAATGGAAAAGAATGGGCTACTTTAGTTTGTTCACCAGAAAATTTGGAGGAATTAACGATCGGTTATCTTGCTTCGGAAGGTATAATTAAAAAATTTGAAGATATTGATGAATTGTGGATTCAAGAAAATGAAGGCTATGCTCATGTTAAAACAAAACGAATAAACCCTTTTTATGAAAAACTGCAAAATAAACGCTATATTAATTCTTGTTGTGGGGCGAGCAGAAAAAGCTTCGTTTTTGCTCATGATGCGTTAACAAGTAAGAGAGTAAACAAGTTTCAAGTAAAGTTATCAATTGAAAAAGTGTTTCACCTTATGGCTAAAATGGAAGAATCTGCGAAAGTTTTTCAGCAAACAGGTGGAGTTCATAATGCGGCACTTTGTGATCAAAACGGGTTTATTTTAACGAGAATGGATATTGGCCGCCATAATGCTTTAGATAAAATCTATGGCCACTGCATGAAAAATAAGCTTACCATTCGCGATAAAATTTTGGTCTTCAGTGGCAGAGTTTCTTCTGAAATTTTGATAAAGGTTGCGAAAATTGGATGTGAAATCATTCTTTCCAAGTCAGCACCAACCGAATTAGCTATAGAGCTAGCGGAGCAGTTAGGCATTACGACGATTGGCTTTATTAGGGGGCAATCTTTGAATGTTTATACATTTCCAGAGAGAGTATTAATTTCTAATTATATTGACAAAGAGGAATTTTTTCCAAACAAAAAGAGCATTTAAATGCTCTTTTTGTTGCTATTCTTTGGTTTTTTGCAGCGCTTTTTCAGCGAGAAACAGGCCGATGGCTTTATTGCGCTCCCAAATTGACGGGAAGGCAATAAGCGGTAAGCTACTGTCTTCAATTAAAGAGCCGATTTCTACTGTAAAAGCAGGTTTTTCAAATTCTTGTACAAACCAATCGGTAAAGCCGCCACCCTGTTGGTGAAAAGCGGGCTCCTCTAATTCGTAATTTGTTATCTCAGCAACTTTTTCAGCAATTGTATAATAATCATCGGTAAAGTTAGTTGTATGGGTTAGACCCCATTGATGATAGCCCCAAAAAATCATATTTCCAGATGAATGATAAGACACGGCAATTTCTGGTTTAATGTTACGGGTAAATTCAACCAGTGCTTTTACTTCATCTGCCTCTAATGGTCTTCTACCCTTGTAAAATTGGTAGTTAGGTCTCCTATTAACTCCTTTTAAATTTTCCCAATTGGCAGGATATTGGCGGTTTAGATCAATTCCGTGAATATTTGCTTTCCAACGAATAAAATGAATTGAGCCTTCATTCATTTCTATTAGACTCCAGTGAATATTGGTAGGAAAGGCATGGAGTCCGAATTGTTGCAACGTTACTCCGTCAGGATTCACCATAGGGACAAACCAGATCGATACTTGATTCAAGATATTTGGACTAAAACCATCTATGTTTTGATTACTTTCGTATGCTGTTAAATACGTATGAAGCATTTTCATTAATAGAGCACTGGTCATCCATTCTCTGGCGTGATGAGCACCATGTATTAAAATGTTCCGTTTGCCATGTCCTAATTTAATTGCCCATACTTTTCTTCCATAAGTAGTGGTGACAAGTGCTTTGTAAGTAACCATGTCTGGGTAGAGCTCCGAAAGTTTATTTAAGTCTTCAGTTAATGCTTCATACGTATAGACCGTTTTCGTGTTAATGTCATGGGTGCGGCTGGAAGAAGGGGTGGCTGGAATAAACAAAATAATCACGATCACTAGCCATTCTATTTGCAGCAGCTTTTTGAATGTATTCATATTCTTTATTCTGCTTTAAGCATGACATTTTCATGTAGCAATTTTTGATTAAGCGCTTCGAACAGAAATATTTCATTGCAATTGAATATATTTCAAACAAAAATAAATGAAGAAATAATTGAAATTCGTGAATTATTCTGTCTATAATAAGAGTAATTGAATCGTTATCAAGAGTGACCGAGAGAACTGGCTCTAAGACGTCACAGCAACCTGTATGTATGCAAGGTGCTCCAACCAGCAAAGCAGATGGCTTTGGATGATAAAACGGTAGGAACTCCTTTTGTATCCAATGCAAAAGGAGTTTTTTTGTGACCGTAAAAGGAGATGGATTGTATGAATATTAGTGGGGCGGCAAGAAACTACATGGCAAAATATTTTAATGAGGAGGATTTTTTAATTCATGTATCGAAAACAATTGAGCGTCAATTGCTGGAATGGGATGATTCTTATAAGGTCATGATCATGAAATTGGAGAATTATCTTTGGACTGCGAGAAATGGCATCAATGATTATGAACTGGAACTTTCTGAGAATGAAATTAAAGTTTTGCAAAAAAAAAGAGCCATATGCATTAGATCGAAAAATATGGAATGAACTACAAAAACAAGGCCTCACAATTTTGAACGGCGATGGAAATTATTTAGATCAGATTTTTTGATCTTTTTGAATTGAATCACTTTTTTCGACTCGTCGCATATAATATCTTCGGTGTGAAATAAGGTAACTCTTCTCTATTGGAGGAGTTCATCTTTATTTTGCTTTCTGTACTATTAATATGTGAAGGGAAGGAACGAGTTATGAAAGAAAAGCAAATGATCATGAAGAGAGAGAATAGTGGCCCGAATAGTAGTGGATTTAAAGTTATTAAGGTTGAGATTTCTACATCAGTAGAATCATTATATGCAGTCTGCACACCTGTTAATCTAAAATAGAAAAGCTTTAACTAACTTAATGTTCAGTAATTTGACAATTTTTTTATTTTTTGTCGAAATGCTATTATAATATAACGAATATTTTGCGGTGAGTAGAGAGACATTTTATATCATTTCTATATATATGAAGGTTTCATAGACGATAATATAGTATTTCGAAATTATTTTCAGTTTTTTGACCCATTAGTTGATTATTTACATGCTAGTTGGACTGTGTTACTATCAGTGATGCTTTGATAGTTAGGAAAACGAAATTTTAACAGTTTTTTCTATTTATTAAAGCAAGCATTTAAATTTTCAGCGGGGTGTAGTTTAGATGAAAGAGCAGAATTTAGTTCCGTTTGAAAATACGGAATTACTTAAAGAGATAAGTGTTCTTCGCTCCAAAAAGAACGAACTATATCACAAAAGCGGCCCAAATAGTCCAATCTATCTTGATCTAGCTTTAAAGCTTGACTTTTTAGAGACTCAATACATCGAAGAAAAAATAGGTCATCTTATTAAAGATTAGCTTCTGTATGGCTAATGAAAGAATTAGATTATTCATCCATAAAGTGAGAACTTTCATTATTGGGCAAAATGAGAAGAGCATTATGAAGATGCT
Organism: Bacillus methanolicus; assembly: GCF_008764295.1. Classification (GTDB taxonomy): domain Bacteria; phylum Bacillota; class Bacilli; order Bacillales; family Cytobacillaceae; genus Robertmurraya; species Robertmurraya methanolica_A. Next base: position 33,145 of record NZ_VTQX01000003.1, on the reverse strand, counting down.
CTCAGGCTGTTGACAAACGCTCGCTTTCTTTGTTGCTTCACCTTGTCCAGTGCTCATTACCTTCTATGGTAACTCCGCTCTTCCCAAGGCTTCGCGCCTCGAAAGACAAACGTTTTCAATCAGCCTGAAGGTAACTGCCGTCTAATATTTTTGAGCTTTGTCTTCACTCTGAGAGCATTATGAAGATGCTCTTTTTTTTATTGCTTAGAAACTGTTGTTGGATATTAGTGTATCGAAGTTTAGTGAAAGCTTTCATCGTTTGTACCTGCGATGATCATGAAAGACAACGCTCTTTATGCCTCCTCACAATAGCATCCTTACTATAATCAATTATGATCAATTGATGCATATCGATATAATTTAAAGTGTTTTGAATAAATTGAAAATTTATAATGAATAGTCATTCATTTTGTGTTATCTTACATGTAGGTACAGTTGAAGGTGTGGTGGTTATTTGCTTGTAAAAAAACGGTCCGTTAAGGGTGAGAAGAGTAATGTCCGTTATATCGAAGGACTTGTTTCTTTTCATAATGTTCATTTGAATGTTTATTGTTTTGAACTAGATGGAGTTCTTATTGATACAGGTGCGCAAGTTTTACTCAATGAATTTATCCCTTTTTTTGCTGAATCTACTCTTGAACAAGTTGTAATCACACATTATCACGAGGATCATACAGGGGGTGCAGCCTATTTACAAAGGACATTTAAGCTTCCAATCTATCAAAATGAGATGACGATTGAACAATGTGCAAAAAAAGCAGATTATCCTAAGTATCGCAAGTTTTTTTGGGGAAAAAGAAAGCCCTATGATGCACATCCATTGTCTAAAACTTTTTCATCTCGGACTGCAACTTGGGATGTGATTGCCACTCCTGGCCATACGAGCGATCATCTGTCTTTTTTAAATCGGGAAACAGGTCAATTATTTTCGGGTGATTTATATGTGACTGTGAAAACAAAACTTGTTTTACGTGAAGAAAACATTCCCCTTATGATTCAATCTATTGAAACGGTATTGACATATGATTTTGATGAAATGTTTTGCTGCCATGCAGGTTTTGTCAAAGATGGGCGCAGGGCGCTGACAAAGAAACTTCATTATTTGCAAGAGTTACAGGGCAAAACGTTAGCTTTACGAAAACAAGGGTTAACAGAATTTGAGATACAAGCGGAGCTATTTAGCAAGAAATATCCAATTACCTTTTTTTCTTCAGGAGAATGGGATTCCATTCATATCATCCGTTCTATTTTACGAGAAAATGCTTTAGAAAAATGGGAGTAAATATTTTGGAGGGAGAAAAATGTCTATGATTCCATCGATTCTTCGAAATTTGCGTATTCCGGTCATCGGTTCACCTCTTTTTATTATTAGTAATCCGAAACTTGTAATCGAACAATGTAAGGCGGGAATTGTCGGTGCAATGCCTGCCCTCAATGCACGACCTGCATCCCAATTAGACGAATGGCTTGCAGAAATTACTGAGGAACTGGCTGCTTATAATGTGAAGCATCCAGAGAAGCCTGCAGCTCCGTTTGCGATTAATCAAATTGTGCACAAATCCAATAGTCGTCTTGAACAGGACATGGAGCTTTGTGTGAAGTATAAAGTTCCCATTATTATTACATCGCTTGGGGCAAGAGAAGAGGTGAATGTTGCTGCACATAGCTATGGTGGGATCGTTTTTCATGATGTTATTAATAATCATTTTGCCCGGAAAGCCATTGATAAAGGCGCTGATGGGTTAATCGCAGTAGCTGCTGGTGCTGGCGGCCATGCAGGAAGTAAAAGTCCATTTGCATTAGTACAAGAGATTCGGGAATGGTATGAGGGACCTCTCGCATTAGCCGGCTCAATCGCTAATGGAAGCGCTATCCTTGCTGCTCAAGCGATGGGTGCAGATTTTGCCTATATTGGTTCGCCGTTTATTGCAACAAAAGAAGCGAGGGCAGCGGAAGAATATAAGCAGGCAATTGTTGACTGTAATTCAGATGATATTGTTTACAGCAATCTCTTTACAGGAGTCCATGGCAATTATTTGGCTCCTTCGATTCGCGCGGCAGGTTTGGACCCAGATGCATTGCCGGAAAGTGATCCCTCGAAAATGAATTTTGCTGGTGATGCGAAGACAAAGGCATGGAAAGATATTTGGGGAAGTGGTCAAGGGATTGGAGCGGTTAAAGAAATTTCGACTGCTGCTCAATTCATAGAGAAGTTGCATAATGAGTATGTTATGGCAAAAGAGAAGTTATGGAAGTCGAGTCATCATTTTGCGCAATAAAAAGAGAGCTTGCTTGCGCAAGCTCTCAAGTTTTAGAGAAGGTCCAAATCCTCTTGTGGTTATTTATAGACTTTTCGAGTTAAGCTATTATTCGTTATTGCTCGTCCCTTCAATGAGGGTCCCTCGTTTATAGTGGTTCATTTCAGTTAATTCAATGATATAGTCATAATTATCAATCGCATTTTGAATTTCAACTTTTTGTTCGCTTAGTAAATTTGGATCCTTTAATTTATCCTCTAGGTGATGCTTCTTTTCTACCAATGTTTGTTTGATTTCCTGATAGTTCACCATAAACACCCCTTTAAGACATAGTACGAAGTAAGCGCTTTCTATATCTAGTATATAGATATTCTATCGATAGCAATCACAATAAGTATTAACAATTTGTGAAACATTTTTACTCGTCAATATTTAAGACGATGACCAGAATTTCAGTTATTTTCTGAGTCATTGATGGTGTCCTTTGATTAGTACATCTTCATAAAATGTGATTGGGCAGGCGAAGTAATAATGGGGAGCTTAAAGAAGTGTTGTGAGATTTAATTTCAACATTTTTTAATTTTTTTCTAGCATTTTTAGATGATTGTTGTTAATATAGTGAATGAATTATTAATGGAAAGCAGATAGTCAATATTAGAGTCTTTCCAAGCAGATAATTTTGACCACTTTTTCTATTCGAAAAAGTTAAGGCATCGGTTCGCCGGGTCAAATGCCGATTGGCAACTTAGTTGCCTTATTGATTGAGTTAAAAGCTCAAATTTTATAAGTTGGTTACTTTACAACCAGTGTGCGGATGCATATCAACTTGTGAAACGGTCAATAAGAGTGGTAAAAGTAATTATTTGCTATATAGACTCTGAACCTATTGATATATTTAAATATTTTAAAAGCTCTCCATTCATGATCAGTTAAATACATACTATTTTCATGTCTTTAATCAGCTTTTAAATATTTATGTTTATATCTCAAGCAAGTGATACGCAAGCCTTTGCGTTCTTTCACTTGCTTTTTTATTTGTTCTTTGGCCGTGAGCAAAAATCTTATGGAAAAGGGGAATGAAAAAATGGGAAAAGCTCTTATTATCGGTTGTGGTGGAGTGGCATCAGTTGCTATCCATAAATGTGTGCAAAACAGTGAGGTATTCGAAGAAATCTGTATTGCGAGCCGAACAAAATCAAAATGCGACGATTTAAAGGCAAAATTAGATGGTGGTAAAACAAAGATTACAACTGCACAGGTTGATGCCAATAATGTTGAAGACCTTATTGCTCTGATTGAAGAAGTGAAACCGGATATCGTGATGAATTTAGCATTACCTTACCAGGATTTGACGATTATGGATGCTTGTCTTGCAACAAAAACCCATTATTTAGATACAGCAAACTATGAGCCTGAAGATACAGCAAAATTTGAATACAAATGGCAATGGGATTATAAAGAGCGTTTCGAAAAAGCTGGCATTACAGCTTTGCTAGGGAGCGGCTTTGATCCAGGGGTAACGGGTGTATTCACTGCACATGCGTTAAAGCACCATTTCGATGAAATAGAGTATATTGATATTCTTGACTGTAATGCAGGGGACCACGGTTATCCATTTGCTACAAACTTCAATCCTGAAATCAATATTCGCGAGGTTTCAGCTAATGGCAGATATTGGGAAAAAGGTGAATGGATTGAAACAAAGCCGATGGAAATAAAGCGCGTTTATGATTTCCCTGAGATTGGTGAAAAGGATATGTATTTACTTTATCATGAAGAGCTTGAATCTCTCGCAAAAAATGTCCCAGGACTTAAGCGTATTCGCTTTTTCATGACATTTGGGCAAAGTTATTTGACCCATTTAAAGGCTCTTGAAAATGTGGGAATGACTTCCATTGAACCAATTGAATTCGAGGGAAAACAAATCATCCCGTTACAATTTTTAAAAGCTGTCCTGCCTGATCCAGCTTCCCTTGGACCTCGTACAAAAGGGAAAACAAATATTGGCTGTATTTTCCGTGGTAAAAAAGATGGCAAAGAGAAAACCTATTACGTTTATAATGTTTGTGATCATGAAGCATGTTACGCAGAGGTGGGTTCTCAAGCAGTTTCTTACACAACAGGAGTGCCTGCAATGATTGGAGCAATGATGATCATGACTGGAAAATGGAATAAACCTGGTGTTTATAATATTGAGGAATTTGATCCTGATCCATTTATGGAAGCATTAAACAAATGGGGACTTCCATGGCAAGAGGATTTCAACCCAGTGCTTGTTGATACGGATGAAACTGCAAAAGAACCGGAGCTAGTCAGATAGTATGCGTTTTGAACAATTACCGACACCAAGTTATGTAGTGGATGAAGCCCTTTTAGAAAAAAACCTGCAAATTTTAAAAGGAGTCATGGAAAGGACTGGAGCGAAGATTATTCTCGCGCAAAAGGCATTTTCCATGTATTCTATGTATCCGCTTATTGGACAGTATTTAAGTGGAACTGCAGCAAGTGGGTTGTATGAAGCGAAGCTCGGATATGAAGAGATGGGAAAGGAGAACCATGTCTTCTCCCCAGCATATCGAGAAGATGAGATAGACGAGATTATTTCTTATTGTGACCATATTATTTTCAACTCGTTTTCACAGATAGAAAAATACCGTGATAGAGTGTTAAAGGCTGGAAAGAAGATTGGCCTTCGCATAAATCCAGAGTGTTCTACTCAAGTGGGTCATGATATTTATAATCCTTGTGCGATCGGCTCTCGATTTGGTGTGACAATAGAGCATTTTCGTCCAGAGCAATTGGAAGGGGTTTCCGGTTTCCATTTTCATACTCTTTGTCAGCAAAATTCTGATGATCTGGCTACAACTCTTGATGCAGTTGAAGAAAAGTTTGGCCCTTGGCTTTCACAGCTCGAATGGATTAATTTCGGTGGGGGCCATCATATTACTCGTGATGACTATGATATTCCATTGCTGGAGGATTGTATTAAAAGGATGCAGGAAAAGTACGGCTTGAAAGTGTATCTTGAACCAGGCGAGGCAGTCGCGCTAAATGCTGGATTTTTAATTACAACCGTACTAGATACGATGAAAAACGGGATGGATATTGCTATTGTGGATACATCTGCATCTTGCCATATGCCTGATGTGTTAGAAATGCCTTATCGTCCGCCGCTTCTTGGTTCTGGTGAGGCAGGCGAGAAAGCCTACACATACCGTCTCGGAGGGCCAACATGTCTATCTGGAGATAATATTGGCGATTATTCATTCGATGAGCCCTTAAAAGCTGGAGACCGACTTGTTTTCGGTGACATGGCTATTTATTCAATGGTTAAAAATACGACCTTTAATGGAATGGCATTGCCTTCTATTGCCATTCGTGATAAAAATGGTGATTGCCATGTTTTACACAAGTTTGGATATGAAGATTTTAAAATGAGATTAACATAATTGGAAGAGGCTGGGACACAAATAGCCTCTAATAAAGAGAAAGGTGAATTTGAGGGTACTCAAATTCACCTTTCTCTATTTTTTCGTGTTAATTCTTCTATTATCTTAGTTAGGACCACTTTTGTGAGTGGTCCTTTTTGATGATTTCCGGAATTATAGGGTACAGTTCCGGAATTGTTGTCATTTTTCCGGAATTACCTCTGTTTTTTCCGGAATTAAGTGGAAAAATTCCGGAATTAATTCTGATTTTTCCAGAATTCACCTTCGTTCAAATAGTACACACGATTTTTTGTACCTCCTGAATGGGACAGTTGAAGCTTCTTTAGCAAATAGTTGGCTACATCAGGACATGTAACGTGGAAAAAACGCCTAAATTCCTGATTTGTAATCGTAGGGCTAATAAGTAATGCGTAATCTTTTAGCGATTCTGCATGGGCATCTTTCTTTTTTATTTGACACTGCTGGCACTTCCAGCTTCCATGATTATAAATCATGCCAACTTGTCCGCATTCTGGACATTTTACTCCGGTCAAAATGTCTTCGTAAGTCAATCCATATTTTTGTATGGGATCAAAAGTCTCGGGAGTATGTTGCTTCACCAGTAATTTCGATAATTTGCGTATTTTTTTAACATCGTATACTTCTTTCTGAAATTTTCGTTCGATCTCTTGGATGTTATTTAACAATCGATGCCCATGAACAACTTTGGTAAGAGCATGTCTATTTTGAGGGTTCGTTTTAACAATAGTTGAAGGGTTGCCAATGACGACGAAATACTCGATGGGAAGAGGACAGCGCCAAGTGTGGAATAAATTTTGAAGCTGGTGCTGATGCCATTTTACTTGAGAAAGAGGATCATGAAAGCCTTCTTCTTTGTCGTTGACTGTACGGATTAACTGATGGAAAGATTGATCGAAAAAGAGAGTACCGAAAAAATTTTTGCATTCGAGGATGAGGGCGAAGCGGGTTGTGAGGAGTAAATAATCCATTTGAAAATAATGACCATTATTTGGAAGCCGTAATGAGTGAAAAATATAATAGTCTTTTTTAGGAAGAAAATTTAAATAATAGGATACAGCTTTTTCCCCTTTGTAGCCAGCTACAAGTAGTGTCAAATCTCTTTCAATTTCTGATTGTTTCGGGTGATGATCAACAAGTCTCTTTAACAATACTTCAAGGACGCTTATTTTAACCGGTTTTGAAAGTTCTTTTACATACAATCTTCTCACTCCTTTTTAAACGTATTTTAACATAAAGCCTTGCTGAATAAAATTGGCAATCAGTCGGTTTGGCTTCATTAATACCGATATGTTGAAACAAAAAGAAAGCGTCGATTTAGAACTATGTGAAAGTATTTCTTAATATGGTCTAATGGAGGGACGGCATGATGCTCAAAAGTCAGAGGAGCCATATCAAGTTATTACGAACCACTAAATTCAATTTTAAAAAATTACCAACTGAAAGATGCCTGAATATGAAATGAGCCCAAAATCGTTTAAAGAGCCATGTTGTTTAACAAAGCCAATGATTAAAAAAGGCCTTGATTATAGATCAAGACCTCATTCGCAAATTAACGATTATCAATTTTCTCCGGATATAAATCGTGGTTCATTAAACGGAAGTTAGCCATTTCCTCATATTTCGTTCCAGGCTTTCCATAGTTGCACCATGGATCAATGGAAATTCCTCCACGAGGCGTGAATTTTCCCCAAACCTCAATATAGCGAGGATCAAGTAAGTTAATTAAATCATTCATGATGATGTTGACGCAGTCTTCATGAAAATCTCCATGGTTCCTGAAGCTAAATAAATAAAGCTTTAACGATTTGCTCTCGACAATTTTTTTATCTGGAATATAGCTTATATACATCGTTGCAAAATCTGGCTGTGATGTGATAGGGCATAGACTTGTGAATTCAGGACAGTTGAATTTCACGAAATAATCCCGTTCGGAATGAAGATTATCTACTGATTCTAAAACCTCTGGTGCATAATTAAATGAATAGTTTGTATGCTGATTTCCGAGTAACGTTAAGTCATCTAAACCTTGTTCCTTATTTCGACCTGACATCATAAAATCCTCCTAATAAAAAATAAAACCATGTCCATTATGGACATGGAAAGTATCATGTATCCATAGTTTTTTATAGAGGGTGACGCTATGAACCTCTTATGGTCATGATTCCACTTCATATATTATAAAACTGTTGAGCATACGTCAATCTTCAAGTCTGAATGGTTTGTAAGTATCTCTTTAATCAGAAGACCCCACCAATTTTTGGTGAGGTCTTCTAGATTGGGAGTGGTTTAGCAAATTTTAACGCCCAAATCCTGGTTTACGGAATCCTGGTGATCCAGGAGCAGGCATGTTTGGAGCAAATGCACCTGCTACTTGACCAGGGGCTGATCCTGGTGAATAGGCACCCGCTACTTGTCCGAGCATTGGCCCTGGAGCAGGCGAGAATGCCCCAGCAACACTAGGTCCTGGTCCCATATTCATGTTTGTAGAAGTTACTTGATTTACTGCAGATTGAGTATGAGGAAAATAGTGTTGGTTCTGAATATTAGTATGATTTACGTGTGTTGTGTGAGATGGATGAATATGCGGTTGTACAACGTTATTAAAAGAATGTGTTGTGCAACATTTAGTTGGGTGTACAATCGCGGGTAATACTTGAGATGGTTGTTTACAATGCATGATTTATTCCCCTTTCGTTTAATGATTCACTAATACAATATGAAAGGAGTGACGAGTTTGTATTAATTCAAACACCTATTTTTAGGGAAAAGCCATGCTTCAAAGAAGGAAACTGTTGCCCTCGTTTGCTATTTTTTAATGAATAAATTTAATTACATCAAGTTAAAGACTCATAATTCATAGGTTAAAAGTAATTTCGCCTGCTTAAGGAGGAAATACTTAGACATAATAAAAACAAGCGAAAACGATGAAAAAGTTATATCTTCATTTATCTGCTTCCCAAAATATACAAGCTAAAGGCGTCCAAGTCGTATGCATTAGAATAATGTTCATAAATATCTTACTAAATACATCCAACAACAAAAAAACGCCACGTAAAAAAAGGAAGCAACGTGGCGGTGTTTACTTCTTATTCATCTAGATCAAAGAGCAAACAAGCAAAATAGACTGTTGAGACTTGATGATAGTCTTTTAAGTTTATCCCTGTTTTTTCCGTAAAGCGTTCAATTCGATATTGGAGAGTATTGCGATGAATGTACATTTTTTTGGCTGTGAGGGAAACGTTAAAGCTGGACTCGATAAAGATCCGAATCGTTTTTAAAAGCTCACGCTCTTCATGGATAAGGGTGAAATTCGCTAAAAGATTTTGTTTGAGCTCTTGAGACATTTGCTCAACTAAGATAAAAGGAAAAACTTTTTCAAAATTGAAAATTCGTTCAGACGGGAGAGCATGAAGTCCTTCTTTGAACCATTTTCGTTCTTTTAAGAAATGGCTAGGAAGAGCAGTATCGACCTCGTGTTGTTTGCCAACGTAAATGGACATTTGGATAAATAGATCAGATTCTAAATTTGAAAGCAGCGAGCTCAAGTTGCTTTTCGTTAAACTATGATCTCCTTGCTTTTCAAGAATCACTCCTTCAAGTTCATCTATCCAAACGATGGAAATATTTGAAATAAAAAAGTTTTTTAAGGTAGATTCTAGATCTTCCTTTTCCCAATCCATTTTCTTCATTTTAAAATGGATCAATCGTATCGGCTCATTGCTTGTTTGATAGGGGATTTCTCCGTTTGAAAATAAAAAATCATACCAGCTTTGCTGTAGAGTCGGGCGTAAACTAGGATCATATAGATGATACAACGTTTTTAAGATTGATAATTCTCTATGAGCAAGCTCATTTTTCGGAATTCCTAACCAGTTGCTTTCAATATCAGAATGAAACCAGTAATAATGCTCATATTCATGGAAGTCAGGAGTAGTAGAGGATAAGATCGATCGAGCATATAAATCGTGCAGCTTTTTTAACATGAATATTCTCCTCATATAAAACTAGTCAATTCTATCATATCATAGGGAAGAAGAGATGTTTATGAGAAAAACCATGAAGAATTGAAAAAGGGCTATCGTAAGAGGTGAGCAGCTTCGAATCAAGGTCTTTCCTCCATTATTCAAAGCTGCGCAACATTTATTTAGGCATGTTTCGAAAACGTTCTGTTTTATCCCAAATTGGATCGTCATCAGAACGCTTTAGTTTAATTTGATAATAAACGCCTCGAATTAAAAGGATGAGCCAAAGCTGTGCATAAGTGAAATACATGAGAAAGGATGTAAGCAAATCTACAAATCGTATCTTTTTATCCATGATTTGTGATGAAATGAGTTGAATGAAATAAATGAGCCAGGACTCAAACCAGAGAACCAGCAATGGAATAGCTGCTGTAGTTTCAACTGCACCAAAAAGTCCAAGAATAAACCAAATGTCTGAAACGATAAGAAAGAATGCAAAGCCAATATAAACAGCTAGTAATTGGATAGAGTGAATAAAGTTTTTTCCTTTAAAATAAATTCGATTTCTCAATGTTTTCTCAATTAAATATAAATTCCCTTGCATCCAGCGCGTCCGTTGCTTAATCCATACACGAATTGTTTCTGGTTCCTGCTCCCATGTTTTCGCTTCGGGAACAATAGGAAGCAGCCCTCCTTTTTCGGTAAGGGAGAGGGTCAAGTCTGCATCTTCCGCCAGGGCCTTCGGATCATAACCTCCAGCTTCAAGGAGAGCTGAGCGTTTGACAAGCATATTCGTTCCTGTTAGCGAACCGAGCCGAAATAATTTCCAGCGTCCAGCTTGCATTGTCAATTGAAAGACGGAGAATTCCAAGGAAATCATTCTTGTCAGCATATTGGCTTTTTCATTGATATTTTTTACGTAGCCGACTGCCCCTACAGCATGTGCAGTTCCCTCAGCTGCTTCAACGAGCATGAGCAGTGCTTTAGGCTCAGGCTGATTATCCGCATCGTAAACGCAAATATAATCCGATTGCGTTACTTCTAAACCATAATTTAAAACACGCGATTTTCCACTCGGTGTCTGCGGAGGTACATGAATATGATAAATATGATTATATTTGGATGCATAGTAGTCGGCAATTTCACCAGTATCATCCTTTGAATTATCATTAAGAAGATAAATTTTTAGTTCTCCTGGATACTGAATTTTGGTCATTGCAAATAAGGTATCAGCGATAACGACTCCTTCATTATGTGCAGGAATCAGAACGGCAACACTTGGATAGTGATCTAGCTGTGCATAGGTTTTCTTTTGTCTACGAAAAACAACTCCTGCAATTGTTAAGAGCGAATAATACGCTAATAGTACCCAGAAACAAATAGAAATGATCGTCAATGTTATGGTCATGGTGCATCCTCCTCAGTTTGTCGTAATTGAATACGCTGGATGACCACTTCCCATAAATCTGCAACAGCCTCTACAGTAAAGCTGAATTCCCCATCTTCAAGGTTTTCTTGTTGGAGATTTTCTTTAATTCGATTTATAACAATTTCAACTCCGTCTTCAGTTGTATTGTTTAAAAAAAGGATTAGTTTTACAGGGGTGAGCTGGCCCACCAAATCAAATTTTGTGCGAATAGAGGTCAGCAGCACAGATGTTAATTTTTCTTTTAAAATTCTTTGTTTAAAAGGAGTGTTCTCTTTAATACCAATATAAACGAGAAAGCCATGTTCCTTTCTTCGCTTCATTCCAGTAAAAAGAATCTGTGCTTGCTCAATAAATTCATTAAAAGTGAGCAATCCTGTATATTCTTCATACTTTCTTAATAAAGCCAGTTCGGTATTTAGTGAAATCAGTGTTTCTTGGTTTTTTTGGATCGCATAACCACTCATCCAGGCCATCAAGGCCGCGAATGAGAATAGCGATTGCGTGCCAATATTAACTCCCTGTTGTTTCATATCCCACTGCATAAACCAAGAAATTCCCACATTGTAAAAAGCAATAATGAGGATAAAAGTAATCAGGATGGCAAAGGAATACATCGTGCGCACAAGCATTGTAATCACGCCCATTACAGCCATCACAATCAACATTGTGATAAAAAATGGGACAGTTTCTAAAAAAAAGATCCCTAAAAATATGGAAGCAAGAAATCCTAAGTAGACAAAAATTTGATTAGTAAGTCTATGCATGATTAACCCTCGTTTTTTGAAATGACCTCTGGAAGTAAAGCATTTTAGTCGATTCAGAACTTTCCGATGAACCGCCTTTTTTAAACCTATTTAGATTGCGAAAACATGGTTATCAATCTTTTTGACAATTTGACGTGAACGAATCCAATCATCTGTTGCAATTTCTGGATTGTAAAAATAGATCGCATTATTTAAACGGTCTGGGCTCTTTAATGCTTCTTCAACCGCTTGAGTCGCTTCTTCTGATGCTTGTTTATTAATTTCTCCATTCTGAACAGGAGAAAAAGCATAAGCATTGCCAACCTTTTCATAAATGACATTCGTAATGCTGTTCGGAAATTGATTTGAATCGACTCGATTTAGTACAACTGTAGCGACAGCAACCTTTCCTGCAAACGATTCACCCTTCGCTTCAGCTTCAACTAAACGAGCCAGCAAGTCTTTTTCTTTTGATGAAATCTCATATCCGGGTGTCTCTTTTAATATCCCTTCATTAATTAGTTTATCAGGGTTTTCTATAGCTGAAAAGGGAAAATCATTTTGATTGTCCAATTGTCCCTCGCTTAATATATCTAATTTGTTTTCATCTTGCTCTTCTGCAAAAGTGATGCCACTGTGTATTGTTAAAAATACGATAGTAGCAACACTTGTTGTTACTAGTCTTTTTATAATTGAATTCATGCTGCTACCTCCTTGTTATTTTGCAATGGAATAACCTTAACATAATCTGTCCTCCTTTTTTAAGAACAAAGTAGTGACATTTGTTCTTAATTTGATAAAAAAAGTTTCATTTTCAATAGAAATATGACAAATGACCCGACATATAGTCATAAAGGAGCCAATATTTATAAAGTGGAGGTAGAAAGTTCCAGAACCGTAAAGGCTGTACCATGCTAAGTACTTTTGGCAATTAACTTTTTGTAGACAGAGCAGATCGTCCCATAGTCTTTTAAGAAGCGGGGCGTAAGATTGTTACTTTTCTCATATAGTCCTTTGCTAAATTATCATGGTAGAGTAAGGAATAGTAAAAAAACGTCGATGGTAATCGACTTCGCTTTAAAAATACATTCTTCGGAGGATGCTATGAGTTTAGAAGAAATGTTAAAAAACAGACAATATTTTGAGCAATTTCTGAGTGAAGATAAATATGAGAATCCAGTGGAAGTTTTAGGTGAGCTTTTTGCCGACGAGCAGAGCAAAGATGAGGCAGACCTATCGAATATCCGCTATGCACAAGGTGAGCTTTATTATCATTATAAGGATTTTGAGGCTGCAATTTATAAATGGGAATATGTGAATAACGAATTGAACTCATGGGCGAAAAAGAATATGGCGGATGCATACGTTCAATTAGGCTATTATTCAGAAGGTGAAAAGCTTTATACATCGATTGTGACAGAGTCTCTTGTCTTAAATTCCGAAATAGGTTTGCGCTTATTTTCCTTATATACAAAACTTGGTAATTTAGAGAAGGCCGATCATATTATAAAATGGGTCGTTTCGATTAATCCAGATTATCCGAAAGTAACGGAAACAGCACGAAGATTTTATGAGGAAAATCAAGATTGGAAAAGTGCAGTTGAGTTAGCTGTTCAAGAAGGAAAAAGATTAAAGTCAGTTCAGTGGTTTTCAGTCTTAAAGTCCTATGTAGTAGAAGGGCATACAAAAGAATTACCACCTGAATATTTTAAAGAAAGCTTAATGCTTTTAAAGGAATTTAGCCAAGCGCATTTTGAACAATTACTTTCCTCTTTATGGAAGAGAAACGAGGAAGATGGTAAGCTTTTAAATTGGGTGCAAAGTTTGAACGAAATGTTTAACGAAATGGAAGTCGGTGAAGAGGAGCGCTGGCAGGAAACGAAGAAGCTCTTCCGTGAGGTATTCTTTACTTTAATAAATGGTAAGTTTTTAATTAAAGATATCGAAAATCTTATCCCAGATTTATTTAAAAATTGGGCAAGAGTTGTTGAGATAGAAGATGCTCCGCTAGTAAATGGCGGGATCTTAGCATGGAATGATTATTTTCCAACAACGTTGGATAGGAGATTAGTTGAAAATGCAGAAGCTTTCATAAGTCGTGAACCTGTTTCAATAAGGTCTATGGAAGAGAGTATACAGCTTTTATTTGATATTATTAATTGGGGTGAGGATGAAGCGATTAATATGTCCGAACTCCTTAAATGGGATGGAGAAACAATCAAAATCAAAAATGATGATGATGTTAAATTGTTTTTGCAAGAATTTAACGAAGTGGGACGTTATGAAGTATTGTTACAATTAATTAGAAAGTTGTTGGATCTTTTATTAGAAAAGAAAGAAGAGCAGAAGAAGCAGCTTCAAACCAATATTAATTGGCATAAGGAAATCCTCTCAAAATTAAACGGGGCAGTCCATCAGCTAGATGATTTGAAATTTGCAAAGAACAAGGTTATTAAGAAATCATTTGCGCTTAATAAAGAGGATATTAAAGAAAGTATTGAGTCAAAGATCCCAGAAATTTTAAAGAGTTGCTCTGACTTGGTGACTGAAAATAGTGATTTCAAAAACATACATGTTGAGATCAATGAGGCCATGAATGATCGAGTTCAGCAATATTTATACGAAACAGTACAGCCATTGTTCCAGAAGAAGTTTCAAGGATGGGTAAAGAAATCGGAATTAGAATTTATTGAAAGCAAGAAATTTTTGGATGAGATGTCAGACGGGTTGAACCAATTATTAGGGGAAGAACGATTGCAGATGGAATGTGATTTTCAAGTCCTTAATGATTGGAAGCGTGACATGGAACGGATGACTAGTTTCATCTCTTATGAAAAAGAGAATTTCTTTTTACGGTTTAGCCCAACCCAATTTTTACTAAAGAGTGCAGGGAAACTATTAGGTGGTTTATCCCAAAATAAAGGATTTTTAGCAGGACAGTACAAAAAACATATTGAACATGAAGATTTCACTGAAGTAACAAAATTGATTACAAAAAGATTTTTGCAGCAACTTGATATTTTTGAGCGTTCTTTAGATCGTGATATTTCCATGTTTTTTAGCAATCCAATCAACGATTTACAAAATACGGTTGAGCAGTTAGAGAAAGATAAAGAACTGTATGAAAAGGAATTGCAAACCTTCAAATCGAATCCGGAAAAATTTTATGATCCGATGATTTTGTATCAGATTAGACATCGTCAATTCGAATGGATGAATACGGGAAGCTTTGTGAAAAGTGAATAGTCCTAATAAAAAGGATAGACATGGAGGAGTTACTACCTCTTTTGTCTATCCTTTTTGACCATTGCCTTTCGATTAGCACGAGGGAAAGCTCCTTTGCATTCTCGGAGGAAATCTTGTACTTTTATTCCCCTAGTAGTGCAGCCTGATTTTCTTTAACGCAATCTAATAATAAAGTATTATTTTGAATTTCGAATATATGGATTGATTGCTCAAATGATTTTCGAGCTTCTTCGCAATTTCCTAATCTTGCAAGGTTTTCCCCGCGTTGATAAAGGAACTCACCTAATATGGATAAAATTTCAGCCTGATTGCAAATCTTTATTCCCTTTTCACAATAGTGTAATGACTCTTTAAAATTCTCAATATCAGTAAGCAATTGGGCTAACCCAAATAGCAGTTTAAGCTCAATTGAATGATTGGTTAATTTAGGAACTTCACGCAGTTTTTTTAGCGCTTCCCGAAACAGTTGTTCGGACTCTTCAAAGAAACCAGTTTCTCGTTTGATTACGGCAATACTGTTAAGAATTTCGATTTCTTGTTCTGTATAGTAGCGTTTGTTATTGGTTATGTGCAGAGCCTCATCCAACATCTCAAAGGCTAACTTTGAATTTTTTTTCACATAATGAATGCAAATGGCTTCATGCCACAAAATAAATTGTAAGTTATCTTTCTCTTGATAGTATGGATGCTTTTTTTCAGAAAGGACTGTGAAATATAAATTTTCATAATCTCTATTTCGTACGAGTTGACGAATATATTTCTTACTATTGCTAATATACTCAATTTTGTAGGATTCTTGCATTTCAAAAAAATAATTCATATCCACGCCTAACTTAGTGGAGATTTGATTTAGCAGCATTGCCGATGGGATATAATTATTTTTTTCAATATTTGAAATCTGGGCTTGATTACAGATACCAGAAGCCAGCTCTTTTTGGCTTAATCCCATTTTTTGTCTAAGTTCCCGTATTGCTTGACCAAGACTAAACATTTTCAAATCTACACCTCTTACTTCAAAAAACTAATGATTTTCCCCTATTAGTTCAGCTTCATTTTCTTTAACTAGCTTAACATAAAACGGGTTGTCTTGGAGTTGGAAAATCAGACATGCTTTATTAAAAGCTTTCTTCGCTTCAGATATTTTGCCAAGCTTAGCATAGTTTTCTCCCAATTGATATTGGAAATGCCCTAATAAATAAAGGGTCTCTAATTCATTACAAAGCTTAATTCCAGCTATACAAGCAGTGAGAGATTCCTCAAACCTATCGGTATCTGTATATAGCTGTGATAACCCGAACAATCTTCTTAACTCAATTGTATTATCCGTTAACTGCGGAATTTGCTTTAGAAGTTCAGAAGCTTTTTGGAAATTAGCTTCTGATTCTTCAAACATCTTTAATTCTTTTTGTAAAACGGCCAGGCTATTGATAATCTGTATATCAATCTCTTTAAAAAATTCTTCTTTTTCGTAAGGGTTAATTTGGAGTCCTTTTTTTAATAGGTCAACCGCTTCGGAGGATTTATTTTGTACGTAATGAAGACAGATCGCTTCATGCCAAATTAGAAATTTTAGATTTTCTCCATCTTGAAAAAGGGGATGTTTTTTTGTTTTTAAGATTAGTTTTTGCAGCTCTGCGTATTTTTTTTGTCTTTTTAAATTCCACACTTTACTTTTGAACTCTTTTATAAATTCAATCGTATGCGATTGTTGGATTTCAAAAAAGTAGTTCATATCAACACCGAGTTTTTTAGAAATTTCATTTAAAATCAGTGCTGAAGGAATTTCAAGATTTTTTTCAATTTTACTAATTTGGGCCTGAGAGCATATGCCAGAAGCTAGTTCCTTTTGACTAAAACCGGCTCTTTTGCGTATATTTCTCAGAGATTCTCCAAAAGGTAAAAACTCCATCGTATCTCTCCTTTCACAAGCTTAGTAAACCTCCAGTATTATATCATGTTACACATAGTATATTAAAATAGTACTAGTTATGGAAGGGGAATCATGAAAGAAAAGAGAGAATAGTGCAGAATGTACTATATTTAAAGTCCTGTTAAGTAATATGGTGGATAGAACGCATTAACTTGCATCTGGATTTAACAAATACTCGATTACTTTTAAAAAAATCTTGACTATGTAGACACTTGTTGCTATATTTTTTATTTCTTTTGACATCATTTCAATTCATTTACTTTCCTGCTTGTAAACAGCAATGAAGGGAAATCTAGGTTCAGTTCATCAGGGCGAGCATCTGAAGCTTGGTTCTCTTGAGGTTGTAGAAGATTTGAGAAGGAACGCAAATCATGCTTGGAGATCCATTTAAGTTTGATCAAGAAAATATCGCAGAATGGAAGGATGTTTATTAATAATAGGCCCAGCATTCTATAAGTGACCCTGTCGTTAAGACAGGGTCTTTTTAATATCAAGGGAGACATTAGTCCTCTTCATCCTATTAGTTACGAATTAAATAATCAAAGGCACCTAAAGCGGCTGTTGCACCTGAACCCATGGAAATGATGATTTGTTTATAAGTACTATCGGTACAGTCTCCTGCTGCAAAGACGCCAGGAATGTTTGTAGCACCATGCTTATCTACAACAATTTCACCCATACGTGTACGTTCAACGGTATCAGCCAACCATTCTGTATTTGGAACAAGACCAATTTGAACGAAGACTCCTTCTAATTCAATATGGTGAATTTCTTCTGTTGCCCGCTCCTTATACGAAATCCCATTTACTTTGTCAGTACCTGTAATTTCAGTCGTTTGAGCGTTCTTGATCACCGTTACGTTTGCTAAACTGCTTAAACGTTCTTGAAGGACGGAGTCTGCTTTTAGTTCTGGCGCAAATTCAATCACGTGACATGCTTCACAATGCCAGCCAAATCAATGGCCGCTTCAATTCCAGAATTCCCACCACCGATAACGGCTACACGTTTTCCTTCGAATAATGGACCATCACAGTGAGGACAGTAGGCTACCCCTTTATTTTTGAACTCTAATTCGCCTGGGACACCCACATTACGCCAGCGCGCTCCTGTTGAAAGAATCACCGTTTTCCCTTTTAACACGGCGCCATTTTCAAGTTCAATCTCAACTAAATCCTTTTTCTCTAAACGCTTTGCACGCTGGAGGTTCATCACATCAATATTCTCATACTGTTTTACATGCTCCTCAAGGCTTGCTGCAAGCTTCGGACCCTCTGTGTACTTAACGCTAATGAAGTTTTCAATTCCGAGTGTATCCATAATTTGACCGCCGAAACGCTCAGCGACCATCCCCGTACGAATCCCTTTGCGTGCTGCATAGACAGCCGCACTAGCACCAGCAGGTCCGCCTCCAACGACAAGGACATCGTATGGTTCCTTATCAGCAAGTTCTGAAGCATCTGGACCACTGCCTATTTTAGCCAGGATTTCTTCAAGGGTCATACGCCCGCTCCCAAACGGTTCTCCATTAAGGAATACCGTAGGTACAGCCATAATATCTTTTTTCTCTACTTCTTCTTTAAAAGCAGCACCGTCAATCATAGTATGACTGATCCCAGGATGGAGAATGCTCATCACGTTAAGAGCCTGAACAACATCAGGACAGTTATGGCAAGTCAAGCTTATATAGGATTCAAAGTAATACTCCCCTTTAATCTTCTGCACTTGCTCGATGACTTTCGGATCGACTTTTGGAGCACGTCCACTTACTTGAAGAAGAGCGAGAACGAATGAAGTGAATTCATGTCCAAGGGGAACTCCGGCAAATGTAATGCCTGTATCCTCCCCGATGCGATTCACACTGAAGCTAGGTGTTCTGTTTAAAGTTGCCTTTTCTACTTTAATGTGGGAAGACATTGATGATACTTCATCGACTAAAGCAAGCATATCGCGGGAGACTTGGTCGTCTCCAGCACTCACTTTAAGAAGAATGTCACCCTCCATCATCTGAAGATAGTGGGCTAATTGTGCTTTAATTTCTGCTTCTAATAACATAGGGATTACTCCTTAAATTTTCCCTACGAGATCAAGACTTGGCTTCAGTGTTTCTCCGCCTTCTTGCCATTTTGCCGGGCAAACCTCGCCTGGGTTGTTGCGCACATATTGCGCCGCTTTAATTTTGTTCACAAGTGTACTTGCATCGCGTCCAATGCCGTCAGCATTAATTTCCACTGTTTGCACAATGCCGTCTGGGTCGATAATGAAAGTACCGCGTTGAGCAAGTCCTGCTTCTTCATCTAAAACTTCAAAGTTACGTGAGATTTTTTGTGACGGATCCCCAATCATGATGTACTCGATTTTGCCGATCGCTTCTGAATGATCATGCCAAGCTTTATGTGTGAAATGAGTATCTGTAGAAACAGAGTATACTTCAACTCCAAGCTCCTTTAATGTAGCATATTCATTTTGCAGATCTTCAAGCTCAGTTGGGCAAACAAATGTGAAATCTGCTGGATAAAAACAAACAACACTCCATTTTCCTTTGAAATTTTCTTCACTAACGGTGATAAAATCTCCGTTATGATACGCTTGGGCTGTGAATGGTAATACTTCTTTTCCGATTAATGACATCCTTCATTTTCCTCCTCATATGGTATTGAAATTTAATAAAAGGAATTATAACCAGACATTACATAATGTATATTTGGCTATAGTCGCTCTAAAGACAAGCTGCTGTTTTGAACAGTTTGGTAAACGCAAAGTCCGTTTAGGGTAAACCTTAAATAACGACTAATTGTTGCGTTCAATATTTGTAAGGTAGAGAGACATCAACATTATCGACTTTTTCATTAGGAATCATACTTCCGCAAGAAAAATTGCTTTTAATGATTGATATTTTTCTAGGCAAATAAATCGATCCTCACTTTTTATTAAGCAATTGTAAAATTTCAAAGCGAAAAATGTAAACGCTTTAATTTCAGGCTTCAATTTTTATGAATTATCAAGTATTATAAGGTTTTACTTATACTTATAGTAAATAAATATTTTAATCTATCAAAAATTCTGATAAACTATCATTAAATAATAATTAATCCAGAGTCGAGGTAAGTCTAAGTACTGTGCTTATCATTCTGCGAATTATAGGAGTCCGATAAACATGAGCTACGGGGAAACAAGAACAGAGATTATCTTAATTGGTGCTGGAATTATGAGTGCTACGCTCGGAACGATTTTAAAAGAATTAGCACCAGATTGGAACATTACAGTGTTTGAAAAGCTTGCATCTGCTGGAGAGGAAAGTTCTAACGAGTGGAATAATGCTGGGACTGGTCATGCTGCACTTTGTGAATTAAACTACACAGTTGAAAAGCCAGATGGAACCATTGATATTAGCAAAGCGATTAATATTAATGAACAGTTTCGAGTTTCTATGCAGTTTTGGTCATACCTTGTTGAGAAAGGCATGATCAAAAATCCACAAGATTTCATTCGGGCGCTGCCCCATATGAGCCTTGTGCAAGGCGAAGAAAATGTTTCTTTTTTACAAAAACGTTTTGAAGCGCTATCAAACCATCCGTTTTTTCAAGGAATGGAATTTTCCAACGATCCAAAAAAGTTAAAAGAATGGATACCGCTCATTATGGAAGAACGCGAATTAAATATCCCAATAGCAGCAACAAAAATTGATTCAGGTACGGACGTAAACTTTGGGGCTTTAACTCGGATGCTGTTTCAACATTTAAAGAAACAAAATGTACAGATTAACTATAATCATAGTGTTAAAGATATTAATCGTACGGATGATGGGAGATGGGAATTAAAAGTAAAAAATGAAGAAAACGGCATGATAGAAAGGCATACAGCAAAGTTTGTCTTTATCGGTGGTGGGGGAGGCAGCCTTCACCTACTACAAAAATCAGGTATTCCTGAAGGAAAGCATATTGGCGGTTTTCCTGTAAGCGGATTATTTATGGTTTGTAATAATCCGGAAGTAGTTGAAAGGCATCATGCAAAGGTTTATGGCAAAGCAAAGGTAGGAGCGCCACCGATGTCTGTTCCTCATCTTGATACGCGGTTCATTAACAATAAAAAATCATTATTGTTTGGGCCGTTTGCAGGGTTTTCGCCGAAATTTCTTAAAACAGGTTCAATGTTGGATTTAATCACCTCAATCAAAACCCATAATTTGCTGACCATGCTTGCAGCAGGGGTAAAAGAAATCCCATTAACGAAGTATTTAATTCAACAGGTACTGTTATCAAAGGAACAGCGAATGGAAGAACTTCGTGAATTCATCCCAACTGCCAAATCAGAGGATTGGGACTTAATCGTTGCTGGCCAGCGAGTACAAGTAATTAAGGATACCGAGGCAGGCGGTAAAGGAACTTTGCAATTTGGAACAGAAGTGATCAACGCCGAAGACGGTTCGATTGCGGCATTGCTAGGTGCCTCACCAGGTGCTTCGACAGCAGTTCATGTTATGCTCGAGGTTATTGATAAATGCTTTCCTGATTATAAAGATAAATGGAACGAAAAAATTAAAGAAATGATTCCATCATATGGAAAGTCACTTGTGGAGGATCGGGCATTGTTGCAAGCGATACACACGTCTACATCCGCAACGCTTGGCTTATTGGAAAAGAAGGGAACGCAAGAAATAAAAGTAACAATTGAAGAACGGCAATTGCAAGAAGTGTAATGGCCATCATCAGTTTGAATGGGTAGAGACAGGAAATAGATAATAAATTTCCTGTCTTTTTAATTGATTGAATTCGCTGCTGAAATCATCTGGTACAATTTGTTAACCCCAATAATTTATAGAGCCTTCCTTTCAATATACATATCCAGTAATGGCAATACCGTTTATTGAATAGACACCTTCTTATGATCTGGGGGGATAAAAAAGCTGCTTTGATACATCCGCGAAGAAAAATATTAATCATTATTGTTTTGAAGTGGCTAGCTCACCTGGATCGCGACAGGGTGGAAATGTCGAGAAATAATGTAAGCAGCTTCAAACGAAGGAGGTGGAAAAATAACTTTGAACACCCCTGGTAGGTGACAAAAAAGTGTGATAGACCGATAGAAACGATCATTTTATAATACAAATATATACTTTCTCGTTTATAAGTCTGTTGTTTATATTTTCGTGAATGCTTGGTTAAGATCGGGGTGATTTGTTTGGCAGAGAAGAAAAGGATACTTGTTGTTTCTTATATGAAAAACACATTACATACTCTCTTAAATCAATTAAATGAAATTGGTTTAATGGAGCATTTTGAATTTGAAGGAGTAACTGTGGAACAATTAGAAGCTTCCATTATTAAAAGAAATTCATTAGTGCTAGTTTCAAGTTCAATTGTCTATACGATGGTAAAACCTTACTTAGATGAAAATACTCCGTATATTATTACAACAAGAACAATTAATTATGCGAATTTACGAGAAATCCTCGAAATACCTAAAGGGACGCAAGCCTATTTAGTAAGTGATCTGAGACAGTCAGCCGAAGAAACGATCAGCATCCTAGAAGAAACGGGAATTGAGCTCGATCTAATCCCGTATTATCCGCAAAAACGCCCTGAGTCAAGTATTGCGATTGCCATCACGCCAGGAGAACCGCAATTTGTCCCTGAAACTGTATCAAAAACGATTAATATTGGAAGCAGATTAATTGATATATCAACGTTAATTGAAATATTTAATTTTTTTCAAATCTCACCTTTTTCTGCGAAGGCACATTTATCAGCGAGGTTTATGCAATCCGTTATCCATTTTTCTAAAGAATTAAGTAACGAAATTTTCCGTTCAACCATTCTTCAGCGCAGTCTTGACAGCATCGTCCAAAATATCGATGATGCTGTATTGGTTTATAACAATGAAAATGAAATTGAAGTTTTAAATAAGGCGGCAATCGATTATTTAAAATTATCTTCACAAGTTCAAAAGCAAAATATTAATATAATCCCGTCTTGTTATTATCAGGCAATAAAGAATCTTTCTGTTGGACAAGAAAATTTTGTCGAGATCAACGATATTACCTTTTATATGAGGAAAAAGAGAATCATGGTTGATGATCAAGTCTATTCAACCCTTATTATTTTCCGCGAAGCGAAGGATTATCAAAAGATCGAACATGATTTTAGGTTTAAGGCAAAGCAGAAAAATAGTATGGCAAGATACCGCTTTGATGATATAAAAACAGCAAGTCTCCCTGTCTTAGAGATGTTAAAGGTTGCCGGGAGACTTGCGAAAAGCGATTCAACGATTCTAATATTAGGTGAAACAGGCACAGGAAAAGAGGTGCTAGCACAGGCTATCCATAAGGCTTCTCCAAGGAGGTATGAGCCGTTCGTCGGCGTCAATTTCGCTGCCATTTCTGAGAGTTTAATGGAAAGTGAATTATTTGGTTATGAACCGGGATCTTTTACTGGAGCACGTAAAAGGGGTCATATTGGCTTGTTCGAGCAAGCGCATCTTGGCAGTATTTTTTTAGATGAAATAGGAGATGCTGCACCTGTTATTCAAAACCGTTTGTTAAGAGTTCTGCAAGAAAGGCAGATTATGAGAGTCGGTGGTGATACCATTATTCCTCTTGATGTGAGAGTGATAGCCGCAACCAATAAAAATTTAAAAAATTTGATCGAAGAAGGAACATTTCGCGAAGATCTTTATTATCGACTTAATGTTTTGCCATTGAAACTCTTACCTCTTCGGGAGAGGAAGAAAGATATTTCGCTTTTAATTAATTTATTTTCAAAAGAATTTCAAGAAAAACTTGGAAGGGAACCGTTTGTTTTTACGAAGGAAGCATTAAGGTATTGTGAAGATTATTATTGGCCAGGGAATGTTCGCGAGCTTCGCAATGTTGTTGAATATGTAGCACATATAAGTGGAGATAAAGTTTATAAAGAGGATCTCCCAATCAACGATGTAGATATTGTTCAAGTTGAGGAACCAAGAAAGGAGTTAGAAAAATTAAAAGAAGATTTATTAGAAAAAGGTTTTTTTCAAGAGACAGTCATGATTTTGCAATATTTAAATCAGGCTCATGTGATTTCGGCAGGCCGTTTTTCCTTGCTTAATTATTTATTAGAACGTGGCTATTCGTTTTCAGAACAGCAATTACGTTATCGTTTGAAGCTTTTACATGAAAAAGGCTTGACTTTGACACAAAGAGGACGAGGTGGAAGTCGAATAACAGATAAGGGCAAAATGTTTCTTGAGGGATTTGAAATGCATCTATAAACAAGTACTTAAAAAATTGAAGCAAGCTAATTATCGCTAACAAGCGAACTTACCCAGATATTAGTTAGTTTTGGGGAGTTCGCTTGTGCGTTCTTATATATTAGCTAATTGATAGATTGCTTTCGCATAAATGGTAGTTGCTTTAAACAAATCATTGATCTCAATATATTCATCAATTTGATGAGCAGTATTTTCTTTTCCAGGAAAAACAGCTCCATATGCAACCCCATTGTCGATAAATCGTGCGTAAGTAGCTCCGCCGGTAGTAAGAAGTTTAGCTTGTTCACCAGTTTCCTGTTCGTATGCTTCCTGAAGTATTTTTATAACTGGTTCATCCTCACTGACATAATGGGGTTTTTTCTCTCGCACTTCTTCAATCTCCAACCCATATTCTTTAATGGCTTCAGTAATTCCTTCGATTGTTCGTAAATAAGGTGTTTCTACTGGACAGCGAATGTTTAAGGATAGGGTAGCTTCATTCATCGCTTTGTAACGAAAGATTCCAGCATTGACAGTAAGCGTTCCTGTGATACGATCACAAAAAGCAATACCAAGCTTTTCCCCAAGTGGATCATCCGCAAGCCGCTCTGAAACAAAGCGAATAAATGGTTGTTCCGGAAGGAATCTTGCTAAAAAAACAGCAAGCTTTGTAGCCGCGTTAATTCCTTTGTCAGGTTCCATCCCATGAGCTGACTTCCCTTTTACAATTAATTGCAGGATTTGTTCAGTCTGTTCAATAGTAGATTCTATTTTTTCTAGTCGGCAATATAGAGAAAAGGCGTCTGCTACTTGGCGTAAATGTTCTCCTTCAATAATTGCCTCTGCATGATCTGGAACCATATTGCCCTTCTCTCCGGAATAAAAAGAACATAATTGATATTTTCCAATTGGCTGAGCTGCGGCCTTTAATCGCAAAATGACATTGATTTGTCCTTTCTCTGCGTGAATAAGAGGGAACTCAGCATCTGGGGCAAATCCGGTTAATGCAGGCGGTTCGACTTTCACATACTTCTTCATACATGACATTCCGCTTTCCTCATCAGTACCAAAAATAATTCTAACACGATGCTTTAATGCTAACTGACTGTCTTTAATTATTTTCAGGGCATAATAAGCTGCCATAGTTGGCCCTTTATCATCGATAGCACCTCTTGCAAATAGCCTTCCTTCTCGAACACTCGGTAAAAATGGATCTGAAGTCCAATTTCCCGTTGCAGGGACGACATCAAGATGGCAGAGGACAGCAATATAATGGAGAGCATTTTCAGGTCCGATCTCGGCATACCCTACGTAGCCATCGATATTTTTCGTTCTAAATCCATCCTTTTCTGCCGTTCGCAGCATGAAATCTAACGCCTTCTTAATATTTTCTCCCATCGGAGCTGCATCCGATTTTGATGAAATATCTTTAATGCTTTTAATAGATAATAGTTTTGATAAATCATTAAGTAGCAGCTCTTTATTTTCTTCAACTTCTTTATTCCAGTTCAAAAAGATCCCTCCTTCAATGAATAAGGCATGCAAGATATATACCAAAACTTGAAAGCAACAGAATTTTTAGCTTCCACTGTGCTGTCGAGCGAATAATTGTGGAATCTTCGGAAGCTGGAAAGATAATCCCTCGAAAAAAATGAATAGGAGAAAAATGTCGCTATTTAAATCGGTTTGGCTTTAATTCTAACCAATTACGCATATTGTTAAAGATTAATAGGGTAAATAGGACACCCATATAATTAGGATGTTTATAGAATTTTCTAACTTTTTAACTTTTATAAAGGAAACCAGTTGTTCAGTGAAATATTTGTAATCAAAATAAAGTTCATCTTTCTAAAAAGTTATGTTGCAAGCGTTTTTGATTGAATTAAATCGGTCGGGTAAACCAATTCGTTTTTTACAAAAAAATAATATTTTTGTAAAAATGGCACAATACTTGCAATTGAATTAATTGTCAAAAAATACACGGAGGTTGAGATAATGAGAAGAAAATGGCGTGGAAGGTTGGTTCTGATTTTTTTTATTGCGGTTGTTTTGTTAAGCGGATGTAATTTTAGTGGGAGTTCTACAGAACCTTCAGAGCAAACAAATGAAGGTACGACAAATGACGATGGAGCTCGTTCAGCAGATAATACTTTAAGATTAAGCTTAGATAATGACATCCCTGATTTAAATCAAGTGAAAACAACAGATGGGATTTCTTTCGGCATATTAAACAATGTAATGGAAGGACTTTATCGCTTAGATGAAAATAATGAACCGCAACCAGCAATGGCGGAAAGCTATGAAAAGTCAGAGGATGGATTGACTTACACCTTTAAGTTAAAAGAAGGAATTAAGTGGAGTAATGGAGAACCGATTACAGCCAATGATTTCAAATATTCTTGGCTTCGAGCAATGCATCCAGACACCGCAGGTTCTTATGCAACAATTTTAACGGATTATATTAAAGGCGGAGCTGCATATGCAGCAGGTGAAGCAGAGGCTGACTCCGTTTCGATTGAAGTAGTTGATGAGAAAACACTAATTGTTGAACTTGTTCAACCGACACCTTTTTTTGTAGATTTGACAGCATTTGTTACTTATTTTCCATTAAATGAGAAGTTTGTTGAAGAAAAAGGGGATAAGTTTGCCTTAACGTATGATGCGATTTTATACAATGGTCCATACGTGTTAACTTCTTATAACCAAGCACAAGGTGTTGAAATGGAAAAGAATCCTGAATACTGGGACAAAGATAATGTTGCGATTGAAAAAGTAAGTATGAAAGTGATTAAAGAAACAAGTACTGCTTTAAATTTATACGAAGCCGGTGATTTAGATAAGGTTTACTTAGCTTCTGCTGATGTCGATACGTACAAAGATAGTCCAGAGTTTCAAACTGAAACTGAATTTAGAACATATTTCATTCAGTTTAATGAAGCTAAGGAACCTTTCAACAATGATAATATTCGTAAAGCGCTTCAGTTAGCATACGACCCGCAAATTTTAACAGATGTCATTTTAAATAATGGTTCT
The DNA here is from genome assembly GCF_008764295.1 of Bacillus methanolicus. GTDB lineage: Bacteria > Bacillota > Bacilli > Bacillales > Cytobacillaceae > Robertmurraya > Robertmurraya methanolica_A. Next base: position 5,850 of record NZ_VTQX01000003.1, on the reverse strand, counting down.
GAACCAGCCTATGGATTAGTTGCAGTTGAAATGGCAGGCGTTGATGGCCAATCATTCAGAGAACTTCAAGGAGATGTTATTAAGCCTGATATTGAAAAGGCGAAAGAGTATTGGGCAAAGGGTGTTGAAGAATTAGGGTCAACTCCTCAAATCGAATTACTTACGGCAGATGATACGGTCTCAAAAGATACAGGTACCTTCCTGCAAAGTGAATATAAAAAGAATTTAGGAGTCGATATTAATCTTGTTACACAGCCTTACAGTGGTCGTCTTGACACAATGAGAGCCGGTGATTATCAAATGGCTGTCAACCGTTGGGGAGCCGACTTTAACGATGCGATGACATACTTGGATTTGTGGGAAGCCCCTTCTAACACTGACTTCCGTGGAAATTTTATTAATTCTCAATATGATGAGTTAGTCAATGCAGCAAAAACTGAAGCGGATGAGAAAGTGCGGATTCAGTATTTGCTGGATGCCGAAAAATTAATTCTCGAAGATGGTTCGGTAGGTCCGCTTTATTTTGACGGTCTCTCTTTCCTACAGAAACAAAATGTAAAGGGGATTGTCACACATCCATATGGAGCTTCACCCGATTTAAAGTGGGCTACGAAAGAATAGCGATCGTCTGAAGCAAGGAGAGAATTGGCCTTCTCTCCTTGCTGGATAAAGCTCCTTATGCGGGGAGCATTAATAATCTTCTATATGACCAATTCCTCAGAAGCTGGAGGTGTTAAATGTGAATAAATATTTATTTATGAGACTTGTCAATATTGTTATTACGTTATTTATTATCGCAACTGCGACCTTTTTCTTAATGAAGCAAATGCCAGGTTCTCCCTTCGATGAGGAAAAATTGTCTACTTTGTCTGACGAACAACGGCTGGAATTTTACGCTAGATATGGACTCGATAAACCTGTATCACAGCAATATTTTCTTTACATGAAAACACTTTTTCAAGGAGATCTTGGAGAATCCTATTATTTTAAGGGACAGGATGTAAGTTCGCTTATTATCGGGAGGATTGGTCCGTCGGCACTTCTAGGTGTTCAAGCCGTCATCTTAGGATTTACGATTGGAATCATTTTAGGAATTATCGCTGCATTTAGACATAATACCATGTGGGATTTTTCCACAATGTTAGTTGCTGTATTGGGTGTTTCGATTCCAAACTTCGTTTTTGCAGCCCTCCTACAATACTATGTTGGTTTAAAATTAGGACTTCTCCCAGTTGCTTTCTGGGAATCCTACTCCAGTTCAATTATGCCAACCATTACGTTATCTCTAATGGTCATTGCTTTAATAGCAAGGTTTACGAGGAACGAAATGCTAGAAGTATTACAACAAGATTATATGTTAACAGCAAAGGCAAAAGGTGTTTCTCAATTTAAAGTCATTTATAAACATGGAATTAGAAACGTGCTTATTCCTTTAGTGACCATTTTAGGGCCGATTGTCGTGAGCTTATTAACAGGCTCACTAGTGATTGAGAATATATTTAGCGTTCCAGGAATCGGAAGTTTGTTCGTTGATTCAATTAAAGTAAATGACTATACAACAATTATGGGCTTAACTCTTTTCTACAGCGCTTTTTTTGTCCTTACTATGCTTATTATTGATCTCTTGTACGGAATAATCGATCCAAGAATTCGTATATCAGGGCAAAGGAGTGAGTGAAATGAAAAATACAGAGCCGGTGTTAGAAGAATTAACAGACGACTTATTTGAAATTGCAGGGAGAAAGGTCGAACAGAGTGAGAAAATACAGCGTCCTCCCATGTCAGCATTGCGAGACAGCTGGAATCGCCTTAAGAAAAATAAGGGCGCTCTATGCAGTTTAATAGTGTTGCTACTCATTTTATTGCTAGCGATTTTCGGCCCTGTCATGAACGAGTATAAATATTACGAAACAGATTACGGGGCAGCTTACCAGCCACCAAGCGGAGAGCATTGGTTAGGGACGGACAAATTTGGACGTGATCAATGGACGAGGATTTGGGAAGGAACAAGAATTTCTTTATATATTGCTGTATTAGCAGCATTTCTTGATTTATTAATTGGGGTAACGATTGGAGCCATTTCAGCGTTAAAAGGGGGAAAAGTTGACAACATTCTTCAGCGTTTCATCGAAATATTGGTTGGAATTCCTAATCTCATCATTGTTATATTGTTGATTATGCTAATGAAGCCAGGAATTTTGACGATTACTCTTGCTATGGTCATTACAGGCTGGGTTAATATGGCGAGGTTAGTCAGGGCGCAAATTTTTAAATTAAAAAACCAAGAGTTTGTGTTAGCTTCTAAATCACTTGGCTCTTCAAATCGGCGCCTAATTCTTCATCATCTTATTCCTAATACAATGGGGTTAATTGTTATTAACATGATGTTCACGATACCATCGGCGATTTTTATGGAGGCTTTTTTAAGTTTTATTGGCCTTGGTTTGCAGGAGCCACTAGCGTCATTGGGTGTACTAATCAATGATGGCTTTCAAGGAATGCGAAATCATTTTTATTTAATGCTCTATCCAGCTATCGTGATTGTGGCTATTATGGTGGCTTTTAATATTCTAGCAGACGGATTAAGAGATGCTTTAGATCCGAAAATGAGAAAATAAACATAATAAAAGAGGGATTATCATGAATCATTCAATCAAAGTTTATCGGGGCAAATATTTAGAAAGTACTCATGCAATTCATGTTGCAGTTGTAAATATAAACGGAGAAATCGTCTATTCTTATGGAGATCCATTCAGAGTTGTATTCCCACGCTCATCAATGAAACCATTTCAAGCTGTCCCCGTTGTGGAAACAGGAGCTGCTGACGCATATCAATTTGAAGAAAAGGATCTTTCTCTAATTTGCGCTTCACATAGCGGAGAAGAATTTCATAGAGAAAGAGTTACAAGTATTTTAGAGAGAATTCAATTGACAGAGGAAGCACTTCAATGCGGTAGCCATATTCCACGGGATATTGAAAGCTATAACAAATTAATTCGTGATGGCGGTACATTAACGCCGCTATATAGCAATTGTTCAGGAAAGCACTCAGGAATGTTAACCGCAGTTGTTCATATGAAGGAAGAAGTTCAAAGTTATCGTGAGCTAACTCACCCTCATCAACAGCGAATACTAGATGTAATAGAACACGTATGCAGTGTTCGAAAAAGCGAAATTGGTATAAGTGTAGATGGATGCGGCGTACCCGTCCATCGTCTTCCTTTAAGGAATATTGCATTAGGTTTTGCTCGTTTAGCTGCTCCACTTACTTGGGAATTCACGGACACGGCCACTCATTTAGAGAGAATTCGCAATGCTATGATGCTACATCCTGAAATGGTTGGTGGAACAAATAGATTTGATACAGATTTGATGAACGTTTTTAAGAATAGATTAGTAGCAAAGGCAGGAGCAGAGGGGATTCAATGTATCGGAGATGTAGAAAGCGGATTGGGGATTGCGATAAAAATTGAGGATGGTAATGGCCGAGCAGCAAGCGTTGCCGCAATGGAGGTGCTGAAGCAATTAGGCATCGGTGACGAACCATTGTATCAAAAGCTGGATCAATATAGAGAAACACCTGTTTTAAATGCTCGTAAAGAGAAAATCGGTCGGATTGAGGCAGATTTTAAGCTTGAAAAAAATCAAAAGGCAGTTATATAAGAATTAGCTAAATGCTAAACGTCGGTAAAGACATTCTTATTAGAAAATAAGAGCAAGTGGTGCAAAGGAAGTGAATTAAATTGGATACATTACTTGAAGTCAATAATCTTCATGTTTCATTTAAAACGTATGCTGGAAAAGTTCAAGCTGTTAGAGGGGTAAATTTATTCTTAAAGAAAGGGGAAACATTAGCGATCGTTGGAGAGTCTGGCTCAGGGAAATCGGTCACTTCTAAAAGTATTATGAAACTTTTCCCTAGCAATTCAGCGATTATTGAAGAGGGGGAGATCTTATTTGATGGTGCAAATATTATCAATTACACAGAAAAACAAATGGAAAAGATCAGAGGTTCTGAAATTGCGATGATTTTTCAAGATCCAATGACCGCTTTAAACCCTACTATGACGATTGGGAAACAAATCATGGAAAGTGTTATAACACATCAAAAACTAAATAAAGAACAGGCTTTTCATAGAGCAATTGAATTGTTAAAGCTTGTAGGGATTCCAAATGCTGAAGCAAGGGTAAAGCAATATCCCCATCAGTTCTCTGGAGGAATGAGACAACGGGTTGTGATTGCCATCGCTTTAGCATCAAATCCGAAGGTGTTGATTGCCGATGAACCTACAACAGCTTTGGATGTCACTATTCAAGCACAAATTCTTGATTTAATGAGAGAAATTCAAGAAAAAATGAATACAGCGATTATTATTATTACTCATGATCTCGGTGTTGTTGCAAATATTGCCGATCGTGTGGCAGTCATGTATGCAGGCAAGATTGTCGAAACGGGAACGGTTGAAGAAGTATTTTATAATCCGCAGCATGCTTATACATGGGGATTATTAGGTTCCATGCCGAATATGGAATCGAAGGAGGAGTTGATTGCCATTCCCGGAACTCCACCAGATTTAATAAATCCACCAAAAGGGGATGCCTTTGCTGAAAGAAATGAATTTGCTTTAAAAATCGATTATTTACGTGAACCGCCTATGTTTAAGTTAACTGAAACGCATTATGCTGCAACATGGCTGCTTCACAAGAAGGCTCCTAAAATCGAAAAGCCAGCACAATTAAATAGAAGACGCCTTACATCAGCCTCACCAGATTTAATAAATAAAACGACCACTTCTGGTGCAGCAAAAGAAACATTAGTGGAAGTTCGCCAGTTAAAAAAGTATTTTAAAATAGGCAAGAATGATATTTTAAAAGCTGTCGATGACGTCTCGTTTGCGATCTATAAAGGAGAAACATTGGGACTCGTTGGGGAATCTGGCTGCGGAAAATCTACACTAGGAAGAACTATTATGAGGCTTTATGAAGCAACTGCAGGTGATGTTCTTTTTCAAAATAACTCAGTTTTTGGGAAAAAAGATAGAACTGACATGAAGGAGTTTAATCGAAAAGTTCAGATGATTTTTCAAGATCCATATGCCTCTCTAAATCCAAGAAAAACTGTGGCAGATATTATTGCTGAAGGAATCGATATTCATGATCTGGTTAAAACAAAGGAAGAAAGAAAACAAAAAGTTTTTGAACTGTTAGAGACAGTAGGGTTAAATAAAGATCATTCTACTCGTTATCCTCATGAATTTTCAGGAGGGCAGCGTCAAAGAATTGGTATCGCTAGAGCATTAGCTGTAGAACCAGATTTTATTATCGCTGATGAACCGATTAGTGCATTGGACGTATCGATCCAAGCGCAGGTAGTTAACTTAATGAAAAAATTACAAAAGGAGCGCGGTCTTACGTATCTTTTTATTGCCCATGACTTATCTATGATTAAACATATCAGCGATCGAGTTGGCGTTATGTACCTTGGCAATTTAGTAGAATTGGCGGAATCTGATACTCTTTACGCAGAACCGCTTCACCCATATACTCAAGCGCTATTATCTGCTGTTCCAGTTCCTGATCCGGACAAAGAGAGGACGAGAGAACGGATAATCCTTGAAGGAGATTTACCAAGTCCAAGCAATCCACCAAGTGGCTGTAGATTCCGGACTCGCTGCCCTCATGCTACTGAGATTTGCGCAAGTTCAACACCGGAATGGAGGGAAGTACGACCTAAACACTGGGTCGCTTGTCATCTTCATTAACATTAAAAAAAGAAAGCTCAAAAGTTAAACTGGCACCTATGTCAAGGACACTATAGAAAAGAGCTTAAGCAACTAGAAGGTGATTCCT
>NZ_VTQX01000035.1 GCF_008764295.1 Bacillus methanolicus | reverse complement strand
GATATCGTGCTCTTTTTTTTGCACAGTAATTGTGTAATAACCCCAACAAATATTATAGAACCTTTAAAAAAGAGTTTGATAAAGAAAACCCTCCATTTAACTGGAGGGCTAACATTACAAATAGTCGTCTTCATCCTCTATTGTAGTATCCATTTCAACATTTGTTAAGCTTTTAACAATGTTCTCATCTACATGAACCTGCAATGTCTCTGTTCCTTTTATGAACTTGAAGATGCCATTATTAAAATCTGTTCCAAGTTCCTTGAAGAAGATACCTTCATATTCTACATCCTTAGTATGCTTAAAGATGATTCGATAATGGTCATCTTCCTTGATTAAGTAAGCGCGAATTCCTTTATCATAATGTTTATCCGGATTTTTTAAATAGCGGGCAACAGAAATGATATGCAGATCTACAAACGGGATCTCTCGAAGTAAGGAGTTGATAATGGATCCTTTTGCAATCTGTTCCCAACGGCTCTGAGCTGTTTGACCGATAATGATTTGAGTAACATGTTTTTCTCGAGCAACTTCTGCTATCACTTGGTGAACAGGTCTCTTTTCATTGTCTTTCAAAATAAAAGCTTCTGCACTATGCTGTTCAGCTAATTCTTTCCATCTAGTAATATAATTTGTTTTTTCTGCGTCTAAATCATCAAAACGTTTCGGGTCAACCGTAAGAATATATAAGGGGCAATTAAGCATATTGGCTATTTTGCAGCCACGCTGAATGAGACGTTCACCATTCGGACCATAATAAACACAGACAAGGATGCTTTCATCCATCCGCTCTTTCATTGTTTTCATTATTGATTCACCTCAAATAAAAATGGGTATTCATTGGTTAATTTTTTGTTCCATTTTATAAACTATGTATGACTATAACCCATGCCACATTTTCAGTCAATGGATTTTCGAACTTCAAAGTTGGAGAATGTTTGGAAATTGACAGCTTTTTGTCTAAATGTAGAGGAGGGACACCTATTGTCTTGGATACACGTAATGGTGCTGACACCATTTATTTTTGCAACGATTGTGCCATATTTATATAAAAAATTCAATCAGAAAATTCATACTGGTTGGTTTGTGTTCTTTATCCCAGTATTCATATTTGCTTATCTCATTACATTTATCCCCGAAATCTCTGGCGGTAATACCTTTATGAAAATATTACCGTGGCTCCCATCCTATAATATTGATTTTGCAATCTATATGGATGGATTAAGCCTCATCTTTGCCCTACTTATTGCAGGAATTGGTGCACTAGTTGTGCTTTACTCCATTTATTATATGTCTAAAGACCGTGAAGCATTGCATAACTTCTATGTGTATTTATTGATGTTCATGGGAGCGATGCTCGGGCTTGTTTTCTCAGATAATATTTTTGTTTTATATGTATTTTGGGAAATGACAAGCGTGTCTTCTTTCTTATTAATTGCTTATTGGTATGAACGTGAAAAATCAAAATATGGTGCCCAAAAATCAATGCTTATTACGGTTTTTGGCGGACTTGCGATGCTGGCTGGTCTGATTATGTTGGCGATGATGTCAGATACATATAGTATTCGGGAAATGTTAACCAGTCACAATTTGGAAGCAATCACTTCTAACACATTGTTTTTACCGGCAATGATTTTGATCTTATTAGGCGCCTTTACGAAGTCTGCCCAATTTCCATTCAGCATTTGGCTTCCCGACGCTATGGAAGCACCTACCCCGATTAGTGCGTACCTACATTCAGCAACGATGGTCAAAGCGGGGATTTATTTAGTTGCAAGGCTGACTCCTATTTTTGGAGGGACTGGTGAATGGTTCTGGATTGTCACGGGAGTGGGTTTGGTGACCCTCCTATACGGTTCGGTCAATGCTGTTCGTCAAACGGACCTGAAAGCTCTCTTAGCCTACTCAACCATCAGTCAATTGGGCTTAATTATGAGTCTTCTCGGGATGGGATCTGGCGCTTTATACTTCGGTTACGGCGATGAATCTTTCATTTATGCCACCGCTATATTTGCAGCCATTTTTCATCTTGTTAACCATTCCACTTTTAAAGGATGCCTATTTATGGTGGTAGGAATTATTGACCATGAGACAGGGACGCGTGATTTGCGAAAGTTGGGCGGTCTCATGCATCTAATGCCAATTTCTTTTACATTAATGATTATTGGTGGCTTTTCAATGGCAGGACTACCGCCATTCAATGGATTTCTTAGTAAAGAACTGTTCTTTACTGCAACTCTTCAGGCAGCGAATATGTCTATTTTCAATTTGGCTAACCTTGGATTTGTCATCCCGGTTATTGCTTGGGTAGCGAGTATTTTTACATTTATTTATAGTATGATTCTTGTGTTTAAAACATTTAGAGGAAAGCATAGATTTGTAAGAGTGGATAAACCAGTACATGAGGCACCTTTTGGGATGTTAATCTCACCACTAATTTTAGCAATATTAGTAGTGGCAATTTTCTTTTTCCCAAATCTATTTTCTAAGTACTTTTTGTTGCCTGCGTGGGAAGGGGTATTGCCGAGTCTTGCTCAAGCAGGAGAATTAAGTATCAAACTTAGCCCATGGCACGGATGGACTCCAGAACTAATAATGACTCTGGGGGTTGTGGGATTAGGGATATTGATGTATCTCTATATAAGAAAGTGGTATCGGATTTATAATTACTATCCTCAAGCTTTAACGCTGAATACTATTTATAATTTCAGTCTAGAGAATATGGAAGTTCTATCAAAGAAGGCAACCAACAAATATATGACTGGCTTTATCAGAGATTACCTCGTGTATATATTTGCGTTCATCGTCGTGATTGTTGGTGGGGTATTTTGGACGTTTGGCGGCTTTACTTTTGATGTATCACAGGATGCTGATATCAATATATATGAGGCGGGATTAGTAATCGCCATGATTATTTCAGCAGTGACCGTCCTTTTTTCAAAATCCAGACTTACGTCGATCCTCGCAATCGGAGCATTAGGGTTTCTTGTTTCGTTTTTCTTTGTTCTTTTTCGAGCTCCCGATCTGGCTCTCACCCAATTAGTGGTAGAAACTGTGACGACTGTGCTGTTTTTATTATGCTTCTATCATCTTCCAGAATTACGTAAAGAGATTGGGAAGATTCCGTTTAAAATGACAAATGCGATCATTTCTATTGGAGTGGGAGTGATCATTACAGTTGTTGCACTATCTGCCAAAGGGACACGGTTGTTCGATTCAATATCAAGCTACTATGAAAATTCATACGAACTTGCTGGTGCAAAGAATATTGTTAATGCGATTCTTGTTGATTTCCGTGGAATCGATACGATGTTAGAAATTTTGGTTTTAACGATGGCGGGATTAGGTGTATACACGCTGATTAAATTAAGAATGGCAAGGAGGGATAAGAATGAAGGAGCCGAATGATGTCTTGATTCGCAGTGTCTCAAAAGTTGCGGTTGTGATTATTTTTACATTTGCGATCAACTTATTTATTTCAGGACACCATTATCCTGGTGGTGGCTTTATTGGTGGATTAGCGTTTTCTTCCGCCGTAGTTCTTCTTTTCTTAACCTTTAATATTGAAACGGTTCGTAAAAACTTTCCCGTTGATTTTAAAGTGATAGCGGCTTTAGGGGTATTAATTGCAGTCCTAACAGGAGTTGGAGCTATGTTATTGGGTGTTCCTTTTCTGACCCAAGCCTTTGATTACTTTAATCTCCCTATTTTTGGAAAAACCGAATTAGCAACAGCTGTTCTTTTTGATATAGGGGTTGCACTTGCCGTAATTGGAACGTCTCTAACGATTATTATGAGTATAGGGGATGATCGATAATGGAGACATTAATGTGCATAGTTGTTGGTTTGTTGTTCATGATCGGGACGTACTTGATCTTAACGAAAACTCTGTTAAGGATTATCCTTGGAACATCTATTATTGGACATGGGGTAAATCTTCTCATTATTACAATGGGCGGGTTAAAAAAAGGGGGACCACCACTTTTGGGGATTGAAAATGTGACTTATGCTGATTCCTTGCCCCAGGCTCTCTTATTAACAGCAATCGTAATTAATTTTGCTACTACAGCCTTATTTTTAGTATTAAGCTACCGTGCCTATACGGTTTTAGGTACGGATGATACGGAGCAACTGAGAGGTAAAGAAGATGAATAATTTAGTGATATTACCCATCATTATTCCAGTTGTTATAGGGATGATAATGGTGATTATGAGAAAACAGATAAAGATTCAACGGTTTTTAAGCCTCTTTTCTATGCTTGCTGTAGGCTCTGTAACTCTTTATTTAATATTTCAAATTAAGAGTGAGGGAATCCAAACGCTTCAATTAGGTGGTTGGGAAGCACCTTATGGAGTGAGTATGGTGATTGATTTGTTTGCAGCCCTGCTGATTATGGTAACGAGCATAGTAGCCTTTTGCTGCTTACTCTATGCTTTTCATACCATAGGAGAGGAAAGAGAAAAGTTTTACTTTTATCCTCTATTTCTATTTTTAATTGCCGGAGTAAATGGCTCATTTATAACAGGTGATATCTTTAATTTATTTGTCTGCTTTGAAGTTATGCTAGTAGCTTCTTACGTCCTCATTTCTTTAGGTGGAACCAAAATCCAACTGAGGGAGTCAATAAAGTATATTTTAATTAATATATTGTCATCCTTCCTTTTCTTAGTGGCAATTGCCTTTCTTTATGCAATGACTGGGACGTTAAACTTTGCTCATCTTTCCCTTCGTGTGGCGGAGGTTGGCCAAGGAGGACTGATGACGACTGTTGCGATATTGTTCTTAATTGTTTTCAGCTTAAAAGCTGGACTGTTTCTCTTCTTTTGGTTACCAGGAGCTTATAGTGCCCCACCAACAGCCATTTCAGCTATTTTTGCTGCACTTCTTACGAAGGTAGGAATTTATGCAATTATTCGAGTATTTACTTTGGTGTTCTATCATGAGCCAGAGGTGACTCACTGGTTTATTGGGCTGTTAGCTGCCATCACAATGGGATTAGGGGCAATTGGTGCGGTTGCCTATTGGGATATCAAAAGAATTCTCACCTACAATGTGATCGTTGGGGTTGGTTTTATTTTAGCTGGGGTTGCCTCTTTTACTACAGTTGGGATGACGGGTGCGCTATACTACTTAATTCACGATATGATTGTTAAAGCACTTATTTTCCTTTTAGGAGGAACGATTATCTATCTAACGGGTACGAGCAATCTGAAAGACTTAAGTGGTCTTATTCGCTTGCATCCTCAATTAGGCTGGATGTTTTTCGTTGCTGCCTTATCCTTATCAGGGATACCACCATTAAGTGGATTTCTCGGAAAAATCTTCATTACGGAGGGAACATTTGAATCGGGTTATTTTTGGCTAGGTGCGATTGGTCTAATTACCAGCCTCTTAGTTCTTTACTCCATTATGAAGGTCTTTATGAATGCTTTTTGGGGATATACGGTTATTCGAGAAGAGGATGAGTACGGCACAACGAAAGGTCTATTACTGCCGATTGGCCTGCTAACTACCCTTACCATTGCTCTTGGACTAGGGGCAGAAGCGATTCATGATTATGTGGACTTAGCAGTAGAGGTATTAATGAATCCGAATTTATATATTGAAGCAGTATTAGGCGTTAATCCAAAACCATAATCCTAGATGGAAAAATGAAAAGGGGTGGTTAAAATGCCCGTGCAAATCTTAATTAATTTATTTATCGGTGTACTTTGGATGTTTTTTCAAGATAATTGGAGTGTCCTGACGTTCTTTAGTGGTTTTTTATTTGGACTGCTAGTGTTATATATTTTACGCAGATTTCTTCCTGCTAAATTTTACCCTGTAACATTATTAGCCATTTTAAAACTAGTTCTCGTTTTTATTTATGAACTATTTTCCTCAAGTATTCTGGTGATTCGGCAGGTCACAAAGCCGAAGATTGACATTTCACCTGGGATCTTTACTTTGGAAACTGATTTGGAAGGTGATTTGGAGGTTACTTTATTAGCATTATTATTGACGCTAACTCCTGGCTCTGTCGTAGTTGAAATTTCACCTGATAACAAACGTTTTTTTATTCATGCCATGGATATTCCAGACTCAAGTAATGCTGTTATTAAATCAAAAGAGAAATTTGAAACGGCTATAAAGAGGGTGACGAGATTATGATAGAGATTATGTTAATTTGCTCGTTAATTTTTCTCACTTTATCGATTATTGCTATTATGTATCGGTTAGTGAAGGGACCATCAGCGTCTGATCGCGTTCAAGCACTTGATACATTAGGAATTAATATTATTTCCGGGGTTGCTGTTTTTTCTGTATTAATGAGGAGTACGGGTTTTTTTGAGGTCATCCTTCTGATCGGCATTCTCTCTTTTATTGGCACCATTGCATTTGCAAGATATCTGGAAAGAGGTGTAGTCATTGAACGCAAACATCCCAAGTGAAGTTCTGCCCATTTTGTTGATTTTAATTGGTACCATTTTTAGTTTGTTAAGTGCAATTGGGTTAGTGCGTTTACCTGATGTATATACTCGTTCGCATGCTGCTTCCAAAAGCACGACTCTTGGAGTTCTCTTTATCTTAGTAGGAACATTTCTCTTTTTTCTATTAGAGGAACATTACTTTAGTATTCGATTATTTTTAGGCATATTTTTTGTGTTCTTAACTGCTCCGGTTGCAGCGCACGTGTTAGTTCGGTCCGCTTATCGCTCAAATGTAGCACTCGCTGAAGAATCTGTACAAGACGATTTAAAAGACTTTATACACACAGATTCAAAGAAAACAAAGGACGCCGAAGTGAACGACACTGATTGAATGAAGAGCTAGCATTATGTTAGCTTTTTTTATTTTCCTTTAAAGGTATGATACAATCTCACATGTATGAAGGACGAATGAAAGAGGAATTTATCGATGAAACGTACATTACCGGTTGAAAAGAATACATACATAGATGTTATATTTGAAGATCTAACTCATGAAGGAGCAGGAGTAGCAAAAATTGAGGGCTATCCGATTTTTGTCCCTAATGGTCTGCCGGGAGAAAAAGCATTAATCAAGGTTATTAAAGTCAATAAAGGATATGGCTTTGGCAGACTAATAGAACTGTATGAAAAAAGTCCATATCGGGTCGAAATCAGCAAAGAAGAACTCCATAAATATGGTGGCTGCCAGCTTGAACATATTCGTTATGATGGACAATTGAAGTATAAGGAAAATCAGGTCCGCCAAGTTCTGGCACGCATTGGGAAACTTGAAGATGTTGTAATTCACCCGATTCTAGGAATGGACAATCCGTGGCATTATCGCAATAAAGCTCAGGTTCCGGTCGGCGAAAAAGATGGCCAACTGATTGCGGGCTTTTTCAAACCGAGAAGCCATGAAATTGTCGATACGGATGAAAGTTTGATTCAAATTCCAGAAATTAATGAAGCAGTTCAGATAGTGAAAGAAATTTGCGCCAAGCTCGGCATTCGCCCATATGATGAGGGTGCCCATAAAGGGGTTCTGCGTCATATTATGGCCCGTTATGGTCAACAAACTGGGGAATTGATGGTTGTGCTTGTAACTCGGACTCCAGATATTCCTCATCAAGAGCAGCTTATGGAGGAGATCATTACTCGTTTGCCCAAGGTCAAATCCATTATTCATAACATTAATTCAAAAAGAACAAATGTTATCCTTGGCGAGCATACAAAGGTGCTTTGGGGCAATGAAGTGATTTATGATTATATTGGCGATGTGCGCTTTGCTATTTCAGCTTTATCATTTTATCAGGTGAATCCCGTTCAGACAAAGGTGCTCTATGATAAGGCCCTTGAATATGCCGCACTGACTGGAACAGAGTCAGTTATTGATGCTTATTGTGGAATTGGCACGATTTCATTGTTTCTAGCCCAGAAGGCAAGGAAAGTATTCGGGGTCGAGCTTGTTCCTGAAGCGATTGAGGATGCCAAGAAGAATGCTAAATTGAATGGGATTACTAATGCAGTATTTGAATCAGGAGCAGCCGAAATCGTGATTCCGAAATGGTATGAGGCAGGCAATAAGGCTGATGTGCTGGTTGTTGATCCTCCACGCAAGGGCTGTGACGAGGCATTGCTCCAGACCATAATCAAGATGAAGCCGAAAAAGGTTGTTTACGTATCTTGTAATCCTGCTACCCTGGCGCGAGATTTACGAATCCTGGAGGACGGAGGCTATCGGACCGTTGAAGTTCAGCCAGTGGATATGTTTCCGCATACGGGGCACGTGGAGTGTGTTGTCTTGATGTCAAGGGTGGAGAAGTAGAAGGATTGCAAATGCCTATATAAATAAAGGGTTTCCAGACATTGAGCTTTTCTATAGGCTACTTTGCCGGAGGTTCTCATATCAGGAAACCCTTATTTTTATTGTTTGAGGTAACATATCAACTGCCCTGAAAGTGATAGGGTTGAGTTGACAGGTTAGATAACGCCTATTTTTGTAGGGGTTGAGTTGACAGGATAGATGTAGAATTTAATCTTCTCTCTCCGCATCTGTATCGAAAATTCTGTCAAGCTCCTCATTTGATATAATGCCACGTACTTTGTTTCTAACCGTTGTTTTTCCCATATCAAGACGATAGAAATGGTCACGACCATCCACACCTTTTTTTAGTCGAATAAGTTGAATCCTACCAAATTTATCCCAGTGTTTCTCAGCAAATTTTGCTAATCCTACAGCTTTGGGGTAATTGTCTTTACGACTAGGGTCATGAGGTTCAAGAATGTCGAAAACATAACCTTCTGTATCAGCTCTCACAACTACCAAATCTGGGAACATGGAAGTGGTAACGCCGTTAACTTCATACGGAATTTCGAGTGACCATTTTTTACGATCAAGATTACGCAACCAGCAAATAGCGCCATTTTTTAGTTCTTCATCAATAACTCCGCTTTCCCATTTATTTAGTGATGTTTGGAATGTGCCATCCTCAGCACAGTAGAGATGTTGTTCAAACTTTATTCTATCGTCTGGCAGATAAAAATCGATTGAATCCGGCAATACCCATGGCACTGCAATTGGTTGTGCTGAAGCGTTGATTAATCTTTCATAAACATTCTTTCGTGCCTCATTTAGCTTTGCAATGGCGCGTTTGTTATTTTCATACAGTGTAATAAATTCTTCCTCTGCGAAATCATTTATTCTTTCCATTGCATTAGTATCATTTGTAAGAACGATTATTTCAACTTTTACATCAATATGATCCCTGGTACTATTCCGAATCCAATATTCTTTGTGCAAGCCTTCCCCTAACAATTTTCCCGATTGTTCAAAATGACGAGAAATATCAAACTCTGATACTGTCATAGTCTGTGAGGACTCATCAAAAGAATAGGCATTGTCTCCATAATCAAATGTCAACGTGCCAAGCTCAAAGCCAGTGATTGCAGCTACTCGGTTTTCAAAATCACCACTTTCTTTGATCCGCGTGATTTCCTCATGCATTTTTAACAACACTGCGTTTTTGATAGTCTTTTGAGCTTCTAAGTCGATACCATCCATGGTAAGAGCACGAGAAATCTGAATTAATAATTTTAATGGTGCTTGCTTACGAACTGAATCTATCCGGTAAGTGATGAGGTTATCCATTGCATCAAACACGTCTGTATATGCCAAGTTTCGCCCTAATGTTACAAGCTCTTTGTTAGTTCCTGTTTCTGTTGGCATAATTGCTTCACTGTCACGTAAAGCATTAACAACATTTTTTACCGTTTCTTCATCAAAGTATGGAAGGAATAAGCTGACGCTGTTAAGTTCAGCATCAGAAGATATCCTTCTGGCCAAAGGTGTACGAATAACTCGCCCTAACAATTGAGCAATATAAGTATAATCCTGCGCACTACGGAATGACATCATTGTTTCGGCACGTGGACAATCCCATCCTGTAGAGAGATTCATTTTGAAGAATACAACCATCACATTTTCTTCGTCATTTATTCTAGACGCTTCTATTTGTTGTATTTCAACATCACGTACTTTAAGTGTGCCACGGTCATTGAATGTATGCACGACTTCACCTGGCTGTAATTTGCGTCCTATTGTTTCTTCTAGTAAATCAATACAAGTTCCTAAATCAGTATGAGTTGCTTCACGCTCATTGCCATCTTCAACCTGTATAACAAGAATAGGGTTCACCATTTTCTCGTCTTCGCGCTCACAGTAGGATTTCCAATGAGCACATTTTTTGCGCCAATTATCTACTGCACCTTTAAACATTGTCATATCGGCAGTTAATTGAATATCTGGATAGTGTATGATGATTCTGTCTTTCAACAAACCGGACTCACGTACCTGCTCAGGTGGAACGATGACTTTCTGGACGGTTGATGTCGTTCCGGCAATTAAATTATCAAATTTCTGGGGTGTCGCTGTCACACCGATCACTAAAGGCATGACACAAAGTCCGTCTTCTTTACTGCCTTTAATAAATTTTTGCATTATTGACTGTGCCTTGTTTTCTGCTTGAACGGATGTATAGGTACCCCTATGCGCTTCATCAATCACCACATAAAATTGTTTAGGACTGCGCTTAGCAGTATTAGTAAGTGTTTCCCAGATGGAATATTGGCGTGTATCTGAAGTCCCTGTTAGCAGTTTATCAGAACCGAGTTTTTGAGTATTTAAAAAGTAAATGCAACCACCCTCGAAATATTCAGTGTTAAAGGTTGATTCTATTGTTACCAGATCACGAACACGAATTTTGTCAGATTTACTTTCAATCTTCAGCCTTGTTTGTTCGTTAAGCTCCGGTGAATCGGATAGCCAAATGAAAACAGAATCTGGCTCTCCAATGCTGTCAGCACTGCCATATAATATATCCTCAAAAAGTGTTGTCATAATGATAGTTTTTCCTGAACCCGTAGGGGCGGAAAAGGATATTATCTGTGGATCGCGTTCGCTCCACATCAAATGCGCTTTATTAATTTTATCATGTAGTTCGGCAAGGGCCGTTTCCTGAAAAGGAAATAATATATCTCTCATTTATGAATCCCTCCTGCTTCCCAACACAAAGTTATCGATATAATCGCGATAAAGTTGGTATGTGTTATTTGCTTTTACTCCAGCCGTCATTTCACGGAAAGCTTCCTCGGAGTTAGTAACGAAGTAGACTACTTGGATATTATCCTCTTCAGAAAGCTTTTCGGTAAACTCAGCAAACTTTGTTTCATCAACCAGGATAGCAAAGCCATTTTGAGGTAAAATTAGCATTTCAGGTTCATCATTGCTGTTTACTTCTGGTCGTTTTCCAATGGCACCAGATTTAAGCCATAGTAACGGTAATATTTCGCGGAACTGTTGACCTAATGAAACACTGTTTTTATCCAAGAATTCTAGCTTGAAGTATTCAGCGTTTGCAGGAAAGCCTTCACTCATAGGACGCTTAACTTGTGATGTTACGATGATTGACCCAAGTAAGTGAGAAACACGTGTTTTGATAGACTTGAATATGGCAGCTGATTTTGATGCAATATAAAAGTCTGTGATATGATCCTGTTCCTCAAGAGCAGTCAACCACTCATCAGCGGAATCTACATCAAAGAGAATTGAAGCTGTATGTTTATCCGAAACGATGAATTTACTGTCTTTGCTTACTAGTGATTGCGGTAGTTGTGCCTTTCCTTCCTTGTTTTTGAGTAAAGAGACGATTTGCTTTTTTGCAGTAGCGGTTAATTCAGAAGGATTATCTACAAAACCCAACTGATAGAATGAGCGCTCAATCTCATTAGATGCAGTCTGAGTCGTGAAGTATTCACCTGTTAGGGTTGAACCATCATCTCGCTTGCCAAGAATGCTATACTTTGTCCTTGGCCAAGTTACCGCACGACAAATTCCATGTTTTTCCCATTCAATGTCGCCAGGCTGATAGCCATTTTTTTTCAAGGCCTTTGCTTCATCATCGGATACCTCATTATTTGTTACTAATATACAGCGGCGGTTTCCGTCATCCTCAGAATTAAGTAAATTTACTGCATGTAATGTGGTGCCGCTACCTGCAAAAAAGTCAACAATTAGAGCATTTTTCTTTCCGGATACAGCGAATGTTAATGCTTCATGGACAGCATAAAGCGATTTTGGGTATGAGAAGCCACCACCAAGTATGGATCTAATCATATCTGTACCGTGGGCTTCTGCATTACATAAAGGATCAGTCCAAACCGTTTTTGGAGGTTCGCTTTCTCTACGAAGGATAACTTCTATTCGATCTCCTTTTTTTTCAATAAACATTCTATCTTTTACTGATTCTACAGTATCGCGCCCATATCTCCATTTCTTTTCAATGCCATTCTTATCAATGGGCCAAACATAAATTGTACCATCTTCATTATGCTCTACTTGAGCTGTAGGGTGTAATTCTTTATCAAGTAAATCACCGAAACCGATGATATTATAATTAGAGTCTAAAATTACTGGATAAAAACATGTCGCACCTTCATATCGGCCTGATGTGCTCCCCCAACGTCTTAGATTATATACATCTCCACCAGTATGTTGCTTGCGGTAAATAGTACTTTCTGCTGAATATGAAAATATCGCATATTCGTGAGTCACAGAGAATTTTTTGCCCTGAGTTCCACCGGGATTATGCTGAATGGTTACACAAGTATGAGTTAGGTTTGGAAAAAGTTCATGAAGTAGAACCCATAGATGTGCATATTCATTATCATCTATTGTAGTAATCAAAACGCCATCATCAGCAAGTATTCTTTTTGCAATCTTTAATCGTTTTTGCATCATTGAGAGCCACTTACTGTGGCGCCAGTTATCACTAGAATCAACATAGTCATTATTGTATTTCCAATCCCGCGCACCTGTGTTGTATGGGGGGTCGATATAAATACAATCAACCTTCTTAGGGTAGAGATATTCCAGTAACTGAAGGGCATGATAATTGTCTGCTTCAATGACTGCATGCCATAAGTTACTATCAGGCGCATTTTCTACAGAATCAATCGGTTGAAGAGTGGGAAAAATTGGCTCGCCAAATTGAGCAACTGAAACTAGCTCCGTGATTGGTATGTTCTCGGTATTACCAGTTGCTTTGTTGCGGCAAAGGGCAACATCTCCATCTAACTTCAGTACCGTATATACATCATTAATGTGGCCTGTTTTTTGTGCAACAGTCGAGCCACGTTTGATAGGAACTTCATAAAGTGGAGTGCATTCAGGGATGTGCTCCTCAAATACAAGACCAAATTTTTTGTTTTTTGATATGCGGGCAAATTCCTGTTCCAAGCGATTACGCAAAGAAGTGTCAGGGATTTGACGCAGTAAATCATTGATTGCAGCCATTTTTTAAATCCTCCTATATTTAATCATTCGTTTCGTACTTACTCCACGAACGACCAAAAAGTTCATTTCCGTCTGATAAGCGCAAGATTGCTGTTTCTTCTAAAATTCTATGTGCTTTCTCGGTTGTAGAATCAGCTTTATCAAATGCAATAAAAACCTGGCGCTTGGTAGATTGATAACGTTCCAATATATGCTCCAGATGAACATCCTCAATACGTTTAAGAATATTGGAGTCATGGATGATCGCAGGAATTGGGCGTAATTCAAGTACACTCAAATCGTACACAACAAGGCTCTTGAATGCTGTTCCTTCACTTGTGTTGCCAGGAGTTTCGAAGATGATGTCCTTCTGGGGAGTGATATACAAAAGAGGAGCAGTTTCCTGTTTCTCAGTTACTACGCCGTTAATTGTTTCCATACGAAGATTGATGTCATCTTGTATCTCGCCTAGTTTTTCAGTTTGTTGCAACAATAGTTTTTCAAGTTTTTGCTCTGCTTCAGCTCGAGCATCCTGCAACTCTTTTTGATGAATCAACTCGGCTGTTTCTTCTTCAAGTCTATCAATGCTTTTTGATACATTAACACACTGAGAGAGTACTCTCTCAGACATCTCTTTTGCTATACCGGACTCTTCGATTTTTCGATTTAGGCGTCTGATTTCCTTATCATATTCTTCGATTAGTGGTTGTAATCGATAGATTTCCTGATCCATTTCTTCGCCTAAAATCTCTCTGATTTTTATATGAAAATGTTCAATTTCTTCAAATGCTTTTAAATTTGCATTTGGAAAGAAGCGTAGCAAGGATTCAAATTCACTTGCGGTTTCAGCCTTGCTGTCAGTTATATTGCTTTTTATAGCATTTAGCTGTGATTGCAGACGATTGCGCTTACGTATTATGCTATTCAATTCTTTTTGAACAGCTGTTATTCGTTCGAATGTTTGTGTATCAAACCCAAACATTGCTAATTGAGCCTCTTCGCTGTTTTTCATTAGCTTTTGGAGTCTCTTTCTCAATGACTCGATAGTCTTTTGGTTACTTTCGATTTTATCTATGTCCACCTTTTGACGCTGACGAGATTTAAGCTGTGAAGCTTTAATTCCGAGTTCTTCCTCCATAAATTTGATAGAAGCAAGGATTTTGTAATGACCAAATAGCTTCAATAGAAAATCCACAGCCTTTTCATCTTGCTCACGAGGTTTCACTAACAATGGATACTTTTCTAGTGTATTTTCACGTCCATAGATACGGAAAAAACGCTCGGTTATTTCTGAAAACGTAAGGGCTGGTAGCCCAATTTTATATTCCTGAAACAGAAATCTTCGAAATTCGTCAAGCGTCAATTTTGTTATGAAATGGCGCTCTTTATCGATTCGATATACACTTTTAGGATCGTCAGTGCTTCTATAGAAATAATATGGCTGTCCCTCAAATTCGAAAGTGAAATAGATGGTATGTGGGCCTATTTCCTTTTTTATATCATCTGTCAGGGAGTAGTAGCTTTCACCGCCGAATACATAATCTATAATCCATAGGAATGTTGATTTTCCGATTGCATTGCTACCGCCTGCGCTACCTAGAACTGTATTTAAGCCTGAGTTAAACCGGATAATTTGATGCTCTGGAGCAAATTTATCACATTGAATCTCTATCAACATATCGTAGCACCCTCCCTTCTTCAATTAGTCCAATTTTACCTAATGCAAACAAGCAGTCTAAAGCACTCAGGAAATCAGCCATGTCCTTTTCACGATATCTAGTTAGTTCAAATAACTCTTTAGGTGACATATCCTGTTGTGCTAATGCCTCTAAAATATCTGGGAAAAGAGAAATAACGCTGTTTGTATAGGAAGTTACTTTATTTGGTAATCTCATCGAACACCTCACACCTTTGAACGAAGTAGGAGATTATTATCTCGCAAGCTTCTCTATATTTGCGGCCGGTTTTTTCAAACAAAGTTTCAACAAGTAGGTTGTATATTGCGCTTTGAGATATATGTGATTCACTTGCATCTTCATACATCCGTTTGACGCTTTTTGCAAACTTATCGACGTTCAGCTTGTTTTCTCCGGCCAACCGATCTAATGCATCATTGACTCCCTGATACAACCGCCGAACATCAAAAAGCACTCTTTCTTTCAAACGTTTTTCAGTGATTTTATTCTCAACTTTTACAGGTTCAATTTTGAGTTGTGTATCATCAGTAACATCCATTAAGTCAACTTCCCGAAGTACTTGTTCGATTTGCTTTTCTATTGTATATCTCGAGGTTGCATCTCTTGCAGCCATAAGAACTTCCAAGTCATGCTTTTCTGATAGTAAAGCTAATTTTACTTCCTCAGAAGCATTTTGAATTTCGCGCTCACATTCAACACATAAAACCACTTCATCAGTTTCTGAAAGGCGAACGACCTTAGCAAAGTTAACGTCGTTGCCTTCTTTTTTTATACCTAAAACTCTTCCGCACTTTTGGCATTTGCCACCTGTTTCTGCAAGCAACACTAAAGAGCGGGCATCAATCGCAATTTCGTAAGCAGTTTCCATAGACAAATTGCTATACGTTGTAATGAAACTAATATCCATTTTTTGATCTTCAAAGGACTGTATGTACTCGGTAGTTGTCTCTTTCACGCTATCTTCGCAATTTCGGTTCTCGACATTTAATACTGTGTAAAGAAAAACTCCGGCGATAAAGTCTTCAAAAACAAAAGCATCACGTCTTACTATAGATTTCTTGGTCATGCCATTCACTATTTCGACTATTGTGTCAGGCTCAATTGTATTATCAGACGCAATAATGTCTTTCAGAGCAAGAATGATGAGGCTCCTTTTATTGCTATCCAACATGTTAAGAATGTGCTGTTTAAAGTAATTAGAAACAGCGCGTGGGTCTACTGTTGGAGCTTTATCAGTTATATTAGGCGATAGATTCTTTTTACCCAGAATTAAATCTGAAACAGTACCGTCCTCACCACGAATATCATAAGTAGGCGCAATAGAAAGCAGCATGGTACCACATAGAAGTTTTTGTGAAATTCTTTTTGCGCTACAAATCTTTAAAATTGTTGCAAAAGTACCAAAACATAGCTTTTTCATATATTGCGCCTCCTTTCATTGAATTTAATCTGTTGAAGTATCGTCATCGACGTAGTCAACAATATCTCCAATGTTGACATCAAGGGCTTTACAGATTCTTCCTAACACATCCATGCTTACCGGCAGATCTTTACTCATTTTTGCTATCGTTGTCGACGTTAAGTTCGTTATTGCCATTAAATCCTTTTTCATCATTTTTTTATCTATTAAAAGTTTCCACAATTTGTTATAACTAAAAGCCATTATAATCGCCTCCAAGCACAATTGGATGGTATCCAAAGACGTGTCTTTATTATTATAGCAATTTACTAAGCGAAATACAATCAATTATTTAAATATGCTTATTCAATCTTTACGAACGCTTAGTTCGTTTGACGTCATAAAAACGAATTGTTATTTGTGGAGTCCCAGCGGAGTGTCAGCGGAGTTGTAGCTGAGGATTTAAAGTGTATGACTTTATAAAATTTAGTTAGACGGTAAGACAAGCTGAACTTTTTGAAAAGGGGGTAAAGTCATGGAAGAAATTCGTGATTGTAATGGTCGCATAGCTTGCAAGGGCAATGCAACAACAGGTCTCATAGAAGTGTTATATAAACGCTGTAAAACCAGTACACAAATACCTATTGGAGGAACTTTAAGAATTGAACGTGATGGTGTTGTGACGATAGTCACTCGATTAAGCGATTCTGCTTTTCATGTAGAAAGTCATGCTAATGCAGCATAGAAAGATAGCTAACTAAATAAAAAATCCGCAGAGCTGCACGACGGCCAGGATAAGTTCTCACACTAGAGAACTATCTTGGCCGTCCTTTTTTGTTCTACGGATCTTTTCGGCTCCTGCGGATTTTTCAAAGCCAAATTTTGAAAACCAAAGGAGTCAAATTATGAAAAGAGCGTACAAAACAAGTAAAAAGAAGAGAACTAACTACATTTATTACACTGCTGAAGGAACAAAGATTGTGATTACCCCAGGTGAAGATGGAGTCACCGAAGCTGATATCGAGCTTTTACATACTATGGATGATGACGAAGTGGACGAGCAGCGCCGGTACGATTATCGAGTGACAACACATCTGGATGCTTATCATGATGGCGAAGAGGAAGCGGCAAATGACCGCAATAAGTATCTTGCAGATGATACTGCGAATCCAGAACAGCTAATTATACAAGCAGAAGATGAGGCTGAACATCAAGATATGCTGGACAAGTTAACCAAGGCAATGGAGTGTCTTTTACCACAACAAAAAGAACTCTTCAAAAAAGTATACCTTGAAAAACGATCCAACACTGATATTGCAACAGAAGAAGGTGTTACAGAAGCGGCTATTCGTGGTCGCCTTAAGAAGCTTCAAGAAAGACTTAGAAAAATTCTATCCTAATTGGGTTCGCAAGAACCCTTTATAAAAAAATCTTTTCTGAAAAGGGGGTTCGAAAGAACTCTCTTTTTCGCTTATCGGTGAGGGGCAGATAAATCGCCCCCAGAAAGGAGATGGAATATGAACCTTAAACACAAAGTCACAATCAATGTGGCAAGGCCCGGTGGCGAAAGAAGCTCAGTAATTCAAAGCAGTCGGAAGACAATCCGAGCGAGAATGCTTGATTTCCTATTTGGAAAGAAAGTCAGTCTGCTTGTAATTACTCCCGGTGACTCAGTTGAGACGGTAGAAATAAAGGAAATCAAGGAAGGAGGTGTGGGTCATGAGTAAGATTAAGCTCCTTCTCGATGTGGTGTCAGATCTTAGAGCTCTGGCAGATAGTGTTCAGGCTGTAGCTGATGCAATAGCAAGTAATGGGCCTCATGAGATTACAAAGCCAGAGCAACCAAAGCCTGAAAATCAATCTGAAGAAAAGCAGCTCACCTTAGAAGAAGTAAGGGCGGTACTTGCGGAAAAAAGCCATGACGGATTTACAGCTGAAGTAAGAGCACTTCTAGAAAAGTATGGTGCATCAAAACTCAGCCAGATTGATCCAAGCAAGTATGCTGCACTTCTTGCCGATGCGGAGGGATTGAAATGAGTAAACATGCAATTCTCTCTGCATCTGGAGCCCATAGGTGGTTAAACTGCACACCATCAGCGAGGTTGGAGCTGGAGTTTGACGACAACAGCGGTGAAGCTGCGGCTGAAGGCACAGCTGCCCATGCGTTAAGTGAGCACAAGCTCCGCAAAGCGCTTAAGATGAGATCAAAAAAGCCGGTTTCTCCATATGACTCAGATGAGATGGATAATTATACTGATGGTTACGTGGAGTTTGTGCTTGAAGTGATTGAGCAAGCCAAGCAGGCCTGTAGTGATCCCCTGATCTTGATAGAACAGCGGCTTGATTTTTCAAAGTATGTGCCTGATGGCTTTGGGACCGGGGATTGTGTAATTATAGCTGATGGAACTCTTCATATTATTGATTTTAAGTATGGTCAGGGTGTCTTAGTCAGCGCAGAGGACAATCCTCAAATGAAACTATATGCCCTTGGTGCACTGGATCTCTTTGATGGTATTTATGACATCGAGATGGTTTCAATGACAATCTATCAGCCCCGTCGAGAAAATGTCAGCACGTCCATAGTCTCAAAAGAAAGCTTGTATCAGTGGGCTGAAGAAGTTTTGAAGCCTAAAGCTGAACTGGCCTTCGCTGGTGACGGAAACTACTGCCCTGGAGAATGGTGTCAATTTTGTCGAGCAGCAGTGAAATGTAGAGCAAGAGCAGAAGCAAAAATGAAACTGGCTACATTTGAGTTTGCACTACCGCCACTTTTATCAGATGAAGAAATTGCTGACATTCTATCTTCTATCGGTGATCTCACCAGCTGGGCAAATGAGATTATAGCCTATGCGACGGATGAAGCAGTTAATCATGGAAAGAAGTGGCCAGGGTTTAAAGTAGTCGAAGGTCGCTCCAACCGTAAATATAAAGATGAAGAAGCAGTCGCAGAAGCAGCAAAGAATGCAGGATACCGAGATATATACAAGCAAAGTCTCATCACTATTACCGAAATGGAAAAATTGATGGGCAAGTCAAAATTCAATGAAATCCTTGGTGAGCTAGTTATGAAGCCACCGGGCAAACCGACGCTAGTTCCAGTTTCAGACAAGCGTCCTGAAATGAACACATCATCAGCAAAAATTGATTTTATGGAGGTATAAAAATTATGTCAAAAACAGCAAAAAGAACAAATCCAACAAAAGTAGTTACAGGAGTTGTCAGACTTTCTTATGCCAATGTGTGGGAACCGAAATCTATCAATGGCGGTGCTGAAAAATACAGTGTAAGTCTGATTATTCCTAAGAGTGATACTAAAACCTTAAGTGCTATCAATGAAGCGGTGAATGCTGCAATAGAAGAAGGTAAAGGTAAATTCGGTGGTAAGATTCCAAATAAAGCGGCGTTAAAGCTTCCTCTACGTGATGGAGATATTGATCGTCCAGATGATGAAGCTTATGCAAATAGCTATTTTATCAATGCAAATAGCAATACCGCTCCACAAATTGTAGATAGAAACGTCAATCCAATCATTGATCGTTCTGAAGTATACTCTGGTGTCTATGCAAGAGTGAGTATCAACTTCTACGCCTTTAACTCCAATGGAAACAAAGGTATAGCCTGTGGACTTGGAAATATTCAAAAAATCCGTGATGGTGAACCTTTGGGTGGCAGAACTAATGCAGCTGATGATTTTGCCACTGATGTGGATGATGACTTTTTATCATGAGAACCCTCAGTATAGATATAGAAACATTTAGCAGCGTAGACCTCGCCAAAAGCGGGGTCTATCGTTACGCTGAAGCACCGGATTTTGAGATTTTACTTTTCGGTTACAGTGTGGATGCTGGGCCGGTTCAAGTAGTAGATTTCGCTTGTGGCGAAAAAATACCTAAAGAAATACAGCAAGCGATTCTAGATAATAATGTTACCAAATGGGCGTTTAATGCGCAGTTTGAGCGGATTTGCTTATCGAAGTACTTTGGTATACACCTTGCACCTGATTCTTGGCGTTGCACAATGGTTTGGTCTGCGTACCTTGGGCTTCCTTTATCTTTGGAAGGAGCAGCAATCGTAACAGGAGCAGACAAGAAAAAGCTAACAAAAGGTAAAGAGCTCATTCGATATTTTTCAGTTCCATGCAAACCAACAGTAACTAATGGTGGTCGTACACGAAATCTACCTGAACATGCTCCAGAGAAGTGGAATAGCTTCAAAGCATATAATCTACGAGACGTTGAAGTTGAACTTTCTATACAGGAAAAGCTTCAAAAATTTCCTATGCCTGAAGAGGAATGGAATAACTATATTCTAGATCAGCAAATCAATGATCGAGGTATTCAGTTGGATTTGGAATTGGTAAAAAAAGCGATTCAATGTGATGAAAAAGTAAGAGAAGAGCTAACAAGCAGACTAAAAGAACTAACTGATCTTGATAATCCTAATTCAGTTGTTCAAATGAAATCCTGGCTATCAGAAAATGGTCTGGAAACAGATAGTCTTGATAAGGCATCAGTTAAGGCGCTATTAAAGGAAGCTCCAGATAATCTGAGTGAAGTACTGGAACTGAGACAGTTACTAGCTAAATCCAGTGTAAAGAAATACACCGCTATGGAAAATGCTGTATGCACTGACGGAAGAGCTCGGGGACTACTACAATTCTACGGTGCTAATCGAACCGGTAGATTTGCAGGAAGGCTTATACAAGTTCAAAATCTCCCTCAGAACCATTTGTCGGATCTGGAACAGGCACGTCGCTTGGTTAGAGGTGGCCATTTTGATGCCTTGGAAATATTGTATGACTCTATTCCGGGAGTTTTGTCTGAATTAATTCGAACCGCTTTTGTGCCAAAGAAAGGATATAAGTTTATCGTTGCTGACTTTAGTGCAATAGAGGCTAGAGTTATTGCTTGGCTTGCAGGCGAGACATGGAGAAACGAAGTGTTTGCTACTCATGGAAAGATTTATGAAGCATCTGCTTCCCAGATGTTTAAAGTCCCCTTAGAAGAAGTCACAAAAGGCAGTCCTCTAAGACAAAAAGGAAAAATTGCGGAGCTGGCCTTAGGTTATGGTGGTTCTGTAGGTGCATTAAAAGCAATGGGTGCACTTGATATGGGTCTTACCGAAGAAGAGTTAAAACCTTTGGTCTACGCATGGCGAAATGCAAATCCTAATATTGTACGACTTTGGTGGGATGTTGATCGTGCTGTCAAAGAAGCTGTAACAGAAAGGTGCAGAACTGAAACTCATCGTATCCGTTTTGAGTATCGTAGCGGGATGCTATTAATATGGCTTCCTTCTGGCAGACAACTTACTTATGTTAAACCAAGAATGGGTATTAACAGCTTTGGCAGTGAAGCAGTGACTTATGAAGGAGTTGGTGCCACAAAGAAATGGGAGCGCATTGAAAGTTATGGTCCCAAGTTTGTCGAGAATATTGTGCAAGCTATTTCAAGAGATATTCTTTGCTATGCCATGAGAAGATTGAATGAAAAAGGTTTTGATATTGTAATGCATGTCCATGATGAGGTAGTTTTAGAAGTCCCTTTAGAAGTAACCGTTACTGATATATGTACTCTAATGAATCAGACACCAACTTGGGCTCAAGGACTTTTACTTCGTGCAGATGGATACGAATGCAATTTCTATAAAAAGGATTAATTTGAGGGGGTTCGAAACCTCCTCATTTTTTGCTTATAGCTGAGGGCATGTTTTATTGCTCTACTACTATAAGCAGGAGGTTCAATATGAACAAATTAACTATATTCAACTATGAAGGCAACACAGTAAGAACAGTAATGAAGGATGGAAATCCTTGGTGGGTTCTAAAAGATGTATGTTCGGTACTAGACATTGGAAACAGTCGTGATGTTATGGCTCGTTTGGACAGTGATGAAAAGGGAGTCGATATTATCGACACCCCTGGAGGAAAACAGGAAGTATCTATTATCAATGAAAGTGGTCTTTATAGCGTGATATTGGTTTCACGTAAGCCAGAAGCTAAAAAGTTCAAGCGCTGGGTAACCCATGAGGTGCTTCCTTCAATCAGAAGGCATGGACTTTATGCTACAGATGAGTTACTTGCTAATCCAGACTTTTTGATTCAGGCACTACAGGAGCTTAAAGCGGAAAGAGCTAAAAATGTTGAGTTAACTACTACCATTAGCATTCAAGAACAGCAAATTGCAGAAATGAAACCTAAAGCAAGTTATTACGATGTGGTACTCAACTGTAAGGATGCGGTGTCTATTACAACAATAGCCAAGGACTATGGAAAATCAGGGCGCTGGTTTAATGAGTATCTGCATAATTTAGGTGTTCAATTCCGTCAAGGGAAGATTTGGCTTCTATATCAAAAGTACGCTCAACATGGATATACGACGACAAAAACCCATACTTATCTTGGAAATGATGGGACGATGCATTCAAAGGTTCATACTTACTGGACTCAGAAAGGACGCTTGTTCATTTATGAGCTTCTTAAGGATCATGGCATTTTACCATTGATTGAACAAGAGTCCGAAATCGAGGAGATGTAACTTATGGATAGATATAACGCTGAAGGCTATCCAGATCCAACTGCAGCAGAAGCCTTGGAAAATATCATGCGTGAAGAAAAGGCAAAAAACTATAAACCTTGCGTTTTTATTTGTTCTCCTTTTGCTGGAGACATAGAAAAAAATCTGAATAAAGCTAGAGAATACCTGAAGTTTGCAGTGGAGCAAGGAACCATACCTTTTGCTCCTCATCTGCTATACCCTCAAGTGCTAGATGATGGCGATCCTGAACAAAGAAAACTAGGACTATACTTTGGCATGATATGGCTTAGAAAGTGCGATGAGCTGTGGGTATTTGGTCGCTATATCTCAAAAGGGATGCAAGCAGAAATAAACAAAGCATCGAAGCATCGTATACCTATCCGGTATTTTTCTGAAAACTGCGAGGAGGTGCAGAAGCTATGAAGATAGCGGTTGGTAACAGCCGAATGGATAAAAAGTGGAAGAACAAAGATATCACATGGGAGGACTTTATCTCACGAGTTAAATCTACCATACGAACAACAGAAACTGTATCTGAGTTCCGAAAAATGAGTCGCGCTCAGCAGGACTCAATAAAAGATGTGGGTGGATTTGTGGGAGGAGCCCTTCGTGAAGGAAAACGCAGAAATGGTTATGTCCTCTCCCGTTCCCTTCTGACTTTAGATATGGATTATGCCAAACCAGGGGTTTGGGAGCAAATTGAAGCGTTACATGATTTCAAATGCTGCATCTATTCTACACATAAACATACATCAGATGCACCGCGATTAAGACTTATTATTCCACTTAAAAGAGAAGTAACAGAGGATGAATACCCAGCCCTTGGTCGGATGGTTGCAAAGGAGATTGGGATTGATTTATTCGATGACACCACTTATGAACCTTCAAGACTCATGTATTGGCCATCTACACCGTCAGATGGAGAATTTGTGTTTAAAGAGAAAGACGGTGAACTATTGGACCCAGATATCTATCTTTCAAAATATGTAGATTGGCGGGATACTTCCATGTGGCCAGTCTCAAGTCGACAATCTGAGGTCGTGCAAAGGAAAATTACTAAACAAGCAGATCCATTAATTAAAGAAGGGGTTATAGGAGCATTTTGCAGAGCCTATACCATTGAAGAAGCCATCGAAGAATTTCTACCTGATGTATATGAACCTAGTACTATGAATGGAAGATTTGATTATATTCCAGCAGATTCTTCAGCGGGCTTGGTAATCTATGACGGTAAATTTGCATATAGCCATCATGCCACCGATCCAGCATGTGGAATGCTGCTAAACGCTTTTGATTTGGTCCGAGTGCATAAGTTTCGGGACTTAGATGAAAAGGTCGCAGAAAATATACCGCCAAGTAAACTACCTTCGTTTAGAGCTATGACAGATTTGGCTTTAGAGGATGAACGGGTAAAAGAGCAGTTTGCAGAAGAACGAAAGGCTCAGGCTGAAAAAGAGTTTATTGATGAAGATTGGGAAAAGCAGCTGGAACTTGATAAGACAGGAACAGTTAAAAATACCCTTAGAAATTTGATTTTGATACTTGAAAATGATCCAAACCTGAAAAGCATTGTGTTTAATCAGCTTTCAGACAGCCTTGAAATTAAAGGTGAGGTTCCTTGGCCACATCCATCAAAGTTCTGGAGAGATGCAGATGATGCCCAGCTAATCAGCTACATTGACACCCACTACGGGACCTTCTCTGCAAGAAACTATGATGTAGCGGTAGCGAAGGTCGCTGACGACAGGTCTTATCATCCGATTCGTGAGTTTATTGATGCACTCCCTGAATGGGATAAGGTACCTAGAGTAGATACCTTGCTAATCGATTATCTAGGTGCATCAGATAACCCATATGTTCGGGCTGTGACAAGAAAAACTTTATGTGCGGCTATCTCTCGTGTACTGACTCCAGGCATCAAGTTTGATTCCATGTTGGTCTTAAATGGCCCGCAGGGAGTTGGAAAAAGTACTCTTATAGCCAAGTTAGGTGGAGACTGGTTTTCTGATAGTTTGAGCTTATCAGATACCAAGGATAAGACCGCCGCAGAAAAGTTACAGGGTTACTGGATTTTAGAAATTGGAGAACTGGCTGGACTGAAAAAAGCTGAAGTGGAAACACTTAGAAGCTTCCTATCTCGCCAGAATGATATTTATCGAGCCAGCTTTGGCAAGAGAGCTACTCCTCACTTAAGACAATGTGTCTTTTTTGGTACCACTAATGCTGAAAAAGGCTATTTGCGGGATACCACAGGAAACCGTCGTTTCTGGCCGGTAAAGACTCCGGGAAATGGTACAAAAAAGTCATGGCAGTTAGAGCAGGATGAAATTCTGCAGATATGGGCTGAAGCTCTTACCTTCGTTAAGGCTGGAGAGAAATTGTACCTTGATGCCAGTCTTGAGAAACTTGCAAAAGAAGAACAGCGAGAAGCTATGGAATCCGATGAGCGAGAAGGTTTGGTTAGAGAGTACCTTGATATGCTTTTACCTGAGGATTGGGACACCATGGATTTATATGAACGCCGAGCCTATATCAATGGAACTGAGTTTGGTGAAAGCAAGAGGGTTGGTGTTTGGAAACGAAAATCGGTTTCTAATATGGAAATTTGGTGTGAGTGCTTTGGAAAGGATCGAGCCAACCTGCGAAGGGTGGATGGTAATGAAATATCGGCGATTATGGCAAGTATCGGAGGCTGGACAGGTCTCGTGAAAAAAGAACGAATCCCGCTTTATGGACCACAATGGGTTTATGTTCCCAAAGAGTAATTTAGTTTGGAACACATGGAACAATTTTTTCTCTGGAACAAATTTTACCTGTTCCGGTGAAACAAAAATGGTCATTTGGTACACCTCATCGGAACAGGCGGCAGCCCCTTGTAAAGTAGGCTACTTTATAACCTCTGTTCCATTGTTCCAAAAGTTATTATTAAAAATAATTATAAAGATATAAATAAGAAATCGCATGCAGACGCGTATATACGCGCGTATAGAGACTTTTTGGATTTAGGGAACATGGAGGATATATGAGAGAAAAAAAGATTGAACAGCAACTGGTAAAAGAAGTGAAAGATATAGGTGGTATTGCACTGAAAATTGTATCACCAGGTTTTGATGGAATGCCAGACAGATTGATTCTTTTACCGGGTAGAAAAATCGCCTTTGTTGAGGTAAAAGCACCAGGTAAAACCTTAAGGCCTCTACAGGAAAAGCGAAAAAGACAGTTAGAAGCACTTGGTTTTTTGGTGTTCTGCCTGGATCATATAGAACAGATTGGAGGGATACTTCGTGAAATACAAGCCTCATGAATATCAGGTTTATGCCACTGAGTATATCCTCAATCATCCTATAGCAGCAGTGCTCTTAGATATGGGATTAGGTAAGAGTGTCATAACCTTAACTGCTATCTTTGATTTAACACTGGATAGTTTTCTCGTTCGTAAGGTTCTGGTTATTGCACCACTTCGAGTAGCGAGAGATACATGGCCTGCAGAGATTGAAAAGTGGGATCACCTAAAGGGGCTTAAATACACCGTAGCAGTTGGTTCGGAGGTTCAGAGAAAAACAGCCCTTATGAAAAGAGCTCAAGTCTACATTATCAATCGAGAAAATGTGGAATGGCTAATTTCAAGAAGTGGAATTCCCTTTGATTTTGATATGGTGGTAATTGATGAGCTGTCCTCTTTTAAATCTCATCAAGCCAAGAGATTTAAAAGCTTAATGAGAGTTAGGCCAAAGGTAAATAGGATAGTAGGACTTACTGGAACCCCATCCTCCAATGGATTGATGGATTTGTGGGCACAGTATCGCTTATTAGATATGGGGCAGCGATTAGGCAGGTTTATTGGCAGATATCGAGAGGATTACTTTGTACCAGATAAACGTAATCAACAAGTGATCTTCTCCTACAAGCCAAAACCGGGAGCAGAAGAAGCAATTTATAGGCTAATATCTGACATCACTATTAGCATGAAAGGGACAGACTACCTGAAGCTGCCTGAGCTGGTTATAAACGAAGTAGATGTAAAGCTATCTGAAAAAGAAATGAAAATCCTTGACGTTATGAAGCGTGATTTAATTGCAACGGTTAAAGGCGAGGAAATTACTGCAGCCAATGCAGCAGCTCTTTCGGGGAAACTCTTACAGATGGCCAACGGAGCAGTCTATGATGATCAAGGTACAGTACTTTATATACATGACCGTAAGCTGGATGCACTGGAAGACTTAATCGAAGCTGCTAATGGCAAGCCAGTTCTAATTGCTTATTGGTTTAAGCATGATTTATCTCGAATACAAAAGCGCTTTGAGGTTGAGGTGTTATCCACTAGCGATTCTATTAAGAGGTGGAATGATGGAGAAATCTCTATTGCAGCTATCCATCCAGCATCAGCAGGCCATGGACTGAACTTGCAAGCTGGAGGTTCAACTCTTGTATGGTTTGGTCTAACTTGGAGCCTAGAGCTTTATCAGCAAACCAACGCCCGTCTTTGGCGGCAAGGACAAAAAGAAACGGTAGTGATTCATCACTTGATTTCCAAAGGCACCATTGATGAACGTGTAATGAAAGCCCTAAATGATAAAAACAATACTCAATCCGCACTGATAGATGCGGTTAAAGCTACACTAAAGGAGGTCTGATAAAATGAACATTGTCTGGCAATATTTAGATAAAAGAGCAGCGGCAATTAACGCCCTAAAAGATTACAGCAGTATGAAGTACATCATAGAACATACCGATGAGGACATTGCAACCCTCAACGAAGAAATGAGTTCCCCAGCTTCCCCAGTTATCAATGGCATGCCATCGACCCATGATCCAAAAGCTGGAGAGAAAAGGCTCATTGCCTGCATCAATGAAATTGATGTATTGAAAGAACGTTATCGTCAAGCACTGGAATACATGGACTGGTTTCAACCGGCATGGGATGCTTTAACAGAAGATGAGCAGTATGTGTTAAAGGAGTTTTATTTGGATGATGAACAAAAGCAGATTGATGCAGTGTATAACATTTGTGATCACTTTAATATTGAACGTTCTTCTGCATACAACAAAAAGAATCGAGCGCTTCAGCATCTTGCGCTACTACTCTATGGAAAGTAATGAGTAATATCATGGATGATTTTATTAGAAATCCATAATACAATGGTATTGTGAAAAATTGTAGAGAGCCTTCGTGGAAATACCGCGGGGGCTTTTTGCATGTCCAAAGGAGGTACGAAATGCCAAAGAAACCAAAACGACCATGTTCTTCTCCTGGTTGTCCGGAACTGACAGATGGACGTTTTTGTCCGGAGCATGCCAAAAAGGAAGCTTCTCGTTATGAAAAATATCAGAGAGATCCTGAAACGAGGAAGCGTTACGGTCGTGCATGGAAAAGAATACGTGACCGTTACATTGCAGTCCATCCACTATGTGAAGAGTGTAAAAGACAAGGAAAGCTGACACCAGCAACTGAAGTGCATCATATCCTCCCCTTGGCACGAGGTGGGACACACGATGAAAGCAACCTAATGGCTCTTTGTACTCCTTGTCACTCAGCTATCACAGCAAGAGATGGAGACCGTTGGCCATCCCGGTAGGGGGGAGTCAAATCTCTACAGCTTTTTAAACGGTCAACGGGCGTGGGGCTTCGTGCAAAAAGTCGCAGTTTCAAACGGGGTAATACCCCCTTAATAAGAAATGAGGTGAGTTAATGGCCAAAGATGGTACAAATCGAGGTGGTGCCCGTATTGGATCTGGCCAGAAAAAGAAAGCACTTATAGATAAAATTGCTGAGGGAAATCCCGGAAAAAGAAAACTGGAAGTTATTGAATTTAAAAATACCGCAGAACTTCAAGGGCAGGAGATGCCACAGCCAAGGGCTATGCTTTCAGCAGTACAAAAGGATGGTAAAACCTTAGTAGCTAGCGAAATTTATGAGCTTACGTGGAAATGGCTTGAGGAGCGAGGGTGTGCACATCTAGTTCTACCACAGCTATTAGAAAGATATGCCATGAGTGCTGCTAGGTGGATACAGTGTGAGGAAGCAATAAGTGAGTTTGGTTTTCTTGCTAAACATCCAACTACTGGCAACGCTATCCAAAGTCCATACGTTTCCATGAGCCATAATTTTATGAGCCAAACCAACAGACTCTGGATGGAAATATATCAGATCGTTCGTGAAAACTGTGCGACAGAGTATTCCGGTGCAAATCCACAGGATGATGTAATGGAACGACTGTTGACTGCCCGTAGAGGTAAATAATGATAAGGAGATGTGAGATGAGTAAGAGATATTTAACAGCAGAAAGTGTATGTGCAGGACATCCTGATAAACTGTGCGATATTATTGCTGATAATATTTTGGATGAATGCTTTAGAAGAGATAAAGCGTCACGCGTAGCGTGTGAGGTTATGGCTACTAAAGGGAAAATTATCGTGGCGGGCGAGATCTCCTGCAGCGAGAAAATTGATATCAGAAGCATTGTTAAGAATGTGCTAAAAGAACTAGGTTATAAACCTTTGAAATTTTTAATTTATGTATATGTACACAATCAGAGTTCTGATATTGCATCTGGGGTGAATACTGCACTAGAAGCACGAAATGGTATAAACGAACAATATTGTTCTATCGGTGCTGGTGATCAAGGGACTATGTATGGCTATGCCACTAAAGAAACTAGAGAAATGCTTCCTCTTCCCCTTGTCTTATCTCATCGAATTGTAAAGAGACTAGATGAGGCAAGAAAAGGTAAGCTGATTAAAGGTATCCTTCCCGATGGAAAAGCACAGGTAACGATTGAGTATGATGATGATGTTCCAGTGAGAGTTAAAACCATTGTAGTGTCAGTTCAGCATAAAAAGAATAAAACTCAGGAAGAGCTAAAATCCGATATTTTAAATAATGTGTTATGGCAGTGTTTTGAGGATTTTCCTTTTGATGATGAAACAGAAATTCTTATCAATCCATCTGGCCAGTTTGTATTAGGTGGACCTGCTGCAGATACAGGTTTAACTGGAAGAAAGATCATGGTGGACACTTATGGCGGACTTGCATCACATGGTGGCGGAGCACTATGCGGGAAAGATCCCACAAAAGTTGACCGAAGCGGTGCTTATATGGCTCGGTATATTGCTAAACATATCATGTGGTGTGATTTTGCTGAGAAATGTGAAGTGGCTATTTCCTATGCCATTGGTAAGGCAAATCCTGTAGCCTTTTCTGTAAATACCCTTGGCACGGGTATTGTTTCTGACGAAATATTAACTCTTGCTGCACAGGAGGTTTTCAACTTAAGACCTGCGGCAATCATTGAGAAGTTGCGTCTAAGGAATGTGATTTATTCTGATACAGCAGTTTATGGTCACTTTAATAGTTGTCTGTTTCCGTGGGAAGATGTAAATAACTATAGTGAATTTAGAAAGGCGGTGGAAAAGTATGTTGATAGAGAAGATAAAAACTAAACAACTCATCCCCGCTGAATATAACCCAAGGAAGGATTTAAAACCGGGTGATCCGGAATATGAGAAACTTAAACGCTCCCTTGAGGAGTTTGGATATGTAGAACCCGTAATATGGAATAAGACCACAGGCAGAGTCATCGGAGGTCATCAGCGTTTGAAAATCCTGCTGAGTATGGGCATGGATGAGATAGAATGCGTAGTTGTTGAAATGGATGAGCAAAAGGAGAAGGCGCTGAACATTGCACTAAATAAAATAAGCGGAGATTGGGATAAAGACAAATTAGCACTTCTCATTACAGACCTTAATGCTTCAGACTTTGATGTATCTCTCACAGGTTTTGACCCAGAAGAATTAGACGATCTTTTCAAGGATTCCCTTAAGGATAATATAAAAGAAGATGATTTCGATGTAGACAGCGAGCTGAAAAAGCCCGCTGTTTCGCATTTAGGGGATATTTGGCTACTTGGACAGCATCGATTAGTCTGCGGAGACAGTACAAAGAAAGACACCTTTGATGTCTTGATGGATGGGAAAACTGCTAATTTGGTAGTTACGGACCCTCCATATAATGTTAACTATGAAGGCACTGCTGGAAAAATCAAAAATGACAACATGGCTAACGAAGCGTTCTATGATTTTCTGCTTGCGACATTTCAAAATACCGAAGCGGTAATGGCAAAGGACGCTTCTATTTATGTGTTCCATGCTGATACCGAAGGACTCAATTTTAGAAGAGCATTCTCTGATGCTGGATTTTATCTTTCTGGCACTTGCATTTGGAAAAAGCAGTCCCTTGTTCTCGGTCGCTCCCCTTATCAGTGGCAGCATGAACCTATTCTCTTTGGGTGGAAAAAGAAAGGCAAGCATCTCTGGTATTCAGACCGCAAGCAGACCACCATCTGGGAGTTTGAGAAACCAAAGAAAAATGGCGACCATCCAACCATGAAACCAGTGGCACTTGTGGCATATCCCATTATGAACTCAAGCCTTAGTAACTGTATTGTGCTCGATCCTTTCGGCGGTTCAGGAAGTACACTGATTGCCTGTGAGCAGACAAATAGAATCTGCTACACCATTGAACTGGATGAAAAGTACTGTGATGTCATTGTAAAAAGGTATATTGAGCAAGTGGGAAATTCTGATGGTGTGTTTCTTTTAAGAGATGGTTCGAAATTCAGATATTGTGACCTACCGGAGGTGAATGCAGATGAGTAAATTGACACTTGGTTCCCTTTTTGATGGGAGCGGAGGTTTTCCTCTAGGTGGTTTGCTTTGCAGCATCGAACCTTTATGGGCATCTGAAATTGAGCCGTTTCCTATACGGGTTACGACTAAACGTATCCCTCAGATGAAGCATTATGGGGATATAAACAAATTAAATGGCGCGGAGCTTCCGCCTGTAGATATCATAACCTTTGGCTCTCCCTGCACGGATATGAGTGTGGCGGGTAAAAGAGCTGGTCTGGACGGAGAGCAATCCGTCCTTTTTTATGAAGCAATCCGAATTATCAAGGAAATGAGGTGTAAGACCAATGGACAATATCCAAGGTACGCAGTCTGGGAAAATGTCCCCGGTGCATTCTCATCAAATAAAGGGGAAGACTTCAAGGCAGTCCTCGAAACGG
Source organism: Bacillus methanolicus (assembly GCF_008764295.1). GTDB lineage: Bacteria > Bacillota > Bacilli > Bacillales > Cytobacillaceae > Robertmurraya > Robertmurraya methanolica_A. The sequence goes on along the minus strand of NZ_VTQX01000035.1, from coordinate 16,498 downwards.
TCATCAGCGTCAAAGAGCCGAACACCTCGGTGCCTTTACCTGAAAAAGGTCGATGGCCATACGCTGACATCTATATGGGAGACGGATGGAGTGTGGCTTACCGAACTATCGATGCGCAATATTTCGGAGTCCCCCAGCGTCGTCGTAGAATCTACCTTGTCGCAGATTTTGCAGACAGATGTGCCGGAGAAATACTATTTGAGTCCGAAGGCATGCCAAGGAATTTTACGCCGAGCGGCAGCCCGTGGCAAAGAACTGCCGGAAATGCTAAAAACCGCTCTGGAAAAACAGGCGATAGCATAACTTGCCTAAATGACCAAGGCGGAAGAGTGATGTCTGTTTCGAAGGATATTACAGCAACACTTCGAGCAGAGGAACATGGACATCAGCCTTGCGTAATGCAGTCAAGCGGATTTTGTACTGAACACAGTGCCAAGAGCAGAAGTGTAGGATATGAGGAAGAACGTTCCCCTACACTTAGAGCAGGTGTTGTCCCAGGTGCAGTCATGTCCTTTGAACCGGGTGCTGCTTCTCGAGTTGGTGGCCATACTGACGAAAACTTAAGTGGATCACTTCGTGCAAACATGGGAGATAATCAAACAGCTGTTGTCATTGAAAACCATCCAACTGATAGCCGTGTGAAACTCTCGGAGGATAATAAAGTACAGACGCTAACCTCTCGTATGGGAACTGGCGGTGGGAATGTACCTCTTATTATGAATACACCTAAAACATTAAAAATCCGCTCTGGCTGTGAAGGCGGTGGTAAGGGTGCATTGATACAAGATGATAAGTCTGCAACTCTTGGATGCAATAATGATCAGACTGTTTTTGTGCCTACCGCATATGGCATCTGTTCTGATAAAAGCAATTCCATGCAGTCAAGCAATCCACATAGCGGTATATATGAAGCAGATACTTCTCGAACCATTGATGCTAATGGAGGAAATCCAGGATGTAATCAAGGTGGTATTGCAGTAGTTGCTCTGCAAGGCTCGATGATTGGAAGAGAGGATAAAAATGGTCCCAAAGGAAGCGGTATAGATGAAGAGGTTTCTTTTACGCTTAATACCGCTGATCGCCATGCTGTTGCCTATGCCATGACTACCGGAGCCTATGCACAGGTTGAAGAAGATAAAGCACCAACGTTATTGTCGAGAGATTATAAGGATGCTCCTGTAGTGACTCAGCCTTCTTACGGTATTGATAGGGCGGCTTTTAATCAAGGACAGAACGCTCTGTATAAACCTTCTATAGATGAAGAACAGCAACCTACGCTCACAGCAAAAGGCCCTGGAGCAGTGGCACACTCAGCTTCGTTTTATCCTCAGATGAAAGCTGAAAGTCAATGCTACAGACAGGACGGCACATCAAATACGATTATCAATGGCACCAATCCAGGCTATCAAAACGGATTGGTTGAGCCGGACTATATTGTTCGAAGGCTCACACCAACGGAATGTGCAAGATTGCAAGGTTTTCCCGATAATTGGTGCGATGATCTTGGTACAGAAAATCCTACAGAAGATGAAATCTCATTCTGGACGGAGGTTTGGGAAACCCATCGCAAAATCATGGGTAAGAGTAGCAAGCCGAAAACAAGAAAGCAAATTATTAAATGGCTTAACAACCCCCATTCCGATTCAGCTGAGTACAAAATGTGGGGTAATGGTGTAGCACTTCCATGCGTCTGTTTTGTGCTGACTGGCATTGTGTTATCTGCACGGAATACCGCCGATTAATGGAACAGTATTTTCTACAGAAAGATGCCCTAAATGACTTGATATTAACAGCCTTTAGAGTGATATATGTATGTACCGAAAATAGAAAGGCGGTATAAAAATGCAGATAAACTATAATGTCACAGGAGCAAAAAGAAAAGAGTTAGTCAACGCAATCAGCCAAAAACTGAATGCTCCTGTAAGATATCTTGGAGCACCTACATTTGCATATGAGGTGGCAGACTACAATATTGACAAAAATGGAGTAGTCAGAGGACCAGATAATTCTGAACTGGTTGATGCTCTATTAAGCTTTCATGACTTCAAGGCAGCTACGGAAGAATATGACACACCACTTCCAAAAGCAGAGCTTGTTCCTGAAAATATTCAAATTCCCTATGAAGCGGCTCTTGGTGGAAGGGTAAGCCCATATAATGATTACGAAGAATCTCCCGTATACGCCGAGCCAGATGAAATCGAAGATGTTAGATTGATTATTCAAATGCCGAGGGAGGGTTTTACCGAAATCGCACTTGATAACCTAAAAGGATTGGTAGAAAGCAAAGAAACCCTTATAAAGAAAGCACTTGATACTGACTCTATTCCCATTATCGTAAATGAGGAATTTGTAACCTTCCCCTGGTTCCAAAGTGAGTGCTCCGCAGAGGAGGTTAAGGCTTATACCCACTTTGTAACAGCACTTTGCGAAATGGCAAAGAAGCAGACCCGCGTCAACTCGACCGAGAAATCAGTGGAGAATGAAAAGTACGCTTTCCGTTGTTTCCTTCTAAGACTTGGTTTTATCGGGCCAGAATACAAATCAGAACGAAAAATTCTCCTCTCCAAACTGTCGGGTAGCTCTGCCTTCAAAAGCGGAAGTCCCAAGCATGAGGAGGTGAGTGAATAATGAATATCATTCACCCAGAAATGCTAAAGCAACTTAGAAGTTATTACACTCCGGGAACTCGTGTCATGCTACTTAAAATGAATGACCCTTATACCAAACTTCAGCCTGGAACTAAAGGTACGGTTACTAGTGTTGATGACATGGGAACCATCCACGTCAGTTGGGATTCAGGCAGTTCCCTTGGAGTGGTCTTTGGAGAGGATTTATGCAGGAAAATCGAAGAGTAAACATACACATTTTAAGACCAATATGGCAGTAAATATGTAGATTTATATTGCAGAATTGTCTTGCTATATAAGCCTTTTAGAGTGATATATGTACATGCCGAAAGGACAAACACACTTTAAAAGGAGCGAGATACGATGTTAAGTGCAAAATTCGGAATCGAGATTGAATTTACAGGGATTACAAGGGAAAGGGCAGCCAGAGTTGCTGCAGAGTTTTTGCAAGGTACTTATAGTGAAGGCGGGACTTACTACGACACTAAGAAGGTAAAAACTCCAGATGGTAGAGTTTGGAGATTTATGTATGATGGGAGCATTCACTGTCAAAGAAAAGAAGGTAGAAGAAAAGTAGCTGCAGGTAGAGATTATAGCGTTGAGCTAGTTAGCCCAATCCTAACTTACCGGGAGGACATTGAAACTTTGCAGGAGCTAGTAAGAAAGCTTCGCAAAGCTGGAGCCTTTACAAATACATCTTGCGGCATTCACATTCATCTAGACGGTGCTGAACATACCCCGCGAAGTATTCGAAACTTTATAAATATCATTGCAAGTAAAAATGACTTATTTTATAAAGCACTTCAGATTGCACCGGAGCGAATGCGCTACTGCAAAAAGATGGACAGCATTTTGGTTGAGAAGATGAACCACAAAAAGCCTAAAACCATGAGACAAATTGAGGACATTTGGTACGAGGGCTACAGCGAGAGTAGAAGCACTCATTATCACAACAGCCGCTACCATTTCCTCAACCTTCACAGCTTTTTTACCGGAAACCATACAGTTGAACTTAGAGGATTCAATAGCGAACTTCATGCAGGAAAGATAAGAAGCTACATTGTTCTTGCCTTAGCTTTAAACAACCAAGCTTTAACGCAAAAATTTGCCTCTGCGAAGAAGCCTCAAGTAGAAAATGAAAAGTTTGCCATGAGAACCTACCTAAACCGTATTGGGTTTATAGGAGAAGAGTTCAAAAACTGCAGAGAGCATTTAACAGCAGCACTTTCAGGTTCTGCAGCTTGGCGGTTTCGGGCGGCCTGAGCTGCCCTAAGGTCCTAAGCTAGGAAGGAGGAAAACAATGAGTAACAAACTATATCTTGCCTATGGTTCTAATCTTAATCTGGAGCAAATGGCAAACAGATGCCCCACAGCCAAGGTAGTTGGAGCAAGTAAAATAAAAGGTTATCGTCTGCTTTTTAGAGGATCACATGCGGGAGCAGTGGCAACCATAGAGCCTTTCAAAGGCGAAAGCGTTCCAGTGTTAGTCTGGGATATCACACCGGCAGATGAAGCGGCTCTTGACCGCTATGAAGGATGGCCATTTTTATATCGTAAAGAAACCATTAAAGTGAGATTGAATGGTAAAACTGTGCAGGCTATGGTCTACATCATGAATGAAGGAAGGCCATTAGGCCAGCCAAGCTGTTATTATTACAGCACCATTCTAGATGGCTATAAAAGTGCAGGTTTTGATGTAGAGATTCTGCGTAAGGCGGTAGCGGATTCTTTTGAGGAGGATAATGAATGAACCAAACCATAAAAAAACAAATACTTGCCATTCGAGAAACAGGTGAAACGAATATGTTTGATCTTCCGGTTGTGACAAGTATTGCTTTAAGAGCAGGTTATACGGAGCTAGTAGATTACCTTGAAAAGAACAAAGGAGAATATGTCCATTTCATTTTGACAGGGGAAGCGAAAACAGAATAACCTAAACAAATTTTGAAGGAACTCTGCGGGGTTCCTTTTTTCGTAGCCATAAGGAGGTGGCGGCCATACGTAAACTAAAAAAATATAAGCCGACCATCTTTAAGGCAGATGGTTCGGTATATGATAAGGACGCTGCAGACATTGCGGTGTCTTTTATTAATTGCTTAAAACATACGAAGGGAGAATGGTATGGGCAGCCATTTGAACTTATAGACTGGCAGGAACAGATTATCCGCGATGTGTTTGGGATTATAAAGCCGAATGGCTACCGTCAATTTAATACTGCCTATATAGAAATTGCTAAAAAGCAAGGAAAATCTGAACTTGCAGCAGCGGTTGCCTTGCTCCTTACTTGTGGTGATTTTGAGCATGGTGGTGAAGTATATGGATGTGCATCTGACAGACAGCAAGCTTCCATTGTTTTTGATGTAGCAGTTGATATGGTAGAACAATGCCCAGCTCTGAAAGCAAGAATTAAACCGGTACTATCGCAAAAACGACTTGTTTATAAACCTCTAGGTAGTTTCTATCAAGTTTTATCTGCAGAGGCATATACCAAGCATGGACTAAATGTGCATGGTGTGGTATTTGACGAACTTCATGCTCAGCCAAATAGACAGCTTTTCGATGTCATGACTCATGGTTCCGGTGATGCCAGAAAACAACCACTGTATTTCTTAATCACAACTGCTGGGAATGACACCCATTCCATTTGCTACGAGGTGCATCAAAAGGCCAAAGATATCCTGGAAGGGCGAAAGGTTGACCCTACATTCTATCCTGTCATTTACGGTGCTGACGAAGATGATGACTGGACAGATCCAAAGGTATGGGCGAAAGCCAACCCCTCTCTGGGTATTACAGTGGACATTGAAAAGATACAGATTGCTTGTGAAAGCGCAAAGCAAAACCCAGCCGAAGAGAACCTATTCAGGCAGCTTCGTTTGAATCAATGGGTTAAACAGTCGATACGTTGGATGCCTATGGAAAAGTGGGATAAATGTGCTTTTACTGTAAACCCAGAAAGTCTTACAGGGCGTGTGTGTTATGGTGGTTTGGACTTATCCTCTACAACCGATATAACAGCATTTGTTCTTGTATTCCCTCCTGAGTATGAGGGAGATAAATATATCATCCTCCCTTTTTTCTGGATTCCAGAAGATAACATGGACCAAAGGGTAAAGCGTGATCATGTTCCCTATGACGTATGGGAGAAGCAGGGGTTCTTACACACCACTGAAGGAAACGTGGTGCATTATGGTTACATCGAAAACTTTATCGAAGAGCTGGGCTTAAAGTACAACATTCGAGAAATTGCTTTTGACCGGTGGGGAGCTGTACAGATGACACAAAACTTAGAGAACCTTGGGTTTACAGTAGTTCCTTTCGGTCAAGGTTTTAAAGATATGAGTCCACCTACAAAGGAATTAATGAAGCTTACCTTAGAGGAGAAACTGGCCCATGGTGGACATCCGGTTTTGCGATGGATGATGGATAACATCTTTATACGTACTGATCCTGCTGGGAATATCAAGCCGGATAAAGAAAAATCAACTGAAAGAATAGATGGAGCAGTCGCTACCATTATGGCTCTTGACCGAGCAATCCGCAAAGGTGGAACAGGTAACTCTGTTTATGACGGTCGAGGGCTTCTTATTTTGTAGCAAAGGAGAGTGATGCAGATGGGATTGTTTTCTAATATTTTCAAAGCACGTGATAAGCCGCAAAATCGAACCACAGGAAGCAATTACAGCTTCTTTTTTGGTGGAACAACCAGCGGTAAGCCTGTAAACGAACATACAGCAATGCAAATGACAGCGGTCTATTCATGCGTAAGAATACTTGCAGAGGCTGTGGCAGGGCTCCCCCTACACCTATATAAATACACTGATAGCGGTGGTAAGGAGAAAGCACTTTCTCATCCACTGTATTTTTTATTACATGATGAGCCGAATCCAGAGATGAGTTCTTTCGTTTTCCGAGAAACGTTAATGACTCATCTTTTATTATGGGGTAATGCCTATGCACAAATTATTCGAAATGGCAAAGGCGAAGTCATAGCACTATATCCGTTAATGCCTAATCGAATGTCGGTGGATCGGGATTCCAGTGGCGCTCTTTATTATACTTATACTAAGTATTCTGATGAAGCACCTACGATGAATGGAGTGACTGTCACACTTAGACCAAGTGATGTATTTCATATACCTGGCTTAGGCTTTGATGGACTAGTGGGCTATTCGCCGATTGCAATGGCTAAGAATGCTATAGGTATGGCAATTGCTTGTGAGGAATATGGAGCTAAATTCTTTGCTAACGGAGCTGCTCCAGGAGGGGTACTTGAGCATCCAGGTACCATTAAAGACCCTCAAAAAGTACGGGATAGTTGGAATGCAGCCTATCAGGGAAGCAGTAACTCTCATCGTGTAGCGGTGCTTGAAGAAGGAATGAAGTATCAGCCTATTGGTATCTCACCAGAACAAGCTCAGTTCTTAGAAACAAGAAAATTTCAGATTAATGAAATCGCTCGAATTTTCCGCGTACCTCCACATATGGTAGGAGACTTGGAAAAATCGAGCTTTTCTAATATTGAGCAACAGTCACTGGAGTTTGTGAAATACACATTAGATCCTTGGGTGATTCGTTGGGAGCAGACCATCAGCCGAGCACTTTTAAGGCCAGATGAAAAGAAACTTTATTTTGCCAAGTTCAATGTAGATGGACTGCTTCGAGGTGATTATGTTTCTCGAATGAATGGGTATGCAACCGCGAGACAGAACGGCTGGATGAGTGCCAATGATATTAGGGAGCTTGAGAACCTTGATCGAATCCCACCAGAGCTTGGAGGAGATTTATATCTAATCAATGGCAATATGACCAAACTTGAAGATGCGGGTATTTTCGCAAACAAAGAAGGATTGGAGGGAAATTCTGAATGAAGAAATTTTGGAATTGGGTTCGCGACACAGATACAGCGACACGAACTCTCTATCTAAACGGTGCAATTGCCGAGGAGAGTTGGTTTGAGGATGATGTTACTCCAGCTGCTTTTAGAGAAGAGCTAATGAGCGGTGAAGGTGACATAGTAGTTTGGATCAACTCTCCTGGTGGTGATTGTATTGCAGCATCTCAGATATACAACATGCTGATGGATTATAAAGGGAACGTCACTGTAAAGATTGACGGTATTGCTGCATCAGCTGCTTCTGTCATCGCTATGGCAGGGACGGAAGTCTTAATGTCTCCTACCTCACTGATGATGATCCATAATCCCTTTACCATAGCTATTGGCGATAGTGAGGAGATGCAAAAAGCAATCCAAATGCTTGATGAAGTGAAAGAGAGCATCATCAATGCATATGAGCTTAAAACCGGCTTATCTAGAACAAGGTTGTCGCACCTGATGGATGCTGAAACCTGGCTAAACGCCAATAAGGCAGTTGAGCTTGGTTTTGCAGATGACATTATGTTCAAACCAGGAGAGAGTTCACTACAAGACAGCTTTGTATTCAGCAGAAGAGCAGTGACCAATTCACTAATGAATAAACTTCAAAAACCAGTTGTAAAACAGTCAGTAGAGCCGCTTTATGAGCGGCTTAATTTATTGAAATATTAGGAGGAATAAAAATGAGTAAAATTCTTGAACTGCGTGAAAAACGCGCAAAAGCATGGGAAGCAGCAAAGGCATTTCTTGATTCAAAGCGTGGTAGTGATGGGCTTGTATCCGCAGAAGATGCAGCAACCTATGACAAAATGGAAGAAGACATTATTAATCTCGGTAAGGAAATAGCAAGATTGGAACGTCAAGAGGCTCTTGAAGCAGAGCTTAATAAGCCAGTAAATATGCCTCTTACTGGAAAGCCAGCTGTTCCAGGGATGGATACAAAGACCGGAAGAGCCAGTGATGAATATAGGAAAGCATTCTGGAACGTAATGCGTAGCAAAAACCCTCGTCATGATGTGCTAAACGCTTTATCTGTAGGCACTGATTCTGAGGGAGGATACCTTGTTCCTGATGAATTTGAGCGTACCTTGATTCAAACCCTTGAGGAAGAGAATGTGTTCCGTAAACTTGCAAAGATTATTCAAACTTCAAGTGGTGATCGTAAAATCCCGGTTGTGGTGACCAAAGGCACAGCTGCTTGGCTTGACGAAGGTGAGGAGTTTGATGAGAGTGATTCTGTATTCGGTCAGACATCTATTGGTGCTTACAAGCTGGGTACAATGATTAAAGTTTCTGATGAACTTCTCAATGACAGTGTATTTGATCTGGAGAATTATATCTCCACTGAATTTGCCCGTAGAATCGGTGCTAAGGAAGAAGAAGCTTTTTTAGTTGGAGACGGAGATGGAAAACCTACTGGTATTTTCAACGCAACAGGCGGAGCACAGCTTGGAGTGACAGCAGGGTCTGCAACTGCTATTACTGCAGATGAGATTATCGATCTTGTTTACTCATTAAAAGCGCCATATAGAAAGAACGCGGTATTCCTGATGAATGATGCAACAGTAAAGGCAATCCGTAAGCTGAAAGACGGTCAAGGTCAATATCTGTGGCAGCCTTCTTTAACAGCAGGTACTCCAGATACTTTATTAAATCGTCCGGTTTATACTTCAGCTTATGCTCCTACTATTGAAGCTGGAGCTAAAACTATTGCCTTCGGTGATTTCGGATATTATTGGATTGCCGATAGACAGGGACGTTCTTTCAAACGTTTAAACGAGCTTTTTGCAACCACAGGGCAGGTTGGTTTCCTTGCGAGCCAGCGTTTAGATGGAAAGCTTATCTTACCTGAAGCCATCAAAGTTCTTCAGCAGAAGGCTTAATGGGAGGTGTAAATGATATGGCAAGATACTATTCTAGGAATATATTTTTTTAACTTTATATGTAAACGATTGCAAAAGGATGTGACATGTATGGAAAAAGATAACAACGCTCATGTATTCGATTTGGCAAAACGGACAGCGGATATGCTTGTAAAAATGTTTGGTCAGCGCTGTGAGGTTGTTGTCCATGATTTTAAGGATTTAAAAAAATCTTTAATCTATATAGCGGGGAATGTCACGAATAGAAAGATTGGTTCCCCTATTACTGATCTTGTTCTAACCGAGCTGAGGAAAAACCCGGTGGAGATTGAAGATATTCCTAATTACAAAACACAGGCCCGTAATGGAACATTATTAAAATCGGCAACCGTATTTTTACGTGATGCACAAAAAAGGGTGATCGGAGCACTTTGCATTAACTATGACATTTCGCAAGTGATGGTTAACGTTGGAGAACTGGAGGAGTTTCTCTCCTTTAATGTAGACGATGATAAGTCCGAGAATTTCCACACTACTGTGCAGGACGTCATCCATGATATGGTTCATCAAGTTTTAACAAACTTCAAGAAAGCGCATACACAACTTACTTTGGATGAAAAAATTGAATGTGTTCGCTTGTTAGAGGAAAAGGGTGCTTTTTTAATAAAAGGCTCTACCGAATATTTAGCGAGTGTACTTGGAGTTTCGAAGTTTACGATTTATAACTACTTGAACAAAATAAGGACGCAAAACGAGTATCATCTTGAAGAAGAAACTAATTAATAATTGGAGGTAAAATAGATGGATATTATTAAAGGTACTGCACTTTTACTATTAGTTTTAGCAGGTTTTTCCCTATTTAGTTATAAAGCACCTAAAGGAATGAAGGCGATGGCAGCGCTCGCTGGAGCAGCCTGTGCAGCTTTCTTAGTTGAAGCATTCCAATTATATGTGGGTGGCGATTTACTTGGGATAGAGTTTTTAGGTGAAGTTGGGACAGCGGCAGGGAGCATGGGCGGTGTCGCAGCTGCAGCTTTAGTGGCAATAGCGGTTGGGGTTTCTCCTGTATATGCATTACTACTTGGTGTTAGCTGTGCTGGACTTGGATTATTGCCAGGGTTTATCGCAGGTTATTTAGTTGCTTTTCTTGTAAAGCTTATTGAGAAAAAAGTTCCTGGTGGATTAGATTTAATTGTTATTATCTTATTCTGTGCTCCACTTGTGCGTTTAGCAGGGGAGTTAATGACACCTGTTGTTAATGCAACTCTATTAAATATCGGGGGAATTATTACGGAAACTGCTAACAGCAACCCTGTTTTAATGGGAATTATTCTTGGCGGGGTTATTACCGTAGTCGCTACTGCCCCACTTAGTTCAATGGCGTTAACAGCAATGCTTGGTTTGACAGGAGTTCCGATGGCGATTGGTGCCTTAGCTGTCTTTGGGTCTTCGTTTATGAACTATATCTTATTTGATCGCATGAAATTCGGTGATCGTAAAACAACCATTTCTGTTGCAATTGAACCTTTAACACAAGCGCATATTATTTCTGCCAATCCAATCCCTGTATATGTGACAAACTTTGTCGGAGGAGCGAGTGCGGGTGTGATTATTGCATTGTCTGGACTTATTAATAATGCAACAGGAACAGCAACCCCGATTGCTGGCTTAGCTGTAATGTATGGTTTCAATGATCCTATGAAAGTAACTCTTATCGCATTAGCGTGTGCAGCAGTTGGCCTGTTATGTGGGTTTTTAGGGTCAGTAGTCTTCAAAAATTATAAAATTAAAACGGTTGATGAGCTTCAAACTCTTGAGGCAGAGAAGGAATCAGCTGCTTAAATTAAAGAATAAAGAGCAGGCACTTATTGTGCACCTCAACGATAAAGGGGAAATGAACGATGAAATACCGCTCAGCTTTTGATATTATCGGACCAGTGATGGTAGGACCTTCAAGTTCCCATACGGCTGGAGCAGTTCGTATCGGTCGAGTGGCTCGCAGCTTATTTGAGAAACAGCCAAAGAAGGTCGATATTCATTTGTACGGTTCGTTTGCAACAACTTATAAAGGTCATGGAACAGACTTAGCATTAGTTGCTGGGCTCTTGGATTTTGATACCTTTGATGAAAAAATTCCCGATTCATTAAAAATTGCTAAGGAAGTCAATATGGAAGTTGTTTTTCATGAGGAAGGAGCAATCCCGGAACATCCAAATACGGTTAAGTTAGTTTTGGCTGCAGATGAGCAAACACTTGAAGTAATTGGGGTGTCGATTGGCGGTGGAGCGATTGAAATTAAAGAGATTAATTCATTTAAATTAAAACTGTCAGGTGACCCAGCCTTCTTAGTGATGCATCAGGATAAATTTGGCGTTGTTTCTTGTGTGACATCCATTCTATCAAAGTATAAAATAAACATTGGCCATATGGAAGTTGCCCGTAAGGAAAAGGGAGATATGGCAATTATGGTTATCCAAGTTGATCAAAAAATTGAGGATACGGTATTAAATGAAATAAAAGAACTTTCCAATGTAAGAGGAGTCATCCGAATGGTTGCTTAATCCAACTAAGTAAATCAATTTCATAATGACTGGCTTCTAGAATCTCTCACCTTTGTACATTGTGAAATATCAGGATTAACGTTAAAAAGTAGGAGGACAAGAAATGTTTCGAAATGTTACAGAGCTTGTTTCGCTCGCGGAACAGTCTCAAGTGAAAATTGCAGAAATCATGATTCGTCAAGAAATAGAAGTATCAGGACAATCTCGAGAAGAAATTATCGCAAAAATGGAGCAAAATTTAGCTGTGATGGAAAAGGCCTTAGAGAGAGGTTTAAACGGGGTGAAATCACAAACTGGATTAACTGGTGGCGATGCCGTTTTATTGCAAAACTATATAAAAAGCGGTAAGGGATTATCAGGTGATTTGCTTTTGGATGCGGTCAGTAAAGCGGTCGCGACTAATGAAGTGAATGCTGCCATGGGCGTAATCTGTGCAACGCCAACAGCAGGCTCTGCCGGAGTAGTGCCGGGAACCTTATTTGCAGTAAAAGAAAAGCTGAGCCCAACTCGGATGGAAATGATTGAGTTTTTATTTACGGCTGCGGCCTTTGGTTTTGTTGTAGCAAACAATGCAACCGTTTCGGGCGCTGCTGGAGGGTGTCAGGCTGAAGTAGGTTCAGCGGCAGGAATGGCGGCTGCTTCCATCGTTGAAATGGCTGGTGGTACACCACGACAAGCGGCAGAAGCAATGGCGATTACATTGAAGAACATGCTGGGACTTGTGTGCGATCCAGTGGCAGGACTTGTAGAGGTTCCTTGCGTGAAACGGAATGCCATGGGAGCATCCAATGCCTTGACAGCTGCAGATATGGCACTTGCAGGAATCACAAGCAGAATTCTGTGCGATGAAGTAATTGCTGCTATGTATGAAATAGGAAAAACAATGCCTTCCGCATTAAGAGAAACGGCACAAGGTGGTTTAGCAGCAACACCAACTGGACGGAGACTAGAGGCTGAAATTTTTGGAGAACCGAAAGAAAAATTAAAAGATTATCTCGTTGCATCCATTTCATAACGACATTTCTAGTTAAAAACAAAGCGTAGTTGCTTTTGTCGAAAGTCTAAACGTGGAAATGGCGGCAAAAAAGACCAAGTACGCAACTGTTCGCTCTCAATGAGCAGTTATTGAGAAAGTAAAGGCACCTCATTTTGCAAATGGGGTGCTTTTACTTTTATTTTAAATTACCTGGTACAGACTTCATGATTTTTCCAGTATTTTGGTAACTAATTGGAGAAGTAGCTGGACGTAATATGCGCATGTTGCTCACCACCTTTCAAAAAAATAGGGATGTCAGCTATTTTTCCAAATTAAATTAAGAACCTTTTTTATATTTCGTTTCTCGTACGGGCATGGTCTTTCACCTGTTCTCATCCGATAAAGCGGACAGTGGTTTCCTTGACAGGCAGGCCGATAAAAGCATGATTGGCAGGAGGAATCCGTTTCCTCACCAGATGTAACCCAATGAGCGATTTTGTCATAGTCAAGCTGAAAGTGACCGTTGTCGTCAATTTTTCCAACCTTATTGAAATCTTCCTGTACGGAGAGGGTACATTTGTACAATTGACCATCAGCGCCAACGACTAATGAATGTGGTTTTGCTGCATAGCAGACAGATGCCGAGGGCATTAATGATTCGATTACCATGGAGCTCATTTTTAAACCTTCTGTTACCGCCTCATCAGTTAATTCCCAAATTTTTTTATTCGCCATCGTGCGGCTGCAGACGGGGATAGCCTCATCATTTTTCCCACCCCATTGTCCAACAGGGCGAAACAGGACTCCGTAACGTTCATCGTCAGCAAAATGCTGTTTTAAGAATTTCGTTAATTTGGAAACATCCTCTATATTATCTTCGTCAAAATTGGAACGAATGGTGAGATTAAAAGGATCAGGAATGGTTTTGATAGCAATTAGATTATCGATGATGCGCTCAAACGTTTGACCTCCATCTGATAAAGGTCTTCTCCTATCATGTATTTCTCCGACCCCATCAATGGTGATCATAAATTGATTAATATTCCATGAGAGCAGTCGCTTAAAGGTATCTTTTGTTAATAAGTATCCATTTGTTACAAGGTCACAGCTGTATTGAATCTGATTTTCCTCGGCAATGGATAAAAAAGACTGCGAAAGTTCTTCAATAACATCCAATGAAATAAGCGGTTCGCCGCCAAACCAACTTATATGTAGTGCCGTTAGATGCGAGGCTTTTTCTTGGACAAAAGCTTTTAAACTGTTGATGACGCTTCGTTTCATTTTTCCACGTTCGAATGTTTCATAACAATAAGTGCAGCGGAAATTGCATGATTCTGTAGGCATGATAATGAGATGTAACAGATCTGTCCGATGTAGGGACTGATGGAGATATTGCGCCCTTTTCTTTTCATCAACATCACCAGAAATGAGAAACCCGTCGCGAAATAGGTCTTTATGTATATGATTTTCCAGTAGTGCTATACCTGTTCTTTTTAAAGCAGAAATAGCAGATTGCTTTTCTTCCTCGTTAAAATGGGTAATGGCACCGGTATAACTGTTAAAAAGAACAACGCCGCCATCATCAGTATGGGATAGAGCATTAAATCGAGAGGGAATGTAGTTCATTTGCTTTTCCATTTTTTCACGTACCTTCATTAAATTGATGAACAAAAGTCATTATAAGACTACAGGTGGATAAAGATCAGTGAGTTCTGTCACTATAGACGAGATGGAAAGAGCTGCTGTAGTATGCCTAATAAAAACCGGATTGGAACAGTACACTTTACTCAATTTTACATATGATGGTCATGAAACAACTTAAGCTGAGGAGGTTCCAAAATGAACTTTTATGGTTACCCGCATGCCAATTCATATTTTCAACCACCTGTTCCATATGCATACCAGCAGGATTATCTGTTGCGCCAACCATTAGATCTAGGGAGATGGTGGCAGGTAGAAGAAGGAGCATGGAGTGGAGTCTGGACCCGTAGGGGAAATAGCAATGTTTTTGATGCAAGATGGACGAGACAAGGTGCGACACCCATAACCGCTGTGATGACAGTAAACGTCCATGATCGTTTTGTGTCTATATCCCGGAGAAACAGCAGTGATGGAAACGATTGTCAATACGTTGGAATCATTACTGGAAATAGAGTGAGAGGAATGAATGTATGCACTCGTGGTGGAGGCTCTTGGAGTGCAACGATTCAAAGGAGACCACTGCAGCCGGAGTTAGGAAGACGATGGGAAGTGCAAGAAGGGGGATGGAGCGGAGTTTGGACACGTCGGGGAAACAGCAATACGTTTGATGCAAGATGGACGAGACAGGGAGCAACACCCATAACCGCTGTTTTAACGATGAGTCAAGAAGGCAATAATGTTCGAATACTAAGAAGAAATAGCAGTGACGGGAATAACTGTGAGTATAATGGACGAATTGAAGGAAGAAGAGCAAGTGGCACCTTTACCTGTAATCAAGGTGGAGGAAATTGGACAGCGAATATTAGTTAGAAAACAGGGATGCTGCAAGATTTTATGATGTGACTGTCCCACTTTGTACTGGCTCCTTGAGAAATAAATGGAGTCAGTACAGTCTTGCAAAATATGCGTACTTTGAATGAATGAAGAAATACTAATTAGTAGGGAGAAAAAATGTTGATTGAGTACAGTTTTTGCGGAATTTATTTGAACAAGCTATGTTTTGTGCTCATCCCACATTTGATTAATGCAAAAATAGTTGGATAAAAAATGCCGTTTTAGTAAATAACCGTGTTAAAATGACGGTACAACTTTGGGCGGAAGGAGAGGAAACATGACCAAGGGAAAAATTTTAATCGTTGAAGACGAGGAAAAAATTGCTCGCGTACTGGAGTTGGAGCTAACTTATGAAGGGTATGAAGTAGGGAAAGCGTTAGACGGTTTAACAGGCTTTCAGCTTTTCCAAGAACAAGAGTGGGATTTAATTTTATTGGATGTCATGCTACCAGGGATAAGTGGAATAGAATTGCTGCGCAGGATTCGTTCCGTCAACAAACATACGGCGATTATTATGCTGACAGCGAAAAATTCAATTGAAGATAAAGTGTCTGGTCTTGATCTTGGTGCCAATGACTATATGACAAAGCCTTTTGAAATCGAGGAATTGTTAGCGCGAATACGAGCAAATTTGCGAGTTCTAGTCCCAGTTCAGGCCATTGAAAATGATGAGGATTGGCTTATTGTAGGAGATTTAAAATTAAATGAGGTTACGAGAGAAATTGTACGAGCAGGGGAAGTGATCGAACTAACACCACGGGAGTTTGAATTGCTAGCTTTTTTAATGAAGCATGCACGCCAAGTTTTGAACAGGGAACAATTATTAAATGGTGTTTGGGGTTATGATTATTACGGAGATACTAATGTGGTGGACGTATATATCCGCTATTTGCGCAATAAAATCGACAAGCCTTTTGACACTTCCCTCATTCATACAGTACGAGGAGTCGGCTATGTGCTGAAGGATACAAAATGAAGTTAAGAAATAAAATTAATTTACTCAACTTTCGCACCTTGAAAATCGACCTTGTTTTAGGTCTATTAAAGCTTTAAGAACAATC
>NZ_VTQX01000034.1 GCF_008764295.1 Bacillus methanolicus | reverse complement strand
ACCACCTGAAGAATCGTGTAAAGAAGTATCTAGAATAACTTACACACTTTTCTTGACAAACCCGTATGGACTCCTCCATATTTAACTGTTAAGCTTTAGTAACGTTAACAGCTTGTGGTCCGCGTTGACCTTCTTCAATGTCGAAAGTAACCTCTTGACCCTCTTCTAGGGTTTTAAACCCTTCGCTTTGGATAGCAGAGTAATGAACGAATACATCTTCTCCACCTTCTACTTCAATAAATCCAAAGCCTTTTTCTGAGTTAAACCATTTTACTTTACCAGTTGCCATTCTAATCCTCCTAAAAATTCAAAAGCATTTGATGATAACTAACGTATCACATCTATAGTTTGCCTAAAAAATAGATTTTAAATCCTTTTTTTATAAATTTTTCAGGATTATTTTTCTCTGCCTTTCTTAAACAGTTAAGATGTGCGACGTTCTATTGAGCGTTCGGCTGCATCAACCGTATGCTTTAACAGCATCGAAATTGTAACAGGGCCCACGCCGCCTGGAACAGGTGTAATCGCTGACGATTTCTGAAAACATGATTCATATTCTACATCGCCAACATTACCTGGGTTATAACCTGCATCCAATACAACCGCGCCCTTTTTTAACCAATCTCCTTTAATAAATTCAGGTTTACCGACGGCAGCAACGACAATATCAGCTTGCTTGACGATTTCCGGCAAATTAACTGTGCGAGAATGACATGTAGTAACCGTTGCGTTCATATTCAGAAGCAACGCAGAAACCGGCTTTCCAAGGATCGGACTTCTTCCAACAACAACGGCATGCTTACCTTCTGCCTCGATATTATAATATTCCATGATTCGAACGATAGCTGCAGGGGTGCAGGATGGATAGAGCCCAAAACCTAATGCAGTTTGTCCGTAACCCCAGCTTGTTACCCCATCTACGTCTTTTTCAAGTGCGATAGCTTCAAACGCTGCTCTTTCATCTATATGGGATGGAACAGGATGCTGCAGCAGAATTCCATGAACAGTCGAATCATTATTTAGTTCATGTATCGTTTGCAGTAATTCATCCGTGGTGGTTTCTTTCGGAAGGTGGATTCTTCGAGAGTGAATACCTAATCGCTCACATGCGTTTCCTTTCATTCTTACATATGTAGCAGAAGACGGATCATCTCCAACTAATATGGTCGCTAAGCTGGGTATAATACCTTCTTCCTTTAATACAGCAATTCTAGGCTTAAGTCCTTCTTTCACATCGTTTGCCACTTTTTGTCCGTCTAAAATCAATTTTTCATCCATGTATATACCTCCTCTGAGATAAAGATTATGTAATTTATTGCCCAGACGACCGGCTATACATAGACGTAGCTCCCTTGTGGTTGATTCCACCTTTGTCGTCAGTCACCACGATTTATAAGAAAAAAACTAGTTCATGAAGATAATTCTCCTAAATCCCCCTTTATTATAGCAGAAAACACATATATTACAATGAGGTTCTTATTACATTGTTCGGTTAATAACATTAACACTCTTAAAATGTTACTAAGTGGAAAAATTTACTCACCTTCTAGGCATAATGTATGCAAATATCATCGAAAAAATTAGAAAATACAACAACGATTCGTTGTTGCCAGACTGAAAGAAAAAAGCTTGTCCTTATGCGGTAATGCTGGATAAAAGTAAACACAAAGACCGATAGCCTTCACCAGCTATCGGTCTTTTTTCTATTTTGAAAGAGGGTTTTTATTCACACTTATGCTGGCGTAATTGTCTTACAAATTATGTATCATGATAATCATCATAAAGACGACCTCAAAGTGGAGCATCTTTTACGCCCCGTTATTTTTTCTATGTTATCCATTTCACCCAGCAACGTTTCCATATGTGCTAACCGCTAAACCCTCGTCAAAAAAAAGGATATCTATTTAAATTAAACACAACTACAAGAACGATGATAAGTAATATCGTTGTACTAATGTATTGCCTTGAGCTCTTTATAAAAATAAATTCCATCACTGCCTGATATCCAAATAATAGCGCCAAATAGGTTGTGAAATAAAACAAACCTTGGATATCTGAACTTTCTATCATAAACCATAGTAGGAATAAAAGGAGGATAAATAAAACCGTTTGACCCAAACGGTTAATACGGCTACCAGAGGTTTCCGATATTTTTTTCTTCTCAATAGAAAGAATCTTATTTGTTATTTTTTCTATCACGAACAACAAAATGAGCAAACCAATCACAGTTGCGATAAATTCCATCTAGGTCACCTCTTATTTAAAAAATCACCTTACTATTTCATCATAAGACCACTATTAGAGCTCGCACAAGTTTTTTTATATTTAATTATAAGAAGGATATGCTGCTATGGTTAGATGGGGATTCCTATTATGGAGGAACTTAAAGGTAAGGGATAAAAAGAAAAAACTATGTATGGGTTTTTAACCTTAGCTCAGTAATAATTGCTCATCACTTTCTCGTCCAACTTCAGACAAGTTCTCTTTTTCAAGCAACTCGTTGTACAGTTGATTTGATGCTTCAATTAAACTCTTGTGATATTCTCAATCGACTTTTTCCACACGAATGCAAATCTAGATACATTCCACTAAGTGATATATGGAAGACAATATTATTTTTAGTAATTTTACTTCTAAATTTAAACGCAAGTTGGATTCTAGCTTTCTGTATGATTTTTGTTTTATAAATGACTTAATTTTATCAAAAATGACCTTTATTTTATTCAAACAATGATCAAAGCCGATGAAAATTTATTTGTCGTAAAAATTTCACCGGCTTTTTATCTCAGAGATAGATTTGTCTCAGTCTCTTGAATGATATATTTAAGGTTCTATCTGACGATCTAGATTAACCTTTTTAATGATAGTTTCTGAATCATCATGTTTATCTGAACTAACTACTTTATGTCTCACAACTAGCAGCCATAGGTTTAACAAAAGCTTTGACCTAAAACAACGAAAGCCCTGCCTCTCTTCCATCAATACGGTTCCTTGACCGCGCCTTTAAGAATTAGGATTTCAAAAGTTCAAGTGCAAAGATAATAGTATTCAATTTCACATCTCCTAAATTTGTCCAATTCTATTTTCTGAACAATGGGTAATATCATAATTCGGAAAAATCTTGTTGTATCCACTTCATAACACTTCAAGTGAAATGACCAGTTTAACAATCAAATAACACTTGACTCAACTTAGTGTAGATAATTTAACGAAAGAAGTGAAGCTTAAAAGAAGGAAGTTTTGAGGGTAACCTTGCAGCCATAGGTTCGATGTTCTTCTTTAAAAACTTGTTGGATAAAATCTCTTACCCACTAAGGGAAATTCCATTTCTAAAGGAATTGTACTTATTCGTATTACCTTTTCACTCAATACCTCAAAATATATCGAAATACCATCATATAATGATATACAATTTTTGTCAACCTTTCATAATGAAGAACTGTTACATGACGATGTTGATTTTCCGTACATTTAGTAGGAAACCATATTTTTTAACAAAATAATAATAATAAAGACTCATATCTGAATGCCCTTTAAGAGGAGAAAACAAAGGATTTTTTCGCAATGTTCTCACCTATTTAATCACACTATATTCTAGTTGCCAAAAGTGCAGCGAAGAGAAGACCGCAGTTAGTCTTTAGAAAGCTTACGATAGGGAAAACTATACGTATAAAAGCATTTCTCTAGAGATTCTCAATAAAAAACAAGACAATTCCGCAAAATTGTCTTGTTTTAAACGGTTGTTATTTTTGTAAATCAACAGGAACTGCTGCATCTATTAAAGCTGCATCCAGTTCACTCTGATAAATTTCCTTTTCCTCATCTGTCCATGTAAAATAATTCGCCATATAATCAATCACATTTTGTTTGTGCGTATGAACTAATGAAATATCGAACAAAATTGCTCCTGTTCTTCGGTTAAAGAAATCGACCGGTGTAAAGATCATTTCTTGTTCAAGAGCATAATGCAGCTTGGCAAAGAGAGTAATAGGTAAACGGTATTCTTGTGCTTTCTCAGCATTCTGCGCAATAATTTCATACAGATATTTCACATTTGAACCGTATTTTGATGCTAAATGCCTTGCTTCTTCCGCAGATAATCCAACTTTTTCTCCTGCTTCAACTTGTTCAGATACAAATTGTTCAAAGCGAGCTGCACCACCTACATCGCCACCAGAAATCGGCAAGTGCTTCGTTTGACAGCTAGCAAAAGCTTGGTTGTATTCATCATGTAACTTCCTCGCAAGTACATCGGTAATCATTTCAGCCATTTTACGATAACCAGTCAGCTTTCCTCCCGCAATTGTAATCAACCCAGATGGAGATTCCCAAATCTCATCCTTTCGAGAAATTTCGGAAGGGTCCTTCCCTTCTTCCCAGATTAAAGGACGAACTCCTGCCCAACTTGACTCAATATCATTTTCAGTAATCTTCACATCAGGAAACATATAGTGAATCGATTTCAAAATATAGTCTCGATCTTCAGAACTCATTTTTGGAATGGCAGCGTCTTGATCATAAAAAGTATCCGTTGTCCCGACATACGCCTTCCCTTCTCTAGGAATCGCAAAAACCATTCTTCCATCTGGTGTATCAAAGTAAACAGCTTGTTTTAATGGGAATTTTGATTGATCGATAACAACGTGGACACCTTTCGTAAGACGCAATACCTTGCCTGTTTTGGATTGGTCTTTTTCGCGAATTTGATCCACCCACGGTCCTGCTGCATTGACGATTTTTTTTGCCATAATTTCATACTCTTCTCCAGTAATTCTATCCTGCACAACAACACCGGAGACTTTACCATCTTTATATAACAAATTTTCCACTTTAGAATAATTAAGCGCCATTGCTCCTTTTTGAATGGCAGCTTTCATAACTTCAATCGTTAATCTCGCATCATCCGTGCGATATTCTACATAAACACCGCCGCCTTTTAAATCTTCCTTCTTAACTAGCGGTTCTTTTTGCAACGTTTCATTTGCGTCCAACATCACTCGACGTTCGCTTCTTTTCACTCCTGCTAAAAAGTCATATACCCTTAGTCCAATTGAAGTTGAAAACTTGCCAAACGTCCCCCCTTTATGAAATGGCAATAACATCCATTCAGGAGTTGTCACATGTGGTCCATTTTCATAAACAACTGCCCTTTCTTTCCCAACTTCAGCTACCATTTTCACTTCAAACTGCTTTAAATAACGCAAGCCACCATGGACAAGTTTGGTAGAACGACTTGAAGTTCCAGCTGCAAAATCCTGCATCTCTACAAGAGCAATTTTCATTCCGCGGGTAGCGGCATCAAGCGCAATACCGGCACCAGTAATTCCCCCACCAATAACGAGAACATCAAACTCCGTATTCTTTAACTGGGCTACCATACTTGCTCTGTTCTTGTTTGAAAAATTCATCACATTATCCCCTTTATGATCGTATTATCGTTCATCATTAATACATTGGCACGCTTTCTATAGTATTAATTCCTGTTAAAAAATTGAAAACTCGAACTTTGGTACAAAAAAAGAGAGACCACAAGCAACACTATCGTAGACGATAATGTTTCGTGGTCTCTCCATTTCTCCTACCGAACTATTAACTTAATCCCATCTTACCATAGATCACTTTTTTTTGCACCTGTTTTTACTTTAGCCAATTTTGCCATAACTCTATTTTTGAAGTTGTAATTGCTGTTGCCCCTGCCTCAAGTGCATTCTCAACCTCTTTCCGTGTACGGATTAATCCTCCAGCAAAAATCGGTGTATTTAATCGCTCTTTTACTTCTTTAATCATCCACGGCATTGCACCAGGTAACACTTCTATGTAGTCTGGCTTCGTCTTTTCAACTAAACGATAGCTCTTTTCGAGGGCATGGGAGTCCAATAAAAATACTCGTTGCACTGCTAAAACACCTTTTTGCTTTGCTTTTAATATCACGTTTGACTTCGTTGAAATAATTCCAAATGGTTTATATTCCTGACAAATATACTCGGTAGCATAATCATCATTTTTAATTCCATGAATCATATCGATATGGTAAATCATCTGCTTCCCTTTTTGCCTTGCCATTTGGCTGATATTTTTCAATTGCGCGATATGAACTTCGAGCATGACCCCAATTTCATAAGGGCTTTTCAAAAATAATTCAAATTCTTTCATACTTGTTGAAGCCGGTAAAATTTTTTGATTCACGATTCTATCCCCAATGCTGCTTTTTCATATACTTTAAGGTTTGCGTAAACGATTTCTAAAATAGGGGTATTAATGTTTTCGGCCTGCGCTCGCTTAAGCAAATACAAAAAGAAATGGTCTGCTTCGGTTTGAAGTCCTTTTTCCATGTCTCTCTGCATGGATGATTTCATTTCATACCCCATTTCTTTAATTCTCGCTAACTGTAATGGTATTTGTTCCTGGCCTATAGGCGCTCCCATTTTTTCCATAATTGCCACTACTTCAGTCACAATTCCTTCCAGCGCGGCTAAGCCACTTTTCGTCGCACGAATAGGCCCAATAGGTGCTCTCATTAATGTTGTTGCCCCAGAAAAAGTAGAAATGAACAAGTATTTTTGCCACATCTCTTTTAAAATTTCCTCACTGTATATAAAATTAGCTTTCGTATTGGAAAAGCTTTGACATAAACGTTGGATTCTCTCTGTATTTTTTCCTGTCCGCTCTCCAAACACTAAATTATGTATTGGACTTGTCTGTATAACTGTGCCTTTTTCATCTAAAGTTGATTCAACAAAACAAAGGCCTCCAAGTACCCGTTCTTCTCCAAATTCGCCAATCAACTGATCAAGGTGAGAAATTCCATTTAATAACGGCAATATCATTGTCTCTTTTTCTACATATGGGCGAATATCCTTAATAACAGCTTGTAAATGATAGGCCTTAGTTGAAACGAGAATCACATCGTATGTTTGTGGTTTTTCACCACTAACGATTAACTTTGGCGATAGATGTACATCTCCATGTACGCTCTGAATTTTCAATCCTGTCTCTTCAAGCTGTTTTTTTCGCTTCTCTCGTACTAGAAAAGTAACATCTTCTCCTTTTTCTAAAAGCCTACCTCCAAAATATCCACCAACTGCACCTGCTCCAACAACTAATATTTTCAATTTCCTCTCCCCTTTTTATAACGCTTCCTTATTTTTAGTTTAACATATCACGCCAAAAAGTCGGTATAGTCAAACGAACTACCTATACCGACTTTTCATTTACAAAATTTAAGCTTCTTTTTTCTTTTTTGCTGTTGCCTTTTTCTTTTTTGCTGTAGTTCCTTTCGGTTTCGTTTTATCAATAGATGCTTGAAGTGCGGCCATCAGATCCGTCACATTAGATTTTTTCTCCTTTTCATTCGGAGTAACAATTTCCTTTCCAGTCCTTTTTGATTCAATAAGCTCTAAAAGGGCTGTGCGGTAGTCATCTGTATATTTTTCCGGTTCAAATTCATTCGTTAATTGATCAATTAATAGGATTGCCGTACTTAATTCTTTATCTGTTACTTTCTCCTCCTGTGGGACATTAGGAACATCTCCAGCAGAGCGGACTTCATCAGGAAAATGGAGCGTTTCCATTACCAATGTATTTTCGTATACACGAATAACAGCCAACTGTTCTTTAGAACGAATAATAATTTTGGCAATTCCCACCTTCTCTGACTCACCTAGCGCTTTCCGAAGAAGGGAATACGCTTTCCCGCCTCCTTCACTCGGGGACATAAAGTAGCTGCGATTATAAAAGATCGGATCAATTTGCTCCATTTTAATAAAATCAATGATTTCAACCGCTTTTTCCTCTTTTTCCTTTTTTAAACTTTCAAGCTCCTCGTCATCAAGTACAACAAATTTTCCTTTTGTATACTCGTAGGCTTTAACAATGTCTTCATTCTTTATTTCTACTTCACAAACTGGACAAACCTTTTCATATTTAATCGGTGAATGACATTCCTTGTGCAAATTTCGGAGCTTAATATCTTTATCTTCTGTTGCAGCATGAAGCTTTATTGGGATATTGACTAAACCAAAGCTTATACTTCCTTTCCATATTGTATGCATTACCATTACTCCATTCTTTTTTGCCATTATTTTATGTCGCAGTAGCATTATCATCCTCATAAAGATTTGGAAAAGAATTTTTGAAATCGAGAAAAATGAGGCAAACTACTGTTACTAAAAACGGAAGGGACGATTTAAGATTGAAACCAATGTTGCCAACCTTAACTTTTGATGTACCGGAAGGAAAAGAATGGAAATATGAAGTGAAATATGATGGGTTTCGGGCGCTGCTGACGTGGAATGGACAACTTGAACTAAACAGTCGAAACGGTAAGCCGCTATTAAGTTTATTTCCTGAAATAAGTGATTTTTTAAAGAAAGAACATAAAATAATAAAACCTTTTTTGCCGATCGTCTTTGATGGCGAAATTGTCTTTTTAGAGAACGATTACAAGTCAAACTTTAACCATGTACAAACACGAGGGAGAATGCGTTCTCAACCGAAAATCTCCGAAAGAGCAGAGCAATTTCCTTGTCACTTACTCTTATTTGATGTCATTGTTCTAAAAGGACAAGATGTTCGTTCAATGCCCTATTCTAACAGAAAACAATTGATGGAATCTTTTTTTCAGGAGGTCGATTTCCCCACCCGCCCGGATCTAAAAAACAAAAAACTCGTTCAAATGGTACCTTATTACGATAGTTACAAAACGATATGGGACAAAGTCACTCTGTATGATGGTGAAGGAATTGTCGCCAAAAAAAGCAATCATGTTTGGGAAGAAGGAAAACGAACGACAACATGGTTAAAACTGAAAAACTGGAAGTATGTATCCTGTTTCATCACCTCCTATGAAAAATCCAATGGATACTTTTCTGTAGGAGTTTATCAACAAAACAAAATCGTCCCAATTGGACAATTTCTATTTGGTATTAAACCAGATGAAAAACAAGCTCTCTATCGGACATTAAAAGAGAATAAAATCAATGAAGATGAACAATTTGTGTACGTGAATCCAGCGATATGTGTTCAAATCAAATACTTAGAGTTCTATGAGCAACAGCTGCGGGAGCCCCATTTTGATCAATTTCGCTTTGACTTACAGCCAACTGACTGTACATATGAACGATTTCTCCTGCAGCAAAAGACGTTTCCAACTGAAATCGAGATTTCTCATCCGGACAAACCGTTATGGGAAACCCCCCCCATTCAAAAACATGATTATATTCATTATTTAAGAGAGATCGCACCTTATTTTTTACCTTTTTTACAAAATCGTTTACTGACTGTAATTCGCTATCCTCACGGTATTTTCGGTGAATCCTTTTACCAAAAAAACACCCCCGACTATGCGCCGCAATTTGTTGAGACGAAATTAGAGGATGGAATTAACTATACAGTATGTAATAATTTACAGATACTACTATGGTTGGGAAATCAATTAGCGTTTGAATTCCATATTCCTTTTCAGACAATCGGAAGTGCGGGACCAAGCGAGATTGTATTTGATCTCGATCCACCGTCAAAAGAGGATTTTCATTTAGCTATTAAAGCAGCTTTAATGATTAAGGAAGTTACTGATCATTTAGATTTAATTAGCTTTATAAAAACTTCTGGAAATAAAGGATTACAAATTTACCTACCTCTCCCAGACAATCGTTATAGTTTCGATGATACAAGATTATTTACGTCTTTTATCGCTGATTATCTTGTCTCTAAAGATCCAGATTCTTTTACAATCGAACGGTTGAAAAAAAATCGCGGAAAGCGACTTTATATTGATTATATACAGCATGCAGAAGGAAAGACGATTATTGCTCCCTATTCACTAAGGGGAAATACAATGGCTACCGTTGCAACCCCATTGTTTTGGGATGAAGTTTCTGAAAAGCTGACAATTGAACAATTTCAAATGCCACAAATCATTCCAAGATTAAAATCAAAAGGAGATCCGTTTCGAGATTTCTTTCAAGCAAAGAAAGAACAGCGCTTCGATGCGGTGCTGCAATTTTTAAAAAGTAAATAGCTTGCTCCTCCTGAGATGAAACTACTTAAGATTTTTATGGTAATAAGGGAAGTACTGAAAATAAGCTAATACGACTAAAGCAAGCGGCTGTCCCCAAAATTTATAATCTCTAAGTCGTACATTGAACATTAAAAAATGGAACTGTGTAGGGATCAACTCCCCTGGCGCAGTCAATCCTTTTCTAAACACTCAAAAAGGAGCCGAACAATCAATTTCGGCTCCTTTCATTTACCATATCGTTTTCAAATACGTAGCTACTTCTTCCTGAAGCTTTGTGTATTGCGCTATTTCTTTTGAGAATTCCTGTTTCGTTGTACTTGTAAATGCAGATGGAGAATGTAAATCGACTTTTATTTTTGTTTCATAAACATACGTTGCGTTACCAATTAAATCAATGGAGTAAGAATCCTCTTTTTGATGGGCGACGCAACGAACTTTTCCACCGTTATTAAAGACCTCAACTGGTTTTTCCAGTTTATTCAACCCATTTAGACAGCTCACCAATGTGGAGGCTGACATCGCTGTTCCGCAGGCGTTAGTAAAACCCACTCCCCTTTCAAATGTACGAACGTAAATTTGATTTGGCTTTATCGATTTTACAAAACTAACGTTGACACCGTCTGGAAAGAATTTATTTGGACCGTTCACATACTCGCTTAAATCCCTCTGTACATTTGAGTGAATCTTATCACTATCGACAATCGCAATTAAATGCGGGTTAGGCACGGCGACAGCGGTAAAAATGAGTTCTTCTGATAATGCTGGAATCGCCTCATTTATTAATGTTGTTTGCTCAATATTTAAAGGTAAATCCTGAACTTGAAAAGAAACAGGTGATATTTCTACTAAATAAGTTGGAATTTCAGGGAAAATATCAGCTTCTTTCCGTACAGCTAAATCCGCTTTCATCGTTTCGATTAAAACAGACTCCTCATTTAGTAGTTCGCAAACATATCTTGCCACACAACGTAGTCCGTTGCCACACATAGATGCTTCTGAACCATCCGCATTGAATACACGCATTCTCCCGTCTGCCCTCTCACTCTTCATGACAAATAGAATTCCATCTGCCCCTAGCTCTGTCTCACGATTACAGAGCGCAACCGCCAAATCTCTCCGCTCCTTTTCCGAAAAGGAATACGGATGCGAAATTTCATCTATTAGTAAAAAATCATTTCCCGAGCCATGACATTTGAGTATTTTTAATTCCACTATGTAAACCCCCACTAAATCAAATTTTTCGAAGAACTTAAACACAAATAGATGAGCGCTGTCATAAAAATGACAATATTTATTCTGTAGCATACATCATTTCAGCACATTTATCTAGCAAGATTAAGGGATTGATTCCACTTCTCATGAATAGTTTAAAACTCTGTTGCACACTTTGATTGATCATGCATTGTTGGTACACTTTAGCTTCGATTCAATGAAAGACATGAGAATCCAAAGTTTCTCACGAAATATCCCAAAAATCAACAGAAGCATGCGAACATAGCCTGTCCAAAAATGAGACGAATCGCCATAAAATATAAGTACTACAAAACCCATTGATTCTCTTTTTCCATTAAATGTTCAGACCATGTTAATGACTCCGCATAAATTTTAAATAAATCCTTTTCTTCTATTTTTAAATCCCTACATTTTTCTCGGATTCCGACCCAGTGTGCTTTCTCCACAGCTGTTACTAGATCAAGAACATCTTTAAGAGGATTTTGAATTCCAGATAACGCATCAGATAAGTCATCATGCAATGGTAAATTTTCAATCATTTTTTCCATCGGTACTCCCGCTAGCTTGTCCATGAGGGAAAACAAACCTAGAGTAAAGTAAGTTGATGGTGCGTTTTTCTTTTTCTTTAGCTTTTCAATTGACTCGCACATTTTTGCCCTCGTCAATGATAAATGAACGACTTCTTTAGCACTGTCATTATTAGCTCTATCTTTTTCCCGAACTGATAAAACATATAGCCATTTTTTTATTTCCATCAGTCCAAGCATCATAACAGCTTGTTTAACAGAATATATATTGTGTTTTGTTCGACTGTATTGTGAGTTTACAAGCTTTAAAAGCTTATAAGATAAGGAGACATCCTTCTCTATAAAATCTGAAATGACGTCCATATCCGTTTCATTTAAAATAATTTCTTGTAGCTGCTCATAATGGGCAAAGAAATACGTTGGAATATCATAAGTCGAAATAATTGATGGTTCAGCAAAGTAATATCCTTGAAAAAGCTCATAATGATATCTTTTTGCTTCTGCAAACGCCTTTGCAGTTTCAATTTTTTCTGCAAGAAGTTTAATCCCTCTTTCCTTCGCCCGTTTCTCAATTTGCCTTCTAGTCCTTTTTGAAGTTAAAAGAAAATCAACTTTAATGATATCTATATATTGAATTAATTGTTCTGAGTATAGATTCCCATTTTTCAATACAACATTATCTAAAGCGATTTTGTAACCTAAACTTTTCAGCTCACTACAAATAGCCAGAATCTCCTCTGTTGGAAAAGTAGCTTCTGACAGTTCAACCACAATTTCTTGAGGTTTAAAATAGGTAGGTAAACCGAGAAGTAAAAGTTTCTTCGTAAAATTAATAAAACAAGGCTTTCCATTAGAGAGCTCCTCAATTCCAATATTTAAAAAGCTATTAATAATGACTTCTGCAGTAGCTCGATCACCATCTATATTAGGAAAAGAGTTTTTCAATCCACTTCGATAAAATAGCTCGTACGCAATATGTTCTCGCTCTTGGTTTAAAATAGGCTGCTTGGCAACAAATACTTCCATTCTTCACCCCTCCGACAATTGGATCTTTGTTGACAATAGTCATTTTAAAGAATGATTTTTGATAATACTGTCGAAGTTTGTACTTCAGAAATATTTTTTCTACTTTTTTTTTGCAAACAGTGCTGCTGAGGAATTGTTGACCAACGAAACTATTCAACCATAAGCGAGAACGACATTTCCTTATAAAGAGCAAAACGAACAGCGAAGCTAACTACTAAGGAAGAAGAATCATTTCTTTGTACATCATTTCTTTACTCATTTCACCAACAATCTTTCCTCTAATAACTCCGTCAGAGTCAATAAAAAATGATGTAGGATATGAAAGGATTTCATATTGCTGAGCCACTTTTCCATTCTCATCCATCAAAATTGGAAAGGATAGTTGATACTGTTCTACAAAACGGGCAACGTCGCTCCGTTTTTTTTCAGTGTTCGTCATATTTACAGCAAGAACGATGAAATCATCGTCATGATTTTCTTCATATAATCGTTGCATATCTGGCATTTCTTTTCTACATGGCGGACACCATGTTGCCCAAAAATTCAAAAGAATCTTTTTCCCCCTGTAATCCTCTAATGTTACATCTTCACCATCAAGGGTTGTTATAGTAATGGAAGGGGCTCTCTCCTCTTTCTTCAGTCCAACAGGCAATGAGTCAGGATCTTCCATTTTTTCATATTGCTCTCTACTTACTTTATCAGAGTCATCATTGCTTTGTTTCAAAATTGTCCGATCGATGATAAACAGTAGTATAACGATCGATGCGATTATGAATAAAAATTTCTTCATTAGATAACTCCTTCTTTTCTAATTCATGGGATCTTAAAATGTTAGTGTAAATGCAAAGCGATTGTCACTCAAAACTTATCCGGCTCGTTTATATTTATAGAAAACGATAAACGTTTTATTAATATTAAAGCATGGCTGTGCACCATTTATCGTTATCTATTCTACTGAATTCGAAAGAAGGAAGCTATCATTTTATCTTCAATGGTTACGGTAGCGATATATTTTCACAAGGAGAGCAAGAACTATCGATCTTTCTTCCTCAGACAAATCATGATCAAAGGATAGAACGGGAGTATTCGCATCTTTAAAAAATACATCCCATTCTAATGGCATCCACCCTTTTCGTACCCGTCCAATCGTTTCTTGATTGAAATTTTTAAATTGAATATCCGTAAATAAACGTTCTGATTGGACAATAATCGAAAAGGCTTGATGAGAAATTTGAATATGATATTTCTCTCGCTCCTGCTCTTCAATCTTCACGCACAAATCTCCATTGCTATCGTATACATTTGCTCGCTTTCTCTTCCATTGAACCTTCATTACTAATTCATTCTTCACATTATATAACCCGTACTCTGCCGGTATAAACCGGTCAAGAAAATATGGAAGAAACCATCTAAGCCTCAGATAGCGAGCATCTCTTAATTCACCTAATATTGCCCCATTAGGGCTGAATAAAAGCATCCGCAAAGATGGCGCAGGCATAAACATGAGTAGATAATTATTTTCACTACATGGGGAAAGATTCTCTTCTTCCAGTACACTCCTCTCAATTTCAAGTGAGCGCTCACGATTTAGAAGATATGATTGATAAGAGACCAAACTATATAAAATAAAGGGAAGTGCGGTCCACACTACTTCTTTTCCATGTGATAAAATTGACAATGGAATGACTATAATCATGACTGGTACAAGTGCAGCAATACTCCCGTTTAAATATGTATTTGCTGCTAAACGATAATATTGTTGTATATTCATTGCAAAATTCCCCTCTTTTAGTCGGTATTCATTTTACCCTGCGTTGTTTTATCAATAATTCTGTGTTAAACAAAGCCTTTTACTTAAGTGAAAACGGCCATTTCCCCTTTTTCTTAAACCACCCTATCAAACTATGAAGAAATCTTTTGATTTTGCCTTCCCATGATGCAGGACCAAGAATAAATCGATTAACAAGGAATTCTACTAACTCCTCGAACAACACTAGTATCAAAAACAAGATCAAGATGACTAGTATCCATGTCCACATTTGAAAGACTCCTCCCTAAATCTAGTTAAAAATCTTCTACTAAATCTATATTCGTTTTCCTTTTATTCATGCTTATTTTCTCTTAAGCCATTTGCTTTTCTTAACTATCATTTTCCATATTCAATAGAAAAAGTCTAGGAATTGCCTAGACTTTTCTCTATCGAATTAATCGGAATACGAATGGAATTTTGTAAATTGTCCCTTCGTATGCTTTGATAGCTGCTACAATCGAAAAAATGAAATACAATACTCCAACAATCCAGATCGTAATAAAGCCAATAAGAACAAGCATCAACATTGTACTTATGAGGGTGTATACTCCATAGGAAATAAAAAAATTAAAATATTCTTTTCCATAATAATCTACATATGTCGAATCTTCCTTTTTCAGCAACCAAATGATTAACGGACCAATAAAAACAGTAAAAAAACTAACAACAAATATGAGTGCTGCAAATAATCGCTCATCTTGATTTGGCATAATAAAACCTCCTTTAAGTTTAGATGAAAACGTTAAAGATACATTATGAATGGCAATCTGCTTTAAAAAAATTGGCGGAAGCTTGAGTGCAAATTTTACATGACGAACACTTTTTCAACGCTCACCTAATTGAATAAAACTGTCTTCAATGAAATAATCCCTATTGATATTGTGACCAAACTAGCCGAAGCTATGTTCATATGATCAGCACTTCCACATTACTTGTTTATCTTTATGTTCTTGAATGGGACATCATGAATACATTTATAAAAGGACAACTTTAAAAAGGATGATGATCATAGTGATGTCAAAACTAGAAGCCTTCATACTCGGCATTATCCAAGGGCTGACCGAATTTATTCCCATTTCCAGTACTGGACATCTTTACTTAGGACGACATTTATTCGGATTAGATGAAGCTGGATTATTCCTCGATACGATGCTTCATGTAGGCACTTTGCTTGCTGTTCTCGTCGTCTACAAGGATGAACTGCTCCATATCCTAAAAAATCCATTTGGAAAACGCTCTTCACTACTATTGATTGGAACGATCCCTGCTGTCATTGTGGGACTTCTTTTAAACGATTTATTTGATTCTATCTCCAAAACGGGTATTACAATTGGCTGGGAGTTTTTATTTACTGGATTTATTCTCTGGATGGCAGATGGAGTCAAAAAAGGAGCCAAAAAAATGGACAACATTACTTATGGAGACGTACTATTTATCGGAACCTTTCAAGCAGCAGCTATTTTTCCAGCGGTTTCCCGGTCGGGCCTAACTATTGCTGCAGGGCTATTTAGAAAGCTTGACCGAGAAACTGCTGCCTATTTCTCCTTTCTCATGTCCATTCCAACGATCTCAGGAGGAATTGTGTTGGAATTGGGTGACCTAGTATCAGGAAACATTGAAGCAGTGACGCTTGGCAGTCTTATCGTTGCAACTATTTCATCAGCACTTTGCGGTTATTTTGCGATCGTTTGGATGATCAATTTCTTGAAGAAACGATCATTAAAGGTTTTCGCCATATATGTATGGATCTTGGGTTTCACCGTATTAATATTTCAGTTGACCGGCTTTTTTTAGGAGTGAGTTTTCATGCATGAAATGATTTTGAATATATTCGATTTCCTCTCTGCCCTTGGCTATTTTGGTATTTTAATTGGTCTTATGATTGAAATTATTCCTAGTGAAATTGTCCTAAGCTATGGTGGTTATTTAATTGGTACCGGACAAATTCATTTTTTCGGAGCCCTTCTTTGCGGAGTAATCGGTGGAACGCTCGCTCAGTTGTTCTTATATTGGTTAGGGGCTTACGGAGGTAGACCTTTTTTAGAAAAGTATGGAAAATATATCTTAATACAAAAAAAACATCTTGATGCAGCCGAATCATGGTTCCATAAATACGGTACTGGAGTGATCTTTTCCGCAAGATTTATTCCAGTTATCCGCCATGCTATCTCTATTCCTGCCGGCGTAGCCAAAATGCCTCTCGCCCATTTTACATTGCTGACGATAGGTGCAATGATTCCGTGGACGATTTTATTTCTCTTGTTGGGCATCGAATTAGGAGAACATTGGCAACAGATTGAGCAATACTCACGTCCTCTTGTTCTCCCGATTATCGGAGTATCCGTTGCCGGAATTGTTCTTTATTTTATGTTTACATTTCTCAAAGAAAAAGGAAAAAAATCTTAAAAATTTTTCATAAAATATCTATTTCCTTTTTCAAAAAAAT
This sequence comes from Bacillus methanolicus, assembly GCF_008764295.1. Classification (GTDB taxonomy): domain Bacteria; phylum Bacillota; class Bacilli; order Bacillales; family Cytobacillaceae; genus Robertmurraya; species Robertmurraya methanolica_A. The sequence goes on along the minus strand of NZ_VTQX01000034.1, from coordinate 31,730 downwards.
CTTGTATTATACAGAAAGAATACTGATCATATTAAAATAAAAACTTGTTAATCAATATTGTTGATAACATCAATACCGACATATAACAAAGCTTAAAACAAAAAAGCAATAGGGAAGGCAAATGGTGCGCCACCACTCAAAGATATTCCATGAGCTGGTTCTAGTGGGTTCGATTCCCACCCCGAAATTTTTTAGCTACATTATAAAAAATTTCGAGGGTGGGTCTTAGTCTTTTTATGCGTAGAATAAGACTGTCCTCAATATGGAGGGAATTATTCATGCTTAAAAAACGCGAACTTCAAGACAGTCATGCATTATATGAGTGGATGATACACCCTGATGTCTTCCCTTTTGTCCGTCATAAGGCTAACTCGTTAGATGAATTTTTGTTCCTTACAAAGCAAACTATTGAAGCCGAGGAACGGGGAGAGTTGATATCACGTACAATTCTAGACGAGTGGGGAAATCCGATTGGAACCATTAATTTATTTGACATAAAAAATAACGCTGGTTTTCTTGGAACTTGGCTCGGGAAGCCTTTCCATGGCAAAGGCTATAACAAGCTCGCGAAGGATGCTTTCTTTGAAGAAATTTTTAATAACCTTAACATTGAGACGGTCTACATGCGAATTCGCAAAGAAAATATTCGTTCTCAAAAAGCGGCTGAAAAGCTTCCTTATATCATCTATGCCAATGAAACACGACAAGAAATTTTTGCGCAATTAAATGTTTCAGAGCAGATTTATAATTTATATGAAATTCCAAAGGATCTATATACACTCCATGTATTGCGACATGGCTATGTACAGCAAGATGCAAATCATTTATTAGAAGCATAATAAACCCCAACGTTATTACGGGCGTTTTAGACTATCGACAAAAGGTATTGCGAGACCCCTCTCGGTACCTTTTGTCATTTTTGAATGAAATGGCGGTTAACATCCGTTGAGTTCCGCTCCGGGCACTTGCTTTCCGAGAGGTGGTAGTGAGCTTCCTCCGAAGAGTCGCTCCTGCGGGATCTCACCTGTTCCGCAAATGAGGCACTGAAAAAGTTTTCAGCGGTCTTTTTTGCAGAATTTCTAGTGCTCTGTCTTCTGTTCTGTCGGGATAGAAAGCAAATGTAGTTAGTTCCGATACTTTGCTTTTTGTTCTATTGGCACTATTCATCGGATTGAACTCTTGTAAACCTCATTTGTTCCGGTCAGTCGAATGTGAAGCTTATTCTTACTGGAGTATTTCTCGTTTCTCTCGTTCTGTCCGGATACACCTCTCATACGGACTGGAGTATTTCTCGCTTCACCGTTTCATACGCTGGAATAGAAATCGACATTTTTTACAAATCGGTGAAGCGTTACAGACATGTTTACCGCTCCTCAACTAAGTGGAAGAAACTGCCTGAAGTTAGAACTGTGACTGTAGATTTACTCGTTCGTTAAATGGATTATCCAAATACAAGAAAGCAAGGGAAGAAAAAGAGTCCTTCATCTTCCCTTGCCTATTGTATTAGTCATTTTAGTTAGCCCATTCTTAATCTTTTTTTTCGGTCAACTGAAGATAAATATTACGCAATACATATGCTTTGTATAATTCCAGTTTTTTTCTTTCTACCGGATGATAGTAAACACCAAGCTCTTTTAACTTTTGGACATACCAGCCCTTTGACCCTTGATAAGCCACCTTCATTCTCCTCTCAAAAGCGCATGTCCCTACACTATATGTAAAAAATATCGCAAGTATGTTTAAAAATTGTGTCATTTCCCTTATTTTAATCACCGGTAATATGATATAATCCATTCTTATAACAGAAAATTTCTATTTTACGAGGTATACACATGGAGCAAACTTATAACAAAAGACAGAAAGGAAAACTGCTGCTACAAATTCTTATTCCTATTTTGATCACTCAATTTGGGATGTTTTCCATGAGCTTCTTCGATACGATGATGTCGGGTAGATTTAGCCCCAATGATTTAGCTGGTGTCGCAATCGGTTCTTCGATTTGGGTTGCGGTTTTTTCTGGGCTTAGCGGAATCCTGCTGGCAGTTACCCCCATCGTTTCTCAACTAATTGGAGGTAAAAAAGCAAATGAGGTGGCTTTTAATGTTATTCAAGCAATTTATTTAAGTATTGTTATCGCCTTAACGGTCATTATTAGCGGTCTCTTCTTATTAAATCCACTGCTAAATATGATGAGCCTTGAAGATGAAGTGCGACGCATTGCAATGGATTACTTAACCGCCCTTAGTTTTGGGATCTTGCCATTATTCGTCTATAATGTACTTCGTTCCTTCATCGACGCATTAGGAAAAACAAGAGTCTCGATGCTGATCACATTGTCAGCTCTTCCGATAAACGTATTTTTTAACTACGTTCTTATTTTTGGAAAATTAGGCTTACCAGAGCTTGGTGGTGTTGGTGCTGGATTTGCCTCTACGATAACCTATTGGCTGATTATGGGGATTGCCTTTTTCGTAACTTCCAGACATTATCCATTTTCATCTTTTCAATTATTTAAAACCGTTCATCGCATTTCGTTAAAGAAATGGAAAGAAATTTTACTAATTGGCGTGCCAATAGGTTTTTCAATTTTTTTTGAAACAAGCATTTTCTCGGCTGTCACTTTATTAATGAGTGTATTTGATACGATCACCATCGCCTCCTATCAAGCCGCAGTTAACTTTGCCTCCTTTTTATACATGGTCCCGTTAAGTATCTCAATGGCTTTAACAATCCTAGTTGGTTTTGAAGTAGGGGCAGGGCGATTAAAAGATGCAAAAGAGTATAGTTGGATTGGTGTCTCACTTGGCGTAATGATGGCGATTTTTTGCGGACTGATCTTACTTATTTTCCGCTTTGAAATTGCTAGCTTTTACACAACAGATGCAAGAGTATTGGAATTAACAGCACATTTCTTGTTATTTGCCCTTTTCTTTCAATTATCTGATGCGATTCAAGCCCCTATTCAAGGAGCATTAAGAGGCTATAAAGATGTTAACATGACCTTGATGATGTCATTGATTTCCTACTGGGTTATCGGTCTGCCAGTTGGTTATATGTTAGCGATGCATACATCTCTTGGCCCTGTTGGCTATTGGATTGGACTAATTAGTGGATTGGCTGTTGGGGCACTTACTTTAAGTATGAGACTCATTTATATCCAAAAGCAAAAATTCAAACAGCTTAAACAAATATAAAAAAGAGCAAAGGAAAAAATGTACTGCCCCGTAAATGTTAGACACAATCTAACGTTTACGGAGGTTTTTTTATGTCCAAATTTACTGCAGAAGAAAGAATAAAAATAGTTTTACGGTATGTATATGGGAATGAGCCTATCAATGAGATTGCACGAGAGGTTCAGGTAAACGCAGCTATTGTGAGTGGGTGGATTCGTCTTTACGAACATCAAGGTATTGAAGCTTTTCAAAAAAACTATACAAGTTATTCCGCTCAGTTTAAAATGGATGTACTAAATTTTATGAACGAAACGGGTACATCTTCTATTGATACAGCTGCGATTTTTAATATTTCTTCTCCGGGAATGATACGAAATTGGAGATTAAAGTTGAAGCAAGATGGAATAAATGCCCTACAACCAAAGAAAAAGGGGCGTTTATCCATGAAAAAAGAAATAAAGAAAAGTGGAACAAAGAAAGATACTTCAACAGCAGTTGAAGGTGCAATTGAAGATACAGTAGAAGCATTACAAGTGAAAGTGAAACGATTAGAAATGGAGAATGCCTACTTAAAAAAGTTGAATGCTTTCGTTCAAATGCAGGAAAAATTACAAACAAAATCAAAGCGCAAGTAATTTTTGAACTAAAGGAGCAGTATGAGGTCGTGGAAATAGTTGAAGTCGCAGACATTCCACATAGCACGTATTATTATTGGGAAAAACGATTGCATCAAGTAGATAAATATGGGGAAGTCAAAGAGGAGATCAAAGAGATTTACCATGAACACAAAGGTCGTTATGGGTACCGTCGAATAGCTAAAGAACTAGAGAAAAGAGGATTTCATCATAATCCGAAAACTAGAAATCACCTAATGAATGAAATGGGACTAAAATGTCTGGTACGAATGAAAAAGTATCGAGCTTACAAAGGCAATGTCGGGAAAATCGCTCCGAATCTATTAAATCGTGATTTTTCAGCCCAAAAAATAAACCAAAAATGGGTAACTGACGTTACAGAATTCCACCTTTTTGGAGAGAAACGTTATCACTCTCCCGTACTTGATTTATGTAATGGTGAAATTATCGCTTATACCGTGATGAAACGCCCTGTTTATAAGTTAGTGGGAGATATGTTAGAGCAGGCGATTGAACGAATTCAACCGGAAGATCAAATAATCCTCCATTCAGATCAAGGTTGACATTATCAAATGAATCCATATCAAAAGACATTAGAACAGCATCAGATTACACAGAGCATGTCCCGAAAAGGGAATTATTTGGATAATGCAGTCATAAAGAATTTCTTTCGCTTATTAAAGTCCGAACTCCTTTATTTACAGGAGTTTGACAGTATAGAGCATTTGAAAGGGAATTAGCTGACTATATATACTATTACAATCACAAACTATATATACTATTACAATCACAAACGAATGAAGGCAAAATTAAAAGACCTGAGCCCGGTGGAATACCGAACTCAAGTCTTAAAAGTTGCATAAAAATATTTGTCTAACTTTATTGAGTCAGTTCAAAACGAGTTGTTTTGTTTCATTTGCTTTTTTCGCGTTTAGGTAATAAACGCTTTCTTGTTGTATCAAGGCTAAACCCTGAAACTTTGGCAGACCATCACTTAAAATTTCTAGCTCTTTCCATCAAGCACAGATGTTGACATCATCACCTAGTGTTTACAACACTTTTTACTTCTAACAGTTAAAAGTTGAGACGCTTTACTTTACCAAGAACATCTTTTGCCCCTGTAATCGGGATAATTCCCCCTGTGATAAAACTAGATTCCTCCATTACTAAAAAGGAAATCACCCTTGAAATATCTTGTCCTGTACCGGGGCGTCCAATCGGCGTATCCTTGTCAAATACATCACGGGCATCACCGATCATTCTCTCTTTCCACTCACCTGTTATATCACCTGGGCAAACCATATTTACGGTAATACCATTTTCAGCTTCTTCTAGCGCTATTGTTTTTGTTAATGAAGCAAGCCCCGTTTTAGCAGCTGCAAAAGCGGAGCGATACATCCATCCTGGTGCCGATTCAACTCGGTCAAAACCAACAGTCACGATGCGCCCCCATTTTTGCTCCCTCATTTTCGGAATAAACGATTTTGATAAATAAAATACTGCATTTAAATTCCCATTAATTATGTAATTCCATTCTTCAAAAGTGTAATCAACCATTTCTTTTCGCTTATGCATATAAGGGCCAGCATTATGAATAAGGATATCAATGGTCGGAGAAAAATTCAGAGCGGCTTCCACCAATTTTTTGCAATCTTCTTCTCTCGTAAGATCGCCCTGCACGATAATATTCTTTATTCCGTATGAATGTAGCTCATTTGCAAGCTCCTTCGCCTGTTCTTCACTGCTTCGGAAATTAATAACTAGGTTAACTCCACTTCCGGCGAGCTCTAACGCCGTTCTTTTCCCGATTCCCGTTGCTCCACCGGTTATTAAGGCGGTTTTTTGTTTCAAATGACTAACCTCACAATATGAATATACTTTATATACGTTCCTTTCATGACGTTAAAAATCATGAACTGAACCTACCTCTATACTAAAAAGAAATCGAAAGATATGCAAACAATCCGTCCATTTCTTTGCAACTTTATATACTTTGCGCTGTGAAAAAATAACCCATCCCATTTTTTTGCATACGATGATATTGTACTCTACTGGCAAAAAATGATCTTTATCGCTCTTAAGCGGAAAGGAAGAACCACATGTTTCCATGGAATTTTACTCCGTTTAATAAAGATACAATAAAAAAACTACAGCAAATGCGACCAGAAGAAATTGAAAAATATGTAAATGAAATGCTTGGAAAAATGATGCCAGCAGAAATGCAAGAGACGGATTTTACAAAAGGGAGTAATCCGTTTAATATCTCTGCACAACCAACTACGCAGAAGTTCAATCAACTGGAAGCAAATGTATTTGAGACACATGACGATGTGTATGTCATCATCCAAGTCAAAAATAAAAATGACGTTAGTAATATGCGAATATTCCACACTTCCAATCAACTTATCATTGAGCATTTTCCCGAAGCTGAGGATAAACATACAATCACGCTTCCAGCGATTGTGAAGAGAAAAGGTGCGAGGGCCTCTTACAAAGAAGGGACCCTCGAAATTAAACTGCCAAAATCAATCCATTTACAATACACAGAGATTGATATTCGCGAATATGAATGATAGCTGGGAATGTTCAGTTGCTGACCTAAAAACCGCTAACTATTTTGTATGACTCGATCATTCCCCTTCATGACCATCTTCACCATGATCAGATGAATGCTCATCCTCTGAATGGTTCATATGAGTGGAGGAAGGAGACTCTTCTGGTTCGCTTGCTTCACCGACAACAAATTCTTTTTTCGGCATATTATGCATATCTCTAGCTGTAACATGTGATATAACATAATAGGTTCCCTCTTCTGAAAAAGTTTTTTCGTGACGGTAAATCCCCTTTTCTGCATGTTCTATTTCGACCTTTTCATGCTCTTCGTCATGGGCTCGCCATATCTCAAATGTAACTTCATTAGCATCTGTAACATCCTCATCTCCATAGGTTACTTTTGCTTCAATCGTTACTGCTTCTCCTGGCTCAGCTTTTTCAGGAGTTACGGTGAGCTCAACATCTAATATCGGAAGCTCGTTTTCCTCACTTTTCTCTTCAGAACATGCAGTGAGCATTAGTGCCAACATAAAAATAGCCATGAAACCAATAAATTTTTTTTGCATTATGTATTTCTCCCCTATTCGAAAATTTTCCAACATACTTACTTGAGCGTTCATACCCATTATATCGTTCAAAAAAAAGGAATCTGTGAACGAATAGTGAACTTTTTCAATAAATCAGCAAAATAAATAAAATAGCAACTTATACCTACTTTCCTTCTTGTTCTTCCATCACCTTAATGTGCAGTGCAATAAGTTGTGTTTTTAAGTGTTCAGAGAGAGAAGAACGATTGATTCTTTTTATCGCAAAATAAAATTTTTCGTGAAGCCCTTTACGAATTCGAGGATGCGAATTTTCATCGTTAAGCTCCCTACGAATAGCTTCCAATAAGGTATTCTCACTATCTTTTTCAACTTGTAAAACACGATTGTTCCAAAGGGAACGATATTGTTTTAATAGTTCATCATAATTGAAAACCACTTTCCATCCGCCTTTTTAACAATTTATTACGAAGCAAGAAAGGTTATCGAATGTCTGCATCGATTCTGGGCAAAATAAAATGAAGACATTGCTAAACAGAATTGACATATCGATTTTTGCTCTCCATGAAGTTTACTCATGTCCAAAGTATCATATTTACCAATATCAAGGATAACTCGAACAATAGATATTTAACCATAACATAGCCCAATGAAAGGAGAATGTAAATGAATTCACCTTATTGTTGTCCAAATTGCAAAACAAACCGAAGCCGTTTTAATGTTATTAGACAGGAACCACAGTATGTAAAAATGGACCCACGTACTGGTGACGTAATAGAAGAGTATGGAAGCGAACAGTTAAGCCCCTTCCATATAGCCTATAACGGACCAGACATTCGTGTCCAATGTGCGGCATGCGGCTTAATTGAAGACGAGCTCACCTTTGTTAAATTTGGTGAAAAAAATAACGCTTGAAAAAAACTCAAGCGTTATTTTTTCCTTCATTCTACCATCTCATCTTCAAAAAAATCTTCTACAAAACGCTGCGCATCAATTTTCCAACCTTCTGATGGCAAAAATCTAAATAAATGAATCTCTCCGTGACTATTTTTCCTTCCAACACCTGCTCTATACCAGTCAAGCTCAATTGGCACTGAAAGTTGTGATTGAGAAACCAAGTCTTCATCTGGGAGCTGTGGCATATTTGCAATCATGATCGTTTCTACTGTTGATAAGGATTTTCCCCATGTTAAATTCTGAATCGTCACCATATCAATGATTTCTTCGTCATCTTCTTTCATACCTGCAATAAATGCACTAATTACTTCATAGGGACTTGCCGTTTGCAAATGCTCGTATATTTTCCCCGCCGCTTTAAAAATCATTAATTTGTGAGATATATCCATACTATTTCTTCGGTGCGTCGTACTTCCGTAAAAATGGATGCAAAAATGACCGGGAAAATTATTTTGCAGCGCACCTGCTCCATGCGGCATACCATGCATAGAAGCAGCAATTTGATGACCTTTATATAAAACGAGAATGGCCCTTTGTCTCCAACTCCATTGTCCTTGATAAATCTCTTTCAAGATTTTCGTATCATTTTTCGTTAATGGCTGTACATCTGCATGCCTGCTACCTGCGCGCCTTTGAACATTAAATTCCATTCCCGTTAAGACATCTCGTACTGTGAACTTCGAATACTTTGGAAGTAGCAGATTTACCTGATCCCATGGAATGAATTCAATATCATTCGACATATGTTTGTCAGCCGATACATGATGCTGTCCCGCCAATAGCAAAAGCAACAAAATCAGTACCTTAAAGGTTTTCATAAGCACTCACTCATTATCAAAATTTACATATGGTGAGTTTTCCCCTAATGCACTAAGAGCATGCATCATGAATGACTATCATCAGCTTTCTCCTGCAGCATTTCTTCGATAATTAACATAATTTTACACCTTATTCCTTCGATGTCGAAGTTTGTAAAATACCCGATTTTCTGAAAAAAATCCTTTTTGCAGCGCCAAATTGGAATATAAGCATTTGGATAAAATTCTTCATCTTTTTCAATGCCAACCTCTATAAATGATTGATAACAATCATGATATATCTCCGAAGATTGTGCCACCTTCCCTTTAATTGTCCTAGTAAATTCAATTAACAATTGAAGATCGAAATCCTGAAATTTCCCTTGATATTTCTTTTCAAGGGAAGCACAAACTTTTTCACACTCTCTTTCAAATTCGACAATTTTTTCTTTAAACTGATCATCGAAATTTACTACTTGTTGCAAATCATCACCTACTATTACTTGCTCTTCTCTAAAAAGTCATTTTAGCCTATTTCGTACACGCTTACAAATATTTTACAAAAATGTTTTACCCTAAGTAAAAGAACCCTCCATATTTGGAGGGCTCTGATTATAGTTGCTCTTTTAATAATTCAACTGCCTTCTGGATTTGCGTATCATTTTCGTTAATAAGCTCTCGCAATTTTTCCATAAGCCTTAAAGAAGTTTCACCTGTTAAAACTCCTGTTTCTTCCAATTGTTGTTCCTTTTGGAATTCGATTACAGCATCTTTAGTCTTATCATCGAAGAAGCCATCTTCACGGCCTGGATCATATCCAAGTGCTTTTAACATCGACTGCGCTGATTTCACTTGAGCAGATGAACTAGAAAGCTTCAATTCATCATTTGGATTTAGAATCGTTAATGTAGAGTATTCTGGCAATGCCACTTCATAGTCAGGACTGATCCCTTTTTCATGAATCCAGTTACCCTTTGGCGTTAACCACTTCTCTGTTGTAAATTTAATATTTGAACCATCGGCAAAGTCTTGTGCTCTTTGCACGGTTCCTTTCCCAAAAGATTTTTCTCCAACTAGCGGCACTTCCGCTGATTCACTAACTGCGGCTGCAAGAATTTCGGAAGCACTCGCACTTCCTTTATCAATAACGACAACAAGTGGTACAGAAGCGTTATTTTTATTATTTGACTTTACTTGTTCAATATTGCCATTCCTATCCTCAACTTGGAATAAAATATCACCTTCCGGAACAAAGAGGTTAGAAATTGCGATTGCTTGATCCAATAAGCCACCAGGGTTTTGTCGCAAATCTAAGACCAATCCCTTCATCCCCTGATTTTGCAATTCATTTAAAGTTTCAATCAATTCCTTTGACGTATTTTCAGAGAATGATGTAATTTGAATTTTTGCAATTTCATCATCGATCATTTCACCATATACTGTCTCAATCGGGATCGTATCACGGACAATTGTGATCATTAAATGATCTTCAATGCCAGGTCGCTCTATTTCGAGCTCAACCTTTGAGCCCTTTTCTCCCCTAATTAACATAACGGCCTCAGTAGAACTCATTCCTTGGAGGCTTTCTCCATCTACTGAAAGAACTTTATCCTCTGGACGAATACCAGCTTTTTCTGCTGGGGATCCCTTCAAAGGTGAGACAATGACAATATTGCCATCCCTTTCTTGTATTTCAGCACCGATTCCTTCAAATGATGAAGAAATGCTTTGATGAAAGTTCGCTGCCTCCTCTTCATTCATATAATCAGAGTATGGATCATCCAATGATTCAATCATTCCATTAATCGCGCCATTTACTAATGTATTTTCATCCACTTCTTTATAGTAGCTTTTCTTTATTGTATCGAAGGCTGTATACAGCTTTTCAAATTCTTTTCTCTCACTTATCACCGGTACTGCCTTTTCATCGCCAAAGGCAAGTGCAAATGTTGTGATCCCTGCTGATAAAAACACAACGAAGAACAAGAGCATGACGAAATGAAACTTTTTCATCTGAATGAATCCCGAATGGTTTTCATTCGACTCTTTATTCAATTCTTCATTTTCCAATATTGTCACCACTTTCATTTCCATAGAATCCATGCGTCAAAGGCACTGCACCAATCCAAAAAATCCTTTGCTATTTAGCATAACATTTAAATCAATCATTTTACAAAGAAAAAAGTGGGTAAAATCAAAACGAGCATTGTTTTCATTTTCCCCCTTTTCAGTATCCAATTATTATATAAAGAAAATATGAACAAATTGTGACTTAATTTAAATTTTCTCGACAAGATTAAAATACTCTTCTAGCGTTAAATCCTTTTCGAACATGGTAGTGGCTACTTCAATTCCGACATAGCGAAAATGCCAAGGCTCATATTGATAACCGGTAATTTCTTCTTTTCCTTTTGGGTATCGCAGTATAAAACCAAATTTATGTGCATTTTCAGCTAACCACTTACCTTCCTTTGTTTCCTCAAATTTCTCAATTAACTCAAGATTAATACTTCTACTTGATATATCCATCGCTAATCCAGTCTGATGCTCACTAAACCCTGGTACTGCTACAACAGTTGCTGCTGCTTGTTCACCAACCTGATTCGCCTTAGCAGCAAATACATCCACTTGGCGCTCATAAGAGCGATAGCCTGAGACAGCAAATATTTCGATTCCTGCTTGTTCAGCAGCATTAAACAATAATTCAAGATGGTCCGCTGCTTCTTTTCTCATATAACTTTTTTCAATATCAATATCTCCGAAAGAAAAAGGGACCTTTGGCCGTACTAAATCCTCTGGCGCATAATGATCCGGAAGAGCAAATTCTTTATTAACCAGTGCCAATATATTTAATGGATTTTGAATAACTAATTTCCCGTCAACCTCTTTAATCTCATTAAAAAATTGGGACTCAAGCGTTAGGCTTTCAGTTGCCGCCTCTTCTTCCATTTCCTCTTCCTTCTCTCCCGTGTTTTCTGCCACTTCTTCGTTTTCCTCGACTCGATGTCCCCCATCGCTTTGGTTCATAAACGGAATTTTATTAACGAGAGCATCAAATTGACTGCAGCCACTTATAATTAGAATGCTACATAACATGTATAGTGTTAAAATATTTTTTTTCATAGTAACCACCAATGCTTCAATGACTTAATTCTTTAAACTAAAGACAAATTTATTTTACATGATTGCTCGCTGAATAAAAAGGCAGCTTCACACACATACACAGTGAAGCTGCATCTGAACTTCTAGTATCCGTTACTTAATGGCAGCCTCAAGAGAAACCTCGATCATTTCATTAAAGGTTGTTTGTCTCTCCTGAGCAGTTGTCTCCTCTCCCGTTATTAAATGATCACTAACGGTTAAAACAGAGAGCGCATTTCGGCCAAATTTAGCTGCCAATGTATAAAGTGCAGCTGTTTCCATTTCAATAGCAAGAATTTGATACTGAGCCCATTTTTCATGTTCCGCATTATCATTATAGAACATATCGGCCGTAAAGACATTGCCCACCTTAAGATTTAGTCCCTTTTCAACGCCGACATCATACGCTTTTTTTAAAAGCTCGAAATTCGCAGTCGGAGCATAATCAATTCCACGAAATGTTATGCGATTCATTTGTGAATCAGTTGAAGCTGTCATGGCCAAGATGACATCTCTCACTTTTACATCCTTTTGAATCGCTCCACACGTGCCAACTCTAATTAAATTTTGGACATTATAGCTTTGCATCAGCTCATTAACATAAATGGAAATAGAAGGAACCCCCATACCTGTTCCTTGTACAGATACGCGCTTACCTTTATATGTTCCAGTATATCCAAACATATTACGCACTTCATTATAACAAACAGGATTTTCTAAAAATGTTTCTGCTATGTATTTTGCTCTTAACGGATCACCTGGTAATAAGACAGTCTCTGCAATTTCATTTTCTTTTGCACCAATATGTACACTCATGAAAAATCCTCCTTCACCTTTATGAAAAATAAGTATAACATGTACACTAGCTTTCTTGTCCTATTATAGCGTTAATTTTATTGTTTGTAGAGTCATGATTTTTCATTACGAATGATTCAATTTGATTGGGGAAAAATAAGGCGAACCTTATAAAGGAGGAATGCTACTTGGCTAAAGAAAAAATGAGTAAGAAGCTTAGGCAAGCCGTGCAGCATGCAAATGAAACGAATCCGTCTTCGAGATCAAATACCGAACCTCATACATCCTTAACGATAAAAAAACAGCATAAAAAATAAGCCGAAGGAGGCTATCATGGGTAAAAAACATAGAAGCCGCATTAATCAACCGAAAAAGAACAATCATATTCCTGCTGAGCAGATCGTTGCTGAACAAGAAGCACATGAGAAAGAGTATCGAGCAAAAGACCGCAAAAATACTTAATAAATAATCGAGACTTCCTTTTCGCATTGTGAGCACTTCCCTATTATTTTTCACCTTGAATGTAAAATGAGAAAGGACTGTTAAAAACAGTCCTTTCTCATTTATTGCATATTTTTTCGTCAGATCATTCATCACTCATATGTCTTCTACTTCTTCATCAATAATGCATTTCGCTAACAAATATTCAAAAGTAATATCTGCAAGCTCTTCCACTTCTCCATCCGAAGGAGCGTATCCTCTCCTTAATAATTCTCGGAAGAAAAACTCTGCAATCTCATCAGTATCAATAAATACTTCAATTTCTTTCACAGAATCGCCCCCTTTGTACAAAATGTATGATAACAAATTCCTTTTCATTCTCATTAACTAGAAATTTCACCTTTCTTCGTGTTTGTACAACCTTCCTTTTTAATTTTTGGTCATATTTCAGTATTGGACAAGCATAGAATGATTTAAAAAGGAGGCTTTTTAAAAGATGAATATTTCAGAAGCATTTAAGACGTGGAGAAAAGATTTAAACGAGGAAGACAGCATGACATTGCACTTCTTTGCAAAAATTACCTCATGGCAATTTAAATTCACTATATTGTTAGGTATACCACTTCTCCTTTATTTACTCCTCTTTCTTTAATTATTGCCATGGCTTTTGATGAAGCGAGCGGGAATTGGCTACAATTAGTTCGAGTTTTCTCACTATCATTCTCATGATTTGCTTATATTCCTCGTCTTGAAAGAACTGATAGAGTAGCGCATAATCATTATAGATATCCAGCAATGTATCGATCAGCTGACTTTGCTCTTTTCGCTCCTCTAGAAACTGTTTTTCTCGCTTTCGATATCTTGATGTTGTACTTTGAAACTCTAAAGGTTTCTTTTTATTGGAGAAAAATAAAAGACCTAACTTTTGAATGAACATCTCTGCGTTTTCCGCATCCGCCACTAAAGTCAATTCTTCATCACCTGCCTCAAGCCATTCTCCATCTTTTATTCTTGCCAGCTCATAAATTACATCTTCCCATGCATCTTCTTTATATCTCCAAATTTCCGTTCTAAAGCCAACGATTTTAAACAAATCAGTACCATAACCTTTCACTTGAACAAGATCGCCAATGAAATAGCGATACTCGATATCAATGCGCTCTTTTTCCGTAACATGGCCTTCATATTCTGATAAGTTTTGAAGACTAGATTCCATAAACAAGCCTTCACTCCCATTTATTCCATAGACATGCATGCCATCAAGCCATTTAACATCTGTCACCTTTCCAACCGTACCATAAATCGTGATCACGACTGTATCACCGATCTTAAATTTTGGTTTTTTCCTTTCTTTCATAGCCTCCATCTCCCACATGATGAGTCGTGAATTAGTTACGGTATTATATGCTCAATAAAAGGAATCCGTACTTTAGGTAAATATCATTAAACTAAGAATTTTAAAAAAAAGCAGGATAATTACTTATTTTAAAGAATATATATATATAAATGTATACATATGTGTACATAATATAAAGGAGGTTTTCAGTTTTGGAACAAGATTTTCGCAAAAAAACGTTTCGAGGAGCTAAAGTTGAGGATATTATTTTAGAATTAGAGAAATTAAGTAGTTTATGCGATGAAAAATCTCGAAATAGCGAGGAATTAACTAGACAACGATTTTATGAAGGAATGGCTATAGCCTATACGACGATCGCAGTAAAAATGAAAAATGATTTTGATTATATTGAACCTAAATTAATTGACGAGCTTTATGACGCTTTAGAAAAAAACTCAATGCCCAATAGCAGTAGTGATTTGTCCCATATAGACAATTGTTCATTCTGCGGAAGAAGCAAACTAGAGGTAGGAGAGTTAGCCTTAGGCCCTGGAGTATCTATCTGTAAAGAATGCTTAGAATTTGGTTCAGAAGTCATAAGTTCTACTAAAGAGGGATGAAAATAGGGAACCAGCTTTAAACTGGTTCCCCTTCTTCAGCAATATTATCTTTTTTCCGTAGAAAGATAGATCTCCCATGCCTTATCAAATACGACCATGCTTGTTAAATAATGTCCGTTTAACTCTAAATAATTACTTAATTCATCGTAATCCTCACTGCTTTTAGGAAAACTATGATCTTCATATGCAGCATTGGCAAAAAGGCTGATGTCATTTTGCGGCTTTGGATGACGATATTTCATCAAAAAATGATAGAACGATTTCAACATCAATTTGCTATCTCCTTTTGCTTCGATTTTGTCTATTACTATAACTTATTTGTGAGGAAATCGTCCATAAAAAAAGAAGCAGTTTAAAATTGATCAATAAAACACTTAAACGTAAGGTAATAGCTTCTCCGCATCCCTTCTATATACTTTACAAAATCATATCTTTCATTCTATTCTGATTTAATATAACAAAGTTAAATTTGTTTATTAAAATCACATAATTATTTTGCATAAAGGCAAAAATTATAGAAACTAAAATATTGGAGACTGCCTTTTATGTTATTACTTTCTCTCTTGTTAATGACAAGCGGATTACTAATTATTAATGCTGTTTACGCTTACCATACGAAGCACATTGACTCACATTTTTTATCTACTTTACTATACTATATAAAAATAACTCCCCTCTTCCTTTCCGCAAGCATGATGATAGGTTACGGTGTTAAATTTCTAACAAAAACCGTCCATAATTTAAGCTTTTCCCTAATCGTTTCAAAAGGACTGGAAGTTTTGGTCAGCGTAGCCATTGGTTACATATTTTTAAAAGAGGTTCCCAGTTGGCGTACTGCAATCGGTTTAAGCATCATCTTATTTGGTTTTTGGGTTTTAAAAGGAAAATAAATACTGAACATCCCCCCTTATTTATCAAACGAATGGCTCATTCATCTGTTTTTGTTCAAACTTTTGGTTAAAGTGATACAATGCTCCGATGAAAAAATTTAAAACTGAACAACCGACTGTTTTTCAACCTGTCAATCAGGATAATTCGTTGTATCCATTTTTGGCGCTTGCTTTTGCGGGCATTCGCCATACAACATAGACACTCCTGCAAGGTTAAAGCTCTTCACGTTACTTCCTCAGGAATCAGGAGCTTTCTGCTCCAAAATAGACTACGTAATGGCACTTCTGTTTAACTATCTTTCTTAAAGAAGGCGAAAGGATGGAATTAGTTTTGAAAATTACAACATTATGGTTTCAATTTTTTTAAACGGTAACCTATACAAAAATGGCACCCCTTTTAGAGTGCCAGGACAAATCAAGAAAAGATATTACGAAGTGAAATCAAAGTAATTCTTTTTTAATAATCTTGGTTTTTCCATTAAAGCTTTAAAAGTGATAATATTCTCTAAATTCTTCGTATTAATTAAATAGAGTTGATCCTCTATTTCCTTCACTATTGTTTCATCTTGATAGACCATTCCACAAGCTTTACAAACGATAGTCGGTGTTTCACTAATTTCAATTGCTTTTGATCCATCGGGTAATTCCCAATAAACTGATTGCTCATCTGTACGTACTTCATTGCTTTCACACCAAGCACAGTTTCCCACGATGTTTATGCCTCCTTCGTTTCTACATCCACTTTCTGATACTTATCCTGCTGCGCACGGTACTTTTTCTCCTTTAATAAATCGCGTTTTTCCCTCTGATTCTTTAGCGAAGCATGCGTAGGATCACTTTCATACTGTTCACGGCGGTGCAGTCTTTCAATTCCCTCTGGTATAAGGTTAAATTGCTGATCATTCATTAAGGCAGAGACTCCAATATTTGATCTTTTTTCCTCCATTTCTGGATAAATTTCTTTAAAATAGCCTTCAGCCGTGTCTGGAGTATAGGACTCTGGTTCAGGATAAGTTGTTATCACTCCTTCAAAGTTTCGAAGTACAACCTTATTTGCACTTTGTGAAATTAAATAATTGGGCTGAAGCGCAATCTTTCCACCACCACCAGGAGCATCAACGACAAAGGTTGGAACTGCATACCCGGATGTGTGTCCTCTTAAGCCTTCAATAATTTCTAACCCCTTTGAAATTGGAGCCCTGAAGTGACCAATTCCTTCTGATAAATCACATTGATAAATATAATACGGACGAACGCGAATCTTTACTAGATCGTGCATTAACTTTTTCATAATTGGAACACTGTCATTGATTCCTGCTAAAATCACAGACTGATTTCCAACTGGTACACCAGCATTGGCGAGCATTTCGCATGCACGCTTAGAATCCTCCGTTATTTCAATAGATGTATTGAAATGAGTGTTCAACCAAATCGGGTGATACTTTTTTAAAATATTGCATAAGTTTTCCGTAATTCGCTGAGGAAAAACAACTGGAGCACGGGTTCCAATCCGGATAATCTCCACATGATCAATCTCGCGCAAATTCTTCAAAATATACTCTAAAATCGTATCGTTAATAAGGAGACCATCCCCCCCAGAAATAAGGACATCTCTCACCTCAGTATTATTGCGAATATAATTAATGGCATTGTCAAGCTGCTTCTTTGGGACGCCCATCCCAATTTGCCCGGAGAATCTTCGTCTCGTACAGTAGCGGCAATACATCGAACATTGGTTCGTAACAAGAAAAAGAACGCGATCTGGATATCTATGTGTTAATCCTGGTACAGGAGAATCTTCGTCTTCATGGAGCGGATCCTCTAAATCATATTTCGTCTTATAGATTTCTTTTGAAACTGGTACTGATTGCATGCGAATGGGACAGCGAGGATCATCGGGATTCATCAATGATGCATAATAAGGGGTGATATTTAAGGGAATCGTTTTTGTAGAGATCTTTACTCCCTCTTCTTCTTCCGGTGTTAAATGAATCACCTTTTTTAAATCATCTAGCGTTCGAATTGTATTCGTCAATTGCCACAACCAATCATTCCATTGCTCTTCGGAGACATCCTTCCAGAGCTCTATATCCTGCCAATGCCTTTTCGGCTTATACAATCCATGCTTCACACTTTTTCCCCCTTAAATCAGATTTATTATAATTTATGCAATATTCATGCCAAAGTAATAAAATTAGGGGAAGAAAGGCTCTAGAATGTCTAAATATGCTACCTGCTTATGCTCATACTATGAAAAGTCTCTCAAGCGATGCGGCAGAAACGTTTATTACTATTGTTTGGTAAAAGGAAAACATTTTTCGTTTGTAACCTTGACTTCACACGTCAAATTATACTGAAGAGTTAAGAAAATAAGCCAAATTCAACAGCAGCGCATAAAAAAGCACTAGCCATTGCCAAAGGTTACTTTCTTTATAAGCGAGGTTGAATCAAAGGGACTAGGTGCTGGTTATTCGGCATCTAATTCATATTTTTGAATTTTATACTGCAATGTTTGCCTAGGGAGTCTAAGCATAGATGCTGCTTGCTGAATATTCCCCCCCGTTCTTTGCAGCGCTTCCAATATCATTTCCTGTTCAAACGCTGCAACCCTTTCGCGAAATGACAACGATTCCCCACTTATTCGCTTTGCACCTTTCTTTAAAAATTCCTTTAACATAACCGGCAGATCGTCCCGCTCTAATTGCTCGCCGGTGCAAATATTCATCATATACTCTAGGGCGTGCTTCAATTCCCTTACGTTTCCAGGCCAGGAATAGCTCAGGAGCACCTCTTTCACATCATCCGAAATACGTTGAACCTTTTTGTTTAAGCTTTGATTGAAGTTTTTTATATAAATCTCTGATAAGTATAAAATGTCTTCTTTGCGATTTCGCAATGACGTTAGTTCAAATGTAAAAACGTTCAATCGATAGAATAAATCTGAACGGAGAAGTTTCTGTTCGAGAGCTGCTTTCGGATGAACGTTCATTGCGGCCATCACCCTTACATCAACGACGATATCTTTTGCGCCACCTAGCCGTCTAAAACGGCCGTCTTCAAGAACTCTTAACAGCTTTGCCTGAAGTTCAATCGGCATCGCGTGAATTTCATCAAGAAAAAGGGTTCCCCCATCTGCTAATTCAAATAATCCAGGGCGCTCCACTGCACCAGTATAACTTCCTTTCGCCGTACCAAAGAGGATGCTTTCCAAAAGATTTTCAGGAATAGCTGCGCAATTTTGCGCGATAAAAGGAGCACTGGCACGAGGTGATGCATGATGTATACCTTGAACAAAAAGTTCTTTTCCTGTTCCACTTTCACCAAAGACTAATATAGGTGAATGGGAACGAGCAAGCTTCTCGGCCTCTTTTTTCATTTCAATGAATTGGGGATTTTTTGTCAATAAATCTTGCAGTGTATACGAAGCCGTACTCTTCCTCTTCAAACTATTTTTTTTGGCGAGCAATTGCCTCTGTAAATCTACAAGTTGCTCAGATAATCTTTTCATCGTACTGTGATCCTTTGCTATTTCCATCGCTCCAACAAAATGCTTTTTCACAAAGATCGGAAGCGTCGTATTCATCGTTTCAATCTTTTTGCCATAAACATTCGTATAGCTTTGCGCCTGATTATAAATGGCTTTCTTTGACGTTAAAACCTTTAACAACGTACTTGTATTTTCATTAAGAGATGGAAACACCTGCAGCAGAGGCTTGCCGATCACATCACTAATATTTAATCCATCGTGTCTTGCCGCTACTTCATTGTAATAAATTGTTTTTCCGTTTGTATCGACGACATGAATCCCTTCATCAATCCTGGACAAAATCGCCTTTAGTACCTCATTTGAAATTGCAATTTCTTGCGGCAAACGTCACCACCTACCCATCCACTCATTGTAAAAATGACATGCTGAAAAATCGGCAGTAAAAGACGATTTTCCGGCATGTCGTCATAATAACTAAAACTTTGGTACGCTACTGTGATAAATCCTTTACCCACATATTCATATTCTCTATTTTATCAAAAATATAACAATTATTAGTTAACCTCCCTCGATAACGATAGCTAAGCTGATGTAGAGCTGCATTCATGCCAAATGATTGTGCCCTCGCTATCGAATAAGCACAAAATATCCCTCGAGCCACAAGTTTTTCCTCAAGCTTCGTTAAAAGGATTTTCATAAAGCCGTATTGGCGATGTTCTGGCAAAGTCGCACAGTCAGTCAGCTCTGCATTTTTATAAAAATCATTAATTTCTGCAGACGCTGCACTGACCACTTGATTCCCCTTCATAAAAGCTACATAAATTGTCCCCTCATCAAGTGTTTTTAAAATGTAAGCTGGGTCGTGTAGCGGGGTTGGGTAAAGTTTAAATACCTGCTGATAAAGTGTCGCAAGCAATTCGACTTCTTCCTTTTGAATAAAAATCAACTTGTACTCTTCAGGTGGAGAATTCAACAAAAAATTCCTTTCTAATAATTGCACATCTTTAACGATCTCATCTTCTGATACAAAGGAATCACTATTTCTTCTATTATTATTAAAATACTTACAGCAGAAATAACAATCTGAACCAAGGAAAAAACGGTCGATCATTGCCTCATATTGATAACCTTTTTCTAATAATTGGACAAACTGCTCTTTTCTCCCCTTTACAATCAGTTTTTCTGCTCCAGAGTTGACGGCTAGTTCCTCCGCCTTCGCAATTGCCTCGCTGAAATTGCCCTTTATATCGTCAATGCGAATTCTTTTATTATACGGATCATCAAATACATCCATTACATAGTTAGCGCCTGTAACAACCGTACTTGCCATCTATTTTCTCCCCCTTTGCAGTAAACAAATCACAATTTAAAGCTAATTAGCTTTAACTCTGTCATCTCCTCTAGCGCATATTTAATCCCTTCTCTGCCCATTCCACTTAATTTCACCCCTCCATAAGGCATATGATCAACTCGGAAGGTTGGAAAATCATTGATCATCACACCGCCAACATGTAATTCCCTTGCTGCTTGAAATGCTCTTCCAACATCTTTTGTAAAAACACCCGCCTGTAAGCCATATTTTGAATGATTAACAAGACCAATCGCTTCGTCTAATGATGCTACTTGATTAATATGAACAACTGGTGCAAAAGCTTCTTCACATGAAATTTTTTCCTCTCTAGATACATCCAATAAAACGGTCGGCTGTAAGAGCCCATTTGCCCCACTTCTGCCACCCAAAGCAAGCTTCGCACCATTATTAATAGCACTTTCAATCCAAGCCAACACCCGGTTCCTTTCACTTTTTGAAATCATCACAGAGATGTCCGTTCGCTCATCAAGAGGATCTCCAACCCTTAGTTCCTTTACCTTTTCAAGAAATTGTTCAACAAAAGCGGTAAAAATAGATTCATGGACATATACTCTTTGTACTGATATGCAAACTTGCCCTTGGAATGAAAAGGCGCCTGCGACAATTCTTGGAACCATTTCTTCAAGCTCGATATTTTCATCAACAATGACAGCAGAATTTGAGCCTAACTCCAATGTCACTCGTTTTAAGCCAGCTTTTTCACGAATCTGCTTTCCAACCTCCGGACTTCCCGTAAACGTCACCATTTTGACACGGTCATCTTCGAGAAGCACATCACCGACAGTCCCTCCCCTTCCAGTAACCACATTTAAGGCACCTTTCGGTAAACCGGCTTCGTGAAAAAATTGTGCGATTTTATATGCAGATAAAGGAGTTTGTGTGGCAGGCTTTAATACAACTGTATTTCCAGCTGCGATCGCAGGTCCAACCTTATGCGCAACAAGATTCATCGGAAAGTTAAAAGGCGTAATCGCCGCAATCACACCTAGTGGTTCTTTAACCGTGTAGGCCATTCTCCCCTCTCCTCCCGGAGCAGCATCCATCGGGATTGTTTCTCCATAAATTCTTCTTGCTTCTTGTGCTGCAAATTTATAAGTCATAATCGTTCTATCCACTTCACCTCTAGCAGCCTTTATCGGCTTAGCAGCTTCTTTGGCAATGATCTGCGCACATTCCTCTTTATTTTCTTTAATTAGTTCAACTACTCTTTCAAGAATTTCTGCCCGTTCATGTGCTGACATGGAACGAAACTGTTCTCCGGCGAATGAGGCTGAATCAATTGCCTTGATGACATGTTGACGCTCCGCTACTGCGACTTCCGCAATAAGCGTCTCATCATACGGATTTAATAACTTTGAATACTCCGTTGTCTCCACAAATTCTCCGTTAATCCATAAAGGTTGCTTCACTCTTCCCATCCTCCCTATTTCTTTTGTTGCAGATTGAGATATAAAATCGTTATTTAAATTGTAACGAAATTAACTGTTTCTGAAAAGTAAGAGCATTCAGAAAAAAACAAGAATAGTAGCGATTCGTTCGTTCTATTAGGTATAACCATTTTAACACTCTCTATTATGAGGTTTATTCAAGATAAAACAGCTAACTGATTTGCATGCGTGAAGAAATGAGTCGAACAGGAAAAACAATTTTAATTTTGAGTGGTGAAGTCCTCACACTCTATAAGAGTGTACGGATTGAAATCCATTTGGTAGCTATCTCTTTTCCTCGCATCACCTTATTCCTTCTTAATTTAGCTTTAAATAAAACTCTAAATTGACTCTCATAACATAAAAACCTCTTATAATGAGTTTCTTCCCCCTGTAAATATCATCGAGGTTATTCTCCAGAGAAAGAAAATAATCAAGTGAAAACAATATTTTTGATTGACTTTCAATGAAGAGTATAATAATCTATATATGAAAAGATACTCATATATAAATATAAATTTTATGATAAAGGAGTTCAAAAGATGACTGAAGAGCATAAAAATGAAAAAACATGCAATGACGGAGAACAGCATTTAGATGAAGAGACATTATTTGTCGTTTCGCAAACATTTAAAGCGTTAAGCGATCCAACAAGAATTCGCATATTGAACTTATTATGTACAGGAGAGCATTCCGTCAATGAAATTGCCGAAACGCTAAATTTAAGCCAATCAAGTATTTCACATCAATTGCGTTTCTTGAAAAATTTAAGATTAGTCAAATTCAGAAGAGCAGGACAAACTCTGTTTTATTCAGAAGACGACGTTCATGTTATGAATTTACTGAAGCAAGCCATTGAACATGCTTCACACCATTAATCTAGGAGGAACTTAAATGGGACATAACCATGGACATGATCATACACATGGTGCAAATAAAAAAACATTATTGATCAGTTTTATTATCATTACAGGCTATATGATTGTTGAAGCAATTGGAGGCTTCGTGACTAATAGCCTTGCGTTATTATCTGATGCAGGACATATGTTAAGTGACTCCATTTCATTGGGGATTGCATTATTAGCATTTACACTTGGTGAAAAAGCCGCTAATTATAGTAAAACATATGGATATAAACGATTTGAAATATTAGCGGCTGTTCTTAACGGCGTGACACTTGTATTAATTGCCATATATATTTTTTATGAAGCCATTCAGCGTTTTCAAAATCCACCTGAAGTTGCTTCAACCAGAATGTTAATCATTGCATCAATTGGCTTACTAGTTAATATACTTGTTGCCTGGATCATGATGCGTAGCGGAGATGTAGAAGAGAACTTGAACATGCGTGGAGCATACTTGCATGTAATTAGCGATATGCTTGGTTCCATTGGTGCCATTATCGCTGCACTACTCATCATATTTTTCGGCTGGGGTTGGGCAGATCCACTTGCAAGTGTCATTGTCGCCGCACTCGTGTTACGCAGCGGCTACAATGTTACGAAATCTGGACTTCACGTCTTGATGGAAGGAACACCGCAAAATGTAAATGTGGAAGAAGTAGTACAAACAATCAAAAATACAAAAGGCATTCAAGGTGTTCATGATTTGCATATTTGGTCGATTACAAGTGGCTTAAATTCACTTTCCTGCCATGCAGTTGTCGATGATCAAATGTCCATTGCTGAGAGTGAACAAATGCTTCGTCATATCGAACATAAACTTGAACATAAAAATATTCACCACATGACCATTCAGTTAGAAACATCGGCCCATCTCCATGACGATTCGATTTTATGTAAGGCGAAAGCCGAGTCATCTGGAAATCACCATCATCACCATCACTGATGGAAATGAATTTGAATCCTCTCAATCATTATCAATGATTGAGAGGATTCTTTGTTTTAATGCAAAACAACAAGTATGACCCATCTTTCACAGACAATCAGCCCTTCATGATAGTTAGAAGGGTCATTCGTCAAGTCGCCACAAGCGAATTGAAAACAATACAATAATAATAAGAGTACTTATACATTTAGCTAAAGTGAGAAGGTTAATTAATACAAAAATTCAACGATAAATTAAATCGTTGAATTTGCTTACTTGAACTATTCTTTAGCCATCAAGATATTAAATCCATTCTCTATGTTTGGAAAATGTTAAACTCTTGCTATAATAAGAAAAAAGTTATAATTCTATTTTCTTAGTCACCATATAAGAATAGAAAGTACACAAGTCACCCGCAATTTCAAAAAATACTTGGTGCGAATGTGAAGTTCACATAATTTCCCTAGGAGATTCGCACTTAGGTTCAGGAACAGAGCCTCTATTTTTTGGCACTTTTTAGAAATATAATTGACTTAACAAAAAAGTTCACTTTTTGAAACTTAAAAAAGTGTAATTTTACTTTTTAAGTTTCAAAATTGCTGTCACACTCTACATGAGTGTGTGGATTGAAAAAAAAATGGTTTGATCTTTATAAAAAAGGTAAACAGTCACACTCTACATGAGTGTGTGGATTGAAAATCGCATATTTTTTATGGTTACTTAAGACTTGGCTTGAGGTAGTGACTAAATAATTCAAATTATGATTTTTTATTTTGAAGAGAAAATTGCACACCAAAAAAATAGAGAAAGGCGACTTAGAGCAATGCTCAAGGTCGCCTTTCACTGTGAATTTTGAGATATCCAAAATTATACAGTTACTGATTCTTTTGTTGAAGAGTTTTTACTCTTTTCAACAATATCACGTGCAATCCATACACCACAAGCGCTTGCCTGAGCAAGTCCTCTTGTGACACCTGCACCATCACCGCCAACATAAAGACCGCTAATTTCTGTTTCAAAGCGATCATTTAGCTTTGGACGCGCTGAATAAAATTTCGCTTCTACTCCGTAAAATAAAGTGTGTTCAGAAGCAAGCCCTGGAGAAACAGCGTTTAATGCTTCTGTCATTTCTACTAAGCTCTTTAACGTGTTGTAAGGTAAAACTAAGCCTAAGTCACCAGGAACGGCCTCTTTCAACGTCGGTTCGATAAAACCTTCTTTAATTCGTTTTTCTGTTGATCTTCTTCCCTTTAAAATATCACCATACTTTTGTACAATGATACCGCCATTTGATAATGCATTAGCCAGTTTGGAAATGGCAATGGCATATTCATTCGGTTTATCAAATGGCTCTGAGAAGGTGTGGGAAACAAGCAAGGCAAAGTTCGTATTTGGACTCCCTAGCTTCGGATCTTTATATGCATGTCCGTTCGCTAACATCGTGCCCGAATGATTTTCCACAACGACATGTCCCGAAGGATTGCTGCAAAATGTTCGCACTCTAGTGCCAACAGAAGTATTAAACGTAAATTTCCCTTCATATAAATGCTCATTAATTTCTTCCATCACGATATTCGAAGTCTCAACACGCACCCCTACATCAACTTGATTGCTGATCATCTTTAGTCGCCTTGATTTTAATAGTTTGGCTAACCAAACACTTCCATCTCTTCCCGGTGCAATAACAACTTTTTCTGCAAATATCGATTCACCCGATTTCAATTGCACACCAGTTATTTTATGACCTTCTGAAGTTCGTTCAGTCATTAAATCTTCCACTTCTGTTTTAAAAGCCATATCAATTTTTTCTGTTAAATAACCATAAATATCCTGTAATATTTGCAAATTTTGTTCCGTGCCTAAATGCCTCACTTGAGCGCGAAGTAATTTTAATCCGGCTGCATAAGCTCTTCTCTCAATATCTTTTACTGCGGGCGTCAACGGATCCGTAATACTTTTCGTTGCCCCATGTTTCAGGTTAATCTCATCCACATATTTAATCAGTTCAATCACTTGTGAATCTGACAAATAGTCAGTCATCCAGCCACCAAACTCACTTGTAATATTAAATTTCCCATCAGAATAAGCACCAGCTCCACCAAACCCATTTGTTATTGAACACGCTGGCAAGCATCCAGCGAATTCCTTTTTTCCAGCTGCTGGTGGGCATTTCTCAATTTTCTTTTGCAGAATAGGGCAATTTCTTTTAAAAATATCATGGCCTTTATCTATCAAAATAATTTTTGCTTCTGGCATCTTTAATGTTAGTTCGTAACATGTAAAAATTCCGGCAGGTCCTGCTCCAACAACGATTACATCATAGTTCGTTTTCATCGTTCATCCCCCTGTCGCCGTTCCCTTTTTTCGTGTTTTTCAAACCCTTTAATAATATAACAAAGAAATATAGGAGGGTCAACAACAAAATACGAACTTTTATATAAAATAAACACAAAAACGTTCGTTAATTGATAAACTTCGCTATTTTTCTACTTTGCTTCTTTATCTTAGTTAAAGAAGGAACACAGCCAAGTTCAAGAACAAAATTTGCAGCATTGCTCAAACAAAAAAGGATTATAAAAAAGGAATTACCACAAAAAGGTAATTCCATCTCTCCAATCCAATCTTATTTACAATAGCTAGCACCAATAATAATCAATAGGATGAAGAGAACGACTATTAGCGCAAACCCTCCACGATAACCGCCAACAGCTACTCCTCCTACAGCTGGTGCTGGATAAGCATATCCAGTATAACAAGGGTCATATCCACAACTATCATATCCATACCCATACCCGTAATTCATTCTATCTCCACTCCTTCGTTTTTTTAGTCCATCGATTCTACACATTAAGCAAAAATAAACAGTAAGCTTTCGCCTGTGTACTGCCATTTTTTACTGTAGAATCAATTTAGGTTGTTATCACTGCTAATGTATGTAGTAGGTACTTGACCCGTATGTGTATTTGCCCAAATTGTACAATGTATTGAAAAAGAAATTAAAAAGCAACTCTTAGAAAAAGAAGATCAATCCTTTTTTAAGGGTTGCTTCTATTCAATTTTCATTAAATAATTTTAAATATTCCCCATATCCTTCTTCTTCGAGCTTTTCTTTAGGAATAAACCGAGTTGCTGCAGAATTGATGCAATATCTTAATCCAGTTGGTCCAGGACCGTCATCAAAAACATGGCCAAGATGAGAATCGGCCGTTTTACTTCGAACTTCTGTCCGGATCATAAAATGGCTCCGATCTTCTTTTTCAATAATTTCATCTTCCTCAATCGGCTTTGTAAAACTTGGCCAACCACAGCCTGCATCAAATTTATCCTTTGAACTAAACAAAGGCTTTCCCGATATAATATCTACGTATATGCCATCAGAAAACTCATTCCAATATTCATTTCGAAATGGCGGTTCTGTTCCATTATTTTGCGTAACTTCAAATTGCATGGTAGTTAATTTTTCCCGCAAATCTTTATTTTTCAACTTCCTCACCCCAATGTCTTTTTATAAAATCGACTCTTCCTGAGCCATTGCTGTATGCATGATATCTTGCCGGATTTTTACGATAAAAATGTTGATGATATTCCTCTGCTTCATAAAACGGTTTTGCCGGCAAAATTTTTGTGACAATTGGTTTTTGAAAGCGCCCGCTTTCTTGCAGTCGCCTCTTGGACTCCTCTGCTATTTTCCTTTGTTCTTCGTTATGATAAAATATGGCTGTTTGATATGACTCGCCTCGGTCATAGAACTGGCCGCCGGGATCAGTCGGATCAATTTGTTGCCAATAAATCTCTAACAATTTTTCATAGGGAAACTGCTTGTGATCAAACGTAATCTGAACGGCCTCATAGTGACCTGTCGTCTCACTGCAAACCTCTTCATAGCTTGGATTCTCCTTATGCCCACCCGTGTACCCAGAAACAACTTTTATAATCCCTGGTTGTTCGTCGAAAGGCTTAACCATACACCAAAAACAGCCACCAGCGAAAGTGCCTATGTCAAATTCTTGACTTTCCATCAATTATCACCCTTTCAACTTTGTTTATATATTTATCTTAGTTTTAGATTAAGGAATCACATTAGGAAATGCAAATGACAAGATTTCACTATTAAAGAGGTCAGCTTGAAGAAAACGTCTTTGTTCTTCAAAAGGTGAACAAAAAAACAACATTGCTCCCCAAAGCATTTGCTTTGCGATGAGTTGGTTCAAAAGCTCATTCCTAATGTCAGCTAGCATAAGCAACTAGTTTAACTTTAACCGGGATACATATTTCAGTACACGGCATTACTGACACTCTCTCACTTCCCATTCTTCATATCTCAAAAATTTTTCAATTGATATAAATCTAATGAAAAAAGAACCTATCCATTCTCTTTAAAAAGAAAAGACTATAGATAAACAGAGCGAATCACGTTTGTCTATAGCCTAAAAACAATATCCGGAAATCAGTCTGTTAATTTGTTGGAACCAACAGGGAGAATTGAATATCGTCATGGACTAAATCAAATTTATTCACTTTTACCTTTACATCACTTTTTAAATTCATTCTTTGTAAAGAAACGTAAATAAGTTCATCATTTGGCTGAATATTGACCCACTCAGGAAAATCGTACTGATCACGAATAAACTTTAATACATACGATACAGGCAACTGAATTTGACCAATTGAGATCGACTTTTGCTTCAAGATGATGTCTCCATTTTCAAGTGCTTCCGGTTCAAATGTTAGCTTCATCTCAATATCTTGAGTAAAAACCTTCATCGTCCCATATAATTCCACTTCATCTTTTAGAAGAACCTCATAGGCAATTGGACTTGTTAATCCTTCCTCCTCAATATAATGATTAATAATTTTGTTTAAATCAGCCTTCGTCGCTTGAATGTGAAACTGAACATCTTCTTCAGCTGGCCCGTCCGTTGGTGGTAATGCTTTGTCTTTAATCGGCATATTCACCATAATCACAACCAATAAAACAACGAAGATATTCAATCCTAGCAGGAAAAAAAATATCCATTTCCATTTGTTAGTCATCTTGTTCGTTCTCCTTCTTCACTGCCACAAGCTTTTGACCTACTGCTTCATTTTGTAATACATGAAAAACTTGATTTGCCATTAGCTCGTATCCTTTATCATTAGGATGAAAATAATCGGAATAGAGTAAGTCTTCTACACTATCTTTAAACAGATCGGCGATTTCCACGAAAAGCGTACGATCATATTTTCTTAATACGTTTTCACTAACATGATTCCATTTTTCAATAACCATATCCATTTCTTTCACGTCAGCGAGAAAAAGGAAGAAAGGATTGTACAAGCCTATTAAGCCTATTATCGCCTCTTCATTTTCCTGTTTTATCGTATCCATAACAGAAGTCAATGTTTTCTCATAGTGAATAAGTTCACGATCGAAATCTTTCATATCCAGCCCTGAAAAATTTTCGCGAACCACCTTCATAATATCGTTTCCACCAGTAGTGATTAATACTATGTCTGCTTCTTTCACCGCAGTTCTTATTTCTTTTGTCCTTAACCGATTCAATATTTGCGAAGTGCGATTTCCACTCACTCCAAAATTATGAAATATCGCTTCCTTTATTCCCTTTTGCTCCTCAAGCTGCTCTTGCAGATAAGGTACATAACCGCCCCTTTTTGTACTGTCACCTACACCTTGTGTCAATGAATCACCAACAGATACGATATGATATGTTCTCGGAATAAAATCATATGGAATGTTTTCTTTCGGTGTCAACGATGTCTCTTTAAATGAATTAGGGTTTTCTACTATCTGATGGTTACAGGCAACTAAAAGACTAAAGCTAATACAAAGAATAAAAGAGGTGAATAATCTCTTCATCTTTTCACCTTCCCTATAAAGCTTTTATCATTATATCAAGGATTAAGGGAAACGAAAAGAATCCTCCTCTGACAATATAAAAAAAGTAGACCTTACATTAGAAGGTCTACTTTCCATTTATTGCAATGCTTTTATATCGTTAATAATATCTGCAAATGGCACATCATTTGCTCCAGAATAATACTTCATGATCGTTCCCTCTTGGTCAACTAAATAGAAATAGGTTTGATGAATGACTTGATCCTCGTTCTCAGGTTTCTTCACAAATGTTTTAAAATTTTCACTTGCAAAAGTTTCAATAAACGTCTGGTCATAGCCAGTTAAAAAATGATAATTACTAAAATCCAAATCAAACTTCCCACCGTAATCCTTTAATACTTCAGGTGTATCGACTTCCGGATCGATCGAAAATGAAACAAATTCAATATTTTCGATCTTCTCTTCCTTCGCCATTCTCTGAAGTTTTGTCATATTGTGGGTCATTGGCGGACAAACAGTTGTACAGTTCGTGAAGATGAAGTCCGCTATCCATACCTTTCCTTTTAAATCTTTCTTTCCCAGCTGCTCACCATTGTGATCGGTAAAAGTAAACTCATCCAAAGGCCAATTTAACGGATCGTTAATTCCGCTATTATTACCACAAGCGGATAACAATAAAACAAGCATCATTCCAATTAAACTTATTCGATATTTCATTTTTTCACCTGCTATCCCATTCAACATTCAAGCTTCATTGTAGCAAAGCATTGGCAAATTTGAAAGAAAAATGAATGAATTCCTACATCATTCCACTTCTTCATCTAGTGGAACCGTGATCGTAAATGTCGTCCCTTGCCATTTTTCACTGACCACTTCAATTTTACCTTTCATTCTCTCA
Organism: Bacillus methanolicus; assembly: GCF_008764295.1. Classification (GTDB taxonomy): domain Bacteria; phylum Bacillota; class Bacilli; order Bacillales; family Cytobacillaceae; genus Robertmurraya; species Robertmurraya methanolica_A. The sequence continues at coordinate 1,000 of NZ_VTQX01000034.1, read as the reverse complement.
ATAATTTGATAGCACACCATCAATCCCATCCCAGTGCCCTTTTCCTTCAAGGAATAAAAAGCCGTCCCTAATCGGGCAAGCTCCTCTTCAGTCATGCCGATGCCGTTATCCCTTATTTCAAAAACTCCGTTCCCCTCTTTTTTATATACTTTTAAGCGTAACGTCCCACCGTCCTTCATCGCCTCAATCCCATTTTTTAAAATATTGATTAATACTTGTATCAATTCACTTCTATTACCGATCACCGTTATTTCATCCTCGATAACCGTCTCCAACTCTATATTCTTCGACATCATTGCATATGAATTCATTAAATCCATCGCTTTATGGGCAAGGACGACTGCATCCACTTTTTCTGTATTCTCCATGTCCGGCTTCGCTAATGATAAATAATCATTGATAATGGTCTCCGCCCGATTCATTTCTTCAATCATTAATTTTACAAACATCTGCTCTTCTGCAGAAAGTTCTTTTTTTGACTTAAAAATTTGCAAAAATCCTTTCACAACTGTCATTGGATTGCGAATTTCATGAGCGACCGAAGCGGCGAGCTGACCGATCGCATTCATTTTTTCAGCACGCTGAAGCTCTTTTAAAATCTTTGTCTTTTGAATAATGTTCTCCATTTCACCGATAACGTCCTCAAATTTTGACGTTTGCCGCCCTTCCTGTGATTTTTTGCCTAAATGCTTAGACGTCGTCGTAACCCGATCAAATAACAGCGATAATTGCTCGGTCATATCGTTAAATCGTGCAGTCAATTGGCCTAAATCGGACTGATCCTTTATTGGAAGCTTGACTTGAAAATTGCCATTACTTACTTCATTGATACCATAAATAATTTCATTTACAGGCTCAAGAACTTTGTTTAAGCCTTTTTGAAAAATAAAATAAACAGCAATTGTAATGAAGAGAAAAATAATACATAATGAATAAATTACTCAACTTTCGCACCTTGAAAATCGACCTTGTTTTAGGTCTATTAAAGCTTTAAGAACAA
>NZ_VTQX01000033.1 GCF_008764295.1 Bacillus methanolicus | reverse complement strand
TTTGGGGAACAAAGTGTTTCAAAATAACGAGCAAAAATTGTTTCATTCTACTTGACGGTCACACACTGTTTTTGTCATAGTAATAATTCCTAATAATTCGACAAAATCCTCCATTATTTAATAATTAATCTGCTTCATTCAATAATCAGCAGGTAAGCCCTGTATTCAATCAACTATAATTGTACAAGTCTTTAGATAAACAAAAACAAGTGGAAGTTTTTCCACTTGTTTTTGTTTATCGTTTGAAAGAAAATAAAAAAGGTTATCCAATTTCTTAATCATGGTCATTATAAAAAACTTCTTTCACAAGTCTGTTAATCATTAAATAGATATTAATCGTTTCTATTTTTAGCCCCATTTCTTGATTCATGAATATGATCAAGCCATTGTTTTTTTCTGGATTGTAAAGTGCTATAGAAAATACCCCCGGATCAGAACCAGTGTGTCCAATAATGTTTCCGCTATTCAATCTTTTCATAAAAATATCATCTAAAGCTGAATAACTCCATCCTAAAGCTTGCTTTCCATCGTTCGATTGGGGGCTTAGCATCTCTTTAATGGTTTCCGGTTTTAGTATGGCATTATCTTTATTTAGAGTGGACATACTCATAAGAAATTTACTAAAATCAACCACATTTGTCTTTAAAGAACCATCAGGATATGTTGGAAAAGAGTATTTTGGTAATTCTTTACTCCCATCATATGGTGCTGCAAAATTATCTGTTTTTACATCTTTATGAAGCCAATATGTTTGTGACATCCCTAACGGATTAAAAATGTATTGTTGAGAATATTGTTCAAATGGCAATTGACTAATTTGTTCAACCATATAACCTAATAGTCCGTATCCGACATTACTATACACAAAAGTGGTTCCTGGTTTATATTCTGTATAATTATTTTCCGCCGAATACCATTTCCCGTCTTTATTTAAGTATTCTTTAGAAAATTCACCGATTGAAATTTCAGAGTCTCCTCCACCATTATCAATCGTATAAAGACTGTTTAAAATATCCCAATTATCTTCAATTCCTGATGTATGATCCAATAACATTCGAACAGTTATCGGCTCATTTGAAAAATGGGGGTGTTCAACTGAAAACGGAAGATGCATGTTAATGTCATCATCCAAATTGATTTTTTTCTTTTCAATTAGTTGCATGATAGCGGTAGCTGTGACAACTTTTGATAATGACGCAATTTGAAATACGGTGTCTTGATTTACTTTTCTTCCTTCATTGATATTCGCATAGCCATAATTTATAAACCTCTCAACTTCGTTATTTTTTATGATAGCAATGGAAACACCTGGTACATTTGATTTATCTAGCTTATTATGTACAAAACGCTCTAAGTTTCCTGGGGTTGAAAAATCTACTTTAATTATGACTGCTATACTTGTAACTATTAGAACTAGAGCGATCAATGCTCCCAATATTTTAGTGATCTTAATAGCCATGCAAACACTCCTTTTTCTTAAAACAACTATGTTTATTTAATATACCATTTTTTTCTATTAACTAATGTTAAAGAATATTAAAGTTAACGTCAACTTTTCTTAGTATTTCATTCTACAAATCATAGTTATTAAGATTTCAAGACTCGTTAATCGGAAAATTACTAGATGGTCAGGATAGAACAAACAGGGGAAAATTTCAGATGAGGATATACTAGGTGATACGATAGATTTAAGGCAGTCGATCTGACGATTCACATTTATAATAAATGACCCCCGATAAGCTGTCGCGAAGGTTTTTATCCAGAGAATCAAATATGTAGCATTTATTGATCGTGCAATTAACTATTTTTAATGAAGCTATGTTATATATTCAAGGCGAGTTTTGAAAGCTTACTAAAAAACCGTTATTTTGAGTAATCTCAAAATAACGGTTTTCTTTCACTTTTCTTTTAACGGTTAAAAAGGATATTTTTTCTCAATATTAATTTTATGGAAATGGTTAATGACACTTGGTTTTTCCCTTACCGTAATTTTCAATGCTCCAAAGGGACAATTGTCAACACATGCACCACAAAGACTACAATCTCCAGCTCTCACGTATTCATTTTCTCTATTTATCGCAGGTTCTAAAATGTCAGGGTCAGCAAAGCAAACAGATCGGCATTTTGTACAGCCAACACAAAGATCATGGTTAAATTTTACTTGAAAGGCTCCCACTTTCCCAATCGATTGATAGAATCCACCAAGAGGACAGAAATATCGGCACCAGCCTCGCTTAGAGATAAACAACTCAAAGAGAACGATAGCCACGATTAACCATAAACCGATACCAAAGGTAAACAAAAGATTACGCATCGCGAATCCAATAGGTGAAATCATTTCAAAAACTGGGACTCCGAGAAAAAAGGACAGCAAAATAACTGCAATTGCATAGTATTTTTTATGCTGCCTCTCAAAACGCTGATCAGGAAGCTTGAAAAAATTCCTTATTTTATCCGTTAATTCTAATAACGTATTCAATGGGCAAATCCAACTGCAAAAAACTCTCCCACGTACAAACAAATAGAATAGAAAAATTAGGAGAGCGCCGCCGAGATAAACAAAGCTGATTTCCCTTGAAGCAAATAAAATTTGCAAGGCAGCAAATGGATCAGTCAATGTGATCCCGAAAAAACTTGATGAAGTAAGAGAGCCAAAAAAGAAATTATCACTCTCTACTTTGACGAAAAACAGTGGGGTAAGGAATAGAAATAGAATCCCCCACTGAACAAATCTTCTAGCAAGAGTCCATTTTCGAATGACTTTTGGTCTTTTAACCATTTTATCATCCCTATCTTAATGATTGATTATACGATGAAAGAGGTAAAATTTGAACTCCCTTATGTTCGGAAATACAGTGAGCCACACATTGTCCACACCCATTACAAACATCTTCATTGATGACTGGTTTCCCATTTTTTAATTGAATTGCTCCTTCTGTCTTACAAGCATAAACGCAATAGTCACACATGACATCCTTGTAGGCTAAGCAGATATGCTTTTGAATCGCTGCATAACCAATCTTTTTCGGAGCTTCTTCATTTAGGGCACCCGTTGGACATATATCAACACAGCGATTACATAAAGTACAGGGACTCTTGTTTGGATCAATAAAAGGCGTATTGACAAGTTTCGCACCATAGGAAATTGAAAATAAACTTATTATTCCTTCTGGACAGCTCTCCTTACAATCACCACATCTACTACAGGCCGTTATAAATTCAAGTTCATCAAGAGTACCAGGTGGGCGAAAGAAATCTCTCTCCAAGTCCAATTCATAGGTTAAGAGATTTCCTAAAAAACCGGCAGCAGCCTCCATATTCAATGAAAAAAAACGCCTTCGGTTCAATCTGTCGCTCATACATGATCAGCTTCTAGTTGACAATTAGGATCTTCTTCAAAGTTGCTATACACAAGGCAAATTGTTATGATTCCATCAATCTCTTTAAAGCTTTCTCCCAGTTGATAGCTTTGGTCCGCTGTATCTGTTTCCATCGTAATAATGATTTTATAATCCTGTTCTATATGATGCACTTCTACACCGTTTTTTTTCTCAAGCTCCTTCGCCACAAATAAAGCACGCCCAGGAACTGTTTCAATAAAGAGGCCAGAAATAACCATGTTCAAGTCTCCTTTCTGACAGATTTCATTCATACGCTGGTTGTATGGAAATCAGTTGTTCACTTCGCTAGTCTTCACTATTAAAAGCCGACTTCGTATCGTTCTGCTGTCCATGACATTGAATACAGTTATCTCTAAAAATCGGATTATTGATATTATTATCATAGTAATGGTCTTCTGGTATTTCTCTAGCACCAGTTGTTTCTGGAGTAGCATGGCAAGTTAAACAACTTTCATGACGTTGTTCCGGAATCCAGCGGTCAATATGATCCGCTGGTTGCATTGGAGGGGCACCAATAAGAACCATAGTTGCTGAATCTTCTCTTTCCTCCGAATTAAGCTGAGGAACCACGATCTCAACCGCTTCCCCGTCAAGTTCTTCACTTGCCTGTTCAGTTGAACCGATTTTAGATACTCCAATTGCTAATCCTACAATTAGAATAAATCCTAACACATAAACATATTCTTTACTCAAAGTGCACACCTCCACTATGCTTTCATAATTTTAACAGCACATTTTTTATAGTCTGGTTGTTTCGAAATTGGACAGTAAGCATCAAGAGTTACTAAATTAATTAGTGTTTCTTCAGCAAAGAAAGGAACGTATACTAGACCTTTAGGAGGGTTTCCTCTTCCTTTCGTAGTTGCCTTGACCTCAACCTCTCCACGTCGTGAAATGACTTTGACCATATCTCCTGTTTTAATTCCCATCGCTTCAGCATCCTCTGGATGAATCTCGCACAATGCTTCAGGCACCGCTCGATGCAATTCAGGCACACGTCTTGTCATAGAGCCGCTATGCCAATGCTCTAAAACGCGTCCTGTGCATAACCAAAATGGGTATTCCTGATCAGGAATTTCAGGTGCATCCTCAAACGGACGGAAGAAGACTGACGGACGATGATCTTCCGATTTATAAAAATCTATATCTTGATATTTGCCAACCTCTCCGAACTCTTCCACTCCGTATTGGTCGAAGCCCTCTTCCTGCTTTCCATGCACATAGCGCCAGTTCGTTTCAACCCATTCCCCATTTACGTTTCTTACCGGCCAGCAAATGCCATGTTGTTTGAAATATTCTTCATAAGGAGCCATTTGCTTCGCTTTTGTTTTTAATTTTTTCCCTAACTCTTGAATTTCTGGATTATCACTTTCATGGGGGTTCGTAAAGGCACGATACTCATCCCATAAAATTTTGTTTACTTCGTGTTGATCGGAAATGAGATCATTATTTGCGCTATCCCATATATTTCCGAACAGGACATCGAACGCAGGTTGATCGCCAATTTTTTTCCCTTCAAGAACTCTTTTGGCAATTTGCACAATAACCCAAAGATCCCATTTCGCTTCTCCCGGTGGTTCCGTACATTTTTCAAACACTGAGGTTCTTCGCTCAGCGTTGCCAAATTGTCCTTCCCTTTCGACCCACATTGCCGCTGGAAAAACAACATCTGCCAATTCCGTTGAGCGGGTAGGATACACTTCGGAAACAACAATAAATCCGTCTTTCACACCTTTACCATCTTCGTCGTTTCCTCTAAAGCGATTGAGTTTTGGTAATGTTTGTCCCCAATTGTTCGACATGCTCCATAAAAACTTCACATTGCCCTTTCCAAGTTCGCGGAACATTTTAATCGTATGATAGCCTGGTTGTTCAAGCGGATCCAAATATCCTTTTGGTAAATTCCAAATCAATTCAGAATAACGGCGATGTTCAGGATTTGCCACAACTAAATCAGCAGGAAGACGATGAGAAAACACGCCAACTTCCCTTGCTGTACCACACGCACTTGGCTGCCCAGTTAAAGAAAACGGTCCATTTCCAGGCTTGCTAATTTTTCCGGTTAATAAATGCAGATTATAAACAAGATTATTAATCCATGTCCCTCTCGTATGCTGATTCATTCCCATCGTCCATAAAGACATAATTTTCTTATTTGGATCAGCAAATTCTTTCGCCAATGCTTCAATATCTGCTGCCGGCACGCCAGAGATCTCTTCCGCCTTCTCTAACGTATATTCGCTTACCTTCTCTTTAAACTCATCAAAGCTTATTTCCCAAGCTTTATCAGCAACCATGCCGACTTCTGTACTGTCATAATCATCGTTGAGGGAATGGCCTAAATTTTCTGTTCCAGCTTTAAACTTCACATGTTCGTTGACAAATTTTTGGTCAAATTTTTGGTTGACGATTAAATAATTGGCAATGGCATTTGCGATCGCTAAATCGGATTGTGGTCGAAACTCCATCACAACGTCTGCCGTTTCTGATGTTCTCGACCACCTAGTCGTAATATCATAATGCTTTACGTCCGGGTTGCTTAATTTATGCGCTGTTAAACGGGAATACAAGACCGGGTGCATTTCAGCCATATTCGCGCCCCATGTGACAAAAACATCTGCTTCATCAAGATCACGATACGATCCCATCGGCTCATCGGATTGGAAAGTTGTCATAAAGCCAGTAACGGCACTAGCCATACATAATCTCGCATTGGGGTCGATATTATTGCTTAATAAACCAGCCTTCCAAAGTTTTACAGAGGCATATCCTTCCATAATCGTTTGCTGGCCAGAACCCCAAAAAGCAATTGACTTTGGATCCTTATCATAATTTTCTTTTAATTTACTTGCCACAAGATCTAAAGCCTCTTCCCACGTTGCTTCCCGGAACCCTTCCATCGTCCCTTTTTTTGATTTATCTTCACGAATGAGCGGCTTTGTTAAGCGATCCTTGCCAAACAGAATCTTACCTACATAAAATCCCTTAATACAATTCAAACCTCTGCTTGAACGATTATCTGGATCTCCCTTTGTAGCAACGACTTTACCATCTTTTACGCCGACGAGAACCCCACATCCAGTACCGCAAAAACGGCAAACGGTCGACTTCCATTCATCTGGCTCAACACTTTCTTGGGCGGTTACGGCTGTGCTATTTGATTTTTTATCCTCCTTTTTACATCCTGCTACAGCCAATGTCATCGAAATGGCTGTTGCTTTTAACAAACTTCTTCTTGTCAATTCCATTCGTTCTTTCCTCCCTTTTTTTAGGTAGTTAATTTCTACTTTCAGCCTACTTATCTCTTGAAATTAACTAGAGAGATTCAATTTTTTGGCTTTGTTAAACAGAATGATTGAAATACGATTTTGACTCATTTGTCTGAAAACTTAGTTTCAAAAACTTTCAATATAACTATAGTTTTCTGATTTCATAGAATCAGAAAAAAATGAGTAACGTATCAACGCCGACATATAACAAAGCCTATTTTTAAGTGAACTATACCCTTTGTTGGATAAGGACATTTTCACCAAAAACCTTCTTAAAATAATCCGCTATCTTCACGGGGCTTTACTTTAATTGCTACGGGATTATCGATGACACACCGTTGCTCGCAAATTCCGCAGCCCACACATTTTTCTTTATCAATCACAGGTGCAAAAATGGCATGGAGATTATCATCTGGCTTCATATGTATGTCGAGCTTAATCGCCTCATCTATTAATGGGCATTCCCGATAACAAACTTCACAGCGCATTCCCTGATAAGCAATGCAACTCTCCGTATCAATAACAGCAACACCAATATCAACATCGTGGACCGTTGAAATTCCTCTTAAAGCATCAGTTGGACAAACGTTCACACATGGAAAATCTTCACAAAGCATACATGGACTTTCTCTGGCAATAAAATACGGAGTTCCCATCCCAAGACCATGCTTTTCTGTCCCCATTTTAATCGAGTCATACGGACAAGCCTGGTTGCATTTACCACACCGAATGCATAACGCCATGAATTCATCTTCATCAGCAGCACCAGGTGGTCTGAGTACCTTTTTGCTACCTCCTTTCATTAAGTTGAGTAGCTCATAGGCAAGCAATCCGCCTATGCCCCATTTAATTAAGCCGATGCCTTTCATTTACTCACATCCTAAATGATCGGAATTTCCCTACCCACATCTTAATCACCTAAAATCGCATAAATCCGTGATATATTCCACAAAATGCAAATGTTCACAGTTTCATAACATTTCCGTAACGAAATTGATCCATATTTTGGTTGAAAAATATTTACTTAAAATGGAATTATTAATCTTATTGAAAAACATTTCACATGAATTTTAAATCCACGTTGTTATATAAAAAACTGAAGGAGGAGTAAAAAATAGAAGTTCACAATATATCCATAGTATTTTCCTTATTATTTTTTTATCTTTAATATGGGAGGTTACAAAATGAAGAAAATATATATTTTATGCGGTGTAATCGTAGCTCTTGCCATCACGGCTGGGATATCTTTTTTCCTGATTCGTGACAGTATGGCGAAAATACCAGAGAATATTGATTTAATCACGACGAACAATGAGGTATACAAATTTTCAGAGTCCGAAAAAAAGCTAAAACTAGTAGAATTTATGTACACAAACTGCCCTGATATTTGTCCTACTACAACCCTTAAAATGAATATGTTAAAAAAAGATTTGCAGGATGCTGGTGTATTTGGTGAAAAAGTCCAATTCATGACAATCACGATTGATCCGTACAAAGACACTCCTGAAGTTCTGCAGCAGTATATGTATAATTTTGATGTAGAAGATGATGGCAATTGGATTTTCCTAACAGGAGATCAAAATAATATTAAAGAAGACCTAAAAGAAATTGAAGAGTTAGCAAATACATTTCAATTTCAATATCGGGACCCAGGAGATGGTTTCTTCATTCATTCGACCTTTGTCTACCTTTTAGACGAGAATAATCGCTACATTAAGAAATATCCAATGGGAGAAGAATTTAATAGAGAAGACATATTTAAAAAAATCATGCAAAAAGTAAATTAAAGCATTAAAAAGGAAGCGGTCATAAAACACCGCTTCCTTTTTTCCTCTTTCATTCAGTTGCTTGGAGCCGTTTGTTGTTGAAGCATAAGTAGCGTCTTTCTTGGTTTTGTAATGCTAGCTTTTATTCCGGACTTTTTTAAACGATCGACAAGGTCTACTAGCTTCTTTTTATCCATGATAAAATCTCCTTTTACGTTCTTAATTATTTCTATTGTAACGAATAAATATGAATAAACTATGAAAAAATCGAAATTAATTCTTTTTTTTTTGGAAATTTTTAAAATGGATTCAATGAGCCTTTGGTTTTAACCTTAAAGTTTTCCCTTCGTTATTGTGTAATTTTGTTTCGTGATAGTCTCCAGTAACCCAGTTCTTTAATTGATTCTGATACCATTTATGAAATACATGTCCTGATTGTCCTGGTCCAACGAGATGGTAACCTGTTGTCTGCTTATTCATATCGATTACAAATCTCCAAGAACCCCCATGGTTAACTGTACCATCCTCCCTGAACGCGGCTGCCTGAACAGTAACAGCGCTTCCACCAACTGAAATTCTTCCTTTTTGATTGAACAAAAGATTTAATGGCTTAACAGTTGCCAACGGATGTGGAAAATAGATTTGATGGTAATCTCCCCACTGCCACTTTTCCATATTCTTTCCTTGTTGAGACTCTAAATTCGCTATAACTCGAAGTAAAGACTTTTCCAATACGTTAATGATTCCCTTATGCTCTTCTATCCATGGACCAGGCGTACCCTCAATAGCTCTTCGCAGGAGTTGATCCACTGCCTGACGTTTCCCCCTAAATAAGTCAAGTGTTTCTTGAGAAATTTCCTTTTCAAATAGAACTTTTGCGATTTCGTCCATCCATAAATTAAATAGGAGTGGTGCTGCTTGCTCTGGAGAATCGATATAATCCCATTCTTTTAATATTGATAGAGCTTGGGATACCTTATTATTACTCGATTTTTGTAACAAATCGATAAATGGAGGGACAAACTCCCTCGCTTGAATGTTCAGTTGATCCATTTGTAAATGCATCATATCCTCAACCTCGATCTGTTCAGTTGATGAGAGTACTTCTTGAATTCTCATTTGCCTATAGCCTTGCGCCCAATCATGACTAATATGATACGGATAATCATCCCCGACCACTTTATTATTAGCTGTTGAAATGAACCCATCTTCCGGATTGACAGTGCGTGGTAGCTTATCATATGGAATATAACCTACCCACCCGTATTCATCAGTCCATCCGGGGGCAGGCAACAGACCATTCCCTTTTTTACGAATCGGAATTTTTCCATTTGCTTTATAGGCTATCGTTCCATCTGTAGAAGCAAAGACGAAATTTTGTGCAGGTGTATGAAATCCTTCGAGCGCTTCTTCAAATTCTTCCCAGCTTCCAGCTTTATTCATATTAAGAACTGCCTCAAGCTCTGAAGACGGTTCAAGTGCGGTCCATTGTAATGATAAGACCGTTGCTTTCCCACTATCCGCTGCAAATTCCGACACGACTGGTCCATGCCTTGTGACCACCACTTCATATTCTACCGGGTCCTTATCCTTTACTAAAATTTTGTTTTTGATTACCGTTGCTTTTTCCCATTGATCATTATAAAGGAATTCATACGGGCTATCTGGGTTTCTTTTTTCAATGTATAGATCTTGAACATCAGGCCCTGTATTGGTAACCCCCCATGCAATTTGTTCATTATGACCAAGAATAATTCCCGGAATCCCAGCAAAAATAACACCGCTCACATTGACTGTTGGTGCTTCGAGATGCATTTGATACCAAATCGATGGTGTTGATAGTGATAAATGAGGATCGTCTGCAAGTATTGGTTTGCCAGACGCCGTTTTTGTGCCACTAACGACCCAATTATTACTGCCATTATATTCATGAGGAATGACTGCTTGAGCAAAACTATTTTCAATATTTAATTCATCCTTACCGATAATGTAAGGTGCCTCCTCAGGATAAGTCGGAAATAAATCCAATGCCTTTTCTTCTGAGAAATTTTGCAATAGATAATAACGAAACGCTTGACTTTCCCAATGGCCACCTAGGTCAAATGCCATATATTTACCAATCGTTAAAGAGTCGATCGGACTCCAATCTTCCGGCTCATATCCAAGAAGTTTGAATTCGAGCGGCCATTTTCCATTCTCACGCAGTTCATCTATATAAAGATTAACCCCTTCAGCAAACTTGGCGAGAACCTGCTTTGCCGTTTCTGAATATTGTTCATATGAGGCTTCTGCCGCTCGTCTTAAGCCTAATGTCAGAAAGTATTTATCGTTATTTAAAGCTGCCTCACCAACCACTTCACTTAGTTGCCCAGATGCTTGACGACGACTTAAATCCATTTGAAATAGGCGGTCCTGCGCTTGGGTATAACCTTGTGCTAAATACAAATCCTCCTCATTGTTCGCATGAATATGCGGTACCCCATGCTCATCGCGAATGACTTCTACTTTTTCTTGTAATCCAGATAGTTGAATCTCCCCTGCGATGGTAGGATGTGCTCTAATAATGTAAGCGTATAGTCCAACCGCTATTATGAATAAGCTTCCAATCAAGATCCCTGCTGACCAGATTAATATTTTTCTTCGCCGTTTTTCCCTTTTAACCTCATTTTGTAAAGTGATCTCCATCCTCTTCCCCCTTTTTTAACCTGCCCTTATCTATAAGCACCATTTTGAAAGCGCTTTTAAATAATATTCTTGATAAAAAGGGAATATCCTCTAGTAATTATTCCTTATAATATCGAAACCTTTATAAAAACTGTCCCCTTTAACTTTCTCTAGAAATAAGGTACAATACAGCAAGGTACAGTAGTAAAATAACTGTATTTTTATTAATTCAACGTATTTTTAAGCTAAAATGAGCCAAAATGGCATCGTCAAATATAACCTTATCTTAAAAACTAAGAAACGTTGAAATGCTTATAATGCTAATTTGGAGGATCGTAAATGATAACTGTAACGGATGTAAGTTTGCGATATGGTGATCGCAAGCTTTTTGAAGATGTGAATATCAAGTTTACACCTGGAAACTGTTATGGCCTTATCGGGGCGAATGGTGCAGGTAAATCAACTTTTTTGAAAATATTGTCAGGTGAAATTGAAGCACAAACAGGGAGCGTTCATTTAGGCCCTGGTGAAAGGCTTGCTGTTTTAAAGCAGAATCACTTTGAATATGAAGAGGAAGAAGTTTTAAAAGTTGTTATTATGGGGCACACTCGCCTTTATGAAGTCATGCAAGAAAAAGATGCTATTTATATGAAAGCTGATTTCACAGACGAGGATGGGATAAAAGCAGCTGAATTAGAAGGTGAATTTGCCGAGTTAAATGGTTGGGAAGCTGAGTCAGAAGCAGCAATACTTCTTAAAGGACTGGGAATCGAAGAAGAACTTCATACAAAAAAGATGGCTGATTTAACTGGTTCTGAGAAGGTAAAAGTCCTTCTTGCTCAAGCGTTATTTGGAAAACCAGATGTGTTACTTTTGGATGAACCAACAAACCACTTGGACATTAAAGCCATCCAGTGGCTCGAGGAGTTCCTCATCAACTTCGAAAATACAGTTATTGTCGTATCGCACGACCGTCATTTTTTGAATAAAGTCTGTACTCATATCGCTGATTTAGACTTTGGAAAGATCCAAATTTATGTCGGTAACTATGACTTCTGGTATGAATCAAGCCAATTAGCGCTGCGAATGGCCCAAGACCAAAATAAGAAAAAAGAAGAGAAAATTAAAGAATTGCAGGCTTTCATTGCTCGCTTTAGTGCTAATGCTTCTAAATCGAAACAAGCGACATCACGTAAAAAATTGCTTGATAAAATTCAATTAGATGATATTAGACCTTCTTCCCGTAAATATCCGTATGTTGGTTTTACACCGGAGCGCGAAATCGGAAACGATTTATTGAGAGTTGAAGGCATTTCGAAAACAATTGATGGTGTAAAAGTACTTGATAATATTAGCTTCATCATGAATAAGGATGATAAAATCGCCCTTGTTGGAACAAATGAATTAGCCAAAACTACGCTTTTTAAAATACTAATGGGAGAGATGGAGCCTGACAGCGGAAGCTTTAAATGGGGAGTCACGACCTCTCAAGCTTATTTTCCAAAGGACAATTCACAATACTTTGAGAACAGTGATCTCACTTTAGTTGATTGGTTGCGCCAATTCTCACCGAATGACCAAAGTGAAAGTTTCTTGCGTGGATTTTTAGGAAGAATGTTGTTCTCTGGAGAAGAAGTTCTCAAAAAAGCAAGCGTTCTATCAGGAGGAGAAAAAGTTCGTTGTATGCTTTCAAAAATGATGTTAAGCGGTGCTAACGTTTTACTTCTTGATGAGCCGACGAACCACCTAGATCTTGAATCCATCACTGCTTTAAATAACGGCTTAATTAATTATAAAGGCTCGATGATCTTCTCTTCCCATGACCATCAGTTTATCCAAACAATTGCCAACCGCATTATTGAATTAACACCAAGCGGAATGGTTGATAAACAAGTGACATATGATGAATATTTGGAAGATGAACAATTGCAAAAGCAAATTGCAGCCATGTATAACTAAAAAAACGGCTTTGCTCCTATCAAGTATAGGTTCAAAGCCGTTTTATGATTAACTTAACTGAATATCGGAAAAATGCTGATAAACACTGACCCGTTTATCGAAGGTAAGAAATTGCGTTACTTCATTTGGGACGATTACCGTTTTTATGCCAGCTTCAATAGCAGCTATACTACCATTCGCAGAATCTTCGATTGCAAGTGTTTCATGAGGCAGAACATCAAGCTCCTCCAACGCTTTAAGATAAAGTTCAGGGTTTGGTTTGACTTCAGATACATCATCCTTCGTTTTTATAACAGAGAAGGAGTCTCTTACCTTTACATGTTCTAATATATCTTCAATCCATTTTCGCGGAGAACTTGATGCAATTCCGACCTTCAAATTCATTGATTTCGCCTGTTTTATTAAATCGGCAGCGCCCTCTCTAAGTACAAGCTGGTCTTTTTGTTCCATGATCTTGCTTTTTATCTCCATTTCTAATTCAGTAAAATCAATTGTCGTTTTTGTTTGGGAATGAACATACGAATATAACGCCTCATCTGTTGTCCCTATTACTTTAGCAAACTCCTCTAACGGTAAATGAACTTCATATTTTTCCAGCAATACGTCTTTATACATTTTATACCACAACGTCTCTGTATCTACTAAAGTTCCATCAAAATCAAAAATGATCGCTTTAATCATTCAGAAAATCCTCCTTCTAAATAACATCAAAACACTTTTTCATTTTAACAAACTGCGAACTGGTTTTAAATCGATTGTTTCCATTATACTAAAAAGCATAGTATTTCATTAACGATATCGGAGAGGATTTCTTAAAACGCTTTATTATGTGACGCATTCATTATTTTTGAATCAATTGGATTTGAACATCTTTTTAAGCTCAATGATAAAAAATTTATGCCCATATCTTTTTCTTCCCTTATTTCGTTATTAGTCATGAGAGGTGCTAAAGGAGTGAAATGCATGCCAATGAATAGAAATATATCTGTGATGAGTGAAAAGCAAAAAGAAATTAATGAAACCTTAAGAAATCTCTATAAGGGGTTACAACCATACTGCCGCTTTTTAACGCGAAACAAATGGGATGGAGACGATCTTGCACAGGAATCTTTAGTGCGAGCTGTGCAAAATTATCCAGTTTCTCAATTACATCCATCATTACTAAAAAAAAATTGCGTTTCACTTTTGGATTGATATGATGCGCAAAAAAAAGATAATCGAGGTCGAATGGAGCTGCGATCAGCATAGTGAAGCAACTATCGATCCGTCAGCAACCTTGGAGACAGTGCAAAAGCTGCTGGAAAAATTAACACCGAAGCAGGCTGTCATTTTCTTTTTACATGAAGCGTTTTTATTTCGCATAAAGGAAATTGCTGAACTATTAAACATGACGGAAACAGGAGTTAAAGCGATTTTATACAGAGCGAGAAGACGTTTGGAAAAAGGCAACACAGCAGAAAATGACCCGAATTCGTTAAGCGAGAAGGATACTTCCGTACTTATCGAATTAATGTACCAATCTTTATTGGAAGAAGAGCCGCATGTTTTAATCGAACACCTTCCACATCTTCCTATGTTCACTCAAACAGAAGCACTATTCAGAACGAAGCATCATAACTCCCCTCTCCATATTTTTAGGATGGCAGCTTAAATTAAGGGAGGAAAATATTTTGACAACTATACCTTACGTCATTGAACAAACGAATCGAGGAGAACGATCTTACGATATCTATTCCCGATTATTAAAAGACCGAATCATCATGATCGGACAGCAAATTGATGATCAATTAGCCACCAGTGTGATTGCACAGCTATTATTTCTTGAATCAGAAAATCCGCAAAAAGACATTTCTCTTTATATTAACAGCCCTGGTGGTTCAACTACTGCTGGTTTTGCCATTTTTGATACAATGCAGTTGATAAAACCAGATATTAACACGATTTGCATTGGAATGGCTGCATCCTTTGGAGCGATATTGCTGCTTGCAGGCACAAAAGGAAAAAGGTATGCTTTGCCAAACAGCGAAGTAATGATCCATCAACCTCTCGGAGGAGCGCAAGGGCAAGCAACAGAAATCGAGATTTCCGCTAAAAGAATCTTAAAATTAAAAGAACATGTAAATCAGATCATTTCAGAACGCACAGGCCAACCAATAGAAAAGGTTGCTAAAGACAGTGACCGGGACTATTTTATGAACGCCAAAGAAGCACTGGAATACGGAATTATTGATGAAATAATTCAGAAATAGAATGAAAATAAAGACCATCCGTTATGATCTGCACCGCTAATTGTTAGCTACATCTCTAACCTTTGTGGTGCAGTTGATCATCACGGATGGTTTTTTTATCTTTATGAATGACGCTTTTTAGTCTTTTTACGTGCTGAAGATACACTTTTACCGTCGAGTTCAGTATTTGTTGTCCCTTGACCTTCCACTTGGCTAGAATTTAAACCAACGGTTGACGGATCTGCTTTCCGTTTTGTCATTTACATAACACCTCCATTGTTTACCTTCTCATGTTCAACATTTTTTATTCATTAAACTTTTTATATCTTGCAACAGAGAAGGACGGGTGAATATTATTTTGTGCTCTAACCCATTCTACTAATTGGAGGAGGTGTGAAGATGGCGAAAATTGGCGTGGAAGATTCTCTAACCAATATTCAAGATGCTCTTCGTGAAAAAGGTTATGATGTTGTTCAACTAAGTCAGGAGTCTGATGCGAGAGGATGCGACTGTTGTGTCGTAACAGGAATTGATTCAAATGTGATGGGAATGAACGATACAATCATCCCAGGTCCTGTTATCGAAGCTAACGGTCTAACCGCAGATGAAGTATGTGAAAAAATAGCACAAAATCTTAAATAATTCAAACGGATAACTAATTAATAGTCTTTACTGGCTGTAGACAAATTCAAAGATTTTCGAGTTTGTCTACAGCTTTTTTTGTTTTTTTACATGCATTCCCCCTTTCCGATCACTGTTCTCATAAATTTAAAGATAAACGAATCAGTTTTTAGACAAGTTCTCACTACCGTCATGCATATAGTAGTAGTGGACAACTTATAAAGGGGGATCTCCAATGCAATTCATTGTATTGAAAAAACGCTCTATCTTATTATTTGTACTCATTTTTGTTACCATCGCTGCAAGTTCTATTTGGCTGCTCTTCTCAAGGGAAACAGTCACCACTACCGCTCAAGGAGAACAGCTCAGAGATATACATCTCGTTACGACCGAATTTAAAACAAAAACAGACGATGGGAAGGAAATTGAAGCGTACCGATGGGACCCAGGAACCATTTATGTTGGCAAAGATGAAAAAGTTCTGCTTCGGTTATACGGTGTAAACGGCCATGAACATCCTTTTATTATTGAGGGCACAGATATTAAAGGTGTTGTCAAAAAAGGCGAAGAAACAACAGTGGAACTCCAGCTTAAAGAAGAAGGAGTCTACCGCCTAGTCTGCTTAACCCATCCAGATATGGGTAGCAATGGTCCAATGATTGCTAATATTGTCGTTGATTAGAAATTACGATGGGAGAGAGATGTATTTCTTCTCCCTCTTCTATTCTTCATTGCCTCCTCTTCTTCTTTCCACTTGATTTCATAAAATCTCCAATATTTTATTAACTTATATTACGTTTTTAACGTTACAATAATAGCAATGAACTTTATTTTTATATAACAGCTTCTATAAACCATTAGAAAGTTATAGTACAGATTCATATTTTCCCAGTTTGAATAAAATTTAAATATTGATGAAATCCTTTTGTTCACAATAAATTCACGAAAATATCATTTACATGTGATGATATTCACATAAAATCTGTTATACTTTAAATATAGTTAAATTGTATCAACTGTTATATTAACAAATAAAAATGACAGAGGTGTTTTTTTATGATGGAACAGTGGAAAGGATTTGCAAAAGGAAGATGGCAAGAAGAAGTGAATGTACGTGACTTTATTTTAAGGAACTTTACGCCATATGAAGGTGAAGACAGCTTTTTGGAAGGACCAACAGAAGCGACCTCTAAATTGTGGGAACAAGTTATGGATTTAACGAAGCAGGAACGTGAAAACGGCGGCGTTCTTGATATGGATACGAAAATCGTATCTACCATTACTTCTCATGGACCAGGATATTTAAATCAAAACTTAGAAAAAATCGTCGGCTTCCAAACAGACAAACCTTTCAAACGCTCTTTGCAGCCATTCGGCGGCGTAAGGATGGCAAGTCAAGCTTGCGAATCATACGGTTATGAAATGGATAAAGAAGTAGAAAGAATTTTTACTGACTATCGTAAAACCCATAATCAAGGTGTTTTCGATGCGTATACTGCTGAAATGAGACTTGCTCGTAAAGTAGGAATCATTACCGGTTTACCTGATGCATATGGAAGAGGTCGAATTATCGGTGACTATCGCCGTGTCGCCCTTTACGGGGTAGACTTCCTAATGGAGCAGAAGCTAAATGATTTTAATAATATGACTTCTGTTATGAGTGAGGACGTGATTAGACAGAGAGAAGAATTATCTGAGCAATATCGCGCTTTAAAAGAATTAAAAGAACTAGCGAAAAGTTACGGTTTTGACATTTCTAAACCTGCTCAAAATGCGACGGAAGCTTTCCAATGGCTCTATTTTGGATATTTAGCGGCAGTAAAAGAGCAAAATGGTGCAGCGATGAGCTTAGGACGAGTGTCTACATTCTTAGATATCTATATTGAAAAGGATTTAGAAAATGGTGTTCTAACTGAACAAGAGGCGCAAGAATTAGTCGATCATTTTGTAATGAAGCTACGTCTTGTCAAATTTGCTCGCACACCTGATTATAATGAATTATTCTCTGGAGACCCTACTTGGGTAACAGAATCTATCGGGGGCATGGCAATGGATGGCCGCCCGCTTGTGACAAAGAACTCATTCCGCTTCTTGCACACATTAAGAAACCTTGGTCCTGCTCCAGAACCTAATTTAACTGTATTATGGTCCACTCAGCTTCCTGAGAATTTTAAAAAGTTCTGTTCAAAGGTTTCGATTGAAACAAGTGCGATTCAGTATGAAAACGATGATATTATGCGTCCGGAGTACGGCGATGATTACGGTATTGCCTGTTGTGTATCTGCCATGGAAATCGGAAAGCAAATGCAATTCTTCGGAGCCCGTGCTAACTTAGCAAAAGCTCTTCTATACGCCATTAACGGCAACAAAGATGAGAAGCAGAAAGTTCAAGTTGGACCAGCCACTTCCCCAATTACTTCAGAAATTTTAAATTATGATGAAGTAATGGAAAAATTTGATCAAACGATGGAATGGCTTGCTGGGTTATATATTAATACTCTAAACATCATTCATTATATGCATGACAAGTATAGTTATGAACGCATTGAAATGGCACTTCATGACACAGAAATTTTACGGACGATGGCAACAGGAATTGCCGGATTAAGTGTTGTTGCCGATTCATTAAGTGCCATTAAATACGCTCAAGTAAAAGTAATTCGCGATGAAAATGGCTTAGCGGTAGATTTTGAAATTGATGGTGATTTCCCTAAATACGGAAATAACGATGACCGTGTTGACAGCATCGCCGTAAATATTGTTGAAAGATTCATGAAGAAATTACGCAAACACCCTACTTATCGTAATTCTCTTCATACGATGTCTATCCTGACCATTACATCAAATGTCGTTTATGGTAAAAAGACTGGTAACACTCCAGATGGACGTCGCGCTGGCGAGCCATTTGCTCCAGGAGCCAACCCAATGCATGGACGTGATACCAAGGGCACATTAGCATCCCTTTCTTCTGTCGCAAAATTACCGTACAGCTACGCGATGGATGGTATTTCTAACACATTCTCCATTGTACCTAAAGCATTAGGGAAAGAGGATGAAAGCCGCGTCAACAACCTTGTTAGCATATTAGATGGATACGCTGTAAAACAAGGGCATCATTTAAATGTCAACGTGTTTAACAGAGAAACATTATTAGATGCAATGGAACATCCTGAGGAATATCCACAGTTAACCATTCGTGTGTCTGGTTACGCAGTAAACTTTATTAAATTAACAAGAGAACAACAATTAGATGTCATTAATAGAACATTCCACGGTTCTTTGTAATTAAATCGTAGAGGAGTTGATTCATAACTCCTCTTTCAAAAAATTTTGAGCATGCGATAAAACGTGCTTTCCTAATTTGAAGGGAGATTAATCATCATGAACGGAAACATTCATTCAATCGAAACTTTTGGAACTGTTGATGGGCCAGGGATCCGCTACGTCATTTTCACACAAGGATGCCTTCTTCGCTGCCAGTTTTGCCATAATGCCGATACTTGGGAAATAGGAATTGGTAAGCAAATGTCTGTTTCCGAAATCATCGATGATTTAAAATCCTATTTACCATTCATTGAAGCATCTGGAGGAGGAATTACCGTTTCTGGCGGAGAACCACTTCTACAAATTCCATTTTTAATCGAATTATTTAAAGAATGTAAAAAATTAGGGATTCATACGACAATCGATTCTTCTGGCGGCTGCTTTTCGCATGCAGAACAGTTTCAGACGAATTTGCAAGAACTCCTTCAGTATACAGATTTAATTTTGCTGGATTTAAAGCATATCGACAGAAAGAAACATAAAAAACTTACTGGAATGGCTAATGACCATATTCTTGAGTTCGCTAAGTATTTATCGGCACATGAAATACCAGTATGGATTCGACATGTTCTTGTTCCGACAATCACAGATGATATCGATGACTTAAAACAATTAAGTGAATTTATCGGCACACTAAAAAATGTGCAAAAAGTCGATGTTCTACCCTATCATCAGCTTGGTGTCTATAAGTGGGAAGCTCTTGGCATGGAATATCCATTAAAGGGCATCGAACCACCTAGTAAGGAAAGTACGGCTTTTGCTCAAAAAATATTGAACGAAAAGCTAACATCAGAATAAAAACAGAGGGAGCGCCATCCAAATTTTTAAGTGCAAATTGTTCCTAAGATGGATGCAAATCTGTTTTCCCTTCGTGCTCAGCATCGTATAAACAAAAATAGGCAAGTTCAAAACGATAAAGAAACCTCCAGTACTAATCTAGCACCGGAGGTTTTCATCGTTGGGAGGAGCCTGAAAATGGTTAGGCTTTAGCTGATTGCAAAAGACTAGATCACTCATTAAATTCACAATAAACAATATTTATAACTTCCGAAACCTTAAAAAATGACCGTTGCCGATTTATGCGACAATGGGGATTTCTTAAGGTTATTATTATCCTCTGTCCAAGCCTACTCACAAATTCTTTTCTGCTAACTTTGAGCGTTTATTAAAGAAATTACTGCCATTTGTGATTAAGATTACTTAGCTCTTCGCTAATTATTTCCACCATTGATCAAACATTGTTGCTGGGAGCTGCCTTTTATGCTCTGTTAAAAGATAACGCTCTTCTATTTTCTTTGCTACTTCCTCTGATACTTCTTTTCCTTCTAAATAATCGTCTAATTGATCATACGTGATTCCAAGTTCCGTTTCATCAGCTTGCCCAGGTGTTTGATCAAGTAAATCCGCTGTCGGGACTTTCAAGTAAATGCTCTCATCAGCAC
Organism: Bacillus methanolicus; assembly: GCF_008764295.1. Taxonomy (GTDB): domain Bacteria; phylum Bacillota; class Bacilli; order Bacillales; family Cytobacillaceae; genus Robertmurraya; species Robertmurraya methanolica_A. The sequence continues at coordinate 28,295 of NZ_VTQX01000033.1, read as the reverse complement.
CCAATTCTTTTAAAAGAGCTTTTCCTTGACGTTTTGTCAAACCTGATAATGGCAGTAAATCGGCCCCACCATCGCCATACTTTGTAAAAAATCCAGTAACAGCTTCTGCCGCATGATCAGTGCCAATAACTAAAAGATTAGCTTGTCCGCCAATCGCGTATTGGGCTATCATTCGCATTCGTGCTTTCACATTTCCTTTATGATAATCCCTTAATTCTTCTCCTTCGATACTCCTATCATATTCAACTTTGACGGCATCAACCGCATCCTTCACATTAAACGAGTAAGATTCATCAGGCCGAATAAACCTCAAAGCCTTTTGTGCATCATCTTCGTCCTTTTGCACACCGTAAGGAAGACGAACAGCAACAAACTTCACAGAAAATCCTTCAGTTCGTAGTTGCTCAACAGCAAGCTGTGCCAAGCGACCAGCTAATGAAGAATCCTGTCCACCACTTATCCCTAACACAAAACCGTTTGCCTTCGTTTTCTTTAGATACTCTTTAAGAAAATGAACTCGTTTTGTAATTTCCTCTTTAGGTTCTATTGCTGATTGAACGGATAGTTCCTTTATAATTCGCTGTTGTAGCTTTCTCACATGACTCTCCTCCTTATATCGTTGTTAAAGCTTTTTTTAGTACATCGTCCAGTATTTTAAATGGTACCGAGTCCTCAATTAAAAGTTCCTTATTTTAAAAAAGCGTCCTTTTTCAGCTTCGCTTGGACTTCTTGAATGTTCTTTATTTTATTGTCCCAACATTTTTGACTTAAATCGACAGGATATTCTTCTGGATTTAATGTCCTTTTATACTCTTCCCACAAGAGTTCAAGATTTTCATCAGCATAGCGTTGCATTTCCGAAATTGACGGAGACTGGTAAACAAGTTCTCCATCTGCAAAAATATCGTGATGCAATTCTTTCGCCACGAAGTTCGTAACAAATTTACTTACATAAGTGTGAACAGGATGGAACATTTTTAACGGTTCTTCTTCCTGCGGATTTTCATCCTCTAAGGCAATATAATCCCCTTCTGATTTATGATTAATGCTATTGATAATACGATACACCCTTTTTAAGCCTGGTGTTGACACTTTTTCTGGATTTCCACTGATTTTCATAGTATCCTGCATCACACCATTGTCATCTTCTATCGAAGCTAATTTATAAACAGCACCTAAAGCAGCCTGATCATAAGCTGTAATTAATTTTGTTCCGATCCCCCAAACGTTTATTTTCGCATCCTGTGCTTTTAAGTTCATGATCGTGTATTCATCTAGATCATTGGAAGCGACAATTTTCGCATTTGGGAATCCAGCCTCATCAAGCATTTTTCTTGCTTCTTTTGAAAGATATGCTAAGTCACCGCTATCCAAACGAATTCCGACAAAATTAATTTTATCGCCTAATTCCTTGGCAACCTTTATAGCATTTGGTACCCCTGATCTTAACGTATCATATGTATCAACAAGGAAGACACAGTTCTTATGACGACGTGCATATTTATGAAAAGCAGTGTATTCATCCTTATAAGCTTGAATTAACGAATGGGCATGCGTACCCGATACTGGAATACCAAATTTTTTACCAGCACGAACATTGGAAGTAGAATTAAAACCACCGATAAAAGCAGCTCTTGTCCCCCATATAGCAGCATCGAGTTCATGTGCTCTTCTCGTTCCAAATTCCATCGCTATTTCGTCACCAACAATATGCTTGATGCGAGAAGCTTTTGTTGCAATTAATGTTTGGTAATTCACAATGTTAAGCAGCGCCGTTTCAATTAATTGAGCTTCTGCCAAAGGAGCTTCAACGCGAATAAGTGGTTCATTGCCAAAAACAACTTCTCCTTCCACAACAGAACGGATATTCCCAGTAAAACGCAACGTTCTCAAATATTCGAGAAAGTCGTCTCCATAACCGGCCTCATTTTTCAAATATTCAAGATCACTCTCTGTAAAGCGAAATTGTTGGATATATTCAATTATTCGTTCAAGCCCTGCAAAAATGGCATAACCATTTCCAAATGGAAGCTTACGGAAGTAGACCTCAAAAACAGCTTTTCGATTGTGAATCCCATCTTCCCAGTATGTTTCAGCCATATTAATTTGATATAAATCTGTATGTAAAGTTAAGCTATCATCTTGATAGTGGTTACTCATAAACTTTGTCCTTCTTTCTTCTCCAATTCGATTGCCAAATAAAATATTTGAAAGCAATCGATTCATCATTAAAGCTATACGATTTTACCATTTAAACAACCTTTAATATGTTCCAACGCCCACCTATGTCCCACCTCATTAAAACTTGCAACAGCATTTTCATAAACAGTTATATTAAAACCTTTATTATATGCATCAACAGCAGTGTGCAACACACAAATATCTGTACAAACACCAACTAGATGTAATTCTGTAATTGCTCTTTCTCTTAATTTAATTTCCAGATCAGTTCCCGCAAAGGCGCTATATCTAGTCTTATCCATCCAATAAACATTTTCAAGCTCTTTGCTATCATGATAGAGCTTTTCTAAACCTCCGAACAAATCACGACCATTTGTACCTTCAATATTATGTGGCGGGAATAGCTTCGCTTCTGGATGATAACGGTCATCTCTTTTATGTAAGTCGATAGCAAAGACAACCAATTCACCTTGGTTAATAAATTCCTCTGTTATTTTTGTAATTTCTCTTTCTATTTTCTCGCCTGGCTCTCCACAAGGTAGAGCTCCAGTCACAAAGTCAACAGTATAATCGATATTTATTAACGCTTTTTTCAAAGCTTTCCCTCCCCAAATATGTTTTGTAAATCATTTTAACGTATTTAAGAAATTTTCACAATCATTCCTCACTAACGATAATTGGATTGACAAATATTTCTGTAAACCTTATAGTCTATATGTAAACCAAATTTATAAATAAGTTAACATTTGAAAGGAGCATATGATGAGTAAGGAACAGATCAAATTAAGATCCATGATTTTAACAGCTCTTTTTGCAGCAATCATTGGAATTATGGCACAGTTAACCATTCCGCTCCCACTTGTTCCCATTACTGGACAAACATTAGCAATTGGGTTGGCCGCAACTATTTTAGGTTCAAAATATGGAACTTTATCCGTTCTCTTGTATTTAGTAATTGGTTCTGCAGGAGTTCCTGTTTTTGCTGAGTTCTCTGCAGGAGTTTCAAAACTTATCGGACCGACAGGAGGATTTTTAGTTGGATTTCTTCCTGCTACTTTTATCATGGGGATATATTTAGAAAAGTTTGGCTTTACTTTTAAACATGCACTTATCGCTAATATCATGGGGATGTTCATCACCTTATTTTTTGGGACAATGTGGTTAAAGATTTCAGCAGATTTATCTTGGGTTGCTGCTTTTGCCAGTGGCTTTACACCATTTTTGCTAGTTGGAATCATCAAAGCTGGACTTGCTTCATGGATCGGTATTCTTATTAGAAAACGATTGATTCAAGCGAAACTGCTTTTTACAGCAAAAACGGATATGCAACGCTCTCTTTAAGATTTTAAAAGGAATAAACGCGTGATCTAGATAAAGTATGAAACCTTTGCCAAAGTAAATCGTATAAATAGTTAAGTTGCATTTACATCTTTCACCTCTTATACTGAAAGATAGTGCTTCTCATTATCGAGGTGAACTTATGCTAGAATCCTTGTTTGATTTTATTAGCCTTTCGGCACTTTATACGATGTATGCCGGCTTATTCCTTATTTTGCTCGATCTAATTTGGATCTGGAATATCGAATATCAATTTATCGCTTCCCAGCAACTAGATAATGAACATGGATTGCTTCCTGTTGGCACCCATCTTTTCAATGCAAATCCATCCTTTCATTATATCTTGATTTGGGTTATGAGATATATTAGAAAAAAAACAGGAACTCCAGATGAGGACGACAGTCGCGCTATTTCATTATTAATAGCAGACTAGTACTCATACTGGAGGTTCAGAATGAAATATAAATTAAAAATATTAGTTGTTTTATTATTTACGGTTATCTTTTTATCTGCTTGTTCTGCACAGAACGGAAATAGTGAAGGTTTCTTTCACACTTTTCTTGTCGTGCCTTTTGAAAATTTAATTCATACAACTGCCAATTTATTTGGAGGGAATTTCGGTTTATCGATTATTTTTATTACATTGATTATTCGGCTTATCCTTATGCCAATGATGCTTAAACAAACGAAAAAGCAACGGGCTATGAAAATAAAAATGGATGCGATGAAACCGGAGCTTGATGCCATTCAAACAAAGTTAAAGAAAACAAAAGACGTAGCAGAACAACAAAAGCTTCAGCAAGAAATGTTTGCTCTATATAAAAAACATAATGTTAATCCATTATCGATAGGATGCTTGCCTCTCTTAATTCAAATGCCTATTCTGATCGGATTCTATTATGCAATAAGAGGTTCTGCTGAAATAGCCAGCCATTCTTTCTTATGGTTCAGCCTTGGACAACCGGACATTTGGCTAACAGCGATTGCTGGTATTGTTTACTATTTGCAGTTTAAAGTTTCCTTAGCAAATATGCCGAAAGAACAGCAAAAGCAAATGAAAATAATGGGCTTACTTTCACCAGTGATGATCGTTTTTGTTTCATTAAATGCTCCAGCTGCTCTTCCCCTCTATTGGGCTATTGGAGGAGGCTTTCTAATTATCCAAACTTTAATAGCAAAATTTTTATATAAAAAAGAGGAATCGATTGCTGTCACAAACCAACAATAAATTAAGAGGGTGTCTTTCAGACATCCTCTTAATTTATTGCCAAGACATAGCCATAAAAAGCCAGCAGCACACCAATTAGGTACGTAATTCCTATATAAAGAACTCCTGTAAAGATGCGTTTTTCATTTAACAGTTGCATTGCTTCTACATTCATTGTAGAAAAGGTGGTAAAGGCTCCCAAAAAACCAACACCAAATAATGAATATATATGTTCTGAAGCTCCTGCAAATAAGTATCCAAGAAAAAAGGAGCCGATTAGATTGACAATTAAGGTTCCTAGTGGTAATTTTGTTAGCTTTAGCCTTTTTACAACATTTCCAATCCAAAATCTACTTATCGCACCGAAGAAGCCACCAACCGCAACCAATCCCCATCCGATCATTAAGAATCCACCTGCTTATGCCCAATTTTTAACCCTGCGTATCCAAAAAAGAGACCACCAATCATACTAATCGTGACGTATAAGAATAGAGCCATGATCGCATCATTTTCCCATAAAAATAAAACATCTACACTTAATGTCGATAAGGTGGTAAAAGAACCAATCATTCCTGTTCCAATTCCTCTAGCTAACGAAGGATTCGTCTGATAAAGTATATGAGAAGTGAACCATCCTAAAAAGAAGGCTCCTACTAAATTTACTGCGACGGTACCGTATGGAAAAGCATTTCCAAAGAAATAGAGCGTTATCAATGAAATGAAATATCGCAATAAACTTCCAACCGCCCCACCAATCCCGACATATAAATAAGCCTTCAATATATATCCACCTCTATGTTGAAATAAAAACATCACAATTCCATCAATTATTCATTCTAAAATATCATAATATATTTTAACATCTTCTAGACAATATATTTTCTTTATTTCATCGATTGTCAACCCTTTATAAACGTCCTTCATGTGTTCTCTTTATCTGCTTCATAGATATTTCCCGCATTAATTCTTATATATTGAATCAAATTATTAAAACCATATTATTGATTTTGCTCCTAGAGAACATGAACAAAAAGTAAACAAAAAAACTGCGATTTTTATAAATGCGCAGTTTTTTATGTACAATTTAATAGTCATTTTATTATTCTTATCGGTCCTAGATGAATATCTGTTTCCATATAAAATAACAACTTTACTTATGAAATTTCCTCAAAATAATCCTTATAAAACCCACCAACTTTTCCACTATTGTCGACAATAAAATAAAATTCCTCTGTTTCATTTTTAACTTTATAAGACTGGCCGACTGTTAACGCACGATTGACGATATACTTTTCAGCATTTGTATGAATGCATTTGACCATTTTGATTGTATCCGAATTATTCCAAGTTAGATGTCTCATTCTATACTCCTTCATCGTTTATTACTACATTATTATAGGAAATTTACTTGGAGTGGTGCAACCTTTTTTGATAATGAAGATACTTTTCTCAAAACAATTGCTTATTCGAAAACAAACAGAGAAAAGAAGGCTGTTCTTCATTAAAAAATTTCAGCAATAGGCTCATGCCCAAAACCACTATACACACAACAACAACCTTAATGAGTTAGCTTTTTTCTTATTTTCATGATTTTACCTTCATCAAAAGTGAAGAGTTCGCCTGTAAAAACATTTTTTAAGGTTACATATGTTTTTTCGCAAATTGTATCAAGCCTTATAAATTCAAGAAATTGATAACATTTATTTTCGTACACCACTTCATAATAGCTATTTTCAGTAAATGTCTTCATAAAGAGTACCTTCTTTCTGAGATGGTGTTAATCTTTTTTACCACCCTAATGCTTGCTTAAAACATTTTTCTCAGAAAAAATCACAATTTACACCCGAGTCTGACAAGTTCTTCCTCCAATTTCTGATAATATCCTTGGCTCACTCTCCCTTTTGAGCCTCGCAGAATTTCTTTTGCATAGTGAAGTGGTGGAGCCAACTCTGGTTGTTTCTCATATACATGAAAGGTTAAAACGTCTGGAATCAGTTTTTCACCTATTTTCACATCAACAAGTGTAGGTCGATACCATCCAAGGTTAAAACCCTCCCTATCAAAAAGATAGTATATTCCTTGAAAAGGAATATTATATAAGATCCCTTCCGTTACACCACCATCTTCAATAATATCAGCGCGTCCTCCATCATTTGCGCTAAATAAATATTTCATAGAATAGCCTTCCAGTGTACAAGCTCCTTCCACTTTTTCAAAAAAATGAGCGACTTCTGCTTTCTCAAATCTTTCGACATCCATACAAGAGCCGTAAGCAAAATAATAAATGGAAGCTGGTTTTTGGTTTAATAACTGATATAACTTCCAATCTCCATGAGGGATCAGTTCCTTACCTAAACCTTCCTGTTTCTCTATGTAGACAAAGCCTGAATACTCTCCTATATCCGTAAAGATTTGTGCTTCCACTCGCTCATATAGATTATCTTCCCTGTTAGCCTTATAGTCTTCCAGATGATCCAATTTCGAAAGGATCGTTTGATCAATTTCATACAATTCTCCATATACTTTCCCTTGTTCCGAGCACTTCAGCGCTGGGTAACCATAACCAGTATCAAATAGCTCTCCATATGTCCACGCTTGTTGAGCAATAGGAACAGCGTTTTTTAATAGCCCATGATTTCCTTCATGTTTCCTTAATGTGCCGTATACAAAAACCTTCACCTCAACGACTCCTTTAATATTAAGACTTTTTTGACATCTCTATTTTAACTGAAGGGATTCCGTTTGTCTTACAAAGTCTATTAATTCCAGAACAACTCTATCAAGCTTCGGATATGGTTGCGTCCCTTTTTTCTCTTTAAGTTTGAATACTTATATGAAGTTTGCCTAAGTTCAATCACTTTTATTTTCGCCAGTTCTGTATAGATATAGTAGTCATAATTCATTTCTCCATCCCCCCTTATACATCCATCATACCTTTACATCACTTCATCTACATTGGGAGTAAGAACGAACAGATCTCCACCTATAGGTTGAATAAATTTCAGACTACATTATTTTTCGAAAATTTCGCGAAATGTCTTTTCAAAGGAGCAAAGATCCTTTACAATGAATAAACATAGATTTACAATCCTTTTACCTGGAGGTATGCACAATGAAGATTATGAGTAATGAATTGTTAATCGTCTCGTATCGTGATGCATTGAAGTCGGAAAAGGATAAGGAATGGGCAAAAATTTTGAAAGATGAAATTAGAAAACGTGGATTAAAGCCTTTTAAGGACTAAAAGTGATAATGAATAATATTTTGGAAACCAAAAACAGCCACCGTGCACTTTGCACTAGTGGCTGTTTTTTATATAATGCTTATTCAAATATTAATGATTCAGGATCCTCGATAAGTTCTTTAATTCGCTTTAAAAATGTAACTGCCTCTTTGCCATCAACGATGCGATGATCATAAGAAAGGGCAATATACATCATCGGACGGTTCTCCATCCTTTCCTCATCAATGGCAACTGGACGAAGTTTTACCGAATGCATGCCTAAAATTCCAACCTGTGGTCCATTTAAGATTGGTGTGGAGAGCAAAGAACCGAACACTCCTCCATTTGTAATCGTAAAGGTACCACCTTGCAGATCAGTAAGGGCCAGTTTGTTTTGACGTGCCTTATCAGCAAGCGCTAAAATATCTTTTTCAATTTCCGCAAAACTCTTTCGGTCTGCTTCCCGTACAACCGGAACCACAAGTCCCTCCGGAGCGGAAACAGCTATTCCAATATCATAAAACTTTTTCAGAACAATTTCATCACCTTGTATTTCAGCGTTCAATAGCGGTGATTTCTTTAATGCAGCAACGACCGCTTTTGTGAAAAATGACATAAAACCTAACTTTACATCATTTTCTTCCAAAAATTTATCTTTCCGGCGCTTACGCAAATTTAATACATTTGTCATATCAACTTCGTTAAAAGTAGTCAGCATTGCCGCTGTATGCTGCACTTCCACTAAGCGATTAGCAATCGTTTGCCGTCTGCGGGACATACGAATTCGTTCCACCGGCTTATCATCGCTTACCATCTCTTGCCTTACTGCAGGCGCTGGTGTTGGAACCGATGTAGCAGCGCTCGGTTGACCATGTTGAAATCCTTGAACATCTTGTGCACGTACACGGCCTAACGGATCAACTGTTGGAACCTGGCTCAAATCAAGTCCTTTTTCTCTTGCTAGTTTCCGTGCCGATGGAGATGCGATCGGGCGCTCCTTCTTTTCTTCTTTGAATGTTGAATTTGATTGCTCTTGTACATTTTCTTCAGCGTTTTTTTCCTGAACAGAGACAGGAGCTGGTTCCTCTCCCTCCTCTGAAACGATAGCAATCACTTCTCCAACATTAACGGTATCCCCTTCATTATATTTCATTTCAGTCAAGACCCCACTGTAGTCCGAGATGATTTCAACATTGACCTTATCAGTTTCTAATTCAACTAAATAGTCGCCTTTTTCAATTTTGTCGCCCACTTTTTTTAGCCATCCAGCTACAGTTCCTTCTGTAATTGATTCTGCTAACTCTGGAATTCGAATTTCCGCCACCTTAATTTCCTCCTTCTTCAAAAACGGGTGATTACTTTATCAATAATACATGCTTGCTCCATTTTGTGAACATCAGGATCTCCCTCAGCCGGACTTGAACGACGACGGCGACCAACATAGCGCACCTCTATATCGCTTGCCGCTATCTCTTTAATACGAGGTTCAACAAATGTCCACGCTCCCATGTTTTTCGGTTCTTCTTGGACCCAAACAATTTCTTTTACATTCGGAAGGCTATCCAAAACCATTTTCAGACTTTCCATTGGAAAAGGATAAATTTCTTCCACACTGACCACATGGAGCCATTCCGTATTTTCCACAGTATCTAGCTGTTCAAGAAGATTGATAACCATTTTCCCTGTTCCTAAAACTACGCGCTCGACCTTATCGGCCTCTTGCCCGATCGCTTTATGCTCAATAATTGAATGGAATTCTCCTTCACTTAGGGCACTCGGATGTGATGCTACTCTTGGGTTTCGCAGCAAGCTTTTTGGCGTCATGATGACAAGAGGGCGAACCTCTTCTTTATTTAAAATCGCTGCCTGCCTTCTTAAAATATGAAAATACTGTGCAGCAGAAGTTAGGTTAGCAACAGTCCAGTTATTTTCCGCAGCCAGCGTTAAAAATCTTTCCATACGGGCGCTAGAATGCTCTGGTCCTTGGCCCTCGTATCCATGAGGTAAAAGGATTACGAGTCCCGATTTTTCTCCCCACTTCGCCCTTCCTGAAGAAATAAATTGGTCAAAAATAACTTGTGCCGCATTTGAAAAATCACCAAATTGCGCTTCCCATAAAACTAATGTTTCAGGTGCGAAAACATTGTATCCGTATTCAAAACCTAGCACGGAACCTTCTGACAACGGACTGTTGTAGACACTAAAAGAAGCCTTCGCATCTGATAACCGATGCAATGGAGAGAATTTTTCCCCTGTATTCTGATCATATAAAACGATATTTCGATGAGCAAATGTACCACGCTCTGAATCCTGACCTGAAAGGCGCACAGGAGTTCCATCGGCAATTATGGAGGCAAAGGCAAGAGTCTCGGCTAAGCCCCAATCGACTTTTCCATTATCTTTAAATGCATCTAGACGTCTCTTTAAAATTCTACTTAATTTACTAAATACTTGAAATCCTTCCGGCCATTGCAAAAGCTCTTCGTTCATTTTCTTTAACTTTTCAAGAGGCACCCCTGTTTTCATCTTAGAAATCCCTTTTTCAACCGTTTCAGGAGGTTTTGGATCTCCCTCTTTCTCCTCTTTTTCCGGAACCTTTGCATATGCTTCCTGAAGTCTAGTAAGTACTTCACGTTCGAGCTGTTCAAGCTCGCCCTGAGAAAGAATGTTCTCCTGAAGTAATTTTTGTGCGTACAGTTCCTTCACAGTCGGATGCTTTTGAATTAGTTGGTACATTAACGGATTTGTCGTCATCGGTTCATCCATTTCATTATGACCAAACCTACGATAGCCAACGAGATCAATTAAAACATCTTTTTTAAACGTTTCGCGATATTCACAAGCAAATTGGGCTGCTGCTAATACCGCTTCTGGATCATCGGCATTAACATGTAAAATCGGCATTTCATAGCCTTTAGCTAAATCGCTCGAATACCGTGTTGAACGAGAGTCCATTCTCTCAGTAGTAAAACCGATCAAATTATTGGCAATGACATGAATCGTACCACCTGTACGATATCCTTTTAAGCGGCTTAAATTTAACGTTTCAGCTACTATTCCTTGTCCAGGAAATGCGGCATCACCGTGGACAAGAATGGCTAACGCTGAGCTTAAGTCTTCTTTCGGATAGCCCTTGTCTGTGCGATCATCTTGCGCAGCACGGGTAAACCCTTCCACTACAGCTCCAACAAATTCAAGGTGACTCGGATTATTCGCTAATGTTATTCTCGCTTTGCGTTGATTCTTCTCAGGTAATTCACGATTAAGACCAAGATGATATTTAACATCTCCTGTCCAACCAAAGTTAATTCCAATTGAGCCTTCTGAAGGCACTAGTTCTTTGTTTGGCGCATGCTGAAACTCTGCAAAAATCATTTCATATGGCTTTCCTAAATTATGAGCAAGAACGTTCAAGCGCCCTCTATGAGCCATTCCGATGTTAATTGTTGAAGCACCGTTCTCAACCGTTTCCAAAATAATTTCATCAATTAATGGAACCAATGTGTCCAAGCCCTCTATAGAAAAGCGTTTTTGGCCAACGAAGGTTTTATGGATAAATTTTTCAAATTCCTCGACCTCTGTTAAGCGCTGCAACAACTTTTTCTTTTTATCAGCAGTTAATGATGGAAGCAGACTCCCACTTTCAATTTTGTTGCGAATCCACATTTTTTCTTGATTATTATTAACATGTCGGATTTCAAAAGCAATTTTCCCGGTGTATACCTTTTTCAAGTACTCAATAGCTTCATAACCATTTTTTAGATGGTGTGGAATATCCGTTGAGATAAAATGAGCTGGTATTTCCTCTAAATCTTGTTTCGTTAGTCCGTAATAATCCATTTCAATTAGTTCTTTATCAGGTTCTTGATTTTTCAACGGATAAATATCAGCTGCTAAATGGCCATAGCCCCTGACTTTGTCAGCAAGATTGGCTGCTGCTAATATTTTTTCAATCGGTGTGCTAACTTGAATTACATTAGTTTGAGAATGTGCAATCTCACTCTTTTCTAATGTAGGTGGTCCATTTTCTGCGAAGTATGCTTTTATTTCTTCGTCCACTGAATCAGGATTTTCTAAATAGGCTTCATACATCTCAATGACATATCCTAAATTCGGTCCGTGAAATCCTTGCCATACTGGTCCTTGACCATCTGATGGCTTCCTCATGTGAAATACCTCCAAAATCTTTTAAGAAATTGATCACTTTATCCTCTTCTTCTCCATTCGGAAACTCAAATGTTAGAATAATATTATTTTTCAGAGGATATAACGTTTTCAAAGCTATTCTAACACGTTCATGTAAGAACTACAAAGGTTTTAACTGTGTAAATAGTAAAAACTTTCATTAGGCAATTACCTATTGTAATAAAATTTTAACACTCGTTTAAATTATTACATCATTGGATAAATTTCCTCATCAATAGGCAAATTATGAAAGAACTTAAATCAAGGAGATGAACGATGCGTGAATATTGGTCGTGCAAAGGAAATAGCAGAAAGTGCTGAAGTTCATAACGTCACTTATGAAGGACTTCCAGTTATCATCCAACATGTTGATGAACAAACAAAAACAGCGAGAATTTATTCGAAGCAAAATCCTGAATATGAGCAGAATGTCCCAATCTTAAACTTAATTGAAGAGGAATAAAATCAGGCTGCCCGCAAACGCTCGCTTTCTTCGTTGCTCGTCTTGTCCGGTGCTCATTACCTATTATGGTAACTCCGCTCCTCCCAAGGCTTCGCGCCTCGAAATCAAACGTTTTCAATCAGCCTGAAGGTGACTGATTTTTTTTATTTTTGACTTTGTCTACACTCTGAAATAATTTCTCATTGACTTTATTGGTTTATTGTAGTAAATTTTAGAAAATTGAATTTAATTTCTTATCAAGAGAGGTTGAGGGTCTGGCCCTATGAAACCTCAGCAACCTGCAAGCATTTATTGCAAGGTGCTAATTCCTGCAAGTTTTGTAAATAAACTTGGAAGATAAGAAGAATGGCTGTTATCCGTTATGAAAAGTCTTCTTCTTATAGAAGACTTTTTTTGTTTGACTTTGTTATATATCGAAGTTGTATTTGGCTCATTTTCTCTCTTAAAAGACCGCTCCCCCCTAAAAAGGTGTGCGAAATTTTAGTTTCACATGATATGTGCAACAACTCTGTTTAACAAAGCCTTTCTTTTATATGCAGCTTTATAACAGCAAATTTTATGAATGTAAGGAGTGTTTTCTTATGTATGAACTCGAAACAAAATTGGCGCAAATCGGAAATCGCAGTGAAAAAACAACAGGGACTGTAAACCCTCCTATCTATCTTTCCACCGCCTATCGTCATGAAGGAATTGGTCAATCAAGCGGCTACGATTATATCCGAACTGGCAATCCAACAAGACAAATTCTAGAACAGACGATAGCTGAGCTTGAAGAAGGTGATGGTGGGTTTGCCTGTAGTTCTGGAATGGCCGCTATTTTGACAGTACTTTCTCTCTTTAAATCAGGAGACGAGTGGATTGTTGCAAAGGATTTATATGGTGGTACATACCGTATTCTGGAGGAGAACTTTAAGAAATGGGGCCTTAAGGCAACATATGTGAATACGAGCGATGCTGCCAATATACAGAAAAGTATTTCTGAAAAAACAAAAGCTATCTTTATTGAGACACCTACAAACCCTCTTATGGAACAAACCGATATCAAAGCTGTTTCAAAAATAGCAAAAGAAAATAAACTTTTAGTAATTGTTGATAATACGTTCTATACTCCTTATATTCAAAAACCAATTACAGATGGTGCTGATATCGTCATACATAGTGCCACTAAATATTTAGGGGGTCACAATGATGTTCTTGCCGGATTGATTGTTGCGAAAGGAAAGGAACTTTGCGAGTCTCTAGCTTTCTATCATAATGGCAATGGCTCGGTTCTAAGCCCTTTCGATTCATGGCTGTTAATGCGAGGAATGAAGACGTTAGCCCTAAGAATGGAAAAACATGAGCAAAATGCAAAAGAGCTTGTCCGCTTTCTATTAGAACACGACGCCGTGACAAATGTCCTTTACCCAGGACGAGGAGGAATGGTTTCATTTCGAATTCAACATGAAGCATGGGTGAATCCTTTCTTGCAAAACTTGCAATTAATCACGTTTGCTGAAAGCTTAGGCGGAACAGAAAGCTTTATCACCTATCCTGCAACACAGACCCATGCAGATATTCCCGAAAAGATTCGATTTGAAACAGGGGTAGATAATTGTTTGCTGCGCTTTTCAGTTGGATTAGAGCATAGCGATGATTTAAAAAATGATTTACAACAAGCATTCATAAAAGCCCAACAGGAGGTAGTACGATGAACGAAGACTGTTGTTACTCTTTTGAAACGAAGTTGCTTCACAATAACTCAAAATTTGATCTTACAACTGGAGCTGTCAGCGTCCCCATTCAGCATGCCTCAACCTTCCATCAATCAAGCTTTGACACTTACGGAAAGTATGATTACGGTCGCAGCTTGAATCCTACAAGGGAAGCGCTCGAGGAGCAATTAGCCCATTTAGAGGGTGGTATTCGTGGGTTTGCATTTGCTTCTGGAATGGCTGCCATTTCAACCGCCTTTCTCCTCTTATCAAAAGGTGACCACGTTGTCATTACGGAGGATGTATACGGCGGAACCTATCGCATGATAACAGAGGTTCTCTCCCGCTTTGGCATTGAGTATTCATTTGTCGATATGACTGATCTCGATGCAGTCACAAGAGCTGTTCAAGCAAATACGAAAGTATTTTATATCGAAACTCCCTCAAATCCTACTTTAAAAGTTACAGACATTAAAGCAATCAGTCTGATCGCCAAAAAACATGGGGCTTATACATTTGTCGATAATACTTTCTTAACTCCTGCCTTACAGAGGCCTTTACAATTAGGGGCAGATGTCGTCCTTCACAGTGCAACCAAATTTTTATCCGGTCACAGTGATGTAGTTGCAGGAGCAGCAGTTGTAAGAGATGAAGAATTAGCAAATCGACTTGCCTTTTTACAAAACTCTTTCGGGGCTGTGCTTGGCGTTCAAGATTGTTGGTTAGTACTGCGCGGTCTTAAGACATTATCAGTACGATTACAGCAATCGGTCAAAACAGCTAATAAATTGGCACACTTTTTCCGCCAGCACGATTCAGTAAAAAATGTTTATTATCCTGGTTTAAAAGAGCATCCCCAATATGAATTGCAAAAAAAGCAAGCTTTAAACGCTGGCGCTGTTTTATCTTTTGAACTTGAATCAGAAGAACTAACTAAAAAATTCGTTGAAAATGTTAGAATCCCCGTTTTTGCAGTTAGCTTGGGCGCGGTGGAATCAATCCTTTCATATCCCGCGAAGATGTCGCATGGAGCGATGCCAAAAGCAGAACGAGAAAAAAGGGGAATCAGCAATAGTTTACTAAGATTGTCTGTTGGTTTAGAACATGCGGACGATTTAATTAATGATTTTACAACGGCATTAACCTATGCCTATTCACCAATTAAATAAAAAGGAGTAAGAATATGAGTTTCCTAGAAAAACTAAAAAGTGAAATTCTCATTGCAGATGGTGCTATGGGGACCCTTCTATACTCCTATGGGACAGATAGCTGCTTCGAAGAATTAAATCTTTCACACCCGGAAGAGATCAAAAAAATTCATCAAGCTTATATTGAAGCTGGTTCAGATATTATCCAAACAAATACGTATGCAGCCAATTATTTAAAACTTCAAAGATATGGTTTAGAAGACTCTGTTAAGGAAATAAATAGCGCTGCAGTTAAAATTGCCAAAGAAGCGGCACAAAAGGATGTATATGTCCTTGGAACAATGGGTGGAAACCGTGGTGTAAATCCAAAAGCCCTCTCGATTGAGGAAATTAAACGCAGCTTTCGAGAACAGCTTTATTGTCTGCTATTAGAAGATATAGATGGAATCCTGCTTGAGACCTTTTACGATCTTGAAGAGATTGAAACAGTTTTAGCCATTGCTAGAAAGGAAACTTCCCTTCCTATCATTGCACAGGTTTCCATTCAAGAACCAGGAGTCATGCAAAATCAAACAGCTATTAACGATGCCTTCTCAAGACTTGAGGAATTAGGAGCAGATATTGTTGGTTTAAATTGCCGAATCGGCCCTCATCATATGATTAAAAGTTTAGAAGAGGTGCAGATTCCTAGCAGAGCTTTTCTTTCTGCATTTCCAAATGCTAGTCTTCCAACTTATACAGATGGCAAGTTCCATTATGAAGGCGATGCAGACTACTTCAGAAGTTCAGCAAAAGCTTTTCAGAAGCAGGGGGTTCGATTGCTCGGAGGATGCTGTGGTACAACTCCTGCGCATATACGTTCATTTGCAAAGGAATTAAAAGGCGCTACTCCGATAACCGAAAAAGTCATCAAACAGAAAACGCAGTCTTCCATTAAAGTCATGCAAGCAGCTGTTCGAAATGAGGTGCCTCTGCAAACGCTCGTCAAAGAAAGACCATCGGTTATCGTTGAGTTAGACCCGCCGCGCAAACTCAACACGGAGAAGTTTTTCCAAGGGGCAAAAGAATTAAAAGCTGCAGGTATTGATGCCATTACACTAGCAGATAATTCCCTTGCCTCACCTCGAATTGAAAATTCTGCTCTTGCCTATTTAACAAAAACAGAGATTGGTATGCGTCCTCTAGTTCATATCACCTGTCGTGATCGTAATATTATTGGTTTGCAATCCCATCTAATGGGACTGCACACACTCGGGCTGCATGATGTACTCGCTGTAACCGGCGATCCAGCACGAGTTGGCGATTTCCCTGGCGCCTCTTCCGTTTATGACGTCTCTTCATTTGAATTAATACAAATGATTAAGCAATTTAACGATGGGTTATCAAGTTCAGGGAAAGATTTAGGACAAAAAGGAGCTTTTTCAGTTGCTGCAGCATTCAACCCAAATGTTCGTTCAGTAGAAAAAGCAGTAGATCGGATGGAAAAGAAAATCCAATATGGTGCTGACTATTTTATTAGTCAGCCGATCTATTCAGAAGAAAAATTAATCGAGGTTTATCAAGCAACTAAACATTTAGACACTCCTATTTATATAGGTTTGATGCCATTAACAAGTAGTAGAAATGCGGAGTTTCTTCACAACGAAGTACCTGGAATCAAAATTTCGCAAAATATTCGTGATACAATGGCATCATTAGCGAATGATCCGGTTCAAGCAGCTCGTGAAGGTGTTGCAATCACGAAAGATTTAATCAATGCAGCGACAGAATTATTTAATGGGATTTATTTAATCACACCTTTTTTACGCTATGAAATGACTGTTGAGCTTGCTCGCTATACAAACGAAAGTAGCAACAGGATGTTGAGGAGGAAGCAAAATGTCAAAAGCATTACTCAATAAGCAGTTAACGAAAAAAATTCTCATCATGGACGGAGCAATGGGAACGATGCTCCAACAGGCTTCATTAACGGCTAACGATTTTGGTGGTGAAGAGTTTGAAGGCTGCAATGAAATTTTGAATATTACCCGTCCTGATGTTATTGAGTCAATTCACCTCCAGTATTTACAAGCAGGTGCAGATATTATTGAAACGAATACATTTGGAGCTACTGAAATTGTGCTAGATGAGTATGGGCTTGGACATAAAGCTTATGAGCTAAACAGGCAAGCTGCACTCATCGCCAAAAAGGCAGTCGCCAAATTAGCGACTCCCGATTGGCCAAGGTTCGTCGCAGGTTCAATGGGACCGACAACTAAAACACTATCAGTTACTGGCGGAACATCATTTGAAAAACTGCAAAAATCATATGAAGAGCAAGCGCTCGGCCTCATCGATGGCAATGTGGATATTCTGTTACTCGAAACGAGCCAAGATCTTCTAAACGTAAAAGCTGGCTTTTTAGGCATCCAAGAAGCATTCAAAAAGCGGCATATCGAACTTCCGGTTATTCTGTCTGGAACGATTGAGCCGATGGGAACAACACTGGCAGGACAATCAATTGAAGCATTTTACATCTCGGTTGAACATATGAACCCCCTCGCTGTTGGACTCAATTGTGCAACCGGACCTGAATTTATGCAAGATCATATCCGCTCGCTCTCACAGCTTTCAACCGCTGCTGTCAGCTGTTATCCAAATGCGGGGCTACCGGATGAAGATGGCAACTATCACGAAACACCACAGTCACTTGCCAAAAAACTCGGTGGGTTTGCGGCTGAAGGTTGGCTTAATATTGTTGGTGGTTGCTGTGGCACAACACCTGAACATATTAAAGCAATCGCTGAAGAAATGAAGCATTATAAACCAAGGAAGCCGGTAAACACTGACTATCATATGGTATCAGGGATCGAACCTTTTATTTATGATGACCCTACCCTTCGCCCGATTATGGTTGGTGAAAGAACGAATGTCATTGGCTCACGGAAATTTAAGCGCCTTATTTCTGAAGGAAAGTTTGAGGAAGCAGCAGAAATTGCACGAGCTCAAGTTAAAGGTGGCGCACATGTGATCGACATTTGCTTAGCCGATCCCGATCGTGATGAGCTTGAGGATATGGAAAACTTCTTAAAAGAAGTAACAAAAAAAATTAAAGCACCGCTTGTCATTGATTCAACGGATGATACAGTCATTGAAAAAGCACTTGCCTATTCACAGGGTAAAGCAATTATCAACTCCATTAACTTAGAAGATGGCGAAGAACGCTTCGAATCAGTCGCAAGGCTTGTGCACCGGTTTGGAGCTGCTGTTGTTGTCGGAACAATTGATGAAAAAGGGATGGGTGTATCAGCGGAAAGAAAGCTAGAAATTGCAAAACGTTCTTATAAACTTCTTGTCCATAAGTATAAAATTCCACCACAAGATATTATATTTGACCCCCTTGTCTTCCCTGTTGGGACGGGGGATGAGCAATATATAGGATCCGCTAAGGCAACCATTGATGGAATACGCATGATTAAAGAAGAGTTCCCTAAATCCTTAACGATCTTAGGAATTAGCAATGTTTCTTTTGGTTTACCTCCAGTCGGGAGAGAAATTTTAAATTCTGTTTTTCTCTATCATTGCACACAGGCCGGTCTTGATTACGCGATCGTTAACACAGAAAAGCTTGAACGTTTTGCCTCGATTTCAAAGGATGAGGTCACACTTGCGGAAAAACTGTTATTTGAGACGACAAATGAATCTTTAGCTACCTTTACAGAATTCTATCGAGATAAGAAAAAAGAAATCAGGAGCTCGACTCCAAATATGCCCCTTGATGAAAGATTGGCATACTATGTAATTGAAGGTACGAAAGAAGGATTGCTTAAAGATTTAG
This sequence comes from Bacillus methanolicus, assembly GCF_008764295.1. GTDB lineage: Bacteria > Bacillota > Bacilli > Bacillales > Cytobacillaceae > Robertmurraya > Robertmurraya methanolica_A. The sequence goes on along the minus strand of NZ_VTQX01000033.1, from coordinate 9,039 downwards.
ACAATGCCTTAAAAGCATTCCCAACACCATTAGCAATCATCAATGGACCTTTAATGGATGGAATGAAGGAGGTTGGCCGCCTCTTCAACAATAATGAATTAATTGTCGCCGAGGTTTTGCAAAGTGCTGAGGTAATGAAAGCAGCAGTATCTTACCTAGAACCTTTTATGGAAAAAAATGATACAAGCTCAAATAAGGGAAAAATTATCTTAGCTACCGTTAAAGGAGATGTCCATGATATTGGTAAAAATTTAGTCGACATCATCTTAAGCAATAACGGCTATGAGGTTATCGACCTAGGCATTAAGGTAGCACCCTCAACATTAATTGAAGCAGTAAAAAAGGAAGACCCCGATATAGTCGGCTTGTCTGGCCTATTAGTAAAATCTGCTCAACAAATGGTCGTAACAGCCCATGACCTTAAACAGGCTGGGATCAATATTCCGATCTTAGTTGGCGGTGCAGCTCTTTCAAGAAAATTCACAGATACAAAGATCTCGAAAGAGTATGATGGTCTTGTTCTTTATGCAAAAGATGCGATGAATGGTTTATCATTAGCTAATCAAATACAAAATCAAGAAGAAAAACAACTGCTGTTAGAAAAAAAGAGAGAAAAGATTTTAGAGGCGACTAGTACTCCTATCTTCGAACGTCCTGTTACAACTGCAGTAATGGAAAAGCCAAAAGTGTCAACAACGGTCCCTGTTCATATCCCGCGTGATCTGGAGCGACATCTATTGAGAAGCTATACTTTAGACCATATTGAACCATATATCAATCGGCAAATGTTGCTTGGCCATCATCTTGGAGTAAAGGGAAAAATTGATAAATTATTGGCTAGCAATGATGAAAAAGCGCACAAGGTAAATGATACGGTTAATCACCTTATTTTCGAAGCGAAAAAAAATGTTTGGATTAAGCCTAGAGCTGTGTATCAATTTTTCCCAGCTCAGTCTGATGGTAATCAAATCTATATTTATGACTCAACTAATCGAGAACAAATAATTGAAACTTTTGATTTCCCACGTCAACATAAAGGCGCTTATTTATGCCTTGCTGATTATATAAAATCAGTGGATAGCGGAGAGACTGATTACGTTGGATTTTTCGCCGTCACCGCCGGAAGAGGAATTCGCGAACAAGCAGAGAAACTAAAAGATGCGGGAAGATTTCTAGAATCACACGCCTTACAGGCATTAGCACTTGAATCTGCAGAAGGCTTTGCTGAATTGATTCATCGGCAAATGCGAGATGCATGGGGCTTCCCAGACCCTGCAAGCATGACGATGCAGCAGCGCTTCTCTGCAAAGTATCAAGGTCAGCGTTTTTCATTCGGTTACCCTGCTTGTCCTGACTTAGAAGATCAAGCAAAGCTTTTTCAACTTCTTCAACCACAGGATATCGGGATTGAACTAACAGATGGTTTCATGATGGAGCCCGAGGCATCGGTTACAGCCATTGTTTTTGCTCATCCAGAAGCAAGATATTTTAATGTATTATAAGAAAAGCCCTTTTCAAATATCATTGCTCCTCTCTATCTGATTACCCAAAAAGTAGGTGTCCCAAAAGCTTAGCTTTTAGGGGCGCCTCTTTTTTAATTTCCACTATGTCTGGAACGGAGGGCGGAGCAAGCCACTTTTCCTGCAGAAGTCACCACCTTCGCGTTCCAATCAACGATATGCACATGAAAAATAAGAGATACAATTAGGTGAAAACATCTAGTTCATATCGCATTTAGGGATCAAAAACCTGATTTTTAAACGATCAATCGCTTCCGCTAAAAGGGCCCCCTTCTCTCCACTATTTAATAACCAAAAATACGTAAAAACCACAAAAAAAGCTGCACTCAAAAAGTCGTTTTTAACGTCCTTTTGACACAGCCTCATCTTATATGTGACTTACTCGCAAACTGGAAGAATGACTTCCACAGTCGTTCCTTTTCCTTCAATGCTATTAATTCTTAGTTCACCTTCATGACTTTCAATGATACTTTTTGAGATCATTAAACCGAGACCCGTTCCCTTCTCTTTCGTTGTGTAAAAGGGATTGCCAATTTTATTTAAAAGATGTGCAGGGATACCAGCACCCGTATCATGAAACGCTATTAAAACTTTGGAATCGAGCCTTGTAGTTTCAAGAGTAATTTTGCCACCATTACCCATTGCCTCGATCGCATTTTTAATAATATTTATAAATACTTGTTTAATTTTATTCTCAACACCATTAAAAAAAAGATTATGTATAGTTTGCTGGTTTACATGATTGATTACAACACCGTGCAAATTTGCTTGAGCACTCATTAACATTCGTACATTTTCAAGCAAATCTTCTAAACAAACTTGTTTAAATTCATCTTCTGTTGGCTTCGCTAGCAATAATAACTCTCCGACAATTGTATTGATTCTTTCAATTTCTGATATCATAATTTCAACATAGTCACTTTCCGTTGAAAATTGATGGTTGAGCAATTGAGTAAAACCTTTTAAACTGGTTAATGGGTTGCGGATTTCATGGGCAATTCCAGCAGCAAGCTCCCCGACAACATTTAACTTCTCAGATTGTTGGATGAATTCCTGATTCCTTTTGATTTCTGTAATGTCGCGAATAACAATATGTAACGATTCCTCTCCACCATAGACAAATGGAATAATCTTCACTTGAATATCAATTATGTCACCATTTAAACAAACAAATTTCTCTTCATAAGGCAGCACCGGTAAACCAGCTTCAATTTCCTTATAGACCTTTTTAGCGCGCTCGTGATAGGAAGGATGAATAATATCATAGATGCTCATGCCGACAATTTCTTCCTTTGAATTTGCTTTTAATAACTCTACTCCAGTCTCATTAATAAACGTAATCCTATCACTCTTAACTTTTCTGACTATAATCGTCTCTGGGGCCTTCTCGACAAGTAAACGATACTTTTCCTCGCTTTCATATAACTGATTAAGAGTTGCTTTCTTTTCTTCAATTTCTCGTTGGAGATCTTGATTGATTTTATAGAGTTCCTTTGTTCTTTCCACAACTAAGCTCTCCAACTGATCAAAATGCTGCTTTCTTTCAGTAATGTCTCTAATCGTACATACAAATATTTTTTCATTTTCAACTTCTGCATCTGCTAGATGAACCTCGATTGGGAAAGCCGTATTATCTTTTTTCAAACCAACGGTATCAACATTTGCTCTTCTTGGAATATTGTCGATTGAAAATTCAAACAAAATATCAACCCGTGCTCCAATCAATTCAGTGCTTAAATAACCAAACATCATGGTCACAGCAGGATTTACGGAAAGAATTTCACCTTCCTCATTAAAGAAGACAATTGTATCAATAGAAGTCTCGCCAACGGCACGAGCCATCGCCTCCTTTTTTCGAAGCTCTATCGACACTGCTTCTAGCTCTTTCGTTCTTTTCGAAATCAATTCGCTCTGTTCTATTACTTTTTTCTTATGTAAGTACATAGAAACAAAAGCATCAACCTTGCATTTTAAAATGATCGGATCGACAGGCTTCAATATATAATCTATTGCTCCGACGGAATATCCATAGAGGATATTTTCGATCGTTTGACTTAAAGCTGTAATAAAAATGATCGGAACATCCTTTGTTTTCTCTCGCTCACGAATCATTTTTGCAGTTTCAAACCCGTTTAGCGTTGGCATCTGCACATCCATCAAGATAACAGCAAATTCTTTCTTAAGCACCCATTTCAATGCCTCAATACCCGAATTTGCCTGGATGAGACAATACTCAGGTGAATCGAGCACCGCCTCTAAAGCCAATAGATTTTCCGGTCGATCATCAACCAATAGGATATTGACGCGTCTATCCTCCATTACTCTCACACCCCTGTATCCTTTTGATAGATTTTTTCTTTATTATCGATCACTTGATACTGTAAATTTGTCATTTTATTCAATAGTCCCTCACGGCTTCCTAGTCCCAAAAAACCATTGTTGCTTAAACTATGAAAAAACAAAGAATGAACACGTTCCTGTAATGATCTATTAAAATAGATTAAGACATTACGGCAAATAATCATGTGGAATTCATTAAACGAACCATCTGTAACCAAATTATGCTGTGCGAAAGTGATATTTTTCGACAAACTCGCATCAAATTTGGCAAAATCCTTTCGGACGGTATAATAACCGGAGAAATCCTGTACTCCGCCGGAATTCACATAATTATTCGTATAATCCTGCATCTTTTTTAATGGGAATTCGCCTTTTTTTGCTGCATCCAGCACTCTTTCATTGATATCTGTCGCATAAATTCTCGACTTATCAAAAAGACCTTCTTCCTTTAAGAGGATTGCCATTGAATAAACTTCCTCACCAGTTGAACATCCAGCATGCCAAATTCGGATAAGTGGATATTTAGCCAATTTAGGTAGTATCTTTTTCCGCATCGTCAAGAAAAAGCTCGGATCACGAAACATTTCCGAAACATTTATGGAAAAATCAAAATACAGCTTCTCCATCATTTTAGGATCATGGAGAACCCGATCGAGCAGTTGAGTCACAGTTGCTATCTTTTCCACTTTCATGCGGTATAAAATTCTTCTCCGAATTGAAGTCATTGCATAATCTCTAAAATCGAGCCCATAACATTGATAGATTCCTTCAAGCAAGAGTTTTATTTCAATAGTTTCCATTTTATTACTCTGCTGAATATTCATTTCATCTACCTTTCACTTCAACGTCTAAGCTTTAGACGATAATTTTATTTATAAAGCCATACCTTTAATAATGAATATAACTGCTCTAAATTAACCGGTTTCGTAATGTAATCGGACGCACCGGCATCAATACATTTCTTGCGATCATGACTCATCGCCTTAGCGGTCAATGCGATAATTGGTAATTCGGCAAAACGCGCATCTTTGCGAATCTTGCTCATCGCCTCATATCCGTCCATTTCAGGCATCATAATATCCATTAACACAATATCGACATCGTCGTTCTCCTGAAGATATTGAATCCCATCTTTCCCATTTTCGGCAAAGTTAACGTTCATTCCTACTGCCTCTAATGCTGTTGTAAGTGAAAAAACGTTTCTCATATCATCATCGACAACAAGAACTTTTTTCCCTACAAGATATTGATCGTGTACAGGCTCTGTTAAAAGAGTTGGATTTGCAATCAGTTGTGGGTTTACTTCTTCGACAGTAACTGCAGCTTCTTGTTCACTCATATGTTTTTCTGAAAAATTAGAGATTGGTAAATAAAAAGTAAATACACTACCGTTCCCCTCCTGACTAGTAACAGTTATATAACCATTCAATAGAGCCGCTAGCTCACGGCTGATCGATAACCCTAACCCTGTGCCGCCATACTTGCGGCTCGTTGTTCCGTCTGCTTGTTGAAAAGCTTCAAAAATAAGCTGTTGATTCTGTTTCGAAATGCCAATTCCAGTATCGGATACTTTAAACATGACATACTCTTCTTCCCAACTTCCAACATGCTTCTTTACTTCCAGCTTTACAAAGCCCCGTTCTGTAAATTTAATCGCGTTAGAAAGAAGGTTTTTCAATATTTGATAAACCTTTTGTTCATCCGTATATAAAAATCTTGGAATCTCAGCTTCAATATCGATCTCGAATTGAATACCTTTCTTTTCGGCAAAAGGTTCAAATTGTTTAATTAAAGATTGTTCCAATTCACTCATATTCATTTCAATTTTGTGTATGTCTAACTTCCCAGCTTCAATTTTCGTTAGATCGAGAATATCGTTAATTAAATTTAGCAAATCTTTCCCTGCTGCATAAATCGTACTAGCATACTCTTTTTGCTTAACAGTTAAATTTTCTTCTTTATTCTCAAGTAATATTTGCGCAAGAATAAGCAAGCTATTTAAAGGAGTTCTTAACTCATGAGACATATTGGCTAGAAATTCTGATTTATATTTAGAGCTTAACTGAAGCTGTTTTGTTCGTTCCTCCAATTCCAATTTTGTATTTTCCAAATCCTTTGTTTTTTGTTCTGAATGTCTATATTGAGCTTCCAGCTCTTCATTCATCGTCCTCAGCTCCTCTTGCTGAAGCTGCAACTCTTCAGATTGACTCTGTAATTCCTCATTGAGCGTTTGGGCTTCTTCTAACAGATTTCTCACCTGCATTTGTTGATTAATTCGATAAATGGTAATTCCAAGCTGCTTTGTTGCCTCCATAAGCAATTTTTCCTGCAAAGGGGTAAATTCAGTCAACGTTGCAAGCTCCATTACGCCAACAACATCCCCATCAAGATGAATAGGTACTATCATAATCGCATTCGGTTTTGCTCCACCAATGCTTGAGGAAATAGAAATATAATTATCTGGAATATGAAAAAGTTGTTTACTTTTTCCATCTTTAGCACATTGGCCAACTAATCCTTCACCCCATTTGATTGTTTCCTTACCCTCAAATTCGATATTTGGCGCACCTGCATAAGACGAGACCTTAGACAAATATCGTGAGGATTGTTCATCCTTCACAATGTATAAGGAGCCATATGTAGCGTCTACCATCGGAACAATTTCCTGAAGATATGTATCACCAAGCTTTAAAATATCCAATATCTCCTGTGATAACATGGAAAGGCCAGCCAGCTGCTTAGAGAGCCAATTTTGTTCTTCAATTTCTTCAGTATATTCTCTTTCCATACGTTCATGGTCCTCTAGCGCTTGCGCCATTTCATTATATGCCAAAGCAATTTCCCCGATTTCATCTTTTCCACTCAATTTCAGTCGTGGTAGATTTTCCGAGCCATATTGAATACTTTTCATCACATCTCTTATACTGCGAAAACGAGTTTTAATGTCGCTTATAACCCATTTGGAAACAATATAACCAAAAATCAGTGCAATAATGATAGAAGAAATGCTTATTTTGATAAAGAGATCGTATGTGGCTTTTGAATTTTCCAATGTGTCTTCCATAATTTTTTCCTGTATGGAAATTAACTCATCAATAACTGTGACAATTTGTCCATATTGCTCACTTGCCATTGAATCAATTCCCAAAACTTCATTATCTATATTTTTCATACTTGAACGAATATGATTAAGCAATTTTATTTTTTCATACCTATCCTCAACTAAATGATGTATATCTTGATTTTGATGATTGAGAATCCCGACAATAAGTGCAATGATTACAGTTACCAATACAATCATTAATCCAAAGCCAACATATAATCTTGTTGTATATTTCATCCAAGGCGACCCCTATTAATTATTGTTCTTCTCTATTTTTGCATTGCATGACATATAAATCATCAATTCTACTATTTTCCCTCTTTATTTAAAAGTAAACCCGTTATGACTTCTATTTTATATAAATTTGCTGAATTTTGTATGCAGTTTTTTCATAAATCTACTTTATCTAATCTTAGCCTTGTCATTTTAATAAGAGAGCAACAGACAAGCTTGCTCTTCCTTTTTGGCTTGGCAAAGTAGATTTTTTTACGATATGTTCATTCTTAAGGTTAAATTGCTTGAGTTAGATATAGACGTGTACTACAAAACATGCTCAACAATAGCCGATTTTTCATCTCCCATTAACTTGAAGCTTAATGGAAGGAAATATGAAGAAATTGAGGATGTAGCATTTAAAAATAGCCGTGTTCGAATAGCTAGGGGCAATAAGTGGCCATGGACAAATGCGATTCACTTGAAATGATTTTAAATACTCGCTACAATATGATGAAATACAAAAAAGGACTAAACGAGCAGAATAAAGCCGCTTAACGCTTTTTATTGTTTCCGCAGTCTACTGAACATCCAGCTTCACCAAAGTTTTTTTATCATAGCTTGTTATATGTTAGTATTGATACTTACCACATTTTCTCTCTGATTTCAGTATAACTAAAAAAACGTGTGAAACCTTGATTTCACACGACAATGACATTATGATAAAAAACGGATCATAATTAAGCTCACGATAGAGACTACCACAGAGGCGAATAACCCTGTTAAAAATGGTTTGTATCCAAGCTTAACAAAGCCTTTCAAATTAACCTGTAAGCCTACTGCCGCCATTACCATGACAATGATAAATTTCGCAAAATCATTGCTAAATACTTGTAGCCTTTCAGAAAAAAAACCAAGGGAATTCAAAATACTCATAAATATAAACCAAAGAATAAACCATGGAAAAGCATTTTTTAACGAGCTTTTGACATTCCCTTTCTTTTGATTGCCCATTAAAATAGATAAAATAAGAACTACCGGGAGCAAAAATAACGTCCGTGCCAATTTCACAGTTGTTGCAACATCGCCTGCTTCGCCGCTGTATGCAAAACCGACAGCAACTGCGGAAGAAGTATCATGAACAGCGGTGCCGCTCCATATTCCAAAATCAATTGCATTGAAATTTAGTAACTGACCGACAAAGGGATAAACGAAGAAGGCAATTAAATTAAAGAAAACAATCGTTGAAATAGCATAAGCGGTTTCATCCTCCTTCGCTTCCAGTATCCCCTTAACACAAGTAATAGCTGTAGTTCCGCAAATACTAGTCCCAATTCCGATCATCAGCACAAGAGTATGATCAAGCTTAAGTAATTTTCCAAACCAGTAAGTAAGTGCAATACCCAAAACAACAGAAGTGATAACTACGATCAAAGACTGCCGACCGATTTCTACAATCGCATTTAAATTCAAGCTTACTCCTAATAAAACTACAGCCAATTTTAACAGCTTTGCCACAACAAAGTTTAATCCTGACTGATAAATGGTCCGAACATCCCATATACTTCCTAAAATGAGGCCTAAAATAATGGCAAATAGGATACTCCCAATTAAAGAAAAAATATTCCCTAAATAATGGGCAGTGATCGCAATCACAACAACAAGGATTATCCCCCTTGCTCTATTCATCCATTTTGTGTTCAAATCTTGATGTATAAACAAATTTTCCACTACTCCTCTAATAGACGACCGAACAAATCAATATCTTTATATTGTGCATATAAAAAAGGGTATCAAAGAATAAACTGGCACCTATGTCAAGGACACAATAAAAAAAGAGATTAAGCAACTAGAAGATGATTC
>NZ_VTQX01000032.1 GCF_008764295.1 Bacillus methanolicus | reverse complement strand
CATAAGTATTGCTTTCATCCCCCAAAAGACCCAGAATCAGTTACTTAATTTCCGAGAGTCTACTAAACGCTTACAAAAAAGAGTTTGACTTGTATACAAGCCAAACCGATCATAAATCACACCCTGTTCTATTGTCAATCAATTTTTAAGAAAACATCATAGTGCTTGTCCCATTGCGATATTAACTGATGTTCCCTATAGATTTCGTACTATTTAACATGTATACTAGTGTAAGAATCATTTCAAAAGAAAGTTGGTTTTAACATGTCCTTAAAAGAGGAAATTATGAATGAGTTGAAAAGGGATATCCTTTCCTTACAGTTAAAGCCTGGAACCATTATTAGTGAAACGACATTATCCGAACGCTACCAAATCTCACGTACTCCGATTCGCGATATTCTTAAACAGTTGTCCTTAGAAGATTACATTAATATTTATCCGAAAAAGGGCAGCATTGTTTCTTATATCGATCTTGAATCTGTCGAGCAGCTTATTTTCTTAAGAAGTACATTGGAAAAAGAAATTATGAAGGAATTAAAAGATCATCTTCCATTAAAGGGGTTGCATGAATTAAAAACAATTCTTGCCAAACAAAAAGAATGCATCGATGAAGAAGATGGTTTAGAGAAATTTCTCCAGCTCGATGATGCTTTTCATAAAACTTTATATGATCTTGCTGGGAGAGGATTTCTATGGAGTTTAATACAGCAGTTTCAAGTTCACTATATAAGATTCAGACGACTTAATATGCATCGAAAAGACAAACTAGCAGAAATCCATAAAGAGCATGAATTGATGATTGGTCTTCTTGTCCAAGGCGAAACAGAGAAAATTGCCGAGCTCGTACGTCATCACCTACAAGCAGATATAAACTCGCTAGATTTCCAGGAGCACTTTGGTAAGTATATTAAAAGTTCCGAGTCTTTTTAATTAGTGGCTTAAACATTTATTTGGCACAAAACGGAGAAATCACCTTGATTTCTCTTTTTTTGCGAGGAATTTAAATAATATAAGTGAAGCAGTCACTTCTGTAAATATTTTGCGAATACTCCAACACCTGCCCTGTTCTCCGATCTATGCAGCCTGATTCTAAGCTTAACAGTGGTACAAGGCTAGGGCATTTTAGCAGTTCTCTTTCCTTTTTATTGGGGAAGATGACAGTCAGCTTTGTTTTCAGCGCTTCAAAGTCGCTATAGCCCTGTTTGCGGAAAAATTGAAAGATGGAGGAAATCTCACTCCCCTCCCTCATAATATTGGCAAAAACAGTTTGGGATAAATAAGAACTATGCACCGCTATCGGCAAATCTTCTACAATGCGCAAGCGACTAATTTTATATACAGCTGCATTTTTTTCAGCGTTTAAAGCATGAAAGATGGAAGTATCGTAGGCAATCTCTTCACAAGCAATATTCTTTGTTTCAAAGCGATAATTCAGTTCTTGCATTTTCTCACTAAAGCTAACATCTCCCGTTAAAACGAGAGGAATTTGCAGCTTTTGATTTTGAACATAGCTCCCTTTTCCTTGTTTCGAAAAAATATAACCAAGCTCTTGCAGGCGCTCATATGCTTTACGAACAACGATTCTCGGTACTTGATAATAATCTGCCAATTCATTTTCAGAAGGCAGCTTATCATTCGGTTTATAAATTCCTTTTCGTATTTTCGAAATTATTGTATCAACCAATATTGCTTTTTCAGACAATTTGGCTAATCCCCCTTTGAACAATCTAAAACAAGTATAGCGATTGATTTTAAACTTTGTGTTACACCGATGTTAATTTTGTAAATAGCTTCCGATAAGAAACTTATTCTACACAACAAGGCCGATCAATAATTTAGCTACTCTTTTAATGGCCTTGCCTGTATTATAACAAGGATATCTGACCAGTACCGTTCCATATGTTCAACTTGAAGATTTGATTTTTTCATAAGTTCAGGAAAATTGCGATTACAATGACACCCAGAGATTTGTTTATAAACTGGATCTATGATTTTTTGAGCAAGGGAAAGCAATGGATTAGAGCTCAGACCATGCTCCATCAGCAGTACGCGTCCTCCCGCACAGCACCAACGGTTGAATTTTCGTAATACGGCAATGGGGTCAGCGTAGCTGCAAAGAGAAAGAGTCGATACAATGCAATCGAAAGAATTATCTGCAAACGTTAACTCTTCGAGATCCTCTGTCATAAACTCTGCTTTCACTTGAAACCTGTCTGCAGCTCTTTTTGCACTTTTTATCATCTCAGAACTAAAATCAACACCTGTAATTTCAACATTTGCTCGATTATAGTAAGGAAAATTCGCCCCGGCTCCAACCCCCACTTCCAACACTTTTCCGTATGCATTTGTAATCAATTCTTTTCTCCATCTGGCAATTCTGTGATTATGTTGATTGTTTTCATACATTTTTGCTTGTTTATCAAATTTTTTAATTAACCGATCTTTTTTCATTTGCCCCTCCTTCCATCCGCCACACCATTTTTAAAAATTTTCAAAAAAATATCTACGCACCAACTTGTAGTTTATGGCATCCATATTAACTAGAAAAAGCCCTAGCTAATTAGGGCACACCATTTATTGTACTTCACCCATGCTTTTTAATAAATGTTTCCATATCATTGAAATCTTCAAAATAGGTTTCAAGCATATCTCTCGACCAATTCCACCAAGCAATTTTCATTAATTTAGCAGATATTTCTTGTGGAAATCGCCTCTTTAACGGCCTAGCCGGTGTTCCGACAACGATCATATACGGATCAACATCTTTCGTCACCACCGCCCCAGAGCCAATAACAGCACCTGTTCCAATCTCCACATCCTTCATAATGATCGCTCCATGTCCAATCCAAACATCATGCCCTATTTTCACTTTTTTGGTACGGCGCCACTCAAAAAATTCCTCATCGTCCTTATCATCAAGGCAATAGGCAATTTTTCGATAAGTCATGTGATGTTGCGTTACCCGTTCCATTGGATGTTGCACAGGGTTAATACATACATGAGAAGCAATAGAACAAAATTTACCGATTTCTGAATAATTGACAGTCACATCGTCCATCGTATAAGTGTAATCCCCAAAAGAAGATTCTACAATCTTATTATTTGCACCTATTGATGTCCATGCCCCAGCAAAGCTATCAATAATTTGACTCGTGGGATCGATACTAGGAGTGGTTGACAATTTCCTTTCCTCATTAGGCTGATAGATAAGAGGCATATTAAACATTCAACCTTTCTTTACGTAATTGTAGAGCATGCAATGTTTCAATACCCGGACTTTTACTTCCAATCAGAACTGGCTTTTCCCCATACGCCCCATGAAAATCAGAACCGCCTGTCATGACAAGATCATATTCCTCTGCCAACTGTTTTCCTTGCTCTTCATGCTCTTTGTTATGAAGTGGGTGCCAAACCTCAATTCCTTCTAGTCCGGCTTCCACCAATTCCGGAACGATATCAAAATTTCCATATTGGCCTGGGTGAGCTAACACTGGAACACCACCTGCTTGCCGAATCATCTTAACAGCTTCTTTCGCGTCAATATATTGCATTGGAATAAACGCGATACCCGGGGGCTTTCTATTAAATAACTTTTTATAAAGTGAACCGTAAATAGAATTCGTATATTTTTTTTCTATTAAAACCTGCATGATGTGCTGTTTGTATACACCCGTTCCTCCACGAGCGATCTCTAAACATCTTTCCCAAGTAATATCATAACCGCTATCTATTAGTCTTTGAACCATTTCCTTTGAAATCTCGTGTCTTTGTTCTACAAGTGGACCGCATATCGCCTCAATCGCCGCATGCCCAGGCTCAATAAAATAGCCCAATATATGAACTCTTTTTCCCCTTTGAAAGTCATAGCCTGACACTTCAATTCCCGGAATAATTTCAATTCCATACTTCTTTCCCACTTTAACCGCATCTTCCAAACCTTTTGTTGTATCATGGTTTGTTATCGCCAAATGACTTACATTTTGCAGTAAAGCCAACTCTAATACTTCCTCAATTGATAGTGGACAATCCGAAATATTAGTATGACAGTGAAATTCTACCTTCATGATGGCTACCTCCTCTTTATATTTAATCTATGTGAATCACATCCATGTACCGACGTTCCTTAATTCAAGAATAACTTGGCACCAAGTACAAATGGTTAAGCGGAAGTTAAGTTCTTTTTAAGGGATTGTTAAGAAAAATTTCAATAGTTCCTTTCATTTTTAGTTTGCAAAGCTAGAGTACGTGCTAATTATGGGCGCTAAGTCTTACCATTTTTGTTGCTAATTTAGGTCGTATTTACCGGAAATAATTAACAGAAATTAGAATAGCTATTTATATTCCATTAATAATCTGGATCTACACTAAGGTAGTACCAAAAAAATCTACTTAATGAGGTGATTCTTTTGAAGTTCAAGAATTTATCATTAACATTGCTTGCAGCTTTACTTCTCACTGGAGTTCTAACAGGTTGTGCAGACCAAAATGAGGTTGATACAGAGGAGAATGAAACTGAAACACCTGCAGAAACTGAAACTGAAGAAACAAATGAGTAAAATATACAGTGAGACCTTCACATAATTGTGAGGGTCTCAGCTTGTTGACAAACGGCATCGAGACTCTCGGTGTCTTTTGTTCATTTTAAGCTTAACTCCTCAGCCACTGCCTTTGAGGGCACTCTTCAAGCCTCCTGATACTCCCTGCTTCTTATCGGCTCGACCGGAATTAGACAAACCTTTCAGTTATATTGAAAGGCGTGTCAAGCCTTGGTTTCACAGGAAATGGGATTAAACTTGTTTAACTGGCTAAATGAAAAACCGTCAAGATCTTTCAGGAATGGTTAAAAGCCCCCTTTTCACCATGCTATTAATAAGATTTAACTTTTTATCTAATTGAATAATTGCAATAAAAGGCTCGTCGATTTTCCATTGATAGCGCAGATCATACCAATGGACTTCATAACCATCTTCTGTTTGGATGATTTTAGCGTGCATAAAAGATGAATGGAGCATTAAATAATCTATAAAAGAATGATTTCTAGAAGCTTGAATAATTTCATTTTTATCACTTTCTTTTTTTAATACTTTGGACCATGTTATTTGTTTGTTTGCGTATTTTCCCAATCTATACTTTTCATGATCGTTTGCAATAATTCCCCACACATTCCATCGAAAAGTAGGCAGAAGTGTATAGGTAACATCTCGTTCACCTTGGCGATGCAATTCCTTTATTACCTTCCTGTGTTCATAATATCGAAACACCATATAGGTGAAGACAATCAAGTAAACAATTGAAAATACTATTCCCGACTGAAAGCCTATTATCCATAGTAAAATCCCCACTATATGAAGAAACGTAATGATTGGATCAAAGATTGGCAAAATATTAATCGCTATCCATTTTTTTGAAAACGGGAGAAGTGCCTGAGTTCCATAAATATTACAGACATCAAACAAAACATGCAGCATCACTGCTAACGTCGTCCACAGCAAAAAGGTAAGGAAATAAGAACCACCTGTACCAGCCGCTGCGATACTTGCAATTAAAAATGATAATATCCCTTGAGAATAAAGGGAATGACTAACCCCGCGATGCTTTTTGACATAGGTTTCATTACCTTTATATTTATAAAGGTAATCCACATCAGGAGCATTTGAGCCAACGATCGTACAAAATAAGAGCGAACCTAATAATTCTGGATGATCGGCAACGGCCGGATCTAAAAATGATAGACCTGCAAGGCCAATTCCCATTATTGTATGCGTCGAAGTATCCAAATCTCGTAGCCTCCCTCACATTTTTAATGTGTGGCTTGTTTCGTTTTCCAGAAATATGAATCTAAAATATCGTCAATAATGGTTTCGGTCGCTCGAGGAACTCGTATCTTTTCCAAAGAGGAGCTCATCTTCATTAACCTTTTATCATCTTGAAGGAGCTTCTCCGTTTCTTCAACAATCTGGCCCGGCTTTTCGCAAAATAACGCAGCACCATTACGCAGAAAGAACAATGCATTTTCCCTCTCTTGTCCTGGCGTTGCTCCCAATAAGACAACAGGAACGTTTTTAGCAACAGCTTCTGATAAGATAATTCCACCTGGTTTTGTTATGACACAAGTAGCCATCGTTAATAATTCAGCCATATTAGTAACATACTTGAATAAACGGATGTTATGGCCTTCCTGATACTTCTCTTGCAACTGGTGAAAAAGTTGTTCATTCTTTCCACAGACAACCAAAATTTGCAGATTTACGTTCTTCTGTAATTTCTCACAGATTTGCTTTATTTCTTTTGATACACCGTATGCTCCCGCTACGATTAAGACTGTTTTTAAGCTGGGATTCAACTGATATTTATTTAAAAGAGTTAGTCGGGACAAGCGATCTTCAAACTGCTTTCCAACGGGAATACCTGTAACGGCAATTTTCCTTTTATCCACACCGATATTGACTAGTTTTCTTTGAAGTTCACCTGTTGCAACATAATATTTCTCAATGGATGGTTGGATCCATGCATGATGGAGGCAATAATCTGTCATGACAGTATAAGCGGGGATCATTTTATTTGTTTTCTGTGAAAAATATTCGACAGCATAAGAAGGGTAAGTATTTATAATTACATCAGGCTGCTCCTCTGCAATCACTTTATTCAATGTTGAATATCCATAAGGAAAAAGGAGAATATTTTGACGTTTTATTATTTCCTGACTGCTATAGTAAAAAAGACGATACAAATATTTACCGCTCTTTGTAAAGCTTTTCAGATATAGCTTTCTTGTCCATTCATTTAAACGGGGATTCGTTTCTTGATAAATATTTCTCACACTGACATCAGCACGATCATGAAGTAAAAATCGTTCATAAAGTGTATGCGCTACTTGAAGATGGCCATTGCCATAATTAGCCGTCAAAATTAACACTTTTGGTTTCCTCATCAACCTTTACAGCTCCCCTTTCATTTTTTAACATTTTGCAGCTAATTTTAAATAATTCACTAGCTTCAACATTAATGTAGCAAAAAAGTGTGGAGGCCATTTTAAGGAAATGTTAAGTTAACAGATGCTGATGCTACGACTATACAAAAGCTTTGCTAAACAAAATTGTGACAAATTCAATACCGGCATATAGCCAGACTTTACAAAAAAAGAAGCCCATCAATTAGATGGATGCCTCTTTCATAATTTTAATCTTTTGGAAACAGCGTTGACCAAAAACTTTTAAATGTCCAGCTCGATTCTTTACTTTCAACTTGTTTCTTGTTTTCATAAGCTTTTTCACATAAAATTTGTTGACTATCGATCTCTTCTTCACCATCTACTCTTTTCACATAATGATACTTCCCCGTTGAATCTTGCTCGCGTGCTTTACAATTGTCTCTAAGCATTAAATTTAAAATGTCGTGGATTCGCAGCTTCAGATCACTCTCAAGAATGGGAAACAGAATCTCAATCCGATTTTCCATATTACGGGTCATTAAATCTGCAGAAGATAAAAACACTTTATTCGCGCCATTATGATGGAAACAATAAATTCTCGTATGCTCCAAAAATGTGCCAACAATACTGCGCACCGTAATATTTTCACTAACCCCTTTAATCCCAGGGCGCAAGCAGCAAATTCCCCTTATAATCAAATCAATTTTCACTCCAGCAATGGAGGCTTCATATAACTTCATGATAATCGTTTTATCCGACAAAGAATTCATTTTCAAAATCATATGTCCATTTCCAAATTGCTTATGGTATGTAATTTCCTCATCGATAAGCTCAATAAAAGCATCCCGAATCCCAAAAGGAGCAATCGCTAGATAATGAAACGTCGGTTTAATCATATACCCACTTAGAAAATTGAAAAAATTCGTCGCATCAATCCCAATTTTATGGTTAACAGTAAACAATCCCATATCAGTATAAATTTTTGCAGTGGCATCATTGTAGTTTCCGGTCCCTAAATGAACGTATCTTTGAATACTTCCATTTTCACGTCTCACAACGAGGGTGATTTTACTATGTGTTTTCAAATGGGTCATTCCATAAATAACATGACACCCTGCCATCTCCAACTCTTTAGCCCATTGAACATTATTTTCTTCATCAAATCGCGCCTTCAGTTCGACTAAAACCGTTACTTGCTTGCCATTCTCCGCCGCACGCTTAAGGCTGTTAATAATTGGAGAATCGCCGCTGACCCGATAAAGCGTCTGTTTAATAGCAAGAACATCTTTATCATCTGCAGCTTGCGAAATAAAATCGATGACCGGTTCAAAAGAATCATACGGATGGTGGAGCAAAACATCACGCTGCTGAATAATTTGAAAAATATCTCCTTCCCCTTCTAAATCAGCAGAAGGTTGGGGGATAAAAGATGTTCCAACTAAATGTTCGTGCGTAGCTTCAATCGCTTTAATAAACGAAAAGAGAAAGGTCAAATCAAGTGGTGCTTGTAAGGAATAGACATCATTCTTATGAATTTCCAACTCCTCGATTAAGTAATCAATTACCTGCCTGTCACTGCGCTGTTGTTGCACTTCTAACCGAACTGCCGCTCCCCACTTCCGTTTCTTCAATTCCTCTTCAATCTCATGCAGAAGATCCTCGGCTTCGTCCTCATGAATATTTAAATCGGCATTACGAGTGATTCGAAATGGAGTGACGGATTTAACATTATATCCCAATAAAAGCTTATCAATGAACTTAGCGATAATCTCTTCTAAAAGAACAAAAACTCTTTCGTCATTCTCAATCGGTAATTCGATATATCGGTTGATAACAGCAGGAACTTGTACAATCACAAGATTCCCATCAAAAGGAAAATGCTTCTTTTTTTCCATTATCTTTTCTTCAATCACAACAGCAAGATTAAGCGATTTATTTAAAAGCATCGGAAAAGGTCGATAGGCATCCACTGCCATAGGAGTTAAAACTGGGAAAATCTGTTCATCAAAAAATTGCTCCAAAAATGTTAACCATTGTGGTGAAACATCATCTATTGATACAAATTTGACATGTTCTTTTGCCAGTAATGGAGTTAATTGATTTAGATAGGCATGGTCTTGTTTCTCTACGAGCGTATGAGTCAATTCAGAGATTGCCGATAATTGTTCTTTCGGAGTTAATCCGGCTTTATTTTCAGGCTTATTATAACCTGCTTTCACTTGATCAAGTAGACCAGCTACACGTACCATAAAAAACTCATCTAGATTAGAACTAAAGATGGATAAAAACTTAAAACGCTCTAGCAAAGCATTTCTCTCATCCAACGCCTCTTCTAACACTCGATAATTAAAATCTAACCAGCTTAACTCTCTATTATTGTAATGATCAGGATTATTTAAATTTACTGCTACAGAACTTTCATCAGCGGTTTGCACTAATCCCATCTCCTTTTCTCTTTCTAACATCATTACAGTACACTACCGCTGTAAAATTTTTGTAAATTATATGTATTTTTTTTGTTTTTTTTTAAGCATTGTGATTTTTCTAGCATTTATATAGTTATAATAGTTAGATAATCTTTTTTAAAGGAAGTGTTTTTAAATTGAAAAATAAAGTTGTAGCATTAATTGATATGGGCTCCAACTCTATTCGTTTAGCGATATATCAAATAGATAACGTGGGTCATTATAAAGAGATACAAAAAGAAAAAGTGGCTGCACGTCTTATTAACTATATGGAAAACGGCAAATTAACGAAAGAAGGAATCGAGCTAGTCATTTCAACATTAAAAGATTTTCAAACGGCTATGGATGCCATGGAAATTGACGAGCTGACTGGATTTGCAACAGCCGCAATTAGACAATCATCTAATCAAGCAGAGATTTTAAACGAAATCAAAAAACAAACGGGTATTTCTATGAAAGTATTAAGTGAATATGAAGAAGCTTATTACGGATATCTAGGTGTGATTGACTCTATCGATTTAAAGGATGGAATTACCATCGATATCGGTGGTGGAAGTACCGAGATCACCCTCTTCCATAAACGAAAATTAGTAGAATTTTTTAGTTTTCCATTTGGCGCCGTTTCCTTAAATTCGAAGTTTGCTTTTGGGGAACAGGTTACAACAAAACAATTAGGGGAACTTCGAACATTTCTACTATCGCAATTTCAAAAACTTCCTTGGCTTGCTAATATTAACTATCCGATTATCGGAATCGGCGGAACGGCCAGAAATCTCGGAAGAATTTATCAAAAAGGACAGCACACAAACGAACATTCACTAACATTCGATGATATAAACAAAATCTTATTAGAGTTATCTTCATTATCCGTTGAGGAGCGTTCAAAAATCAAGGGATTATCAAAAAAACGAAAAGACATTATTATCCCAGGGATTATGACGTTTTTAACGTTAATGGAGGTTGTACAAACACCTTATTTTATCTTTAGTGAAAAATCAATTAGGGATGGAATTTTAAAGGAAAAGTTAACTGCATCAAGTAAACAGCAGAATATTATTTAGTTTGTGCCGTCTTCATTACTATGGAGAAAAAGTTGGAAAAAGAAGTATTCCAGAGCAAAAGGAAACAAACTAGTAACGCGGAGCGCCAATTTTTGTGTACGTGAAGGTGATTCCCCTTCACGTACACAAAAAATTTGAATAACATTGTTTTGTTTTTTGGTATGAATTTACACATAATGATGTGATTGTCCTCACGGGTCCTTCATGCGGACACGAGGTTCCCTTTTTTGCCCGAATTTGTCCTCATGGGCCCTTCAGAACATTTCATAAAAGCATGCTTTCTTGTTAACACAATCATTTAATTAACGATTAATGATTGAATTTTACGTTTTTTACCTCAAACTGTAGCCACTGAAATGGTCCTGTTTTTAAATTCCAAGTTACTTCACCATGAGTAGGCATGAGAACGCCGTCCATTTTCTCATATTTGTCCATATGAACGGACCATTCTTCTAAGGAAAATTCTCCACGCTCTTCTTTATATCGCTGAGCCACAAAGCGCTCAGGCTCACCACTTTCTTTAAAATAAAATGTTCCGGAAACAGTCATACCAGCAGTTGTGAGCGTAGCCCGTGCTGATGTTTGATCAAGTGCCTCCCAAGTAATATGCGGAGCTAAAGCTACCTGAGGGTACCATACCATTTCCGCTAAATAGCGCACCAAGCTACCTTGCAAAAGCTTAGAACCAGAAACATTTCCAACTGTAAAAAGCCCCAAGATGCTAATATGCATATCTGCCTGCTCTCCTGTATATATATCTCTGCCATAAATCGTCACTCCAGGCATTGCTTGTATTTCTGACTTCCATATAAAGCCAGGATTCCCAACATTCGAATATTGTTCAGCGTAATACTCCATCCATTTTCCTTCCGACTTCGTTCGTAGTAAACCTTGCTGACTGATCGAAACGGAAACAGCCGGAGCTTTTTCTAAAGAATGGGAGAGCCTCAACCAATTTGCAACCGGCTCTGGCAATTGCTGTAATTTCTTTTCTGTTGCCGAAAAAACTGGGTTTGAAATCGATTCTTCGATGATTAATTTTGTTTCTTCGTTCAATCTTTTTTGAAATTGATGATATTTTATGAGCACCCATATGAACAAAATGATGACAATGATGATGCTAATGACTAATTTTTTAGACAATTATATCTCTCCAAACACCGTTTATTTTTTATTATGGGTAAATTGCCAGTAAATGAGATAAGGCACTGGCGTAAATAAAAGTATAAAATACTTACTTGCGTACCAACCGGCTTCTCCCTTCGCATCAAAATGAAATGGAATTTTGTTCGGCAAAAATAAAGTAGCAATAAACAAAAGGATAAATGTTCCCAGTAATAACAGCCAAATTGTCCATGTTTGTTTTTTCATCATAAAATCCTCCTTTTAATGTTGATGTTAATAACAGCAACAAGTCCTTTGAAAAATAAAATATTTAGCATGATGAGTGTGAGCGCGATGCAAGATAAAATGGTTGCCTCCCCCCAGTTCCTACTCATGGCCATCTCTAAGCATTTATAAAAAATGGCAATAATGCCAAATGACAAAAAAATTGCCAGTACAACGTTGACGTTCTGTTTGATAGCTTCAGAACGATTAACCCAATTAAGCTTTGGACGAAAGGTGTCTAGCAGTACTCCTATCAACGACGATAGCCCGATGAATAACAGTCCTATTGTGAAAATAATCACAAATTGTTTTAAGCTATATCCGAAATAAAAGAGAAAGACAAGGCCGTTCATTAGCAAACCACAACAAGCAAGAACCGATGCAAAGGCAAGCTTCACCAAGACTTGCTGCTGAAACGGGATTGGAATAATGCGACAGATCCAAAAGTAGCGTCCTTCTCTGGAAACACAACTCGAAGCAACTGGATGAATAGCAGAAGTGATGGCAATAACTCCTAAAGCTAGAAGTGTAGCCATGAACGGCTCCTTTTCAACTGCTTCTCGTATCATCTCCCTTGAATCGCCTCCCATTTCTCCTAATTGAAAGGCAAGTGGTAATAAAAAGGGAGGAATAATGATCGAAAATAATCCATTCAGAACATAGACAGGTTCACGAAAAAAGAGATACCACTCTTTCCGAAAATAACTGATAAAAGAATTGTATTTCCGAAATTGATTATCTCCTATCCTTGCAGGTTTCCTCTCTCTTAAAGCGCCATTACTCACTCGATAAAATCCTTTGCTGAAAAGATGCTTAGCGACGAAAAAAAACGACATTAAACATCCGAACGCTAGTCCTACAAGAAATACAAGTATCATGCTGTAGTCAATGGTATTTAATTCGATTATCTCATTTAAAAGCTCAGCTCCTGTTTTTCTGCGCAGAAAACTTGCTGGAATTAAGCTTGCAAGCACAACTACAAGCAAACAACTTGAAAACCCCATTATGCCAGCATTAACTCGCCTTTTTATTTGCGCCATTTTTAAACTAAAAATCATGATCAGCGCTAATATTGTAAGAGCAATAACAGGCAGTGTAAAAAAAACCATAACTCCTGCTACTATAAAAAATATGGAAAGATGGTAAAAACCGTATACACACAAGGCTGGAACAAGAAATACCAATTCTAATAGATAGCCCAACAATAAAGCAACAAGCAATTTACTTGTTAATAAAATTTCTGGTTTAACTGGCAAATAGAGTAGTCCTTGATAGTCATTTGAGTAGAAAAATAGATGAACGATAAAAAAGGTGGCTGCAAGCAATAGAAGTAGTAGAAATATACCAATGAAGACAAGCAAATAACCTGTAGGTATACCGACATCATAAAAATAATGATAGAGCTTATTTAATAGATTTACATAATAAGTAACAAGTGCCCCAGCAAGGATGATCCCAGTCACAGCAATCATGAAGGCATGCAAGTTAAAACGATTTTTTTTAATGGTATGACGGACATTCATGAAGCTCATATTGATAAGTACTAATGTTCTGGTCAGCTTTCCAAGTGTAGACATATTCATCTTATTGAACCACCTCTAAATAAAGCTGTTCAAGCGTTTTATTCTCCACCTGTAATGACTCGGCAATATGAACAATTGACCCATTTTTAATAATGACAATTTGATCACATATTTGTTCACAAACTTCCATAATATGTGATGAAAATAAAACTGCGTTCCCTTGTTTCGCATATGATTTCATCAAGCGTTTTAAAACCATCATGGCTTCTACATCAAGCCCGGTCAATGGTTCATCCAAAATCCATAACGGTGGTGAGTGAACGATAGAGGCCATAATAAAGAACTTTTTTTTAGTGCCATGTGAACAACTTTTAATAGGTTTATCTAAAAAGGGCTGAACTTGAAAGTCAGCAATTAAAGGGCGATAGTTCTCCTCTCTTTTACCAGAAGAGACACCATACATATCAGCGATAAAATTTAAATATTCAAGCCCGGTTAAGTTATCATAGATCGACTCGCTGTCCGAACAATACCCAATTGAGCTTTTATAGTGAAACGAATCGGAAATAAGAGAAAAATTTTGCACTGTAATGCTTCCCTCTTCAGCATTTAACAACCCTAAGATCAACTGAATAGCTGTTGTTTTTCCTGAACCATTTGGCCCAAGCAAACCACAAATCAGACCTCTTTCAACTACAAATGACAAATGATTTGCTGCCGGTTCCTTCTGTCCATTATAGCGATAGGTAACATTATCAACATTTAACATTTCTACTTACTCCTTTCGTCTCCCCGAAAAAACATGCCGACATGAATAATCCGGACTAATCGGAAATAAATATCGCACTCTTTCTTTCTAGGTTTCTTTCAATCTTCTTCTAGCCGCAATCCTGTTTATGGAGACCATTGCGTAAAGCAAGGATGGGCTCTAATCCCCGACAAAATATCTTTTCCTGCAAAGGCAAACTTCCACTATTTAACGAAGCTGTTCCCTGAAAAAATCCACCCTTTCAACCAAATCCAATTTCGCCATTAACTCCATACGATGGAACCATTGCATCCAATTTTGGGGACTATCCAACTGTCGAAGTCCATCTTCATCGTTTGAATAGAAAAATTACAGGATTTGCTCATACATTTTTCAAGCGGTGGTTCCGTTCTACACTGGTTCTCAGTTTCAGTAAAGAGTCGATATTGGATGGAGGGGCAGCTTCTCTCAAGCAAGCGATCCACTAATTTCTTCATCAATAATCGGGCTTGCTCATCTCGATTCATCTCCAGCCTTCTCCATTTTCTCAATATTGCTCATCAATTTCTCAATATAACAGCTAAACAGTTCTATTTCGTCGTAAGAAAAATCTGCAAATAAATGATTTAAAAACTCCAGCTCTTTATCCCCGCGAGTTTGAAAATAATCTAGGCATTTTTTTGTAAGGCTAACCCGTTTGATGCGCCGATCCTTAGGATCAGTAAAAATATCAAGAAAGCCTTTTTCCTTTAAGCTTTTCACCATTTGCATCACATTTTGGTGAGTTGCCCCAACGATGCGAGCGATTTCTTTAATTGATAGCATCCCCGATCCGCTCTTAAAAATTATGGCAACTAGCAGCCATTGCTTCACTGTGACTCTTTCATCCAATCGATCCCCAAGCACCTGCAGTCGATTTGCGATTAAAAACAATGATGCAAATATTCTTCCTTGATGTTCGTCCATGCATACTGCTCCTTCTTTTCAAAAACAAGAGCAATGCTTACTTCTCTTGCTTGCTTTGATTGAATTATGTACTTATATTCTCCAGTAGGAAATCTTTCATTAATTTCCGTTTCTAAACCGTCTTCTGAAGTAACTTGTGCGACTAAAATAGGCTCTTCACCTTTCGACCTAAATAACTGAAGAGTGATATCACCTGATTCAACTGTCCCTGCTACTAGAAGATTGTCAGAATCGTTTACTGATAGCGTTCCTTCATACCTTCCCTCGAATAAACCAATAGTAATAAGATGACGATTATCTTCAGCAGTTTTAATAAATTTTGTTGCTTTGTAACCTTTAAGTTGGCAGCCAGCAATAAGCAAAATACAAATAAAAGTGAACGATATTTCTCTTTTCATCAACGACACCCTCAAAATAGGTAATATATTACCTATTTTTATTATAAATGAGACCCATTCTTTGAGTCAATGAATTACTGGAATCTTGACACTATTTCAATCCACACACTCCATACAGAGTGTGACCCGAATACTTATCGCGGAGCAACAAGAGATGATATTTCAATCCACACACTCCATACAGAGTGTGACTAGTAACGCATCTACAAGAAACGCTGTTCTAGAAATTTCAATCCACACACTCCATACAGAGTGTGACATTGGTAACACATATGAGAACATTGAGTTATTAAATATTTCAATCCACACACTCCATACAGAGTGTGACGTATTATTCGGTTTCTTTGTTTTAGGTATAATATTTCAATCCACACACTCCATACAGAGTGTGACTTACCTTTCAAAAATAAGAAAAAGGGAATAACGATTTCAATCCACACACTCCATACAGAGTGTGACGTTTCCAAAGTGTCTGTCCCCGCAGGGAAGATATATTTCAATCCACACACTCCATACAGAGTGTGACGTTATCGATGTTCAAACGGTAGCAACAATGGATATTTCAATCCACACACTCCATACAGAGTGTGACACCTTCCACCTATACTCACAAGAGACGAAGCTATGATTTCAATCCACACACTCCATACAGAGTGTGACAAACGCTCTATATACATCCCAAGGTATACTAAAAGATTTCAATCCACACACTCCATACAGAGTGTGACACATTTTCCTATAAAAGTCTACAAAAATATACATATTTCAATCCACACACTCCATACAGAGTGTGACGGCAGCAAATTCGCCAGCGCGCGCGAGTCAGACGATTTCAATCCACACACTCCATACAGAGTGTGACATGGTGAACCTGCGTATTTACGTCCGTAAATTAAAATTTCAATCCACACACTCCATACAGAGTGTGACGATCAAGTAGCAAGTGATTTACGTGTGATTTACAACATTTCAATCCACACACTCCATACAGAGTGTGACAGCGCCGGTTATGCGCCCTTTTATATCAACGCTTCGTATACTAAAAAGTGCGAATCTCCATGGGGCAAGGAAATTTTATAAGATACTTACGGTTGTCCGAAAATTTTTTGGAACGATTCTGTTGTCGCATCAGCTTTTTTAAGGATTTATTCAACTGGTGCGAATCCCCCAGAGAATTTATGTTCACTTATGGTTCGCACCAAATATTATTTAGAAGCAAGCTTTTTAAATTCAGTTTATAAAGTATAGCCAAATTATTACTATTTTTTTATCCCTAACCTCATCCGATAACTGAAGAGAATCTCTTTTATTTCACCTGCGAAAACCTCTTTCACATGATTACGAAATTCTGCAAATGCCTCTTCAATCTCATGAACTCTTAATTTTAAGCCAGTTTGTAAGCCACCTTGGCTAAGAGCAATATTGGCGTAACGCTCTGCATCACATTGTTCCCAATGATGAAACACGATTTCCTTTGCGAAAGAGAACAGATTTGAGTATTCGATCTGCTCAAGATGTTTGTCTTTTGGCCATTTTTGCGCTCGTGATTGCAAAGGAAGCACTTGAGAAAGACGCTGTTCTACCAATGAATATAATTTCAAAAAATGCTTTTCTAATCTCCAGTCACATGTTGGTGGCCAATCACAATCATACGCAGCGAATACTCCATTTGGACGCAGAACACGAGCAAACTCTTTTAACGTTGATTGTGGTTCCATCCAATGAAAAGATTGTGAGCAAGTAATAATGTCAGCCGCTTCATCTGTTAATCCCAACTTATGGGATAATCCTGCTACAAATTGAAGATGCACTGGTTTTTGCGCTTCCTCCCAGCGTGAATGGGCTAGCTGACGCATATCATCATTTGGTTCCACCCCAATAATCCGCTCAGCCTCATGAAGCCAAATAAATGAAGAAAGCCCAGTTCCACACCCCACATCAACCACTAACTTTGGCTTACCTTCGAAATAATGGGTTAAAATTTTCACAACTTCTTTTGGTGCACTTGGACGATTTTGATCGTACAGCGCACTAAACCCTGTAAAACGTTCAATATTATGTCGATTTGCTTCAGCCATTTCCTTTTCTCCCGTCCAATTATATAAATATTGTATCATAACTTGTCATCCCCATTGAAAATTTTCCCATTAACTATTCAATACTTTACCTTCTTTATTCATATTCGGATTCATTATTATACTTTTTAGCAAATTGCAATCTGTTCTTGCAT
The DNA here is from genome assembly GCF_008764295.1 of Bacillus methanolicus. Lineage (GTDB taxonomy): Bacteria > Bacillota > Bacilli > Bacillales > Cytobacillaceae > Robertmurraya > Robertmurraya methanolica_A. Next base: position 31,620 of record NZ_VTQX01000032.1, on the reverse strand, counting down.
TGTTCAGATGCCATCAATACCACTTATCGAAAATTCTCAGCTACCAGCATCGTTTTCTATCCACATTCAACCGGTGAAGCTTGGATTAAAATAAATTAATAAAACCGAAAAGTTTGTCTGCACAGTTTTTGTTCTATACAAAATAGAACAGATTTGTTATAATAACTATAGAACAGATTGGAGGAAGAATGATGATCATTCGAATTGAATCCGAATCAGACATCCCCATTTACTTGCAGATATCAAATCAAATTATTGAGGGTATAGCACGAGGATATATTAAAGCAGGTCAGACACTTCCATCTGTTAGGAGTTTTGCCGCTGACCTTGGTGTGAATATGCACACAGTCAATAAAAGTTATCATCATTTAGAACAAAAAGGCATTATTCAGATCGTTCCGAAGTCTGGTGCTGTGATTACATCACCACAGAATTTCAACGAGAGTACTATTAATAAACTTAAAGATGAATATAAGCATCTTATTGCTGAATCTTTAGTGATAGGAATGCCCACCACACAGATAAAAGAGCTTGTTGCTGCTCTTCTCGAGGAGTTTAAAAAAAGCAATGGGCAATTAAAATAATGCAGGAGGTATTACGATGACTTTAGCCGTCTTTCTTTTTATTGCGATTATTATTGCTGGAATTCAAACAACGATTCCTTTTCTAGTAAATCGTTCCATCATTTTCGGAGTAACGATCCCTGAGAATTATTTGCGCAATGAGACGCTGCTATCCTATAAGAAAAAATATTCACTGTTTGTAGGTGTGTTTTCGCTTATCCTTTTAGCAAGCTATCTTTTATGGGCCCTCTTACAACCGGTCACCCAAGAGCAAATTGTTTTGCTTGGAACGTTCCTTGAGTTTGCGATTATTCTCTTTAGCTTTGCCCTCTATTTTTACTTCCATGGAAAAACCATGCGGCTGAAGAAAATAAATCAATGGACTGAAAACTTAAAGAACATCAAAGTCGCCGATTTATCAGCACGCGCTCATGATGAAATGCTCCCTTGGCAAGTGTATTTACTGCCAATGATAATTACGGTTGGCGTCATGATTTACACCATTATCCAATACGATTTATTACCGCAGCAAATTCCAACCCATTGGGGAATAAACGGAGAACCAGATGCCTTTACTGAAAAAACAATGCTCTCAGTACTTCTTCTTCCTTTGACCCTTTTGATTATGCAACTCATGTTTTTAGGCCTTCATGTAGGAACGAAGAAATCGGGCATTAAAGTAAACAGCGAAAGCACAGAAGTATCGCGACAAAGACAGCTTACCTTACGAAAATATTCAAGCTGGTTTATGTTTTTTGTCAGTATGCTTCTTACGATGTTGATCAGCTACTTTCAATTACAAACCATTCACCCAACTATATTTTCTGCAACAGCCATGTTCTTGATACCGCTAGGTTTCCTTATTCTTATCTTAATAAGCGCGATTGTCTTTGCTGTCAAAGTGGGGCTATCAGATAAAAAAACAGCCCCGCAAATACAGGAGAAAATCGTCGACTCCAATGAGGATTCCTATTGGAAAGGAGGTCTCTTTTATTTCAACAAAAATGACCCATCTATTTTTGTTGAAAAACGGTTTGGTGTTGGTTGGACAATAAACTTCGCTAATCCACTTGGTTATCTTATTGTCTTTCTACCACTTATCGCGATTATTCTCTTTACATTTTTAGCGAAATAATAAGTACCTGTTCGAAAAGTACTAATACAATTATAAAAATTTTTTTCTTGATGATCTTTAGGATGAGTCGCTTACAAATTGGCTCCATAAAAAAATTTAAGGGCTCCGAAAATCTCGGATGCCCTTCTTCCACTTGCTCTTACAAATAGCCCTTCTCCATAAATTGCAGCAATTCACTTTCGGCAACGACGATATCATCTTTCGCTTTAAGACTAATTCGTTCTGCTGCTTCTTGTGCTTCTCTAATCGCTGCTTTTTCATCGACTGTTAATAAGACACCGTCCTCAACAATAATTTTCCCATCAATAATCACCGTTTTCACTTCATTCCCTCTCGCAGAGTAAACTAAATTTGGCACAATGTTACGAATTGGACTAACGATAACCGGAGTTAAATTTGGCTGCTCCATATCGATAATGATTATATCGGCTTTCTTCCCTTTTCGTAATGAACCAATTTCGTGCTCTAAGCCAATTGCTTTCGCAGCTTCAATGGTCGCCATCCGCATTGCTAATGGCGCCGGAAAAACAGTCGGATCGCCGTATTTTACCTTATTCAATATGGCAGCAAACTTCATCTCGTTGAACATATTATTATTGTTGTTGCCAGGTGCTTGATCGGAGCCTAGCGCACCAACACCGCCAGCCTGCAAAAACTTAACGATTGGAGGTACTAACCCGTCAATAATCCCAATGCTCCCCGCACAATAAATCATCGATGCTCCACTTTTAGCTACAGTTACGGTCTCCTCATCGTTTGCTTCCGTTAAGTGTACCGCAATAAGACGTTCGTCCAAATAATTGATTTCTTCTAAAAATGGAATCGATCTCTTGCCATATCTTAATACCATTTGATTAATTTCGCGATCACCTTGCGCCAAGTGCATATGTAACTTCGTATCATAATTTTTTGCTATTTCGCGTATTTCTAACAGAAGCTCCTTTGACATCATATCAGGGCCATGAGGTCCAAACATTACTGTAATTCTGCCATTTTCACTCTCATGCCACTTTTCCATAAGCTCTAAATTGTTTTTTAGTTTTCGCTCCCCAATCGCCGGATTAAATGGATATAACTCTCCTACTGGTACTTTACCAATATCATGGGGAATTTCATTAATCATTTCTGCCAGTCTTGCTCTTGCCCCGATTTTGACATAATTATGAACGATCTTGTTCATCGATTCGTCATAATCACAAAAAGTTGTCGTTCCTGCTTTCACTCCTTCAATAATATTAACAAGCGAGCCTTTCATCGCATCATCTACTGTAACGTGTTTATGAAATGGCCAAAGCCCCTTTTGCATCCAATTATTGATATCTTGTGCTACTCCCCGCAAAATGGAAAGTCCTGTGTGAATATGAGAATCTACGAATCCCGGCATAACTACTTTACCTTTTGCATTAATCATCCGCTCTGCTTGAATATTGGCAAGGATCTCATCCGTTCTGCCCACAGCGGTAATTAAATGACCTTTAATGGCAACAGCCCCATCTTCTATAAAACCGACACCCGGTCCCTCCATCGTTAAAACATGTGCGTGCGTAATCACTAAATCTACTTTCAAAATGACACACCCTCCCTCTATTTTTTCCCAGTCATTGCCCAAATAGCGATAGCGGTTTCATTCCCCGGATTAAAAAAACTATGTGGGAGTGTACTATCAAAATAGATGCTATCTCCCACTTTTAAATGATGCTTTTCATGCTCAACTGCAACAACAATTTCGCCCTTCAGAATATAACCACACTCTTCCCCGCTATGTGCTAGCTGCTTTAGATTTTCCGTATGGAACGGCTCTACTTGCAGTTCAAAAAATTCAATTTTACGGAGGGATGAACTTCTAGTTAATAGACGATAAACCACATTGGGATGCAACATTTTCACTGTTTTTTGTTGTTCCTTTTTAATCACTTGAACAGAGCGGTGCTCAATATTTTCAAAGAAAGAAAAAATTGGAGTTCCTAAAACATGACTTACCTTCCACAAAGTATCTAAAGAGGGATTCGCTTGACCCCTTTCAATTTGTGAAACCATACTTTGACTAACTTCAATTTTTTGAGCTAATTCCTCAATGGTAAGTCCTTTCTCCTTGCGGACGTTACGAATTTTTTGACCAATTACAGTCGATGGAAAATTCGAATTTTCTGTCATCTAACACCTTCACCTCCCACTTGACCGAGATAAAATTTAATGGCTGCTTTAAGCAATTTCGGAAAGACCTCCGTGGAAAATTTAACTTCTAAACGTTCCGTACTTTTATGTGCGTCCTTTCCAAACGGACCGATATTGATTGAGGGAACATTAAACTCTCTAATCGCTGCGATCGGGATATTATATCCATTCCCGAGCAATGGCATATTTTCATAGATGGCGCTAAGTGATTCTTGATCATTAAGCATTCGACAGTAACTAACATCCGATAAACCGTTAAAAAAAGGTTTTACTTTAATTTTTTCCTGAAACTGTGTTTCACTTTTCTCAATAATATAAGCGACCATTTTTGAAATACGCTCTTCCTGCTTTGTTGCATTGTTCAAGTAAACATGAGGATAATACGGCGGTGCAAGCATAATTAAATAAAATGGGGCCTCATGGGCAAAGTATTTCATTAGTTCAACAGCTATATCCACTGTTTGTTCACGAAAATCTATCTCCCCTTGATTGGACATGATTCTATCAAACGATTGTACAAACGCCTCTCCATGATCTTTCATTCCTCTTTCATACAGCTCAGCAAAGGTGAACACGGCTGGTCGAAAAGCTCTTTCTTTTGCTTCATCGAATGCTAGATTATAAGTTTGATATTTTTCCACTACTTTTTCATGAATCGATACTGCTGATTCTAAAGCAATCTCCTTAATTGTTTCCACAATCTCGTTTGGCGTCTTCTGAAGCGTCAAGACATTATATAAGGCATATGCAACACTTGGAGTTTGGACATTGTATTGCTCCTTTAAATCGGTCACCTTTAAACAAGTTGGTGGGGGGCTGATCTCCTTATCTTTTTTGTCTACTAACTTGTTTGAAAGTTCCATCTTCGTAACTAAATCAGCGATCATCCAACCTGCATTTAAACCTTCCAACGGTTCACCAACATGCGTTTCTTTGCCAACACACATGATTAAAGGCAGCAATTTCCCAACTGATCCTGTATAAATATACTTTTCCTCGCACCCAGGTTCTGAGGCAAAGCTTGGTTCCGAACATATACAAAGCTCATATTCCAACTGATGTGTTTCCTTTAATGTATTTAAAAAAGGAATGACAGCAAACATACCTTCAGAATTACGCTCTTCATCTGGAGAAGCGATTAAAAGCAGATTCCCAGAAAAGTTGTCATCTTCCATAAGCTCTGAAAGAACGGCAATTTGTCCCGCAAGACCTGCCTTCATATCCATAATCCCTCTAGCAAACAACCACTCACCACTGGAAAGATCTTCAGCCACTTCAGGATCCAAAATCTTTTCATCTTTTAATAGCTTCGTGTAAACTTCAGGAGCAAAAGCATGGTCTTTTAAGTTACCAAAATCCTCGACCCCGACTACATCGAAATGACTTAACAGCACCACTGTTTTACTGGAAGGACTCCCCTTCCCTCTAAAGAGTGCCACAACATTTTCCCTGCCAAGGGGGTCACCTTCAATCGGAACTTTCATTACATTTTCAGGATTTTCTTGAAAATAAGGAAGCTCCAGCAAAATATTGCAGATTTCATTAGCCATTTCTACCTCACCGGCAGTATGAGAAATGCTAGGAACTTGAACGAGACGTTTGATTAACTTTTCAATATCTGTTGAGCTGACATAAGTCACGTAATCCATTATATCTACTCCTTAAAGACTATATAGTTTAAAATATAACATTTCCAGCACAATTCCAATTATTCATTATTTTCAAAATTTAATAGACATTTTAGGCAATTATAAACTATACTTATAAAAACTACAATGTTTTTAATATTTATTAGTAGGAGGGAGCTAATGACTAAAGTAACGATACAGGGAGAACGGTGGTTTCCTGCAGAGGAGTCCTTCTCAGACGAATTGCCTAAACTATGGGGCGACTGGTATTGCGATTCCGAAACCGGCAAGCTTAGAGATGTTTTGATGAGAAGACCTGGAAAAGAAATCGAGATCATTTCAGAGAATAATTATTCAACATACCGTTGGAAAGCTCCAATGGATGTTGCTAAAGCACAGAAACAACATGATGAACTAGCTAATATATACCGACAGCACGGTGTAAATGTACATTATGTTGAAACGCAAAGAGCCGATCGACCGAATGCCCTATTCATGCGTGATCAAGTATTCATGACACCTGAAGGAGCGATCGTCTGTCGCAATGGAATTTCAGCCCGTCGCGGCGAGGAGCGGTATACGGCGGAAGCGCTTGGTCGTCTCGGTGTTCCCATTGTAAAAACAATCAATGGGGATGGTTGGTTTGATGGGGCTTGTGGAATGTGGATTGATCGTGAAACGGTCATAATCGGTACTGGAGCTAGAGCGAACAAAAACGGTGCTGAACAAGTAGAGTCAGAATTAAGAAATATGGGTGTAAATCATATTATTCGCTTTGAAATTCCTTATGGCCATGCTCATCTTGATGGCTTAATCAATATCGCTGACAAAAAAACCGCTGTCTTGTTTCCTTGGCAAGTACCTTACGATGTTGTGAAACAATTAATAGATAGAGATTTTACCATTGTGGAAGCGACAAATCTTGAAGAAATTAAAGTAAATGCTTCTATTAATTTTGTTGCCCTCGAACCAGGTAAAGTCGTTATGCCAGCTGGCTGTCCAGATACAAAATCGAAGATGGAAGCGGCCGGCATTACGGTTATTGAGGCGGATATGAGTGAAATATTAAAAGGCTGGGGAGCGATTCATTGCATGACTGCGTTTCTAAATCGAGACCCGATTAACTAAATTAATGAAAAGGTGCTGAAAAATTCATGAAAAAAATATCAATGATTCTCATAATCATTTTTACTGTCATTCTTGCAGGTTGTACAAAAGAAACAAGTAATGGAGAAGCTGGCGCTGTTCCATCTACAATTGACAAGGTTTTAAAGAATAAAAAACTCGTCATTGGAACAGCTCCAGGATACTTCCCCTTTGAAATGATTGATTTAAATGGTGAGTTTATTGGATACGACGTAGATACAGCCAGAGCCATTGGCGAAGCATTGAATGTTGATGTCGAATTTAAACAATTTGGCTTTGATGGATTAATTCCAGCTCTGCAAACAGGAGAAATCGATATGATCATTGCTGGGATGACCATACGCGGCGATCGTGCCTTAGCTGTTAGTTTTGCCAACCCTTATTTCTCAACTGGACAAGTATTAATGCTGCCGAAAAGTGATACAACAACAACATCTTGGGAAGAGCTAGATCAAGCTGGAAAGAAAATCGCTGTATCACTTGGAACTACAGGGGCGTTACTTGCCAAGCAATTATTTAAAGAAGCGACAGTCGTGGACTTTGAAGATTTCCCAGCCGCTTCATTAGCGTTAGTACAGGGGCAAGCAGACGGAATCATCTACGATGAACCAGGAGTTCGCACATATGAAGCAATGAATGCGGATAGTGTTCGTGGAGTATATGACTTAATTTCATCGGAGAATCTTGGCATCGCTGTAAGACATAATGACTTAGAGACCGTACAATGGTTAAATTCATTTTTAGAATCGTATAAAGGTAGTCCAGCAGAATTAGAGTCATTTGAAAAATGGTTTAACAGCGCTGACTGGATGAATGATGTAAAAGAAGAAGAATAAAACATATTTAAATTTAGAAATCTAGGGGGAGAATGGATGTATCAGCCAGACTGGAGTGTCATTCCTCAGAATATAGGCCTATTTTGGGAAGGGGTCTTACTCACACTAGAGATCTCGGCTCTAGCATTGGTCATCAGTATTCCAATTGGGATTATATTAGGATTATGTCGTATTTCAAAAAACAAAATCATTTCGTTTCTAGCAACTTCTTACATTGAAATCATGCGAGGCGTTCCACTCCTTGTTCTCCTCTTTTGGATATTCTTTGTAATGGGCAGATTTTTGCAGCTTGGGCCGTACTGGTCCGCCATTGTTGGACTAGCTGCTTTTTCGGGAGCATTCGTTGCAGAGATTGTCAGAGCTGGAATCCAATCAGTACCTCGCGGGCAAATGGAAGCAGCTCGTTCTTCAGGGATGACCTATGTCCAAGCGATGAGACTAGTAATTTTGCCGCAAGCTTTCCGAAAAGTATTACCGCCTTTAGCATCACAGTTTATTATTTTAATTAAAGATTCATCACTCGTGTCAGTGATTTCTGTAGTCGATTTGACATTAGTAGCGAAAAATCTAGTTGCCACTTCCTTTCGTTCTATAGAGGTTTGGACATTTGTTGCAGTATTATATTTCATAATGACCTTCACCCTCTCGCAAATCATTCGATTTTTAGAAAAGAAATATAACTCATATGATTAACAGAAAAAGAGGTGAAGCCAAATGATTTCAATCAAAAATGTACAAAAGCGGTTTGGAGATAATGTTGTTCTTGATGATATTAATTTAGAAATTCCCCAGTCCAACGTTTTTGCTTTAATCGGTCCAAGCGGTGCTGGGAAAAGTACATTAATCCGTACAATCAATGCATTGGAAGGCATTGAAGAGGGTGAAATTATTGTGGATGGAAGCTCGATCCACCATAAGCAAACAGATATTAACAAGGTGCGTACAGAGATCGGATTCGTTTTCCAATCTTTTAATTTATACCCCTTCCTTAGTGCACTAGATAATGTGACTCTTGCGCCGATTAACGTAAAGAAAATGGATAAACAGGAAGCACAAGAAAAAGGAAAAAAGCTACTGGAATCGTTGGGACTTGGTGATAAAATCAATTCCTATCCATCCCAGCTTTCCGGGGGACAACAACAAAGGGTCGCAATTGCCCGTGCCCTTGCTATGGATCCAAAGGTCATGCTATTTGACGAACCAACCTCAGCTCTCGATCCGGAAATGATTAAAGAGGTACTGGATGCAATTCGAAGTTTAGCAAAATCTGGAATGACCATGATTGTTGTCACGCATGAGATGGGATTTGCTCGGGAAATGTGCGATCAAATTGTTTTTATGGCTGATGGAAAAATCGTAGAAGTTTCTCCACCGGACAAATTTTTCACAAATCCTGACTCAGAAAGGGCTAAAAATTTTTTATCAAAAGTATTAAATCATTAATGTTCAAAGCCTTTCAGTATAAATGGTTTTACGCACATCGCGGCGCAAAGCTTGCAGAGAAGCTATCATCATACTGAACGAGGAACACATTTAGGAACGGATGAGCTCTTCCATTATATAAATTCCATGATAAGTGAGGCGATAAAATGCCAGTTGCACAAAAAGTCACCGTCCAAGGCGAACGGTGGTTTCCATCAGAACAATCTTTTTCTAGCGAACTGAAAGAACTTTGGGGAAATTGGTATTGTGATTCAGAGGTTGGAAAGCTTAGAGCTGTTTTAATGCACCGACCTGGAAAAGAAATCGAAGGGATCACTGCGGAAAATTTCCACGACTTTCGTTTTCGGGCACCAATTGATCCAGAAAGAGCGCGAAAGCAACATGATGATTTAGCAAATATTTACCGGGCCCATGGTGTTGAAGTTCATTATATTGAGGGGCAGCGCACAGATCGACCGAACGCCATGTTTATGCGTGATCTAATGTTTATGACACCGGAAGGAGCGATCGTTTGTCGACCAGCCATTCCAGCTAGGCGCGGTGAAGAAAAGGCGGTTGCTAAGACGCTTGCTTCTTTAGGCGTCCCAATCATCAAAACGATTAATGGCGACGGTTATTTTGAAGGGGCAAGTGCCATGTGGATCAACCGTGAAACCGTCATTATCGGTACCGGAAGCCGTACAAACGAATCAGGCGCAAGTCAAGTAGAAGCCGAGCTGCGCAACATTGGTGTGAAAAATATTATCCGTACACAAATTCCATACGGTTCTATTCATCTAGACGGTTATATGAATATGGTAGATACGAACAAGCTTGTGATTTTCCCATGGCATGTAACCTATGATTGTGCGAAACAACTGCTCGATCTCGGAATAGAACTCATTGAATTTACCAATATCGACGAGCTTAAACTTGGGATGGGCTTGAACTTTGTAGCCCTTGAACCGGGAAAAGTTGTTATGGTCGCGAATAATCCTTATACAAAACAGCTTTTAGAGCAAAATGGGGTTGAAGTCGTCGAAGTTGTACTTGATGAATTATTAAACGGCTGGGGTGCAATCCACTGTACAACCGCTTTTCTCAATCGAGATCCAATAAAAGCATAATTGAAAATAATCAGACACTTCTACTATCACTTTACAAGCTATGGGTCTGGATCTGCGCTAGAGAAATTATACGGTACAAGATTAGCTTCTAATCTGACGCTTCAAGGTGGTGAGTGGTTTACACCAACATTCTCGAAGTAAAAATTCGGCTTTGCTATTATATGTCGGTGTTGATTTTTCGCTCACTTTCTCAAGCTTTCAGCATAACTGAAAGACGTGTGAAACGAGGGGGCGTACAACATGAACCTAGGATCTTTGCTCAACCGTAAAGCTTAAAATTTATAAAAAGGCATTTGGGTGTACAAAAACCACTTCCCAAATGCCTTTTGCTCGCTTATCCATTTACTAGTTTAGAGCGAAGTTTATTCGAGATAAATTCAATAAGCAGAATGAGGATTACTAGACCGATTAATATAGAGCCTACTTGCTCCCACTTATAGCCTTGCATCGCGAAAATGAGCGGGGCCCCGATTCCACCTGCTCCAACCAAACCAAGAATAGCCGCTTCACGCATATTCATATCAAAACGGTAAATCATAACAGATAAAAAGATTGATGCTAGTTGCGGAATAATGCCGTAACGGATTTTTTCAAATGTTGTACAGCCGATAGAAGTCATTGACTCCAACACTTTCACATCTAATTCTTCAATGGCATCGACATATAATTTAGCAAGCATCCCGATGGAAGTAATCCCAATGGTTAATACACCTGCAAAAGGCCCTGGCCCTGTCACCCTGATAAACATCAATCCATACACTAGCGCAGGAACCGTACGAATGAAAATTAATAATAAACGAATTAACCATGAAATGGGCTTTGGGACAATGTTGGAGGCAGCCAAAAACGCCAAAGGTACCGCCAAAATAGCTCCCACGATTGTTCCTAATAACGCGATCGCAAAAGTTTCCCACAATAAGTATAAAACGCCTTTATCCGAAAGATTAAACAAAAAGTCTAAATCTGGGTTTAAAAGTCCACCAATGATATTAGAGGCAATCTTCATGCCATTACTGTCCAATTTAAGACTAAATTCAGTTACAGACCACGCCAGCAAAATTACCACGATTGCTACAACTGTAAGGACGTAACGATGATTGCGAGGTGCTTGCAGTAACTGTTTTTCTATTGTCGTCATACCCCGAACTACTCCTTTAAATTAACTTTTTCCTAAAATGCTCACTAATCGTCTCAATCGTGTAAACAGTAATGACTAACATTAAGACGATCATCCCTAGACTTGAATAATCGCGCCAACCGATCGTTTCATTAATCAACTTGCCAATTCCACCTGCCCCAACATAACCAAGAATGGCTGCATATCGGACATTTCCCTCAAAACAAAACAGAGATGTGGAAAGATAGCCAGGCAATATTTGCGGAATGATCGCATAGCGAAATGCTTCTATTCTCGTCATGCCAATTGATTCCATCGCTTCAAATGCTCCCATATCGACATTTTCAATCGCCTCATACATTAATTTTCCCACATAGGAAATCGTAAAGAGGAAAATAGCAACCGTCCCTGCCGTTGCAGGTAAATCAAAAACATATGTTGCAATTAATGCTGTTACAAGCGTTGGCATTGTCCTTAGTAAACTAAGAACGGTCTTACATACAGCTACAATAACTCTATTTTTTATAATATTTGCTGAGGCTAGTAAAGCAGCAGGCAATGCAATCAATGCCCCTGCAACAGAGCCAAATAAAGACATCTTAAGAGTTGACATCAGTTCCGGCCAAATACCGTCAATATAACCCCAGTTCGGCTTAAGCATCTCTTTAATAATGATAAAAAACTCAGAAATACGTTTAAATAGAACCTCAAAACTAAAGCCTGTTACTTGAGCTGAGTAGTAAACCGCAATCATGACAATGAGCAAAATGAGCGGGGTACGAGATCTTTTTTCTAATACAACTCTACCATTCGATAACTCAATTTTTTTCGGAGGAAATATTTTATCATACATGTGCATGACTCTCCTCTAACGCAGCTTTCAGCTCTTCAATATTACCACTATAAATTTCTTGGAGAATTTCATCCGTAACCTTTGCGGATTCACCATCAAAAACGACTTCTCCTTTTCGAATGCCAATGATGCGATCGGCATACTCAAGTGCTACTTCGACATGGTGAATATTCATGATAACAGAGATATTCAACTCTTGATTGATTCTCTTAAAATCATCCATCACTAGCTTTGATGTTACCGGGTCTAACGATGCAATCGGTTCATCCGCTAAAATAATGTCAGGATTCTGAGCCAAAGTACGAGCCAAGGCTACACGCTGTTGTTGTCCGCCAGATAATTGATCGACACGAACATACGCCTTGTCTAGAATACCTACTTTATCTAACGCCTCAAGCGCTTTCCTTTTTTGTTCCTGCGTATAAAGTCCAGTTATCTTGCGCCATAACGGATTATCTGGAACAAATGAGACAAGAACATTTTTAAGGACGGTTGTTCTTGTAACAAGATTAAAAGATTGAAAAATCATCCCAATCCTTCTGCGGAACCGGCGGATTTGTTTCCCTTTTAGATTAGAAACATTCGTTTCATCTACAAACAATTGGCCATCCGTTATATCATGCATACGATTAATACAACGAATCAGCGTTGACTTTCCTGCACCAGATAAGCCAATAACCGCAACGAATTCACCTTGATCAATTTTTAAGTTGATGTTTTCTAATGCTTTTGTTCCATTTGGGTAAACCTTTTCAACATTAATAAACTCTATCATGGGTAATTCTCCATTCTTTGAAATGTCTCACATTCATCATAAACGTGAAAAAATGAGAACATCCTTGAATCTGATGTTCTCACATGTATATCCCTCTCACTTATGGCAATAGACTATTTTAGATTCTTTAAAAATTCTTGTGCATCTCTTTCACCATCGTAGTTAGAGCCTTCTGCTTTTTGATAGCCTTCATGACTGTAAATAGCAATTACTTCTTTTCCTGCTTCTGTTTGAGCGATGTTGATGAATGCATCTTGAATTGCCGCTTTTAAGTCATCTGTCATGATTTCAGAGTTTTTACTTATGGAAACCGTATCGTTAAAAATCGGTTGTGTCACACCAATTACATTAGTCTCGTCCCAGATTGTCGCTTCACGTGCGAAATCTGCAGTCCACTTATCGACATTGTCGCGGCGCGCATCTGCGTATCCAACAACAATATCCACTTGTTCTGCTGCTAATTTCGCGAATGAGTCACCGTATCCATTCGACTGAACAGCATTATCTAGATCTGTAATGCTCTTGCCGAACTTATCTTGTAACCATAAAGTTGGGTAAATATATCCAGCAGATGAAGACGTTGATTGTACAGACCATCTAGCAGACTTTAAATCTTCCCAAGTTAACTCTTCACCACTGTTTACTTTTTCTGCAAGTTCTTGTCCTTTTTCAGAAGGACCCGCAATGATAATACTGCGATAGTAAGTTGCTTGCTTATCTTCCAACCCTTCAGTTGGCTTGTTCTCATTCCAATCCTTTGGATTTTCGGAGTCATTTGATAAAGCGGCACGCGTTGCAGTTAAAACCACTTCAGCACCATCATCATATAATACATACGTTCCACCTGGAATTAACCCGACATCCGTTGTACCTGCTGAAAGAGCTTCTCCAACAGCTTCATATGTTGTACCAACATTAATATCTACATTTTTTACATCATAGCCAAGATTGCCCAGCTCTTCTTTTAAAAGCTCTTTGAGTGGTTCAGTCGCTGTTACAATTTCTTCTGGATCACGTGACGGTACGAAACTTACTTTGAGTGTATCAATACTAGTATTTTCTGAAACTGCCTCGGAATCACCATCCGTGTTCCCTTCATTGCTCTCCGTTTCATTGTTTGAACTACAGCCCGCAATGATTGCCATAAGCAAAGCTAGTCCAATTAAAAATCTCAGTTTGTTTCTCATTCATTTTTCCCCCATCGTTTCACTAATTTTGATTCAAACCACTTGCAAGAAAAAGTATAGCATAAATAATATTAAACTATGTAAAGTATTTGTAAAAGTTGTTATCTTTCGAAGTTTCTTGTCGTTTTTTGTTTTTTGGAGATATAATGAACTAAGAAATAAATGAAAAGGATCGTTTTAAATGAAAATGAATGAATCATGTGAATTGGTTATACTTGAGACAAGCGACATCCACGGTAATATATTCCCGATAAATTATGGCAATCAAAAGAAATCAAACTCAGGCTTGGCAAAAATTGCCCATCTTGTTAATGAAGAAAGGGAAAAATTCGATTATACGCTGCTCATCGATAATGGAGACGTTATCCAAGGAACTCCATTAACCTATCATTACGCAAAATTTCTTTCTAATAAAAGAAATCCGCTGATCAGCATCTTAAATCACCTTAAATATGATGCGGCTGTCATTGGCAATCATGAATTTAATTATGGGATGAAGTTGCTAAAAGAAGCTGTGCAGCAATCTCATTTTCCTTGGCTATCAGCCAATATCATCGCGGAAGATAATAATAAACCCGTATTTGGCCCTCCCTATTTTATAAAAGAATTCCCCAATGGATTAAGAGTAGCTGTTTTAGGAGTTACTACCCATTACATTCCAAATTGGGAAAATCCGAATCATATTAAAGGCTTACTGTTTATAGATACATTTGAAAGTTTAAAAAAATGGGTTCGGTTTTTAAAAGAAAACGAAAGATTTGATCTACTTGTTGTTTCCTATCACGGTGGTTTTGAAAGAGATATCATTAGCGGGGAAGCAACGGAGTCTTTGACAGGAGAAAATCAAGGTTATGAAATTTGCCAAGAAATCGAAGGCATTGATGTTCTCTTAACAGGCCATCAGCATCGCACGATCGCTACTGAATTAAATGGAGTCACCATCGTACAGCCTGGGTTTAATGGTCAAGCTTTAGGGAAGGTCGTCCTTCAATTTAAGCATGATCATGAAAAATGGCAAATCGTCAGCAAGTCTGCTGAATTAATAAAGGTCAGTGAGTCTACCCCTGCTGAAAATGAGGTGCTAGCATTGGCAGAAGAGTTTGAACAAGAAACGCAAAGCTGGCTCGATCAACCGATTGGTGAAATTGTGGGCGATATGACGATCTCAGACCCATTTCTTGTGAGAACCGGCGATCATCCACTGATTGAATTTATCAACAAAGTACAAATGGATGCGGCTGGTGTCGATATTTCCAATACAGCTCTATTTCATAATGAGTCACCAGGTTTTCCCGAGCACGTGACGATGAGAGATATTGTTTCCAACTATATTTATCCAAACACCTTGAAAGTCATTCGTATTTCTGGTCAAGATATTAAGGATGCTTTGGAAAAATGCGCTTCCTATTTTACTTTAAATGATAAGCAAGAGATTGCTGTTAATCCTTTTTATATTGAACCAAAACCTCAGCATTACAATTACGATATGTGGGAGGGAATTGAATACGTTTTAAACATTTCAAAGCCTATTGGCTCGCGTGTTCAATCCCTTACTCGTAATGGCGAACCGCTCAATCTAGGCGGACAATATGAAGTGGTCATGAATAACTACCGTGCTGGGGGCGGCGGCGACTTCGAAATGTTTAAAGACAGACCTGTTTTAAAAGAAATTCAAACAGATATGACAGAGATACTTGCCGACTATTTTTTAAAAAGAAAAACCGTTACAGCTAGCTGCGATCATAATTGGAAAGTAATTTCCTAAAATAATGGCATTTCGGAATCGTTTCCAAATGCCTTTTTTATTCCGCACTTGACTGAGAGGGCAAACTATTACGTGGCTAAATAAGGACTGGATGAAAGGGAGGTTCTTGATGAATATTGAAAAGATAAAATACTTCATCGATCTAGTTGAATGCAAAAATTTTACTGAAACCGCAAAGAAGAATTTTGTCTCGCAAACAACAATTAGCCAACAAATTGCATCACTTGAAAAAGAATTCGCCATGCAACTAATTGATCGAAAACAGATTCCGATAGAACCGACAGAAGCTGGTCGATTGTTTTACAGTGAAGCCGTTACTATTTGGAAGCAGTTTAATCATATGAAAACGAAGATGGCTTATTATCAAAAAGAAAAAAAACATATGCTAACCATTGAATATTCAGCTATCACCGACATGGAAAGTTTATTAAAATTTATTCCTTCTTTTAAAGAAAATCACCCAAATATTGAACTGGAATTAAATAAAGTGCTGTTGAAGGATATTTCCGATTTTTTGAAAAAGGGGACCTTTGACATCGCTATCGCTTTTGACTCCGCTTTTAAAGGGAAGAGTGATATACAAACCTATCCAATCTATCAAGGTCAGTATTGTGCCGTTTTAAGTCATCAACACCCCCTGTTCAAGTACACATCCATCTCAAAAAAGGAACTCTATCATTATCCACTCGTGATGTTAAGTCCAGCGGCAATTGGAGATTCCTATCATTTAATGATTCAACATGCATTACAGGATGGGTATGAACCCCATATTATACGAACGGTTGATGATGTCGAAACAGAGCTTTTCCATATTATAACCGAAAATTTAATTGGCTTCTTTCCAGATAATTATCAACTACCGTATACCACTGAAGAAGTTCGATTAATCCCAATAGAGGATTCTCACCATACATTTAAAATCGAAATAGGCTATTTAAAGGATAATCGCAATCCGGCCTTGCAACCTTTTCTCCAGCAAATGTATGATTCGTTTTCCCAATAGGGAATGCGCTTTTTCTATTAGATTTTGCTCAGTATTTCACATACTATATAATTGTAAGGAGATTTAAAAAAGGAGTGTGTGGAAGATGGGTAAACTTTTATTAACTGGAGTCGATGGAAATCTCGGTAAGCAGGCCGCAGCCTATTTATTAGACTTAGTAAATAAGGATCAAGTAATCTTTTGTGGTTATGACCCGTCATCATTAAAGCAATATGAAGAACAAGGCATTGATACACATGTAACCAATTTTAATAAACTTGACGGTCTCGCTGAAGCATTTGCTGGCGCTGATAAGATTGCTTTAATCTCTATGCCATTTGTAGGGATAAAACGGCAAAAAGCGCATAAGAATGTCGTCGATGCTGCCAAAGCGGCAGGTGTCAAGCAAATTATTTATACATCATTAGTAAACGCGACAGATGAAACCAATCCAAGTGTTGAAAAAATTGACCATGCCTATACAGAAAACTATATTAAAAGCGTCGGCTTAGATTACATTTTTCTTCGTAATTCTCAATATGCAGAAGCAATGATTACAAACTACTTCACCTACGTCAAGACAGATGGAGTATTAAAAAACAGCCAAGGCGATGGAAAGATGGCTTATATTTCTCGAACGGACTGCGCAAAAGCAGTTGCCCATGCCCTTGCCACTCACGATTATCATGAGGCGATTTTAAATATTAACGGACCTGAATTATTAACCATTAGTGAGTTTGTTGCCGTCGGTAATGAAGTTACTGGCCACAATATCAGTTATCAAGAAATTACTGATGAAGAAAACTATCTTATTTTTGATGCGATGGGCGTGCCGAGAACAACTGACGGTATCTTTAAAGAAGACTCAGAAGCCCCGTTCTCTTCTGAAGGTATGGTTACTTTCGCACAAGCCATCCGTCTAGGGAAAATGGATCAATTTACCGATGACTTTGTAAAGCTTACAGGTCAACAACCAATGACAGTTAAATATATGTTTGAGCACTCTGATGATTTTCAAGTTGGAGAACGCCATTCAAAAGATAACTAACATGCTCCCGCCCCAAAAGCTGTACTTTTGGGGCGGGATTTAAAACACCGAGCATGCTCTCCTGTTCATTCCGAAAACAAAGGTGAACTTTAAGATTAAACCGTCATCCTCCAACTTGATAAGTACAACCAATTTTCTTTTTTCTTATAGTCAGGCATAATTTTCCCAACAAGGCGCCAAAAGGAGCGGTCATGGTTAAGGTGAACCATGTGGCACATCTCGTGGACAACCACATAGTCGATTACCTCTCGCGGCGCCATGGCCAACCTCCAATTAAAGGTGAGCTTACGATTGGAATCGCACGTTCCCCAAGTTGTTTTACTATCCGTGATTTGAATAGAACGTGGCTTCATTTGGAAGTTACTTTGATAAACGGCTATACTTTTTTCTACTAAAGCCTTGCATTGTTGGTAGTAAAAGCGCTTTAGAGCTTGCTTAATTTTCTCCCCATCACAATGCCCCACGTAAATATGCAGTTTCTCCTCCATAAACTCGACCCGTTCGTGCATATCTTCAAAGATTTGAATCGGATGGGAATTGCCTAGATAAAGAAAATTTTCTCCATACTCATAAATTTTTTCTTCCGGTCCCCGAAGCCGGGACTCCATCTCCCTTCGTTTTCCCTGAATCGCGTCCCACTGCTCCTCTATTACCTGACGCACTTTCTCATCAGATGTCCCCTTTGGTGCATGGACTTCCACCACTCCATAACCATCCATTTTGATGGCGATCGATGTACGATTCTTGTATTTAATCTCAATATAAATCGATTCAGCTAAGTGCGTATATATCATCAAACTTATCCCCTATATCGAACAGTCAACCCTCTTAAAAATTTCCTCGCAAAATTGTCTCCACACTGCTTATAATTTTTAT
This sequence comes from Bacillus methanolicus, assembly GCF_008764295.1. Taxonomy (GTDB): domain Bacteria; phylum Bacillota; class Bacilli; order Bacillales; family Cytobacillaceae; genus Robertmurraya; species Robertmurraya methanolica_A. The sequence goes on along the minus strand of NZ_VTQX01000032.1, from coordinate 12,985 downwards.
GCCCTTCTTTTCTCAATAAAGCGCCAAGTTCACCTTTCGTCACCTTAATTCCACCTTCGTCGAAAATATCCAGCATCTCCTCGGTCGTTAATGCTAAAGCAATTTTCACTTTCTTTAATAAAAGATTATTCATATTTGTATGCTTGCTCATTGAAGGCTCTTCTTTTGCTGGCTGACCTGGTTTTGGTTCTTGTTTTCCTCTCTTATAAATAATGAAGCCATTGAGAAACGAATCCAACATATGGTTATCACATACAATATGCTCTTCACTTTCTTCTGCAAAATCATCTGTTCTCGTTAAAATCTTGACGACTTCTGGGACGGTTACACTCATTCCACCCAGTTTAAAAATTTCTGCCATTTCTCTATTCTTTAAGTCCATCGCAAATCTCAAACGAATTAATATATCGTTATTATCCATTATTGAACCTCCTTCAGTTCCAAAACGCTGCTTTCCATGCTTGCATTCTTTGACTCCATCATATATTTCTTGTTAAATATAATACTTTTTAGAGATATAATCCATTTTTCCTTATTCCGTCTAAATGGCAACAACGTAAAAAAGCCTGCTAATGCATGCAAGCTTTTTTACCTTTCATTATTCTCCATCTTAACATCCTTTACAAAGATGATACCTATTCTGCATGCGCATAATCTTTAAACTCACGACGTCTATCTTCATGGTAGTATACATTTATGTGAACAGTCGAGAAAGATGTACTTTATCAGATTGTATTTTAAAGACTCTCAAACTCGATTATATTCTATTCTAAATTACTATGCCGTCTAAATGTCTCATCTTCGTCAGCTTGGGTTATCTTTGAATATAGGTAGCAAACTGCATCCAATATAATATGGACACTTTGATCAAATAGCGAACCTAGTGGCTGAATTGATTCTACATCATCACTTGTACGATACTTTGTCGAAGCCGGGACGTTCACTACAAATGAGGCATGTAATGCAAGCTCGGAATTGGGAGCAGTTGTAATAGCTACCACTTCACACCCTAACGAATTTGCTTTTTCAGCGGTCCACACAACACTTTTTGTTTTCCCTGAACCTGAAACAGCGACTAACATATCCTCCGCTTCAATCGATGGTGTCGTTGTTTCTCCAACCACAAAGGTGGTTGCTCCTAAGTGCATTAATCTCATCGCAAATGATTTAGCCATCAAACCAGATCTTCCTTCACCTACGACAAAGATCCTTTTACCATTTGCCAAAAAAACTGCAAGCTTTTCTAAGGAATGTTCATTTACGTTCATCATAACATCTTGTATTTCGTCTAATATTAATTGGATCGCTTTCATTCTATCAAAGCCCCTTTAAGAGTTCTTTAAATCTTTTTGCCGTTATTTCTGGTTTAGAGGAGTTCGTAATGGCAGACCCAATAATCACGATTTCTAGTTTTTTGCCAATTAGTTGAGCTACAGAATCTGTGGTAATCCCTCCCGCAACAGCATAGCGAATTGACCTACCGTTATCCAAATGAGGAAATGAATTTCTTTTTCCCGATACTTCTTGTTCATCTTTACTTAGATGCTCACAGAAAATCACATTCGGATTACTTAATGAAAATAATTGGTTTCTTTTACTTTCCGTAGTATTCAGTAAATCAATCATAACCAGCTTTTGTTCTTTATTTGTTATTTGTAGACACTTTTTTATCGTCTCTATAGGGGATACTCCCATAACAGTAGCTATATCTGCACCCGCATCAAAACATAAAGTAAATTCGTACTCTGCATTATCTATTGTCTTAATATCTGCAACAACTCGCTTGTGCGGAAATGCACTTTTTATTTTCCGCACACTCTCTATCCCGTACTCTTTTATCAAAGAAGTACCTACTTCTATTAAATCAATATCGTCCTCTGTTTCTTTGACTAATGCTAATGCATCTTCTATTGTTACTCGATCCAGTGCCAATTGTATATCCATATTCACACCTCTAACCAAACCGATTTATTAACAACATGTAACATCTATTAATTAGACAGCTTTCATACTATTTTGATCTAACTATTTTAGAAGAATCTCTAATTAACAATTGACAATTATATACAACATCCTGCAACTCTGAATTTTCCTTTTCTATAAGGGATAACAGCATTTGAGCTGCTTTTTCACCCATTTCATATGAAGGTTGAGCAATGGTTGTAACTGCTGGTGTCACTAAGTGTGCGAACGGAATATTATCAAAAACAGCTAAAGAAAAGTCAGTTCCAATCTTTAGTTTGTTTTCTTTTGCGAACTCTAGAATTTCTAAAAATACTAAATCGTTTCCAGCAATCAAGGCAGTCGGTGGATTCTTCCTTGAGAAAAGCAACTTAAGCTGACCATTAATTTCTTTTGTCTCAGCACGAATAATAAAGTCCTCATTTAATTCGATCTCATTTTCTTTAATTGCTTTTCTATATCCATTAACCCGTTCAATTCTAGTGGATATGGTTAAAGGTTGAGTCACAATCGAAATTCTTTCATGTCCATATTCAACAAAGTGCTGAATAATTGCTTCTGTTGCCTCAGAATTATTTACTTTTACAGCCGGAATATTTATGCCATCGACTTTTCGATCCATAAAAATAACAGGATAGCCCGATTCGACTAAATCTTTGTACAAATCAATATTTTGTTCAGTTGGGAAAATAATTAACCCGTCAACCTGCTTTGCCTGTAGCATTTCAATGTATCTTCTTTCCTTTTTAGGATCGTTGTCTGCATTACATAAAATAGCATGAATATCTTGCTCGATAAAAAAATCCTCTATCGCTCTACTTACTTCAGTTGAAAAATGATGTACGATATTTGCAACAATGATTCCAATCATTGAAGTACGTTTTTGTTTTAGACTCCTCGCTATATAATTAGGCTTGTATCCAAGTTGTTCAATCGCCTTTTCAATTTTTTCCCGTGTTTCTACACTCATATATTCAAAGCGCTTGTTCAAAAATTGAGAAACGGTACTTTTAGATACACCTGCTTTTTTTGCTACATCTACCATCGTTACTTTTTTCATTAAATTACCCTCTTTTTATAAATGACTACATAAATTGTATCTATTATGTTAGCTTAATTCCAGTTTTTCGAAAAATATAAAACTGCTAGCTTTAACATTGTAATCATTAATCCAGAGGTTTCATTCGAAATCATGAAGCGATAACGATTTATAAGAAAAAACACTCCTAAATTAAGTGGTTAGGAGTATTTTTTTACTATTTTACTCTGACCTTAAATAGCACTTCTTTTCCATTTTTCAAACCCGATATATGTTCTATGCTGTCAATTTTTTCTGAATTGGTTATGACAATAGGTGTTATACAACTAGAAGCTTTCTTTTTAATTAATTCCAATGAAAAATCAATTAGGGGATCACCGACCTGCACGCGCTCACCCTCATTTACCAAAACGGCAAATCCTTCGCCCTTCATATTAACGGTCTCCAATCCAATATGAATCAGGAACTCTAAGCCACTATCTGAGCGAATTCCTATTGCATGTTTGGTTGGAAACACATGAATGATTACTCCATCAACCGGAGATGATACGCGGCCTTCACTCGGTTCAATGGCCACCCCTTCCCCAAGCATCTTTTTTGAAAAAGTTGGGTCCGGTACTTCCTCAAGCTTTAACAAAGTGCCTGATAATGGTCGATAAACCATTTCCTCTAGTATTTTCACTTTTTTCATACCAAACATTTGTTTAAACATGTAATCCTCTTTTCTTCCGTTCTACTCTCTTTTTCAAGTTCATTTCTCTGTTTTGCTCACATCTCGGCCTTCATGAAAGCCCGGACCACCTGCTGCCATAAACCCTTTACTGTGACCCTCTTCATCCTCAGCAATCCAGAAGGAGTAAATTCTAGCATTGTCTAGATAGAAACGAATTTTTATTATTTTATTTCTTAGTGCCTCAAGGTTCTTGTTTTTCCATTTTATTTGAACCTTTGTACTATCTCCTGTTACTGGAATACAGTTTGCTTTACTGTAGCCATCTACAACATTCGAATGTTCATCAAGTATTTCTGCACAAACGGTTCCAGCTTCAGAGGAGACATTAACAAATAGATGATTACCATCAAACTTCAGTTTTGTAGTTTGCAGTTCGCCTCCATTCCCTTTATCACTTAAAGAAACAAATCCATCTCTTCTAAGCTTGGCTAATCCTAAATTCCCTCCTGCATATTTGTGAGAACCTAATTTAGGCGATACTCCTGAAAAACAGGAAAAATAAAAATAGATTTCATCCCCAACAACTAGACATAAACCATTTACAGGATGGGCATATCCATAATTCCAAGTACCCTCTTTTCGAGAAGAGGAAATGAAATTTTCATATGAAGGTCTATGCCAATGAAAGCCATCTCTACTATAAGCTAACTTCAGATCGTTAATTTTCGGAGTTCCTTTTTTTCCACTAATATCATTAGGTGGCCCCATAAAAATGCTAAAGACCCCTAGCATCAAGCTTTCATATGGCGTTGCACTAACATCATAAAGCTGTGTATAATACCCCATGTCTTTATCAGGTCGATCATAAATATCTGTTCTTGTCCAAAAGACAATATCATCTTCGGTCCACTTCGTACCTTTAATAAAATGCTCGGTTTCATAATACCCTCTAGTTCTAATTCTTCGATCTAGAGAAGAGAATGTTCTCAAGCTAAAAGTCCATTTGTTAGTGAAGGGATTATAATAAAACCCCGTATTATCACCACAATGTCCTACTGTGCCACATTCCTCCCAATCAATACCGTTAGCTGATTGGAACAACACTCCTTTTTCCTCTGGCGGGATGGAATCAGGATCATCGTGTGCATGCTTTGGTTTTTCATGATAATACTTAATCTCAAAGTCAAATTTGCGCAGAAAGACAAACATTTTATACCTTTCATTGCGATTTGTTGCATGATAATCAATCCAGACTGCCGCCCCATCCCTAATCGTTCCAAATTCATGGGGAAGGACGCTCTCCGATTCTCGCTCTGGATATAATTCCTTTAACCTTTTCCAATTCAGACCATCTTCGCTTTCTGCATAGCCTACACCATTAAACCAACCGGCATGGTACCACATTTTAAACTTATTATCCTCGTCATCGTAAAAAATCCCATCGTTAAATGGACATGCACAAGGATAATAGCCATTATTCATTTCCAAGGGAGTTTTCGGTTCGAAGATTGGTTTCTCGTATACTTTAGGTTGATGAAATTCCCTCGTTAAATTACTCTCTTCAATCAAAAAGTCATCCACAAATAATTGTCTACCGATCTCAATATTGACAATATCTTGTTTTGCTTTTAGATAAGGGACTTCTAAAGGCTTGTCTAACGTTTTCTCCTCATATTTCGGTGGCCACTGCTCCGGCAATTCTAAATTATTATATAAGCGAACCATTATGTTCTCCCTCCCGGCAAATAATTGGATGATTATTCTTCAGATCTATAGAAAAAATATGTCAAAGTAAAAGCAACACCCAAACCAATCAACAATGCGATAAAATACGTGAGCAACTGCCCATTTAGATACAATAACATTCCAGGGATAACTGTTATCGCCATTCCCGTTGCTTTTAAACCAACGATTGAAGAGAAGATTCCAGCAATTCCTCCACCAATACAGCCAAATACAAATGGCTTAATAAGTCTTAAATTAATACCGAAGATCGCCGGTTCAGTAATTCCTAAAAATGCCGGGATGGTTGCAGACATATATAAGGATTTTTTCTTCTTATCCTTCGTTTTTAAAACGACTGCCAACGCTGCCCCTGCTTGAGCCGCAATTGCTCCTGAGACGAGTGCGTTAAATGCGTTCGCACCTGTTTTTGCTAATAACTCGATTTCTAATGCTTTAAAAATATGATGAACACCAGTAATAACAATTACTTGTTGAAGGGCACCAATAATGGCTCCACCAATACCTAACGGAAATGTTAGTAACACTTTGAAAGAATCAAGAATAAAAGCTTCTATTACATGCATCAGTGGTCCAATGATGAGCAATCCACTAACAATACTAATTAAAAGGGTTAAAAATGGTGTAATGATTAAATCTAATGTATCTGGAACAATTTTTCGTAATCTTTTCTCTGTTTTTGCTGCTAAGATAGCAATGACTAAAGCTGGTAGGACCGAGCCTTGATAGCCTGTCACGGGTATTGATAAACCAAAAATTGATAATAAGATCGGATCTGCTGTCCCTTGTGCAACTGCGTTGGCGTTTGGAAGCTGCGGAGCTACTAACATTAACCCAATGATAATTCCAATAACGGGGGAGCCTCCAAACTTCCTCATTACTGAATAACCGACTAATGCAGGCAAAAAGGCAAAGGCCGTATCCGTTAATACTTGGGTAAATGTTAATAACGTTGGATCAAATTCAACCCCTAAATTCATAATAAATCCCCGTAATCCCATAAATAAACCAGTTGCTACTAGTATTGGGATAATAGGGATAAATACATCGCCAAGTGTTCTTGAAATTTTCGCCAACAGACTCATATTTTTATAAACTTCTTCTTTATTGTTATTCTCTAAGCTTGAATCACCATTTACAAACGCATCATACACTTTATTGACAAATCCTGTACCGAGAATAATTTGAAATTGACCAGCAGAGAAAAACTGCCCTTTTACTCCATCAATATTCTCAATCGCTTTCTCATCAATAATTGTTTTGTCAATCAAAACAAGCCTTAATCTTGTAGCGCAATGCTCAACTGATTTGACATTTTCTTTCCCACCAATATATTTAATAATTTCATTAGCAACCACTTGTTCTTTCATCTCTAGCCCTCCCATTCTTTATTCTAATTTAGTGCATAATAACCGTTTAACTCGTATACATTGCCATAAAATCATCTAATTGCTGTTTTGTTGGGTAACCATTATAGTCTCCATACGATTGGACCGCTAATGCTCCAATAGCATTCCCTCTCCTCACAGACTCATAGATTGATAAATTTTCGAATAATGCGCTAATAAATCCAACGGAAAATCCATCGCCTGCCCCAACTGTGTCAACTACCCTTTCTACAGGAAAAGAATCCACTTGACCTTCCTCATGACTAGTCTTATAAAATGTTCCTTTCTCACCCAGTTTAACGATAACCGCCTCTACCCCTTTATCCAAATAGAAAGAGGCAATATCTCTTGGGTCTTCATAACCAGTTAATATTCTGCCCTCCTGTAGTCCCGGAAGAACATAATTGGATTTAAATGCAAAATCATTTACAACACTAATCATTTCTTGTTCTGATTTCCAAAGTGCAGGACGCAAATTGGGGTCAAAGGAGATGGGAATCCTTTTCTTTAATACACTACGAACGATAAAACTAGCAAATTCTTTAGCATATTCTGAAATTGCTAACGGAATCCCTGTTAAATGGACATGACTTGATTTTAAAAAGAAGCTTTCTTTAAACTCTTCCTTTCTCATATAACTAGCAGCGGAACCTTTTCTGAAATACTGTACTTCTGGATCGCCAACAAGAGCTTTTGATTTTATTTGGAAGCCAGTGGGATATTTTTCATCTATTACAACACAACTAATGTCAACGTTTTCATTTTTAAGACGCTCCATAACAAACTTTCCAAATGAATCACTCCCCACTTTACTTGCCCAGCCGCTCTTTAATCCAAGACGTGCTAGACCAATTGCCACATTAATTTCTGCTCCGGCAAGCTCTCTATAATAACGAGAAACTTCATGTAGTGGTCCTGGCTCTTCTGCAATAAACATCGCCATTGCTTCACCAAATGTGGTTACATCCAAATTCGTCAAACTAAATCGCTCCATTCTATAATACTTTTGTGCACGTCATCGAAAATAGTTTTTTCGCTCCTTTCTTTTCGATAAATCGGTTTACTAAATCGGTTTAGTAACCTTATCGTAAATTAAATGTAAGCGTTTGTCAACCAATGATTTCAGAATTTTCCTCCTAAACCTTTTAGGCGGACATGCCTTGCATTTTACTCAAAGTTTTCGTCTCATGAACCTCCTATGAGGACAGGATTTGCTTTTTTCCTGCTTTCTTTGTCCTCATGAACCCCCTTTTCGCACACATGCTGTTCTGCTTATTCGCGTTTTTTATCAATTAGTGAACTGCAAGCAAAATACCCTAAAAGTGGACTGCCTCCCCATTGTTAGTCATCATCTAACAATGGGGAGGCAGTCCACAACTGGGGTTTTAGGGTCAACTTAGTGCTGCGCTTCATTCTCAAATTTTTCTTTTTCAGTTGCTTTTAGACAGATCGCATCGGAAACGCGGTAATGCAAATGAGCAGTCACTTCAAAAAATAAACTCTCATATTGATCGCGCCAACTTTTTAGTAGAAAATTTCTTCCTTGGAATTGGCCAGTGGTTGGAAAAGCAGTCATTGCAAAACATAGAAAATTAAGCAATCCGGGCAAGCTTTATAAGGAATAACTGCCAAAGTTAACATGACAGGCAAGGCTGAAGCTGGATTCATGAGTTCATTATAATGGATGAAAGATTTTCTCATCAGCTTAGAAGCCGCTGATTTTATGGAAATCAACGGCTCCTTACCTTAAGCTTGTGAATTTAAATCTGAGCGCAACATCCCGTATACAATACTGTCCGTCCACTCACCTTTATTCCAAAAATCCTCAATAAAATGAGCCTCTTTGCGCATGCCTATACGTTCACACAACAGTTGTGATGCTTTATTTCTTGCATCAAGATTGGCTTGGATACGATGCACTTTAAATTCAGTAAACAATCTTTCAACTAAACCACGCACCGCTTCAGTGGCATAGCCTTTTCCTGATGCTGTACCGGCAAAGCTATATCCTATTTCAACTGTCTCCTTCATCCCTGTATACCATACGGATAAATCACCGATAACCTTTTCATGGCAAACAACTGCCAAGCTTAAACTGGATTCTTTTGCAAGGGCCCTATTGTTCAGTTTTTTATTAAATTCTTCCTCCATATTTTCAACTGTCCACTTCTCATGCAAAAGGAATCTACATGTTTCATCGTTATTGTAAATGGCAAAGACATCGTTTAAATCATTACGGTTAAACAACCTTATGAATAGTCTCTCGGTTTTAAATTCCAACCAAAAACCTCCCTTAACTGTCCATTTAATTTTAGCCAAATTGCTCTTAGCCCTTAAAATTCCTCGTATACTGCAGGGTCTTGATTGGCAATTCTACCATCTGGCTGCGATAATGCTGAAATACTCACCATTTCTTCTTCATTAAGGTCAAAGTCAAAAATAGAAATATTTTCGAGCTGCCTTGTTGGGGATGCTGATTTCGGTATTGAAATGGCTCCAAGTTGATAATGCCAACGCAACACGACTTGAGGAATTGACTTGTTATAACGAGCGGCTATCTCTTGAAGTGTATCAATTTTTAAATCCTTCAGTCCTCTTGTAAAAGGACTCCAAGACTGGGTTGCGATGTTTTTTTCCTCATGATATTTTCGTTGCTCAGCTTGATTAAAAAACGGATGTAGTTCTATTTGATTTATGCTAGGCTTTACACCTGTTTCTTTTTCCAATCGTTCAATATGCTCAGGAAGAAAATTACATACCCCAATTGAACGGATTAAGCCCCATTTTTTTGCATCTATTAGCGCCTGCCACGCCTCTACGTATTGATCTTTACTAGGATTAGGCCAATGAATAAGATATAAATCATAGTAATCTAATTGGGCTCGATATAATGATTCTTGAATAGCGCTGACTGCCTTTTCATATTCATGATAGCGACCAGGTAATTTAGAGGTGATTTTTAGCTCTGATCTTGGAATAGAACAACGTCTAACTGCTTCTCCCACTGTTCCTTCATTTTCATAATTATAAGCTGAATCAAGAAGTCGATACCCCTTTTCAATCGCACTTTGAATTGAAGCGGCACCTTTACTCCCCTTAAGACTGTATGTACCTAGACCTACCACCGGTATTTTCAAACCATCATTAAGCGTTATTTCTGGAATTCGACTGCTCATTTTCAACACTTCCTTCCTTCGATTACTTTAAAAATATCATACTACTCTGAAATAATCACAGCAGTTGTCTTGAGGAATAAAATCCGTTCAAATAAAAAACTCCAAAAAGTAGCATGTCAACTACTTTTTGGAGTCTACCGGTTTGCTCATCATTTTTAAATACGCTCAATCATCAAGTCTATCAATATCTTTTTCCAAAATTACGCCCGTTCTCGCATCAATTTCAAAGTCCACTTCATGTGTATCCGTGTGGATTTCGATTTCATATTCACCGTCGTCATATTCAACATCGACTACTTTACCTGGAGTATCCTTTGTTGCGATTGCAATCGCTTCTTCTTTCGTTAGTCTTTTTCCGTTAGTTGTTTTTGTATGGACAGATTCCGTTTTCGTGCTTTTCGGAGTTGGGGTAACGATTCTATCGTCATCATACTTCACTTTTAGTACTTCGCCTGAATACGCATCTACATATACTTCAATATCATCGTCTTCCCCATATCCTCCATCAAACTCGACTTCATATGTTAAACGACCTTGCTTCTTGTCTAACTCCACACTTTCAATTACACCGTCTACCTCTGCAGCAGCAATTTCCTTCACTTTATCAATAGAAAGCAGATTTGCATTTGACTGTAATTTTTCATTGCTCTGTTGCTCAGAGACTGCACTTACACCTACTGAACCACCTAATAACAACAAACCAGCCACACCAAAAATAATTATTTTCTTCTTCATATTGTTTCCTCCTTATTTGATATATCTACAATATAGACAATCAAAATGAGAATTCACGGATAGCAAAATGAGAATTTGATGAGAAAAGGATGAATAGCCAATGATCAAATCTATCGGTCGACGTACTTCGATTCTTTCACTTGTTTGATAAGTGGCACTTCCAATAAAGGAATTTAAGTAACACTCTCTTTCACATAGCGAAACGGTGTTTTTCCGTCCTAACAAAAAAGAGATGACCTCACTTTTAGTCATCCCATGTAATCGACATTACTTCACCGGAAATTGCATTAATTTGTACTGTCGCTTCCTTCTCATCATTTGCTTCTATTTCTACGAGATAATAGATCAAACCATTTGATTGCTCGATATCCACATCGTCTATCTCACCCTTCACTTGGCTAAGAGCAATTGAGATAGCCTCTTCTTTACTAATATGATTGGTTGGTTGTTCTTTTTGTCCTTCAGAAGGTGAATCAGGGGGCACCACTTCCCCTCCGCCTTCTCGACTTTGTTCCTCTGGAGTATTAGCAACCGTCTTGCTAACTCTATTCAATTTTCCAATATCGCCAGTATCGCGGGCAATTTCTACCTCATATTCCCCGGTATCTAGTTTTATTGTAATCTGATATACTTCCGCTGTTTCTTCAATATTGACGATCTTCCCTTTATATAGTTCTTGAACTTTATTCTTTGCCTCCTCAGCCGAAACCGTTTGTTCAGAAGCCATTAACCTTAACAGTAGCCAAGTCAACATCACGACAGCAAAAATAACGACAAAGCCGACGCTCATTTTCTTCCAATTAAATGATTCCAACCATTTCACCTCATTTCCTTCCTGTAAAAAAATTATACATAATGAAGATGAGAATTTAATGAGAAGAAGCAAGTGGAAGTATGATTTTGGCGGTTGTACCTAAACCTTCCACACTCTCTAAGCTAATCTTTGCTCCCATTGCCTCAGCAAGATCTGTTGCTAATGATAACCCAAGGCCGAATCCACCTGTTTTTCGCGTTCTTGCCTTATCCACTCGGTAAAATCGGTCAAACACTTTTTCCAACTCTGGCGCAGGGATGCCTATTCCATAATCAATTATTTCCACGACACCTTCGCGCTGCAACGTCTTAATTCGCACCTTGATCGTATCCTCACTGTACTTCCTCGCATTATCAAGGAAGATATAGAATAATTGTTTAAACTTTTGCAAATCGGTCTGAACCGTTACTTCACCCTCAACTTCCAATTCAATTTTTCGCTGATAGGATTTTTCAATCGTGCGGACCATTTCAGCGACCACATCAGCAAGAGCAATCTCCTCAAGTTCGATTCTCAAAGGTTTATCATTTCTTGCCAAATTCAACAACTGCTCTGTTAAGCTTTTCATTCGAATTGCTTCAGAATGAATAGCTTGAATGGACTCTGCAAATAACTCAGGCTGTTCTTGCCCTCTTCTTTTCAACAGTGAAGCATAAGACTCAATGACCGTTAACGGAGTATTTAACTCATGAGAGGCATTTGAAATAAATTGTCCTTGTTTCTCATAATTCAGTTCTAGTAGATCGATCATCTCATTGAATGTCTCAGCCATTTGACTAAGCTCATCCTTTGATTCCTTCGACTTCGCAATTCGTCTAAATTGCCCACTTTCCCGAATCTCTCTCATCGTCTGAATCATTGAAGTAATCGGACGAGTAATCAGGTTGCTTAGAAATCTAGAGGAAAGAAGAACTGGAATTATCGCCAATAAAGTTACAATAATTTGGACTATTCGCAAGGTGGAAAGGATTTCATCAGTTTGCTGTAAACTTACCGTTATTTGAAGATTTGCTACCTCCCCATTTCGCCAAACAATCGGAAGCGAGGCAAAAGTATGCGTCACCCGATCGTAAGAAGTAATTTCTTGTACTTGTTTGTCATAATACTGTACATTCACTTTATGTAAATATTGATGATTTGGATCAACGACCGCTGTTCCAGGGCTCCCATCGTTATTGACAATTTGCAGCATTCCATTAATCGGCATGTAAGCCCGCAAAACTTCCTGATGAGGGACCTCTCCCTCGATTTGGCCTATCCCATCGGCAGCACGAGTTGCTTGGGCTATTGTCCTTTCCAGTTCACTCTTGTACATCATCTGACTAAAGGAATAATAAATCGCTCCATTCAGTAAAATCAATAAAATAATAAACACTACCGTCGAATATAAATTACTCAACTTTCGCAGACCAAATCAGGCAGGTAAGCCCTAATATAACCGGGTAAACCTGTAAC
>NZ_VTQX01000031.1 GCF_008764295.1 Bacillus methanolicus | reverse complement strand
ATAAAATTTCGGATATTCGCTAGACAAAAAGGGACCGGGCGGTTTTTGCCCGGTTTTTCTTATTGCGAGGAGAGATGATTCGAGCCAATTCTTATCTCCCGTTACAAAAGAAAGGGAAGTAAAAAATAATGATACTCCAGACCATCCTTCGATGAGTCCAATTGGGATCGAATCAGGATCGTTTGGACTGATGGCTACATCTTGAGCCAAAAGAGTTTTTAATCTTTCACCGATTGCGATAGCTTTCTCTAAAAGATAATCAAATTCAGGTATCGTCGAGGCTGATAATAAAGCTAAGCCAGTGCCTGCAAGGCCTGATTTAAGTGAAATATCTTCTGTATCTAATGAAGGAAGTAAGGAATCATAAATCTTTTTAGCCTCTGCTCTCCTACCAATCTCATAGAGAACACCAGCAATTCCAGCCTTTCCAGTAAATAGCCCATCATTTAAATGACAAATGTACTCGTCTTTCCCGAATTTGCCCGCCCACTCACTCGCTTTAGTGGGTAAAGTTCCGGTGCGAGCAAGAGCTAATACTACGCCAAAGCCTCCTGTTAATACATTGAGGAAGCCATTGGGTTCAAATTGGCGAATATCCCCTGGTAATAGCCTTTGGTCATCTCTTAATTCAGCAATGATTCCGCCTCTAATTTTTTCAATGATGTCCGGTAAGTCATCAACGTGGAAAAATTTCTCTGGGGCAGATAAAAGGCTGTCAGCAGGGATTGCCTTTCGTTTCGTACATTCAACTTCGATTTCTTCGATGATGTGTAAAGCTTCAGCACCAAAATGCTGATAGATCCATTGATCATGTTTTTTAAGGATGTCTTCAGCTAGGTCCTGCACCGGTCCAATAGGGGCGAATGCATGTCTTGCGATTCTTAGAAGAGCAAACCAGTCAGCTTGTTCTCTTGTTGCTTCATAGGAACTTGTAAAGCCTGGAGTCATAAGACCAGGATGTCTAGAATCAGTTAGTTCACTAGCAGATTCAAAGTCTATCAGTTTAACTTCAAGATGATCTGTGATCATAATATTTGCCGGTTGCAAATCGCCCATGCCAATATGACAGGAGTGAATTTCTTTAAGGGCATCCTTTATTTTTTCTAAAATAGGGATGATTTTGTTCACGTAAGCTTTAGGATCTTGATCATTTGAAAATGGATAGTACGCGGCTAACCAAGTATTTAAAGGTACACCTTCGATGTATTCTTCAACGAGAAATGTGTGCTCCCATTCTTCAAAGACCTCTATCAAATTTACAACTGAGTCCACTTTCTTTAGTCGTTTAAGAATTTCAGCTTCATGATTTAAACGGGTGACGGCATCCCTGTTCTGTCCGTCTAATCCTGCTCCAGGCCTGCCTTCCTTTAAAATGACTTCTAAACCGGTTTGATGGCAATCAGCTAAGTAGACACCTCCTCCATTACTGAAATGAAGGGCAGATTTAATATTGTACTCATTGAGTTTTGAGTGTTCGGATACGATTTGTTCCTGAGCTTTATCCATTTCCTGTATAATTTCAGGCTCTTCGATAAAATCAGGAACAAGGTATGCAACCCCACGAATATCCGGTACGAGTTTTCCTGAGGGATCTAAAATCGCGGGAATTTTTCTGGCTCCCTCGGTTAGATACATTTCAACAAAAGCACCATATCGGAAATAGATATTTCCATCTAACCATCTTTTATCACTTAGAATATAGGGTCCTTTCGGAAAGTCTTTTAATAGCTGATGAAGCTCCTTTAATAGGAAAGTAAACTGCTGCTCATTTAGTGGATAAATAGTTATAAACTTGCCTGAACTACCTCTATCACCATATTTAGAATTTTTGAGAACTAACTCTAATTTGTTCGTGACATATTTAAAAATGATATTGTTCTTAATAAGGAAAGGGGCTACTTTGTCTAAAGTAGCTTGTGCACTGTCAGACGTAGAGCTGATATGTATCTTCCAGCCCTGTTGAGGAAGACTAACATTATTGTGTAAGCAATAACTCCAATGCTCGTCGTGTTGGATGACCCAATTTTCGGGTAGACGGGGTTCGTGAAACTTTGATTCATCAGCTTTTTCTTTAGGAAGCTCATAATATTTTTCATTTGGAACGACATATTTCAGATACCGCATGTCCATTTTTGCTTCCTCCTTCTCCTAAGTTTAAGGATCAGATTCTGGGGAAGGGCTTCCCCAGAACCCTCTAGCTAACAAGCAAAAAGGCTATAAGTGCTTGCAATCGTATTGCCTAGACATCCAAACATACTAGTAGTGGAAAACAGTCCATGTTGAGTTGCGTTTCTATACGGTTGCATTGACTGAAGTTCTAATACAATGCCTTTTTGTTGATTATAGGTCAATTTAAACCCTCCTCTCTTACTTAGTGGAAACATGGAACTTAGGTGGAATTAACTTTGCTCTGGGGGTAGGACACAAACAAACAAGCTCAATGTACTATGTTTTTTACAGGTGATGCTGATGTTTGAGTTAGACTGTAATGATGTTGAGGGATCCATTTTTTGTAGTTGAAGGACAGTAGACATTTTGCTCTGGTATGACATAGATATCTCCTTTCTTGGCACAAATGATTGTGCTTTAAAATTTTATTAGCATACATAGGAATCTGAGGATTCTTATGTAGACTATAAGGCTTAAATAAACATCAGTGAAACCTAATAGTTATGAATTAACAATCGTGGGTCATGCTCAAGCTCTCCCGCAGCTACTCTGTATGCCGCTTCAATTAATTCTCCCCAGTATGGTGCCCAGAGAGTATTTTTAGCAGATTTCATGCTAAGGCTAGTAAGAGAGTTTTGAACATATCTTCCCTCGTGTATTGTGAACCAAGGTCCTCCTGACATGCCACTTTTACCTTTGCTTTTTATCCCTTGTAAACTGGAATTTTTATAAATGTCTTTTTGTGCGGATCCTTTACTAATAAAAGGCTTTTTTGATGGGAAGAAAATATTTTGAAAACCTAAGGTGATATAATCCATATTTCTAGGTAGGTTAAAGGCTATGGGAATAGCATGGCGTTGATAATCAATAGTAGAAGAGAACATAGAAGAAAATACTAGAAATCCAGTATCATAATCTACAATACCGTTTGTCCAATCTTTTGGTATTACAGCTAATTTAGGAGTATAAGAAACTTTAAAATTCTCTAGGTAGGGTAAAAAAGATATTCGTTCAAAAAAACTTTGAGATTCCCAATCATAAATGCAATGAGCAGCTGTTGCCACAATGGGAAAGTGAGGAGATTGAATGATGCTGCCACTACCAAGAGATCTATCTTTTTTATTAAACCAAAATTCGACTTTTCCTAAGGAAGACAACAATGGTTTTTCACTATCAGATAGTTCATTTTTATAAGTAGTAAACAATTACATAATCCTCCATATAATCCATTAATTTGGAATTAAAACTATATTTTTCCAAGTAGATGATTTATACTAACAATAGTATCTCACAAGTCCATTGTCAATAATTTACTGCACATTATTTCCAATATTTATAAAAATAGTAAAAAAACACTAATTAAAAAAGAGGGAGTTAGTGGTATGGATGTAAATGGTAATAGGAAAATGGGTGCTAAGAGATTTGTCAAAATGATAAACGAATTTATGCCATCAAAGTGGATACAGATGCTTGCGATTGGACTTGTCATAATTGAAACGGCCTTGTCGTTAGTTGTTCCTTTATTAACAAAGGATATTGTAGACCATATGAATATTGCACAGCTTGATAAAAAGGCAATTTTTTTATTAGGCGTTGTTTTTATCTCTCAATTATTTATGTCAACTTTCGCTTTATATGCAATGAATTATATTGGACAAAAAGTGGTCTTGAAATTGAGGGAAAAGGTTTGGAATAAAGTATTAGAGCTGCCTATCACATTTTTTGATCGACATTCATCTGGAGAGACAATGAGTAGGATAACCAATGATACATTAATAGTGAAAGATTTTGTAACGGGACAATTGATTCCATTTGTTTCAGGAGTCATATCAATCATAGGGGCTGTTGTTTTACTCCTATTAATTGATTGGCAAATGACGGTTCTGATGTTCTTAGGTGTCCCACTAGCTATTCTTATTCTTGCTCCATTAAGTAAAAGCATTTACAAAGTATCCCGATCGTTACAAGATGAAACAGCTATGTTCCAAGGTGATTTGGGACGCGTTCTAACGGACATTCGGCTTGTTAAATCTTCTTTAGCAGAAAAACAGGAGAAACAAATGGGGCTTAATAGAATGAAGAAGCTTTTCCAATTTGGGATAAAAGAGGCAAAGATACTGTCCATCATTCAACCCCTCACAATGAGTGTTACGCTCATGCTTCTTGTCGCTATTTTTGGGTACGGTAGTATACGAGTTGCTGCCGGAACTCTTTCAGCAGGTTCACTAATAGCGATTATTTTTTATTTATTTCAAATCACCGTTCCTTTTTCCCAATTAACGAGCTTTTTCTCTTATTTTCAGAAAGCGCTTGGAGCAAGTGAGCGCTTAGACTATATTTTGTCTACTAAATCGGAACCGAATGTGGTCGAGGCGACGGATGTTGCAAGTAATCCGAATTCACTTTCATTCCATCAAGTTTCTTTTTCTTATTTAGAAGACAAACCCATCTTATTCTCCGTAAACTTCGAGGCGGAAATTGGGAAAATGACAGCGTTTGTAGGCCCAAGTGGTTCAGGGAAAACAACACTTTTTTCATTATTAGAGAGATTCTATCTACCCAATAGCGGGTCTATTACTTATAAAGGGAAATCCATTCATCATATCCCCTTAGAGGAATGGAGGGGGAAGATTGCCTATGTATCTCAAGAATCACCCATGATGTCCGGCACGATACGTTCAAATTTGACCTATGGACTAAGCGATATATCAGAAGAGCAAATGAATGAGGCAGTGGCCAATGCAAATTTAAAAGATTTTATTGCATCCTTGCCACAGGGGTACGAGACGGAAGTTGGTGAACGGGGAATAAGTCTGTCAGGGGGGCAAAGGCAAAGATTAGCAATCGCAAGAGCAATGATACGAAATCCCCAAATCCTCCTTCTTGATGAAGCTACTGCTCATTTAGACAGTAAATCTGAAAAGCTAGTTCAGGATGCATTAGAGAAGTTAATGAAGGGACGTACCACGTTGGTGATCGCTCATCGATTGTCCACTGTAAAGCATGCTGACCAGCTCATTATTTTAGAAAATGGAAATATTACTGGAGTCGGCACTCATCATGAACTTTATCATAAGCATCCATTATATAAAGAATTTGTTGAGCAGCAACTTGAAGTAGTCTCAGAAAATGAATTTGTGAATGCTGGTGCTAATTAACGTAGCGCTTATTCATCCATTCGTTATTTAAAAATTACATAGGTTCTCATAGCTACTTAATTGAGTAATTTTATTGTCGGAATTTTCGATATAATGGCGAAAAATGCGGCGATCGCGTGACCTCTTATTGGGAAATTGTACCGTGTAATGTAAATCGGCTTTCTGTTAAACTTGCCAGTAAGAGGAGGAAAGTGGATGAAAAAAATATACATAACAGCACTGTTTTTACTTGGTTTTCTTGTAGTTCCTCTTGACTCGGGTGCATCTGCGCCTGTATTTAAGGATGTTGGATCAACCCATTGGGCATATAAAGAAATTAGCTTTTTATCCAGTAAAGGAATTGTTCAAGGGTATACGAATGGCAGGTTTGGAGTGAACGATTCGATTACGGTTACCCAAGGGATGCTCATGGTTGAAAGGGTAGTAAAGAAAAAAGTCCCTTCACCGGTGAAGGGAGGAGATGGAAAGAAGCCGCTAACGAGAGGAGAAGTTGCTATTCTCTTAGACGGAGCCTTCGATTTTAACACGGGCGCAGTTTTTCCATTTTATGATTTGGAGCAAACGAGTCCATATTTGAAGGCAATCCATAATCTCACTTCGAATCATATTGCTTTTGGCTATCCGGATGGTTCTTATCGGCCAGAAGAGCCGGTGACTCGGGCTCAATTTTCAGCATTACTTGCGAGAGTGCTAGATACGCAGTTTCGAAAGGTGGATGTAATGGTGCCTACCGTAAAGCAAAGAATTTTAGTGAAAAGTACTTCTTTAAACAAAGCGCAAGTACAGCTTCAGGAGCTGGACGGTGCGAATTGGAAGAATGTCCAAACGTATGAAGCGGTGATTGGAAAAAATGGTACGGGCAAGACAAAAGAAGGCGATGGCAAAACACCAATTGGAGCTTATTCGCTCGGAACAGCATTTGGCTGGGGTGAAGCTCTGCCTAATTTGCAATATCCATTCAAAAGGGTGACGAGCAACGATTATTGGATCGATGATGTGAAGTCTAAGGACTACAATAAGTGGGTTACGTACAGTGGCAATCCGAGTCAAAGATGGAACTCATTTGAACGAATGAACCATCCGCTTTATAAATATGGCGTAGTCATTCGCTATAATGAGGACCCAATTATTGCAGGCAAGGGAAGTGCTATTTTCCTGCATATGAAAAATAGCACAACGAAATATACTCTTGGCTGTATCGCCTTAAATGAGCAGGATCTCATTACGTTAATAAAGTGGTTAAATAAGGATAAAAACCCGAAAATGATCATTTCCTAAATTCCTATTTAAATCAGGAGATGCTTCTCACTTGACCTATGATAAAATGGAAATATAAGGTGGTGATGTGATTTCATGGTTATTATTTTTATCCTTGTTATTTCCATCTTAGCACTCTGAATAGAATACAAACTAAACAAAAAAGGTCCGGGCGGTTTTCTTATGTTTCCGGAATTGTAGGGTGAAATTCCGGAATTAATGCAATTTTTCCGGAAATATATCTGCTTTTTCCGGAATTAAGCAGAAAAATTCCGGAATTAATCACGATTTTTCCGGAATGCACCTTCGTTTAAGTAGTACAGACGATTTTTTGTTTGTTCTGTGCTAAATAGGCGTTGAGATAGGGACTATTGGCTGGAATAAATGGCGAATTTTAACAAAAGTGTTCGATAAATGACCAATGTAATCAAATCGTAAAGTAAGGATCTGCTATTCTTTGATAAAATATTTTTAGTAAATACATAGTTCGCTATGATTAGACAAAGAAATCATGAAATGACGGGGTGACAAATGAAACAAATGGCAAAAAAATTACTAACGTTGAGTTTGATTTTCATCCTGCTTCCATTTTCTTCAGTGGAGGCTGCCTCGAAGCCGGAGGATGTAGTGAAGATTGCCAAGAATTATATTGGCGTTCCGTATCTTGATGCTGGTGCTACCCCAAGCGGATTTGACTGTTCAGGATTTACCTATTTCGTCTATAATTTAGTAGGAGTTACCATTCCCCGCATCGCTGCTTCTCAGTATACGATTGGGAAGAGTGTCGACAAGGCGAATCTACAGCTAGGAGATTTAGTTTTCTTTGAAAAAACAATGAACAAGCCGGGGATCACGCATGTAGGTATTTATGTTGGCAATAATGAGTTTATTAGTGCCACATCAAGCCAAGGAATCAAGATTGATTCTTTAAGCAATACGTATTGGGGACCGAAATATGTTGGAGCAAAGCGCATTTTGGAGGACGGTGGATTTACGGACCTTGCCAATGGGCATCCAGCGTATAACGCAATTATGATGCTTAACCAACAAGGGGTTATTTACGGTTTTGAAGATAACACATTTAGACCAGAAAGTCCTGTTACACGTGGACAAGCTGCAGCCATCATCAATCGGGTTTTGAAAAAAGAACCGAAGAATTTAAATGCTTTTGTTGATGTTCCGACAACGTCAAGATTTGCCAAGGAAATTGCCGCAATTAAAGAAGCGGGAATCATTAATGGTTTTAAAGATGGCACTTTTAGACCGGATGCTTATATGACAAAGGCAGAAATGGCCCTTATTGTACACGGGGCATTTGAGTTAAGCAAACAAAACTTAACAATTGGTAGCCATTCCTATATCGATGTAAAACCGGACTATTGGGCATATGAGGCAATTGAAACATTAAGGTCTATTGACTCGACAACTCTATTTGCTGGAAATCGATATAATACGGGGGAATTTGCAAGTAGAGCGATATTTTCTGTCTCTATTTACAATTCTATGAATACAGTAGGAAAATAAGCGAAACCCAGGACATTGTCCTGGGTTTTTTGCTATTTACTACCAAAAATTGAATATTTTCAGCAATAAACTACAAATCTACTATTAAAAATCGATGCGTTCTCTGTTAGAATGAGAAAAGGTAACAAGTGTAAAAAAACGAGTGCAATAGAGAGGAGAAAGATCATTGAGAAATAAAGCAGTAAAAGTAATACTTTCGTTCCTACTACTATTAGCTGTATTTCCAGCGGTAACGACATATGCGGATGATATAACGGGAATTAGTTTAGAAAAAGAATTGAGAGAAGCGATTAATAAGGAAATTCTTTATGGCTATGGTGACGGTGTGTACAAGCCAGGCAACAGAGTTACTCGTGCTGAGTTTGCCACCTTTATTACAAGGGCATTGCACCTTCCGGAGGCAGACCATGTATTTTCAGATGTAGGACGTAACTCCAATTTGGCTCCTGGAATTAATTCTGCGGCAGCCGCAGGAATTGTCCAAGGACTTGGCGGAGGAAAGTTTGGTCCGGATCAAGAGATTACAAGAGAACAAATGGTCATTATGATCAATAATGCACTAGCTTTTCAAAATGTAAATGTTGAGTATCAAATACCGACAATTTTAACTGATTTTAATGAGATTACGTCGTCCATTTCTAGAACGGCGATTGCAAACAGTGTTTCGTTAAACATTACAGTAGGTTTCCCGAATGCGGATGGGAAAACATATCGTTTCGCGCCGAAAAATAAAGCGACACGCGCTGAAGCGGCAGCGTTTATTATTCGCATGATTCATGCGATTGAGGAAGTGGAAGTTCCAACTCCAATCCCAGGTGAAACTCCTTTTGCGATTGCAAACATTGGAAGTGATCGGAAATTAGAACCAGCAAAAGAATTCAAAACATACAATGAAGCGCTGGCTCAATGGAACAAAAGCAGTACGCAAGTGATCACATATAAAGGAAAAATCATTAAAATGGCTTCAGGGTTAGCATATGGGAACCCTTCTGTTAGTACTTCCTCAAATGTGACGGAATTATACAGAACATCTAGCTTCAGTGGTGGTTCTGTTACGTACGTACAACGTGGGGAAGAGATGAAGTATATTTCATCTGATGAAAATGCTGTCGAAGTCTATATTGGTGGACAGACATTATTTGCTAGGCAAGCGGATATAGAGCTTGTGCCATTTTCAATGGTAGAGCAGCAAAATTATTATACCGTTAATGCAAGTAACGAACTCGTATTGAATGTTTTCTCGAAAACGGCCAATATGAATGGTTCTATCGTCATTGGCAAAGCACCAAGCATTTTAAAGCAAGGCACTAGATATTATAGCTGGGATGGAAATAAATTCTATACAAATTCAACAGGATTATCTACATCCTATGTTGGCCAATCTTACTCCTATTTTCAATATTTGCCTGCTAGAGTGCAAACTTCGTACACAGCGGCAGAATTGAATCAATACATTAATAAGAGATTATCAGATTTAGAGAAAACGGGATTGAGCAAGTATAAAGATGCTTCAAAGCGCAGTAAAATAATTGGTCTTGGCACTTATTTGAAGCAAGTTGAGCAAACACATCGTGTCAATGCGTTGCTTATTTTAGCGATGGCCTTCCACGAAGGGGACTACGGCATGAGTCCGAAATCATTCGAGTATAACAACGTGTTTGGAATCGGCGCTTATGACAGCACGAATACAGCGAAGCCGTATCCTTCTGTAGAAGCAAGTGTCGATGCGTTAATCAATGATTACTTAGGAAAGAACTATATTCCTCCTAATGCTTGGGCTGCAAATGGCGCAGTACCAGGAAATAAAATGATTGGCTTCAATGTTAAATACGCATCAGATGCTTACTGGGGTGCGAAAGTAGCGAGCCATATGTATCGCATCGATAAAGAAATGGGAAGCAAGGATTATGGAAAGTACAAGACAATCGGTTTGGTTAATACCGATAGCACAGCTGTACGATCTTCTGCGAATTCAAGCCTTGGCAACGCCAACTTAATTTATCGTTATAATACAAAGAACAAACCAGTAATCATTACCGGTGAAGAAAAAGCAAGTGATGGTTGGGTTTGGTATAAAGTTCTAACGGACGACAAAACAGCGGTAAATGGCTATATCAGATCCGATCTCGTAGACAAACTACCTGTCAACTAATCTGACAACAATATACGAATATTCGTAGCACAGACCAAAAACATGGTCTGTGCTATTTTTTTGCAAGGAAGGTCGTTCGTTGCTTGGATTGCGCGCTCGATTAGGAAATGAGCAGTTTCTCACGATGATTGCGCGAGTTTCCATAAACATTGCGCTGATTTGGTTTTGGATTGAGCCTGTTTGTCGCTCAATTGCGCGCTCAATTCCAGATTGTGCGTGTTTGTTGGGTAATTGCGTGTGTTTAGTGTGGAATTGCGCCGGTATTTATGAAAATTGCGCCGATTATGACCAGGATTGCGTCAGTTTGTCGCAGGATTGCGTCCCCCAAAAAAGTGAAGCTCAAAAAAGGAAGTGCAGAAACGTCACATTGTGTTTCTGCACTTCCTTTTCAAATTTTAATACGAGTCTTGAAACTGTGCTATAAAATTCTACAGCAGTTCTTCTAAGCCTTGTGCTTCCAATTGAATTGTGACCTTGTCCAAAAGTTGGATACTTTCCGATTTTAAGTATTCGAGCTTGGACTTTATTAATACATCGATAAGCGCGCTTCTTGTTTCGCCGATGCTTTCCCATTTTGCTTGATGATTAAGTAAATCGACTAAGGTTAACTGTTCATAATCATTGCCGGCAAATGTTAAATCAGGATTGACTTGATACCAGAGGTCTCCCGTTTCCCTGATCCAATCTTCACCGATAAATTCAATCGCTGTGCGGATTTTCTTCGCAGCCTGCAAATATTTTTCATCCTTCGATTGTTCGAAGCACTCGAGCAATAAATTGGCTCCCCCTAAAATATGGTTCAAGGAGGCATGTGTTTTTTGACTCGGATCATAAGGTGAAAAATAGTCGGAAATAAAGAGACCGTCTCCTGCATGAATAACATTTCCAATCGCGATCTGTTCAATTAAATAGTCGCCATAATGGAGCTGGGCATCTATTAACTCTTGAATTTGCAGCTCTTCGCCCATTTTATGCAAATAGAGGGCGATAAACTCGTTATGACGCGTATCGATGTATGGCGCATTTAATCCATAGGCTTTTTGAAGCCAGGTACTGGTGTACTCTGTTTCCCAAATGGACGTATCTTTTTCTTTACGGTATTCGTATAAATCCGCTACAGAGTTTACCAATAAATTATAAAAATATCTTTCTTTTTCTGTGAAATAGCGGTCAATGGCTTCACGATCGACCATCACGCCAAGGTTTCGCCCATATCCTTCCTGTGTGTAAGGCTCAATCGACCATGGCAGTTTTTTGAGCGGCCCGCCAATCGTCAGCCAGCCGTTTGCTTCTTTATACTGTTCGATTTGGTAGTGAATCCAGCTTTCATGATGTTTCGGCTCGGCAAACAGTTCTTCATTTGCGAGCATGAACCATCCTTCTGCTAATTCTCCCTCACTGGCAGTTAGAGGGAAAGATAGCGTCAGCTGCTCATCTTCTGTTTTAAGATCATATTCGGCAAATTCATGATGAAGCTCTCGCACATCACTTTTCAACCCATTATTATATTCTTTTTGAAGGGGGGTAGAGGTGTATTGCTTGCTTAACACAAGCTGAAGCTCACCTTCTTTTTCCCCTGACAGTTCAAACAAGCCAATTGGCTGCGTCGTTCGATCCATCCCTGTATTGCCATCATGGGTTCGTTCAAATTCAAATGCATCCCAAGTTGTAAACTCGTAATCGGTCATATGGTGAAAAGGAACATGAATTTGGATCGGAATTTCTTTCTTTTTCCATTTTCCTTCTAATTGCAGGAAGACAAGTTGATCGCCATTATCGATCGTTCTTATTTTTACATGCAGAGAACCAGCTTCCTTCCTCCCTTTTTTCACGTCAAACTCGTAATGGATGTCATCGTATACGTTTAAGAGGCTAGAGTTCTCTTTTTTTACCTCAACGAATGAATAATCCTCAGAAGTAATTCTCATTGAAGCCTCCTCCAGAAGTGGAACCTCAACAGGTTCCTCTGAAGAGGATTGGCAGCCAGCTAAAACGAGAAATAAAGAACATAAAAAGAACCTTTTCATAGAACAACCACCTTAATTTCTAGCCTTCTTTTTGACAATTCCGAGCAAACGGGTGAAGCCTTCTCGGTAAAAGATGTATACACCAACTACATATAAGACAACACCAAGAGGAATCAGGATTAAGAGCTGAACAAGAGAATAGAGCTCTCCGATTGGCGTAATCTTTTGGATCATGTATAATGGCACGGCCATGATCAGCGTTGGAATGAGCACACGAATGATTAGGTTGAACAGCTTTATTGCCTCAGAACGATCGAAATCCTTATAAACAATGAACGTCGTCACGGTTAAATAATAAAGTGAAACGAAGGCGCTCGATAATGCCAGCCCAGGATAGCCAAAAGGCTTCACGAAAAGCCAGTTTAAAAGGATGTTCAAGGCAATGGTCGTTACGCTCACTCGGAAAATAATCGCTGTTTTCCCTCTTGCGTACATCGACTTAGAGATAATGTATTGCAGCCCTTGTGTGACAATCATCGGCAAGTAAAAGACGAGTGCAATGTAGGTTGCATGGGTATCCTCGGCAGAGAATTTACCTCTTTCATAAATAAAGGAAATCGCCTGTTCCCCGACGAGAAATAATCCTACAGCAACGGGCATTAACGTGACTAAAGAGATTTGCATTCCCATGAAAACAGTAGATTGGAACTTTTTCAGATTGTCAACCTGCTCTGACAGTAGGGTGAAGATGATCACCGCGATCGTCGTTCCATAAATCGTGTGCGGAATACTGACGAGCAGTGATGCGTTATTTAAATAGGTTACCGCACCATCGATTGTCCCGGAAGCAAATGTTTTATTGACGAACATATTGATTTGTCCAACGACAGAATTCAGGAGAGAAGGGACGAGAAGGACAAGGAAGGCTTTCCCAAATTCCTTTTCCACTTTAACCGTTGGACTCCATTTGTATCCACTTCTATGCAAATAGTAAAACTGAATCACAGAACCGAGTATTGTTCCGAAAATAAAACCGTATGCTAAACTATTAATGCCCCATCTTTCTGAGAACAAGAGGGCGAATACGGCACCCATCAAAGTCGCCAGCAATTTGGAAATTTGCGATGGCACAAACACTCTTCTTCCTTGTAAATAGGAGTCGAGAATGCCGTTTAAGGCAATGGCACTCATGAAGAGGAAAAAGAATTTCGTGATGCTAATGGCCACCTCTTCAGTTGTTGGGCTCATGTCCCCATAAATAAAAGGAACAAAATACGGAACTAAGAAATAGCCGCCAACGGTCACGACTAAGAAGATTAAAAATGTTAAATTCATGACGCCGTTTGCGTTCTGTTCCGTTTCTACTGGTTTTTCCTTCCGATTCTGTACATATAATGGAAGAAAGACGTTGTTAAACCCTCCGCTAATCATCGCGATTACAAGGGTGATAAATGAAAAAGCAAGGATGTAAGCATCCGTATATTCGGTCGCCCCGAACTGGCGGGCGATAATACTCTCCCGGAGAAATCCGGACAGTTTCAGAACAATCGCTAATAAAGTAATCAGCAGGGCTGATTTTTTTAATGATGGCAAATTCCTTCACTTCCTACTCAGTTTCCAAGGGAAATTTTGTATTTAATCACTCAAAACGAGGGTGTCCCCTAATTTTAGGGGACACCCTCAACCAATAAGCATTAGCCCCGTCTCATCTGCCTTTGAAAAAACATGTAATTGAATGTTATCGGCGATATTTTCGATATATCGGCGAAAAACGGAATTTATCGGCGTTTATGAAAATATATCGGCGAAATATAAGATATATCGGCGAAAAAACAATTATATCGGCGAAACGTTCAAAGCAGTCATTACTTTTCCAAAGCTGATAGATAAATTTGTTCGTACTTCTCTGCTGCGGCTAAATGGGAATATTGTTCCTCGATCTTTTTTCGTGCTTGTTCCGCTAGGCTTGCTCCTTTAGTCGGGTTTTCAAGCAGAGCGATCATCGCCTCGCTTAATTGTTCCACATTGCGTTCCTCCACAAGGAGACCATCTTTTTCATGTTCGACGATTTCTTTTAAGCCGCCGACTGCGCAGGCGATAAGGGGAACACCGGAACCCATTGCCTCAAGGGCGGAGATCGATGTCGCTTCTTCTACCCCTGCCGAGTGAATGCTTGGGACAAGAACGACGTCAGAAAGGGCGAAATAATCCTTGACCTTGCTGTGGGGAATCGCCCCTAATAATTGCGCGTTCTCTGTTAGTCCTTTTTCCGCAATAAGGTTTTTCAACTCTTCGTACGCTTCGCCCATTCCTGCATAGACAAGCTTCGCATTAGGAAATTGCTCCAATACCTTCGGCAAGGCTAGAGCTGGATAAATGACCCCGTTTTTTTTCGTTAAACGGCGAGGTACGAAGAAAATTTGCTCGTCCTCCTTAAAGCCATATTGGCGGCGAAGTTCACTTTTTCTCTCGACTGCTGGCTTGAAATCATGGATATCAATGAAATTTCGAATCGCATTTCCTTCGACGCCTGCCTGGTTATACACATAGTCCTTAATTCTTTGATCGACAGTAATGACTTTTCTAGTGCTTTTAAAGGCTTTTTTCTCCATCTCTTGTAGGAATTTCGCCTCATCGCTGTTTTCGATCACAGAGCCGGCGCTTACTGCTTCAAAAGCCATATATCCGTGCACCGTTGAAACGGTCGGAATCCCTGATTCAATCGAAGCGAAGGTAGCAAAGACGTCCTGAGCATTGATAATATCGTAGCCTTGACCCTTTCGCTCTGCAATCAGCTCCTCAAGCATTTTCTGTCTCGCTTTACGGCTCCAAATAATTCCTTTGCCTTTTTTAAATTTATTGAGAACGAAGCTAGGTCCTCGCGCATACCATTTTCTTTTCCAGCTTGGTGCGTCGCTGAATGAGACGATATCCACTTCATGTCCTCTTGCTTCAAGCCCAGCTTTTAACGTGGTGACATGGGTAGATAAGCCGCCAGCATGGGGGTAATCAAAAACGGTTGTAATTAAAATTTTCATTTTATCTTCTCCTCAGGTATTGTTCGTGTGAAACGGCCTCTTTCGCTACACAAAAACCTGCCCTATTTTAAAAAGTGTTCCTTCAATAAATCGATATTTTCCATTGCGTCCTCACGCATTTTAGCTGCCTGTTCTTCGATGTGGGAGCTGAGCTCAGCTCGCTTGCTTAAGACCATGCGCGCATTTTCCACTAGCTTTTGCCCGTCAAGCTCCTCCAGTTGGAAGGAATATTGCCACATTCCTGAACGTTTCAGCAAGCTTTCCACCTTTTTATCGTAGCTAATGCCAATATGGGGAACAGCTACTAAAGCAGAAAAGATCAGGGAATGGAGCCTTAATCCAATTGTGATCTCACACTCGGCAATGAAATTTAAATATTGATTTGGTGAAAAATCGGGTCCTAACACATGACAACGTTCTTTATGCTTCATCTGCTCTAACACATGGTTCGAAGCGCGCACGTCATGATGCCCTTCCATTGGAACGAAGACAGGAGTAACGCCGTCTTGTTCAATTAACTCGTCTAACGCCTTGCCAATTTCCTCGTAATGTGCCGTGTGCTGAAACCATGGACGAACGGAAACGGCCAAGATTTTCTCATCCCCCCGTAAAGGAAGGCTCTTCATGCAGGCGTCATCCTCCTTCTTTTTAAAGGCAAAGACGATATCTGCCGTGACTTTTGATTCCGGGCGGTTGACACCAAGCTTATGAAGCAAGTCTTTCGAGAACTGGTCACGCACGGTAACGAAATCAGCCATATTGGCAAAAATCTTCATTAAAATTTTTCCCCATAAACTCGTAACGGGACCAATCCCTTGGGAAAAAAACATGACCTTCGTTCCACATAGTTTCGCTAAGAATACAATTAATAAATAATACGGCAATGGCCCGAACAGAAACTTTGTCGGGTATGTATCTTGAAGAAGGCCGCCGCCGCCGCTAATCAGCAGGTCAGCTTCCTTTAACGCTCTCACTTTTCCTTTAAAATCATGGCGCCAACCACGATAGACACTTTTTACTTGATGAGTTTCGGCAGTCTTATTTGGGGACAATGAAAATACCGTGATCTCTGGATCGGGTAATTCTTCCTTAAGATTATCGACGATTGCCTCAAGAATCGCCTCATCTCCAGTGTTCCCAAGACCGTAAAAACCTGAAATAACAACTTTCAAAAAAGGAATCCTCCTTACGGATAAAAATAAATTTGCGACGATGTTGAATGGTTCAATAGAAAGCCAACCTTTATTTTATCATCAGAATACGTGACATTCAATGTAATTGGTGCAAGGTTTGGCGGAATTTGTTATACTATGTTAGGATTAAAACCAAATTATTGGATAGAGAAACTTGACTGAAAAGAGGTCCTAAAGGATGAAGAAAATCTGTGTTGTTGGTTTAGGATATATTGGATTACCAACATCGGCGGTCTTTGCCCGCGCTGGTTATGACATTGTTGGTGTTGACATTAGCGAGCGAGTAGTGAAAATGTTGAATCAAGGTGAAATTCATATAGAAGAAGTGGGTCTGCCTGAATTGGTGAAGGAAGTTGTCGAAAAAGGCAAGCTAAGAGCATCTGTAACACCGGAGAAAGCAGATGTCTTCATTATAGCTGTGCCAACGCCGATTCACGAAGATCTCTCGGCTAATGTCGATTACGTGATCGATGCGACAAAGGCAATTGTTCCATTTTTGGAGAAGGGCAATGTGGTCATCGTCGAATCAACGATTCCGCCGAGAACGATGGATGATATCGTTGCGCCAATTCTTCAGGAAGCAGGATTCAATACAATGGATGATATTTACTTAGCCCATTGTCCAGAGCGAGTACTTCCAGGACGTATTTTAATTGAGCTTATTGAAAACACGAGAATTGTGGGGGGAACAACGCCTGAAGCAGCGAAGCGGGCAGCGGATGTTTATCGTACGATCGTGACAGGTGATGTGATTGAGACTGAAGCGGTGACAGCGGAAATGTCGAAATTAATGGAGAACACCTTCAGAGATGTGAATATTGCATTAGCCAATGAACTGGTGAAAATTTCAAGTCGACTTGGCGTCAATGCCCATAAAGTCATTGAGTTGGCTAATAAGCACCCGCGCGTCAATATTCACCAGCCAGGTCCTGGCGTTGGTGGACATTGCCTTGCGGTTGATCCTTATTTCATTGTTGAGAAGGCCCGTGAGGAATCTCCGCTCATTAAATTATCAAGGGATATTAATAATTCAATGCCGCACTTTGTCGTTGAAAATGTCGAGAAGCTGACGGTTGAATTGAAGGAGCCAAAGATCGCGGTATTTGGGTTAACGTATAAGGGCAATATTGATGATGTACGAGAAAGCCCAGCGCTTGAAATTGTCGAGATGCTCATGGGCAACCCGCGTTTTCATATTAACGTATGGGATCCCCATGTGAAGCAGGAGCAAGTGAGCTTTGATTTACATTCGTTTGAAGAAGCGGTGACGGGAGCGCATCTCGTTTTAATCCTTGCTGATCACCAAGAATTCAAAGTGCTGACCGAGGACAGCTTTGCTGCGATGAAAACAGCGGTTGTATTTGATACGAAAAACTGTTTGCATTTACAGTCGGAAAAGGTTCAAGTGCTTAAGCTAGGAAACTTAAGAGAACTTAGAACAATACAGGAATAGGAAGTATTCTATATGGAGAAAGAACAATATTTAGGCGTTGACGTCTCCCTTTTAACATACGATGAGATTCTTGCTGCTACGAAAGAGCGAATTGCCAAAGGGGAGCAGTCGACCATTATTGCCGTCAATCCTGAAAAAGTGATTGTCGCCAATCAAGATCCGCTCGTAAAGGAGCTTATTAACGGCTCGACCTTTCAAATTCCCGATGGAGTTGGGATCTTGCTCGCATCAAAGCTAAAAGGCGGCAAGCTAAAGGAACGCGTCACAGGGGTTGACATGATGGAAAGACTGCTCCAGTTTGCCGCACAAGAAGGACATGGCGTCTTTTTCTACGGCGCAAAAGAGGAAGTCGTCTCAGAAGCGAAGCGGAAATTGGAAGAACGCTACCCATCATTACAGATTGTCGGCTATGAAAATGGCTATGTGACCGATCATGAAAAACTGGTCGAAAGCATCAATCAATCGGGTGCGACCCTCTTATTTGTTGCATTAGGAAGTCCAAAGCAGGAATTATGGATACGCGAGCATATGCCTAAGCTCAATGTTAAAGTCTTTCAAGGAGTTGGTGGAAGCTTTGATGTCTTTGCTGGAAAAGTCAAAAGAGCGCCCCTGTTCTTTAGAAAGCTTGGCTTAGAATGGTTCTACCGTCTCATGAAGGAACCGAAAAGGTTGAAGCGGCAACTAAATTTACCTCGATTCTTGTGGAGAGTTTTAAAGGATCGCTAAGGAGTAGAAAGCATGATTCGATTCTATCAAAAAGGCGACGAACATGAAATCAATGCGCTGTTTTTCGAAGTATTTGGAAAACAGCGCTCCCTTTTGCATTGGAATTGGAAGTTTATGGACAATCATTTGCAGCAATCCCTCATCCTTGTCGATGAGCAAGAAGGGCAACTAGCTGGGCATGTTGCCTTAGTTCCAAGTGAAGCGAAATGGCATGATAGAGAAGTGAAGCTTGGAGCGAGAAATGACACAATGGTTTCCCCGAAATTTCGTGGGAAAGGAATTTATGGAGACCTGAACAAGGCATTAATTTCTTCCTCAAAACAACATGATTACGATTATTTATACGGCTACCCGGCAGAAAAAGCAAAAAAGCTTTTTATCCGTTATACCGATGCGATGGAAATTGCGCAAATTCCGCGCCTGATGAGAATCAATCGTTTGTCAGCTTTAGTCATGAATCGAATTCCATTATTAAAGCTGGCAAAGCCGATTTTCTTATTGCTTGATCGTTTTTTTACGGTGAAAGAGTCGAAGCTTCCTGCAGCATTTGAGATCAAAATGATTACCCATTGCGGTTCGGAATTTGATCAGCTATGGGAACAGGCGAAAAATGTGGCGCCGATTTTGCTCAAGCGCGATGCGAAATTTCTGAACTGGCGCTTTCACAACCATCCAGATCGGGACTATCAAATGCTCGGATTATTTGAAAATGGCACACTTCTCGGTTATGCCGTACTTCATGTAGAGGAAAAGAAATTCGGCAAAGGGACCGTGCTAAACGGGACGATCGTCGATCTGTTGGCGATCGACAAGCCCGCTGTTTGGGATGCGTTAATCCGTGCAACTTTACAAAAACTCCGCCAAGCGGACATTATCCAAACATGGGCGTTGCCGCATACGGTTCTTTATCCATTGCTGAAACAGCAGCGCTTCGTTCATAAGGATAGTCCCATGTCATTGGTGGGCAAATATATAAATGAAGATTTACATGAATCAGAGACGACGGATTCTATTGAAAACTGGTATATTACACCAGCGGATGTGGATTCTTTCTAGGAGGATGAGAGATGGCATCGAATCTGAAAAGGGCGGTTTTGAACTTAGCAAAGCCAATCGTCCTTCCGGTTACAAGAGCAAAATTAAAAAGTTTCTATCAAGGAACCCTTCCTCTCACACCAATCGGCACAGAAAAAGTATTGGTGTTGGCGCCCCATGTCGACGACGAGACGATCGGGCTTGGCGGAACGCTGAATGAGCATCTGAATAAGGGAGGGCACGTAACCGTGGCCTATATAACGGATGGCTCTGGCAGTGTCAGTTCCTTGGCGAAAGCGGAATTGATCCAGAAGCGGAAGGAAGAAGCGGAAGCGGTGCAAAAGCTGTTCGGCTTTCAAAGCATCCGCTATTTAGATTTGCCTGATGGCAGGATTGAAAGCAACGACGACTCTCGCACGCTCATGCTTGAACTGCTTGAGGACGTTCGTCCAGAGATTGTTTATTGTCCAACCTTCGTGGATTGCCACCCTGATCATGTCGCAACGGGAAGGATCTTAGCCGATGTGCTCGCCAGCGAGGACAACACGACCGTTCAGTCGGTTCGTTTATATGAAATCAATTGCCCGATTCCTCCGAATGAAATCAATGTTGTCGTCAATATTACGGATTCATTGGCGAAAAAGGAAGAGGCAGTGGAAATTTTTCAATCGCAGGCAATTGATTTTGATGGCTTTATTGAATTGAGCAAACTAAAGGCAGAGCTAACAAAGGAAGCCAATGTTCGTGCAGTTGAAACCTTTTTACAAATTCCAGCTGCCCTCTATCCTGCTCAATTTCAAGAAGTCGACAAGGACAAGCACCGCTATTCTCACCTGTTTAAGCAAGTCAATAAAGCGGTCACCCTTTTGTGGGGAATCTTTAAAAACTTAGAATTAAAGAAACAAATTTACGGCAATCGTCATAAGGAGACAAAGGGAGCATGAAGATATTACATGTCATTAGCGGTGGAGAAACCGGGGGATCGAGGAAGCATCTCGTCACGCTGCTTGCGCAATTTCCGAAAGAAATGGTGACACTGGCTGTCTTTCAAGAAGGGGCTCTCGCCGAAGAAGCGCGGGAAGCAGGCATTCAAGTGGAAGTGTTTAAACAGACTTCACGATACGATCTCTCGATCCTGAACCGCCTTGTCCGTTTTGTGCAAGAGGAAAACTTTGATATCCTTCATACCCATGGTCCGCGAGCCAATTTATTTGGAACTTACGTGTCATTGCGTTCACAGATTAAATGGGTCACGACCGTTCACAGTGATCCCATGCTCGACTTTATGAAGTCTGGGCTAAAGGGAACGATTTTTACAAAGCTACATCTTCTCGCATTAAAAAGAATGGATTACTATTTTGCTGTATCGGCATTATTTAAAGAAAATTTAGTGAAAATGGGGATTCCTTCCGAGAAAATTAAAACGATTTATAATGGAATTGAGTTTAACGAACTGAAGGCTGCCCCGATAAAACGGGAAAATTTGGGCGTAGGCGAAGAGGACTTTGTCATGACGATGGTGGCGAGATTGCATCCGGTCAAAGGTCATGAAGTCGTTTTTCAGGCGTTAAAGGAAGTGCAATTGCCGCAAGTAAAGCTGCTCCTTGTGGGCGATGGTCCGATTAAGGAAGAATTACACGCCAAGGTGAAAGCTTTAAATATCGAAAATGAGGTCAAATTCCTCGGTTTTCGTGATGATGTCGACGCCCTTTATGCAACATCGAATCTCGCGTTGCTGGCTTCATATAGTGAAAGCTTTCCACTCGCCTTGCTTGAAGCAGCGAATCAACGATTGCCGCTCATTACAACAGATGTTGGCGGCGTCCGTGAACTCGTCCATACGGATGAAACAGGTTGGATCGTTCCGATTAAAGATGCGGAGGCGCTCGCTGCGGCGATCAATAGTGCATATGCCCGTTGGCAAGAAGGGATACTAACGGAGATGGGAGAGAAACTATACGATCACGCATCCCAACATTTTTCTTTAAACCATCTATATAGAGAGATAATCGAAACATATGAAAAAATGATCATTGTCTAGACGCATAAATTCATGTAAGCTATACAAGGAAATGCGTGATTTTGAATAAGGGAGTAACAGAATGGAGAATAAAAACACGATTACTTACTATTTAGTAGTACTTAGTTTATTTTTAATACCGATTGTTTATTTTAAAACGTATGTGGGCCCCATCCCACTTTCAATTGAGATTATTTTAATTCCACTCGTAACACTAGCTGCCATTTACGAATTTCTAAAGGGGAAAATTCGCTTAAATGATTTCAAGGTGTTGCCTCTAGCGTTAGCCTTTGCATTGTTTTTCATCATCTCGGCCATCTCCGTCATACATGCGGTCGATTTAAAATCATCCGTTATGGAAATAGCTCGCTACTTATCCTACGTCGTTCTATTTCTAATTGTCGCGAAGGTTGATTTTACGAAGAAGCAATATTTAGGCTTTGGTCTGGCATTTGGTGCCGCTGTTGTCATCATTGGCGCATTTGGGATTATTCAATACATCTTCGGCATCTCCCTTAATACAGCAGGGCTTTACGCATTGCAAGAGGCAAAGGGAAGAGTCGATTCAACCCTTGTTAATCCCAATTATTATTCTGCGTTCTTAAATTATATTATTCCAACATTAATTTTGCTTTCTGTTGTCTATTTCAAGAATCGCACTGTCCAATTGCTCATTTTTGCCGTCTATGGCATCTATGTTGTCAACGTCATCTTAACGTATACACGCGCTGCCTGGGTCACAATGGCCTGCGCCTTTATCTTAATGGTTTTGTTAATTCCAAAGCACTTCTTAAAAAATGTGATCAAGCCCCATATTTTAATTTCTTTTGTCATTTTAATCACCGTCGTGTTCTTTTTACCAGACTTCCAGTCGCGGGCGAACTCGGCCTTATATGCAATCGAGAAATTATTGCCTAGCGGCGTCTCCCTCAACATTGCCAAAGGAGATCCGGAAGACCTAGAAGGTGATGATGGTGAACTAATGGAAGAAGAGGAAGAAGTCGAGGATGCGACGACAAGCAGAGCCGTTGTCTCGAGAACAACCTTATGGAAAACAGGTTGGTTTATGCTTAGAGATAACCCGGTTCTCGGCGTCGGAATGGGGAATTACACCGCCAACTATAAGGAATATGTAGAGAAGTATCCAGAGCTATACATTGGTCATGACAGCTACTCTGTTCACAACTCCTATCTGAAAGTGGGAGCAGAAACCGGCTTTATCGGCTTAGCCGCTTTTCTTCTTATATATATCATGTACTTCCTGACCCTAATCAAGCTGTATTTTAAACAGAACCTGTTAGGGAAAGTGCTGGCAATCGGATTATTTGTCGGAAGCGTCTGTTACATGGTACAAAACCTGTCGAACAACTTAATCTTTATACCGCAGCTGAACGTT
Source organism: Bacillus methanolicus (assembly GCF_008764295.1). Classification (GTDB taxonomy): domain Bacteria; phylum Bacillota; class Bacilli; order Bacillales; family Cytobacillaceae; genus Robertmurraya; species Robertmurraya methanolica_A. The sequence continues at coordinate 26,479 of NZ_VTQX01000031.1, read as the reverse complement.
ACTTTCTGGTTAACCGCCGGCTTAATGTTAGCCTTCCTGCATAAAAACAAACAGGAGCAAGAGCGGATACATTTTTAAAATAAGCACCCATTTGGGTGCTTATTTTATTGATCCGAAGCAATCTGAGGCATATTTACTTTAGTGTTATATTTTGAAACTTGAGGAAAATATAGATAATTTATTTCCTAGATTAACTTTTTAATAAAAAAACTTCCATTTTTTAATACATATATGTATAATATAGTAGTGCAACCTATATATTGGGTACATGGCACTATTTCAGTCTTCTTTCCTATTAGACTTTTATACTGGTAATATTTACAGACTGTGAAACTTGTAAAAAACAGTTGAAAAATAGTAGAATTTTGGTAGAATGAAAGCATGTTAAACATTCCATTTCTGCTAAAATATACTTTTTTTTTCTTATTCTTACCGTATAGTTTAGTAGAATAGGGATTTTGACTTAACTAGTGTTGCCCGTCAATGAGCAATCATTGATAAAATAATTTTTTTGCAAAACAAGGAGGAAATATTACATGGCTTACCAACCAAAGTCTTACCGTAAGTTTGTAGCAACTGCTGCTACTGCAACTTTAGTTGCATCTGCTGTTGCTCCAGCTGCTGCTGCGGGATTTACTGATGTTTCAGACAATTACAAAGAAGCAGTAGATTTCGTAGTTTCTAAAGGAGCAAAAGGTTTAACTGAAACAAGATTCGGCGTTAGCGAAAACATCAAGCGTGTTGACGCTGCTGTATTGCTTGCTAACGTACTTGAGCTAGACACTGAAAAAGCTCCAGCTGCTGGTTTCACTGATGTACCTGCTCGTGCTCAAGGTGCTGTTAACGCACTTAAAGCTGCTGGTATTACAAACGGTAAATCAGACACTAAATTCGGTGCTAACGATTTAATCACTCGCGGTGAACTTGCTATCTGGATTCAAAAAGGATTCGGATTAGAAGGAAAAGCAGAATTAAAATTCACTGATGTAGGTTCTCGTTACACTGAAGCAGTTGCTGCTTTAGTAGCGAACAAAATCACTCAAGGTAAGAGTGAAACACAATTCGGAACTGCTGACAACGCTAAGCGTGGAGACTATGCGATTTTCTTACATAGAGCACATCAAACATTAGATGTAACTCCAGTAGCTCCAGAAGTTGTTGGTGTAAGTGCGATTAACTCAAAGCAAGCAAGAGTAACGTTTAAAGGTGCTTTACCTGCAAATGTTGATTTTTCTAACTTTGAAATAAATGGTGGATTAACAGTTTCTGCTGTTGAACTTTCTACAGACCGTAAGTCTGCAGTAATTACTGTAAGTTCAGAATTTACTCGTAACCAAGAATACACAGTAAGTGTGTTTGGTGTGAAAGATACAGAAGGAAAAGAATATCCTGAAACTAAAGGTACATTCACTTGGGAAGTTGCTGAAGGTGTAACAGTTGCACTTGAAGCTACAACTCTTGAACAAGGTCAAACTGTTGGTATAACTGTTAAAGATGAAGCAGGAAAAGATGTTAAAGACGCAAGAGTGAAGGTGGAGTCTTATAATACTAATTTAGTAAGTGTAAACCCTAATAACACTCCTTCTGAACCTTCTGAAGTTAAAATTACAGCTAACAATACAAAATTAGCTGGAACTACTGATGTAGTAGTTGAAACTACATTACCAGATGGTTCTGTATTATCTAATACATTCAAGGTAACTGTTAAAGAAGCAGTAACGACGGTTACTAGCGCTGGTTACTCATTAGAAGCAGATCTTACTAATTTAAATGATACAATGGCTAATACAGTTGCTTTCAAAACTTTTGCAAAACCAACTACTTCTGTTGTAGAAGGAACTGGCCCATTCGAATTAGCTGCATTTGGTGAAACAAACGGAGATCCAGATACTGAACATCTTAATTTCACTGGAGCTACTCGTGTAGTATCTTCTAATCCAATTGTTGCAACTGCAGTTTTAGATGATGATGGAATTACAGGTGTGGTTAAAGTTAACCCATTGTCTCCAGGAACAACAACAGTAACAGTAACTATGAAAGACGGATCTCGTAAGACATTCCCAATTACAGTTGCGGCTACTCCAGTACAGAAGTCAATTTCTGTAAATGCAACAACTGTAAAACTTTCAGATGAAAGCCGAAAAGGTACATTAGAAGAGGGTGTAAACAGTCAAAAGGTCATAATTACTTCTTTAGACCAATATGACAAACCTATTGATTTTGTGAATGGAAAGGTTACTGTCTCTTCAAGTACAGAAGGAATTGAATTGACAAAAGCAGACGGTACAAAATTAGTGCCTGGAAATAACGAAGTAGATATTATTGGTGCAGATAATGTAGAATTCTTTATCAATGCTATAGATAATACACCAGTAAGTAACGCTAAAGTAACTGTTAGTTATTTTGCAAAAGCATCAGATGCTAAGCCAACTGTAACAAAAACAATTACTGTAAATGTTGTTGATGTCGATTCAGATGCGATAACTTCATCAATAGACGTAGTTGCTCCAACTGAAATTGATGCAAACTATGAAATTTCTAAGGCAGCAAATGAAATTGATTTCACTTCAACACCAGTGTACGCATTAGATTCAAAAGGTAATCGCGTTGAAAAATTAACTTTAACTACTACTGATGCTACAATTGCAGAGAAAGATAAAGACGATAAGTTTGTATCAGTTACAAATAGTAAAATTGCATTTAAAGAAGTAGATGATGCATTAACATACTTACGTGCAAGTAACACTGTAAACGTTGAAGTGACTGCAGATGGAGTAAAGAAAGTGTTGCCAATTACTTACAAAAACACTGCTGTTGTACCAAATAAAGCAACTGTCTCTACAAGTCCGGTTTCTATCAAATTAGCATCGAATACTAATCAAATCAATATTGAAGATATTATCTTTGGTACAGCTGATGCTGATCAATTAATTACAGATGATTTAACAACTGAAGAAATTATTGGCGTTCGCAAGACTGCTAAAAACGCTGGTTACCTATACAATAAACCATTAGTATCTATTACAGGTACGGATGGAAAAACACTAGCTACTGGTGTAAATGTATATGGTGGAGCTCTAGCTGACTTCGATGCTAATACATTTAACAATGCTATTGTTGAAGCACTTAAAGGTTATAAGGATACAGGCTTTGCTTCTGATAAATTCTTAGTGGATTATGATGTTGCAAATGTGAATGATAATTCAACTATTGTAAATGGAGTAGTAGAACCTAAAGATGGAAAAGCTACAACATTCACTCTAGTAATTAAAGGTATCTATGTAGATGAAGCAATTGATGCTGTTGAGGGTGTAACTTTTGACAGTGCTACAGCTGCTCAAAAGGCTGCTCATAATCTACTTTCTACACCAGTACAACTAAACGTATCTGTATCTAAATAATATCGTTGTAAATAATTATTTAGGCAGATTCAATTATATAAGAAAGACCCTATAGAGTTTTCACTATAGGGTCTTTCTTTATGGGTTCTCTCTAATATTTGTGGGGGTTATCTCACCGTTTAATGTGTAGGGAAAATTATTAAATTAACGAGTTACATAAAACTTGTCTGTTACTTAAAGAAAGATGAAATAGGCCCTTTATGATAATTAAGACGATGGCGATCAAAACTGTATTTTTATGAAGTATGGTCATTTGGTTCTTCTTCAAAATATGAAACATGGTGAAAGGCACAGTGACTTTTTCTTCTTTATGACTGGCAATGCAGTGCTAATAATGACTAAAAAAGTCAACCACCATGAACCTACTAAATTATATAAAATATCCGCATACTTCAACCTTCTAAAAATAACAATTGAAGACCTCACTGAGCAAGGTCTCCAATCACAAATGTAAAAGTGATCATGTTCAGTAAAAAACACTAACTACATTGATCATCATGTACATAACTTATTCCATATGTAGGCTACATAAAAATCGTTATCCTTCATTTTTTCTCTGCCTTATTCATTTCCTTTTTCAGCTTTAATAATAGTTTTTGTTTTTTCACTAAGTATTGGGTGATCGGGTAGCGATCAGGGCCAACGGTTAATCGTTTATATTGGTCGGCTGTCGTCAGCTTGTGGTTGAAAGAAGATTGTTGCCCTGGAATCGAGAATGATAAAGTCATTCATGAACAAAATCAATGTACGTGCTCGTAAAAAGAATGTTCGTTTAATATGATCAGGGTTGAACCATATATTATCTTCATGAAATCGCGATCTTGTTGGGAAAAGGATAATTTGTTCAATCGGGTCAACGACAATTGGGCAAAGGTGGTTTTTACCAAGGAGCCATTTAGCGGTATCAAGGGCGCTTTTTAAGTTATAGCCATTGCAGCGAATACTGTAATCAATGACATTCAGCGGGGGAAGAGTGACAACAAACAGACGATCTTCTTCTCTGACTAAGGAATAGTGGTTCCCGTGTCGATCAAAAATGCTAGAAATACAGATCATTTTTGGCGATATTCGATAACTTTCTTTTAAGTACAATGGTTTCATCCTCCTTTAATTTTTTAGCCCATCCGCACTTTATTGGTTATCGTCACTTTTAATAAGGTATGACAATTAGCCTATACAATAGCTCCTTTTCTTCTAAATTAGTGAAAATGGGTCTAAATACCTCAATACAAAAATACTATTATTTGGAAGATAAATCAGCTAATGAATCAGTAAAAATGTGACAAAATTAGTAAATTTTTCAAAAATATAAAGAAGACGAACTCTATAGAACTTAAACATAGAGACCGTCTTCTTTTGTTTGTCTTCAAGAAAGGAGATGGCTTCTCACATAAAGAGAGCAAGAACCAAAAAGGTTGTTTTTTAGCAACACATCTCACAGTCATCACAAGATAATCAAGCGCTAACGATTTTCGAGCTTATTATAAAGTGAACATGGATTAGAGAGCCTCAGCTTTATTCGCTTTAGCTGCATCAACCATGAGCAAAATGGCAGTAATAATATGCATGACCATTCCTACAAACGGAATCCATGCAATCACAGATGTGACGATGCCAAGAATACTCCCATGCTTACTCTCATTATCTCGCAAAGAAAAAACTAACGTAATAATATGCAATATCCCCATTAGCATTAAAGGTGTCCACAGGTATGCAAGGACAATCGAACCACCGATAATCGGAATCCCCAAAAATGCTTCAAGCCCTCCTGTAACCCATTTTAAAATGGTTGAAACTTTCATTGCGCACATAACCTCCTCTTACGATCTAAATGTGTCCATAACTAGCGAAATGGATGAATGAATAATGAATGATGACGAATGGACGATTTAAGTATATCAAACTTCTTTTACCTATAGGGGCTAACTGGTGAATTTCCTTTGTTCAAACACGATTTGTAAAAGGGGGGCACACTATGAACATGACGGCTCAAGCCATTTCCGATCAGTGAAGGCACGCATAGCAAAGAAGCTTACTTACTTACTCTGCAAGCTTCAGCGTGTTGCCAACTCTTAAGGTAAAAAGCCTTCGGAGCAGTGAAGCACTGAAAACAGGGAACGTTTGCGTCCACTTTGCCACATGTCAATTATGGATTCTTTTTGCTTTCAACGATTTCTAAATGCTCTTTCAGCGCTTTCTGAATCGTTTCTTTCTCTTCATCAGAAACAATGAGGTAATAAATCGAATGGATGCGTGTTCCTTCACCGGTAATCGTCAGCTGCTCCATTTCCTTCGCTGCATCCTTATAATTCTTTTGAATATCGATCATTTCGTTAAAGGTAAGATTCGTGCGGATATTTTCCCCAAGTGCATTGAAAATATTTTTATAATTGGTCAAGGAGGATAAGCTAGCCCCTTCTTTAATGACCGCTTCGATGATTTGCCGCTGTCTTAATTGGCGCCCGAAATCACCTCTCGGATCTTCGTATCTCATCCGCGTATACAACAATGCTTTTTCTCCGTCCAAGGTGATTTCCCTTTTCGGGAAGTGGACGCCCTCAATTGTAAAATCCAAATCATTATCAACCGTGACTCCGCCGACGGCATCGACGATGTCTTCAAAGCCCTCCATATTTACTTGCAAATAGAAATCGATCGGGATGTCTAAAAAGTTTTCAACCGTGTCCATCGACATTTTCACTCCGTCAAAGGCGTAAGCATGGTTTATTTTATCCTCCGTTCCACGCCCGATAATTTCTGTGCGCGTGTCGCGGGGAATGCTCAACATTTTGACTGATTGCAACGTAGGATTTACGGTTAACACAATCATTGTATCGGAGCGCCCCCGATCCCCTTCTCTTTCATCGACTCCTAGCATTAAAACCGAGAAGGGCTCCTTATCCTTTAGAGTAAGATCCTCGACTCTCTTCTCAGACACTTCTCGCTCGATAGGTTCGTGCATCGTATCGACCGTGTCTGTCAAAGCTTTATACACAGAATAGCCATATGCTCCCACCGCAACTAGAAGTAAAAGGGAGAAAACTCCGATGATCTTTACCCATTTTTTCCTCTTCTTTTTTACCTTCGCTGAGCGCCCTTCCATAAACGAATTCCTCCACGGGTTAGTATAATTGAACTATATCAAATTTCATGAAAATAATATAGAAAAACTCATATACCTTTTCATTAGAATGCACAAAAGTAGGCGATTTCACACTTGTGAATAGATAGATACGATCAGCGCAAGTAAAGATTTGATGAGAAATTTTTACACCGAAGTAAATATATTTAAAATATTATTAATAGTTCGAATTATCGTGGTTGAATCATCGTTCATTTGCTAGAATAAGCAATGGATCTTGTACAAACGTCATGGAAGAAAAATTCGACGAGGAGAAAAGGAGGTTTAACGAATTTGAAAAAGTATGTGAAAAGCCGGAGTAGTAGATTTCTCATTGCTTCTGCTCTTGCAGTAGGTTTCCTCATTACAAGTGTTCAATCGGCATCTGCACAATCATTCACCGATGTCTCTGCCAAGTACGCCGAAGCGGTCAGCTTCTTAACTGAAAATGGCGCACAAGGACTGACTGAGCGTACATTTGGTGTGAATGAGGAAATTAAGAGAGTCGATGCAGCTGTATTAATCGCCAACATGCTTAAGCTTGATAGTGAGAAAGCGCCAGCTTCAGGGTTCACCGATGTTCCGAAAAGAGCGGAAGGGGCTGTTAATGCCTTGAAGGCAGAGGGAATTACGTCTGGGAAAACGAAGACAAGCTTTGGTTCGGCGAATTCCATCACCCGTGGAGAGCTGGCGCTTTGGCTGCAAAAAGGATTTCAGTTAACCGGCGAAGAAAGTGCTCCATTCACCGATGTTTCGCCGCGATACAAATCCGCAGTTTCAGCGCTCCTAGCGAATCGAATTACAAATGGAATTTCAAATCATTAATTTGGCACAAATGCTCCGATTAAACGTGGAGATTTCTCTATTCTTGCCTATAAGTCCTTCATTGCTAATCAATATTCGAAAGCTCAGCCGCTTGAATTAAAATCAATCAACGGCACTACCGTACATGTAAAAATAAAGGGTAAATTGACGATCGCGCGCCCATCCCTTTTTCAATTTACTGGCGGTCTTGACGTAAAAGAGGCTCGCATAAGCGCCAATCGCGAAGAAACAACAGTTGAATTAACGACATCCCTTCAGAAACCGGGGGGAACCTATAAACTAATCGTCTTTGGTCTGCTCCCAGTAAAGGGTGATCTGTCTTTCACAACACCACCAATGACAGATACGCCAACCAATCCGGGTAATCCTGGAATCCCAGGCAACCCGGGCAATCCAGGTGGAGAGCGACCTGGCGGGAGCTATACCGGTAACGATTTTTCCGGAACGGCTGGTAGCCCGAAAATTTATAACGGCGATGTCACCGTCAATCTAGCGAATATAGCTTCGCTCAGCCATTCGGTCGTAAAAGGGAATCTTACTCTAAGCGGGACAGCGGCGCCGAACCTTGCTTTGACAAATATAACCGTTGAAGGGGATCTCGATTTATCAAAGCTCAGCACTAAGGTCAATTTTGAATTGACAAATGTAACAGTTGCCGGAGAAACCATTTTTTAATAAAAAATGAGGGAGATTGAGAAATGAACAAAAGGAAATGGAAGAAGCCTCTTAACTTGTTTTTGTCCTTCGTTATCACGGTCAGTCTCATCATACCGGTTCATTCCTCCGCCGCAACCGCAGCAGTCGTGGCAGATGATTTGCTGATTTCGGAGTATATTGAGGGGTCAAGCTTTAATAAAGCGATAGAATTATTTAATGGGACAGGCACGGCGGTTGATTTAAGTGATTATACGTTGGAGCTTTATGCAAATGGTGCTGCAACAGCCGGAAACAGGCTTGCTTTATCAGGGACACTAGAGAATGGAGCAACGTATGTTATATCCCATTCGTCTGCAGATCAAGAAATTAAAGCTGTAAGTGACCTCGAGCATTCAAGTGTTATAAATTTTAATGGCAATGATCCAGTTGTCCTTCGAAAAAGTGGTGAAGTGGTCGATTCCATCGGACAAGTTGGGAGATCAGACGATTATATGAAGGATGTCACCCTTGTCAGAAAACCGAATATCACAACTGGCGATAAAATCATTGATGACCCTTTTGACCCGAGTGTTGAGTGGCTTTCTCTTCCTCAAGATGACGTTTCTAATCTTGGTCGTCACACATTTGGGGCGGAAGATCCGGATGAAGAACCTGAACAGCCTGCGATTCTTTCGATTGCAGATGCACGTCAACGTTCATTAGGCTCTACTGTAACGGTTAAGGGTGTTGTTACGGCAAAGCTGAAGAATACGATTTCGATTCAGGACGAGACAGGTGGAATCGCTGTCAGACCGACGAGCTTGAACGCTGCGGTCGGTGATGAAATGACGGTAACAGGGAAATTGGGTGACTATCGTGGATTATTGCAGCTCGATTCCGCTGTCATCGTTAACAAGATCGAGAATGTTGGAACTCCTGCACCACTTGAGGTGGAAGGGAATGAATTGAACGAAGACTTAGAATCACAGCTTGTTGTCGTAAAAAATGTCCAGTTAACAGAGGTTGATGACGGCAGTGCTTGGGCTAATTTTACGGCAACAGATGGAACGGGCGAATTTCTTGTTCGTGATGAAAACAATCATTTGGGCTTAATGAAAGGCAACACATATGAATCGATTACTGGAATTGTCCAGCAATATAATCAAAACTATCAAATTCTTCCGCGCTCCATCGCCGATATTGTAGAGGATAGCTCGGTCATCCAGCCAGTAGTTGCTTCACCGGGCAGCGGAACATTTGTGAACGGCACAACCGTTGCATTGACGACAAGTACGAAGGATGCGACCATTTTTTATACATTGGATGGCAGCAATCCGATTGAAAATGGCATAGAGTACACTTCTCCACTAGACATACAGGAAGATACGACTCTTAAAGCCGTTATCAAAACCGTTGATGGGCAATGGGGAGAGGTGCAGACCTTTCAATACAACATAACAGATGCCCTGAGAATACATGACATTCAAGGAGCGGGACATGTAAGTGAGTATGATCGACAAACAGTGGAAAGAATTGAAGGAGTAGTCACGTATTCATTCTTTTTAAATGGCTCCAACTATTATCATATTCAAACACCAGATGACCAAATGGACGACGATCCTGCCACATCTGAGGCCATCGTTCTATACAGTGGCAATAAGGAATGGCCGATTGAAGTCGGGGATTTAGTCTCAGTTACGGGAACGGTCAGTGAGTATGCCATTGATGGTTATAATGATCGTCAGGAAACAGATTTAAAGATGACGCAAATCAATGTTCGTGATGATCGTGGCGGAAATGTAGACGTCATTGAAAAAAATGTTCCGTTGCCTAAGCCGATTTTAATCGATGAAAGCAATTTACCGACGGAACATATTGATAGTGATCATTTACAAGTCTTTAACCCAGATGTAGATGCGATCGATTTTTGGGAAAGTCTTGAGGCGATGAGGGTCCAAGTCGGCAACGTCAAAGCGGTCGCCCCGCAGGAGCATGGCGATTTGGTCACCGTATTAGAAAGTGCTCCAACAGATACGATTCATGGCGGTGTATTATACGAGGAAGATGATCAAAACGCCCATCGCATCCATTTCCGCCTTGAGCCGAACGGACCTGCCCGCAATTTTGAAGTAGCGACAGGTGATCGCTTCAATGGTCCGATTACAGGTGTCGTCGGATACTCTTATCAAAATTACAAAATTTACACTTCATTGGCTGAAATGGAAGATGCTTTTGAAAGAGGAGAAACAGAGCCGGAAACAACATCGATTGTGAAAGATCCGAGGAAACTAACCGTGGCTTCTTATAATCTCGAGAATTTTTCCAACAACATAAGCCAAACCTCTAATGATAAAGCACAGAGATTAGCGCGGGCATTTGTTGCCGATATGAAAAATCCCGATATTGTCGGGGTCACAGAAGTTCAAGATAACAACGGAACCTTGGCTGGTGATTCGGATGCCTCCGAGAGTTATCAACGGTTGATCGCTGAGATTAAAAAGGCAGGTGGTGTCGAGTACGATTACGTCAATATTAACCCGATCAATAACCAAGATGGGGGCGCACCAGATGCTAATATCCGTGTCGGATTCCTGTATAATCCTGAACGAGTTTCACTCGTTGATGGCATTCCTCACGGAGATGCAACAACGGCTGTCGGCTTTGAAAATGGCAAATTAACGCTTAACCCAGGGCGAATTGATCCGACGAATCCGGCCTTTAACAGTAGCAGAAAGCCGCTTGCAGCCCAATTCCGTTTTAACGGTGAAGATGTGATCGTCATCGCCAACCATTGGAATTCAAAATCAGGTGACACGCCGTTATTTGGTGCCATTCAGCCGCCTGAATATAAAAGCGAGGTGCAAAGGCAGCAGATTGCCGAAATAGTCTACAATTTTGTCCACGACATAAAGGAGAAAGACCCGCAAGCGAATGTCATTTCACTTGGTGACTTCAATGATTATCCATTTTCCAAGTCGTTGAAGATTCATGAAGGTGATTTAATGACGAACATGATTAATCAGGTTCCTGCTGCTGAGCGATACACATATGTCTATCAGGGGAACTCACAAGTATTGGACCATATTCTCGTCTCAAATCATCTTGCTGCAAAAACAGAAGTCGATATTCTTCATATCAATGCGGATTTTACGGATATGGCAGGACGAGCCAGTGATCATGATCCGGTTATGATTCAAGTGGATCTCGCCGGCGACATGGTTGAGGCAGAAAAAACGTACCATCTGGTGGCATTTAAAACAAATAAATTAACGATTTCATCAGAACGTGTCGCCCTAACATTAGCTGCTTCATCAGAAATCAAAGAGGCGATCTATCTACACAGTCAATACGCTGAGTTAAAAGGTGCAAGCTTGAAAGAAACAACGATTATCGTTCAGCCAGCTGAGCCAAATGCCATTCTCGATTTTAACGGCAGCGAGGTAAAGCAGGTCATGATTGACGGAACGAATGTGAAAGAAATACGCGGTGCCGAGCAGATTATCGATCACATTCAATACAAAAATGGTGCTACTCCAGAAGCGATTAAGTTCACAGATTCGAAAGGAGAGCTTATTAGCTCTCCTTCTTTACCGGAAGCTGCCTACTATCAAGCAGCCTTTGGTAAAACAGGTGCTGAACTGAAAAGCACGCTTCACAATATTATTAACGATCATACGATGCTCCCTTACAGTACGGTTTGGGAAGCGTTAAAGGAAACCGATGAAGACCCGAACAACCCGGAGCATGTTATCCTCTTCTATTCGGGCATTTCCCGTGCAAAATCGAGCAATGGCGGAAATGTCGGGCAATGGAATAGGGAGCATGTTTGGGCACAATCGCACGGAAATTTTGGGACAAGCATGGGACCGGGAACCGACATTCATCATTTGCGCCCGACAGATGTCCAAGTCAACAGCGCAAGAGGAAATTTAGATTTTGACTATGGCGGCAGCCCCGTAAAAAACTGCGACGACTGCTTACGCACATCGCAATCATGGGAACCCCCTGATCGCGTCAAAGGCGATGTCGCACGAATGCTCTTCTACATGGCCGTCCGCTACGAAAGCGATGATCGGGTAGATTTAGAACTGAATGATTCATTAAACAATGGCTCAACGCCTTACCACGGGAAATTGTCCGTCCTCCTGCAATGGCACGAACAGGACCCGGTCGATGACTATGAACGCAACCGCAATGATGTCATTTATGAAAAATGGCAACACAATCGCAATCCCTTCATCGATTACCCGGAGTGGGCAGAAGACATATGGGGTGAAATATAATAGTCCAGAAAGCACAGGCATGGAGCCTGTGTTGTTTTTTTTACTATTCCTTCTTGTAGGCGGAATGAATCTTGGCAAAGTCAGGGCGTCAGTATTGTTAAAGTGGATGTTGTCGGGGTGGGTACACGAAATTGCGTGTGAAATCATCCTAAGCCCCATGAGCTTGTTTCTGAGCAATGTCGTGTCAGCCGCCCAACGTACTCTTAATTGGTGACGGCACAATTATTTATTATACAGACGCAATTCGATGCCAAACACGCGCAATCATCGCGAGAATCAGCGTAATCTGGAGTCAAGCGCGCAATAGAGCGTTAAACCAGCGTAATCCCGTGTCAATCGGCGCAATCCTCAAGAAAATCAGTGCAATTCTGGGCCAAGCACGCCTAATCATTGCGAGAATCAGCGCAATCTCGCACGAAACGCTCATGCAAACCAAATTAAATACTAGTATTTTAGCGATAAACAATGAAACTATTTAACCAAAAAATAAAATAATAGTAAATATAGGTAAATTTATGAAACTATTAACAGTAAAATAACGTATAATTATATGTATGCGTCATTCCGGAACCATTTTTTGTTTCTGGACTCTCGTATCTATTACATTCAAGGAGGCTAGAAAATGAAGAAATCTATCAAAGGGAAAGGACTGGCAGTTGGACTAGCGGCTTCGTTAGTCATAAGTTCATTCCTGCCGGGAATTTCTCTCGCTGCTGAAAAGGGAGTTGGTGAACGAACCTATGAACAGCTTGAGCGCCTAGGTCTTAAACAAGACGAAGTCAAAGCCAGCAATGTGACAAAAGGTGAAGAGCAAAAGTATGCGGACAACCAGCTCGTCATTAAGTACACAACTCCTCTTTCTGCTAGTGATCATCGCAAAGCTGGCGGTAAGCAAGTGAAAAGGTTCTCGAGCTTGGGTTATGATGTCATCGAGATTCAGGGGAAAAATACGCTAGAGGCGGTTGCGAAGGCATATGCGAAACTGCCGAACGTTACATCTGTCTCAAGAAGTGCATACGCAAAGCGTTTAGGAACCGTTGATCCAAAGGCTTCATCGATGTACCATTTGAAAAATTTAAATGTGGCCAAAGCACAATCGATGGCCGGCAAAAACAAGGTAAAGGTTGGGGTTATTGATACAGGAGTTTACGCTAACCATCCTGAATTGAAAAATCAGATTGTTGCCAATAAAAATGCAATGGACCCAATGAAAAAAGGGTTGGCAGATACTCACGGCACCCATGTTGCTGGGATTATTGGCGCGGAAAAGAACAATGGAGTGGGAGGCTACGGAATTGCGCCGAATAGTGATATCGTCTCCATCGATGTATTCAATCGTTCAATGTTTGTAACAGACTATGTTATTGCCGAAGGGATTTTAGAAGCCATTCGCCAAAAGGTTAAAGTTGTCAACATGAGTTTAGGTACTTATATGCCATCACCGATTCTACAAGACGCTGTTCAAAAAGCGATCGACAGTGGTATTGTGATCGTTGCAGCTGCAGGGAATGATGGAGAGAGCATTCAAAATTATCCAGCATCGTTTGATGGTGTCATAAGCGTTGGCGCAACTGATTCAAGCAATAAGCTCGCATTTTTCTCTACATATGGGCCATCAGTTGATGTTGTCGCTCCAGGACATATGGTTTATGCACCTGTATTTGATCCAGATAAAGGCGCTTCATTTGTTGAGATGAGTGGAACATCTATGGCATCACCTGTTGTGGCAGGTGCGGTATCACTTTTATTATCGAAACATCCTAATCTAACACCATATCAAGTAAACTATATTTTAACGAAGACGGCTAAAGATCTTGGAGATAAAGGCTATGATTTAAAGTATGGTTATGGAATGGTAGATTTGGAGAAGATGCTATCATTTGATCCAAAGAAAATTCCAGCAAATCCTGCTGTGAAAGAAAGTGAAAAACTTTCTAAAGCAAAAGAACTTGGTGAGTTTGAAGAGAAAGAACTCTCAGGGAAAATTACAAAGTTAAATCAAGAAGATTTGTATAAAACAAAGGTTAAAAAAGATGAATATGTTCAAATTAGCCTTGAAGGGGCAAAGAAATTTGATCTTAAGTTCGAGCTTCTGTTCTTCAAAGAAGGGCAAACAAAGCCTGCCAAAGTGAAAGAAATCAACGATGCTATTGAGGGAGCAACAGAAGGGACGTTATTCAAAGCTCCTGATAACGGCACGCTCGTTGTAGCTGTAAAGGATAGCTTCGGAAAGTATCTGGAAGATGGTCAATACACGTATAAGCTACAATTGGAAAAGAGTGAGCAATTACCAGAGGATACAAACACTTTCGATAATCCAGTAGTCATTGATAGTCTTCCGCATAAGAGTGGACTTAAATACTACTTTGTAGATGAAAAAGAACTGGATGAAGAAGTAGAGGAAAATGGCGATTCTGACTTTTTCCAATTCACGATCCCTGGAAGTGAAGAAGCTGGTCCGCAGTTAGTGAAAATTGATCTATCTGGCGTACCTGGAATTGACTCAACGATTATACTTCATGCGATTGAAGAAATGGATGGTGAGGAATTCCAATATGAAATGGATATGGTGTCAGATCGAGGATTTGGCCAAGGTGAGTCCTTGACATTTACTGCTTATCCAGGACAAAAGTTTGTCGCTGAAATTACAAACCGATCATATTTCTCTGATTTCTTCTTCCTTCTTGGTGCTGAACCGGTAATCGATAAGGAAAGAAGCTTTTCTTCTTTAAAACCTTATGGAATTTCCATCGATTATAAGGAAGCAACAGAAGATGAAGATGGTCTTCCATTTGATATGGGATATCCGGAAGATTATTTATTTGAAGATGATTTTGAAGGGTATCAACAGAAAAAAGCTGAGTTACGCTCAAAAGCTTTATCTGGAGAAAAAGCAATAGATGCATTCGATACAGAAGATGCAGTAGATGATGAAGTAAATGAAGAGCTGCAAATGATTATGGATTTAGCGATTCCTTTTGAGGAAAATGAAACAGTTACAGGCTCTCTTCAAATGAGTGGTGACCAAGATTGGTTTGCCTTCACTCCAGAGGAAAGCTCTATTTTTGAATTGTCTATGAACAATTCGTCCAGCTACAGTCCTGTAGGGATGGAAGTTTATAAATATGATCCAGATGCGAAAGATTTGACTTATCTCTATACAAATATGTCGATGCCATTTGAAGGTCCGGTAACGTATAAAGATAAATTCACTGTAGGTTTACAGGAAGGAGAAACATACTACTTTGTGGCTGTAGACCCAATGTACCGTCCTGTATTCAATCCATATCGCTTCACGATTAAGTCAAAAATTAAAAATGTTGCAGATGCATTTGAAGCAAACGATTCGTTTGAGAATGCAACAAAGATTACAACAAAAGGAATCACGGCAAATTATTCACTTGTTGGTGACACGGACATTTATTACTTCAAACCAGGGAAAGAGGGCATTTATGGGGTTAGCGTAACACCAGGTGCAATCCCAGCTAAGTATAAAAATGCACCAGATGCACAAAAATCAGAAATCGACCCTGTATTAGCGATTGTGGAAGATACGAATGGAAACGGCAAGCTCGATCCAGATGAAGAGGGCAGAATCACTTTAATTGATAACACTCTTTATAATGAAGAAGAGCGTGGAAGCTTCCGTGCGAAAAAGAATGCTGGTTACATCATTGTTACGTACGATTATGATGGAAACAATTCTTCATTAACTCCATACGTGCTAAAAGTGACCGAGGCAAATCAAAAGGATGAGGATAGCGGTTCAGTAGTTAAGAACAACATCCCATCGAAGCCGTTATCACTTAAGCGTCCGGCACCAAATCGCTATTACGCAACCGGATATATGAACATGACCTCTAACAAAGGGGACGTCGATTACTACAAGTTTGTGGCAAGCAAAAATACTAAGCTCACCCTTACTTTAGAATTACCATCAGATTTAGATGGCAAAGTCACGGTCTACAATGCAAGTGGCAAAGCGGTCGCAAGTGCTGATCATTACGGCAAAGGCGACGATGAAGTCCTACCGCTAAACCTGAAAAAAGGAACTTACTACATCAAAGTCGAAGATGTGATGGGCTCCGCTAGCACAGAACCATATCGACTCGTTTTAAAATAAGTCAAACAAAGCCAATAAATTGTCATCCATTTGACCATTTATTGGCTTTTTCTTATTACGTGCCCCAAGAATCCGTTTTTAAAGATTGCAAGGGTTTTTTTGGATGCTTGGCTGGCTAACAAACTTTAGGGATTAGGCACGAAACAATTCATTCCTTCGAGCTTGCGGTCGAATGAGAGCTGTATTGGACATAAATCGCAGTCAATCTCCCGAGCTTGCGGTCAAATGGAAGTCGTATTAGACATAAATCGCAGTCAATCTCCCGAGTTTGCGGTCGAATGGAAGTCGTATTGGACATAAATCAAGTCAATCTCCCGAGCTTGCGGTCGAATAGAAGTCATATTGGACATAAATCAAGTCAATCTCCCGAGCTTGCGGTCAAATCGAAGTCATATTGGACATAAATGAAGTCAATCTCCCGAGTTTGCGGTCAAATGGAAGCCGTATTGGACATGAATCGAAGTTAATCTCCCGAGTTTGCGGTCGAATGAGAGCTGTATTGGACATAAATCAAGTCAATCTCCCGAGTTTGCGGTCGAATGGAAGACGTATTGGACATAAATCGCAGTTAATCTCCTGAGCTTGCGGTCGAATGGAAGACGTATTGGACATAAATCGCAGTTAATTTCCCGAGTTTGCGGTCAAATGGAAGACGTATTGGACATAAATCAAGTCAATCTCCCGAGTTTGCGGTCAAATAGAAGTCATATTGGACATGAATCGAAGTTAATCTCCCGAGTTTGCGGTCGAATGAGAGCTGTATTGGACATAAATCAAGTCAATCTCCCGAGTTTGCGGTCGAATGGAAGACGTATTGGACATAAATCGCAGTTAATCTCCTGAGCTTGCGGTCGAATGGAAGACGTATTGGACATAAATCGCAGTCAATCTCCCGAGTTTGCGGTCAAATGGAAGACGTATTGGACATAAATCGCAGTCAATCTCCCGAGCTTGCGGTCGAATGGAAGTCGTATTGGACATAAA
This sequence comes from Bacillus methanolicus, assembly GCF_008764295.1. Taxonomy (GTDB): domain Bacteria; phylum Bacillota; class Bacilli; order Bacillales; family Cytobacillaceae; genus Robertmurraya; species Robertmurraya methanolica_A. The sequence goes on along the minus strand of NZ_VTQX01000031.1, from coordinate 9,106 downwards.
TCAAGTCAATCTCCCGAGTTTGCGTTCGAATGAGAGCTGTATTAGACATAAATCGAAGTCAATCTCCGAGTTTGCGGTCGAATGGAAGACGTATTGGACATAAAGCGCAGTCAATCTCCCGAGCTTGCGGTCAAATCGAAGTCGTATTAGACATGAATCGCAGTCAATCTTCCGAGCTTGCGGTCAAATCGAAGTCGTATTGGACATAAAGTGAAGTTAATTTCCCGAGTTTGCGGTCAAATAGAAGACGTATTGGACATAAAACGCAGTCAATCTCCGAGTTTGCGGTCAAATAGAAGTCATATTGGACATAAATCGAAGTCAATCTCCCGAGCTTGCGGTCAAATAGAAGTCGTATTGGACATGAATCGCAGTCAATCTCCCGAGTTTGCGGTCGAATAGAAGACGTATTAGACATAAATGAAGTCAATCTCCCGAGCTTTCGGTCAAATAGAAGTCATATTGGACATGAATCGAAGTTAATCTCCCGAGTTTGCGGTCGAATGGAAGTCGTATTGGACATAAATCAAGTCAATCTCCCGAGCTTGCGGTCAAATGGAAGTCGTATTGGACATAAATCGAAGTTAATTTCCCGAGCTTGCGGTCAAATCGAAGTCGTATTAGACATAAATCAAGTCAATCTCCCGAGTTTGCTGTCGAATGGAAGTCGTATTGGACATAAAGCGCAGTCAATCTCCCGAGCTAGCGGTCAAATGAGAGCTGTATTGGACATAAATCAAGTCAATTTCCTGAGTTTGCGGTCAAATGGAAGACGTATTGGACATAAATCAAGTCAATCTCCCGAGTTTGCGGTCAAATAGAAGTCATATTGGACATGAATCGAAGTTAATCTCCCGAGTTTGCGGTCGAATCGAAGTCATATTGGACATAAATCGAAGTTAATCTCCCGAGTTTGCGGTCGAATGAGAGCTGTATTGGACATAAATCGCAGTCAATCTCCCGAGCTTGCGGTCAAATGGTAGTCGTATTTGACATAAAGTGAAGTTAATTTCCCGAGTTTGCGGTCGAATGGAAGACGTATTGGACACGAAGTCAATCCAACCCCCAGTGTTCCCGCCGAATCAGAGCAGCATTAGACGCTAAGCGAAGTCAACCCTCCTCCCCGAATTTTCGCTCAAATCGCAGCAACACTAGAGGCGGAACAAAGTAAAAAGACTCGCATCCGACTGAATCAATCGCACCAAGATTTAATCCAACTCCTAACCCATCCATCTTTCATCCTCCCGTATTTCATTATAAAAAAACGCAGACCCTATTTGCTCACGGGTCTGCGCTTTCTGTGTATGGACTGAAAAAATCAGTTTCGTTTATTCAACGGTAATGTCAATTGTTAAAGTAACGGTGTTGTTGCTCTTATCTGTGAATGGTGCTTGTAGGACATAGTTTCCAGCTGGAATGATGTCATAGTTAGGGTGGTCAACGAGCTTCCACTTGCTATCTTCATAAACCAATGTTCCCCATGTTAGACCTTCACCAGGCTTTGCAGCTTCAACGTCAGTGCTTTCAAGAATGACTGTTACTTCTTGTCTGTCTGTGAACTGGTCGACTACTTCTAATTCAAGAGCGTTTAAATTAGCTACGCCGTCAGTAGCAGGTAGTTTAATAGTTGTTTCTGTAGCACCGTCGAAATCAAATGTGAATGGTGTGTCAAAGCCTTCTAATGTCACAGAACCAGTTGTGGCACCAGGCTTTGCATAGTCGAATGCTGCTTGAATGTCGTCAACGAAAATCGTTCCTTCTTTTCCAGCAAGATCGGCATGCTCGACAATGATCGATGTGCGATCTTCAGAAATCGTAATCTTCGTTGGCAATAGCTCCACTACTTCATCAGAGCCTGCTACTTCCATTTCTAATAATAAGAGATCAGCAATATCTTCTTCAGTTAAATCTTCCGCAAGTTCTTCGTCGAATGTAATAGAAAGAGAGGATGAATTAATAAGTTCCATTGACTCTGCATAGAAGAAATAAGAGTTATCAAAAATAAACTGAATCGTATTATAAAGAAGGTTTGCAAAATCTCCACGTTTGATATTTTGTACAGCACCAAACGATGTCTTTGTTACTCCATTTGTAATTCCTGTTCCGTATAATGCTTCAATCGACTTTTGGAAAGTGCCGCCAGCATCTGTGAAAGGAGAAGGAGCCGCAAAATCCTCCAATCCAAAGCCAAGTACAAGAATTTGAGCCATTGCCCCACGAGAAATCGGTTCATTAGGAGCGAATTTTTCGCTTGTAAAGCCTTTAACAATGCCCTCTGCAGCTAAAGCATTAACAGCACCAGCTACTCTTGGGAATAAATCTTTGAAGCCAGCATCCTTAGCATTTTCTGTGTCTAGACCTAAGGCATTTGCTAAAATCACCGCAGCATCACCGCGTGTTAAGCTTGAGTTTACACCAAACGAAGTGGTGCTTTTCCCTTGAACAATCTCATAATGGTAAAGAAAACTTACGGCTTCATCATAGCGAGGACCGACATCCGTAAATTGATGCTGTCTAATTTCTTCAGCCGATGCAAAAGGTGCGATCGCAGTTGTAGCTAGAGCTACTGTTGCACTTGTAGCGATGAATTTTTTATGAGAGTTAAGCATTCAATTGTTTCCCCCTGGAAATATCGTAATTTTTTGTGAAGCTTGTCTTGCTCATTTATATTAGCAAAAAAAAACAAATCGGAATATCAGTAAATAATCCCAGTGGAGGAATAAATCTGGAGGTATTTGTCAATGATGTAGCAACCGTACTAATTGGAAAAATATAGCATATCATCAAAATATAAATTTTTTTCGCGAATTGTGTAAATTTTAAGTAAGTTTATCCTCTTGCAAACCATTTTTGCTATAATAATAGATGGTATTTGCCAATCCTCTACAAAATTTTACACTGTTTTGTAGTGGGTGAATCAAAAAAACGTTCGCGGTAAAGGGAGGATAACGGATGAGTAACGGAAAAACATTACTTAAAAAATTCCTAGCCACTGCTACAACTGCAGCTTTGGTTACGGCGGTTGGAGCCAGTGTTTCTGCTTCATCTAACGGATTTACAGATGTACCAGAACGATATCAAGAGGCAGTGGATTTCTTAGTTTCCAAAGGGGCAAACGGCTTAACTAAAACATCTTTTGGCATTGATCAGGGGATTAAGCGCGTGGATGCAGCCGTTCTATTATCAAACGCGTTAGGCCTTAATACGGAAAATGCTCCTGCTTCTAACTTCACAGATGTTCCGTCTCGCGCTGTAGGTGCTGTAAATGCACTTAAAGCTGCAGGGATTACAAATGGAAAAACAGCGACAAAATTTGATTCAAATAGCACGATCACAAGAGGTGAAATCGCGATTTGGCTTCATAGAGCCTATAAGCTAGAGGGCGATGTGAATATTACCTTTACAGATGTTAGTGAAAGATATGCACAAGCTGTTAAAGCTTTAGTTGCAAACAACATTTCTGTTGGATTTTCCCCAACAAACTTTGGCACAGGTCAAGCAGCGAAGCGTGGCGATTATGCACTGCTTCTGCATAAAGCTTCCCAACTAGAAATGGACGGATTTGCCTTAACGATTATGCATACAAATGATACACATGCTCATTTAGAAAATGCGGCAAAACGTGCTACAGCCATTAAAGAAGTTAGAGCGGAAAATGAAGATGCCCTTCTTTTAGATGCAGGTGATGTTTTTTCAGGTACTCTTTATTTCAATAAGTACGAAGGACAAGCCGATCTTGAAGTGATGAACTACTTAAAATATGATGCGATGACTTTTGGAAATCACGAATTTGATTTAGGTTCAAGTGAGGATGGACATAAAGCATTAGCGGAATTTGTGAAAGGTGCAGACTTCCCGCTTATTAGTGCGAATGTTGATTTTTCAAAGGACCCATTATTTAATGATATTTACAAAGCTGGTATTGGTGATGCTAGTGCTGAAGTCAACGGCTTAATCTTCGATGGAATTGTCAAGGAAGTTAACGGCGAGAAAATTGGGATTTTCGGTTTAACAACTGAGGAAACGGTTGGAATTTCTAGCCCTGGTTCTATCGAATTTACGAATTATATTGAAGAAGCACGGAAAATGGTTTCAACGTTTAAAGAGGATTATGACATTAACAAAATTATTGCCGTAACCCATTTAGGATTTGATGATAGTCTTGAGTTCGATAATGACTTAGAGCTTGCTAAGCAAGTGGATGGCATTGATGTTATTGTTGGTGGTCATACGCATTCAACATTAAATGAGCCAACATTCGTTAAAGAAGGCACTGAGCCAACGGTTATTGTCCAAGCGAACGAATACAGCAAGTTCCTCGGTGTTCTCGATGTTGTCTTTGATGAAGATGGAATCGTGACTCATTATGATGGAGAGCTTATTGATGTAAGTACGAAAGCAGAAGATGCAGATGTGGTCAACATTTTAGCGCCATATGCAGCCGGTGTTGAGGAAATGGAAAATGAATCAATCGGGGTTGAAGCGGTTGTTACTTTAGACGGTGAACGCTCTAATGTCCGTACGAAGGAAACAAACCTTGGTAATTTGATTACAGACGGTATGTTAGCAACAGCTAAAAGTATTAATCCAAACACCGTAATCGCTGTCCAAAATAGTGGAGGCATTCGTGCTTCTATTGAAGCAGGCGATATTACACTCGGTAAAATTTTAACAACCATGCCTTTTGGTAATACATTAGGAATTATGAATTTAACAGGAGCAGAAATTATTGCCGCTCTTGAGCATAGCGTTAGTCAAGCACCGAATGAAAACGGTGGATTCCTGCAAGTTTCAGGGATGAAATTTACGTATGACAGCAGCAAGCCTGCAGGTGAAAGAGTTGTCACAGTCGAAGTAAGTGATGGAAACGGTGGCTACGTTGCAATCGATGAAACGGCTTCCTATTTCGTTGCTACGAATACCTTTACTGCTAAGGGTGGAGACAACTATGATGTATTTAAAGCAGCTTACGAAGATGGTCGCGTAAGTGAGCCAGGTTTTGTTGATTATGAAATGTTTAGAGATTACTTACAAACTCTTCCTGAGGTAAATCCTACAGTTGAAGGTCGTATTGTCGATGTAAACACAGCTGAATGATCTGATTATACTAAACCAACTTCAAGTTCCAATTTGGACACTTGAAGTTGGTTTTTTTGTTCAAAGATAAGAGGGGATACCATAGTGCTTCAAGCAGTTGTATTATGATGTCTAGTTGATGAACATCATGCCTAGACCGATAAATGGACTGTTTTGACCGATATATTTGTATAAAGACCGATAAAATGGAAAAAAGACTGAAATATTTCGATGTAGACCGAAAAAATGAAAAAAAGACCGAAATATTTTTTTAAAGACCGATATCCACAAAAGAGCACCATTTCGTATTCGTCGCCCCGCAATTGGAATGAATCGGCTCGAAGCATAGGCTGATCAGAACGTGAAGTTTAAATATAAGGACAAGACAGTTGGGAAGAAAAAAAGCGGTCATCTCTTGCCCCATTTGAAATTTCTATTAAGCAAACAGGAAGTCAGTTTTTTAATTGGTGGGTCATGGAAAAGGAGATTTTCCATTCAATGTGGTCAAGGGCTTTGATTTACTAGACAACGATCTGCCTATGTTTTTTAGGAGAGAAATGTGGTGGATAAATGGAGCCTGAACACGATATAGGAGTACATGAAAAAGAATACAAACTTTCGCACATCCTTTAACCAAAAAGGAGCAGGCGGTTTCTCTGAAATATTAAAAACTGATAGGTTATTGTCGAGGATGAAGTATAGGTGGTTTAACGATCCGACCAAGATAAGATAAAATTCATGTTCCTACTTTTGTTCACAATTAGGAGAAAAATTTTACGTCAATATAGCAGGCTAAAAAAAATAACAAAGTCTAATAGAACAAGATATCTCTGAAATGCAAGACATTTTTTTTCTAATAATTTATCCAAAATAAGAAAAATTTTCTTATTCTATCTTGTAACATATGCCTTATATGGTAAAATAGTTATGTAATATATCTTCCATTAAGGCGATAGATGTGGGACGATGGTTGGTTCTGGCCAAAAAGATATCTGCTTGCTTAAAGCAGATATCTTTTTGTCTTTATAGGACTATTCCCAATCTCGTCATCCTCTTTTTCCGAAAAATTTTCAGATAATTAAAAATATTACACCGTGAAATCTTTTTGTAAAAAAATTTGTCGAAGTATTGGGATCTATGGAAAACTAGGTTATAATTGGAAAATGATAGGTTTTTATTATTGAAGTTTAAAAGAGGGGTTGGTTTCACCAAATGAAAAAGAAATATCTCATACTAGGTCTTGCACTACTTTTTATGCTGCCGACAAATACAAATGTAGCTGCCGCCGAAACGAATCAGCAATTAACGCCCGGAATTAAATTAACGAAACAAAGCACAACGATTTCTAAGCAGAAACAGTCGGTTAATATATTGGATGTTAATTTAAATGACCCTTACACGACCGTGAATTTTGGCGTATCAGACCCAATTACGAAATTAAATCCTGTTACAACTTTAGCAAAATTACATACTCGCGACAAACATCATGTCGTAGGAGCGATTAATGCTTCCTTTTTCCATATGGATAATGGCAATCCTTCTTATTTATTAGCGACAAAAAATAAGATTAATAATTTAGGAGCTGTCTCCGGTGCTGATACAGGGTATATGTATACACCAGCCGCTTTTGGGATCGATAAAAACGGAAAAGCGATTATTGATAAGTTTAAGCTGAAAATATCGATTTCACACAATAATAAAACTTATGAGCTTACGGATTTCAATCGTCAGCGTAATCCAAATGAAAGTATACTCTTCACCAAAAGTTTCCGTTACAGCAATACGAGAACAAATGCCACCGGCTTAGAAGTAGTTGTAACCGGATTGGATAAGAACCTTGATCCAGGAGCAACCTTTGGGGAAAAGATAACAGGTAAGGTAACATCCATTAGACCTTATGGACGAACGACAAGTGCAACGATTCCAAAAAATGGTTTTGTTATATCGGCCCATGGTTCGAAGGTAGATCAAATTAGAGCGTTAAAGGTTGGCGATCCAATCTCGATTACTGTCGATATCGAGGATAAGTGGAAAGGCTCTGAATTTATGCTAGCGAGCGGCCCACTTTTAGTTCAAGGCGGAAAAGTGAACATGAGTATTAACCCAACGAGTCCACGTGCGACGCAAAGAGAGCCACGCAGTGCGGTAGCAGTCGATAAAACGGGTAAACGTGTTTTCTTAGTTACTGTTGATGGAAGACAGAAAAACCATAGTGCAGGGATGACGCTGAAGGAATTTAGCAATTACTTATTGAGCAAAGGAGCCTATCAAGCCATCAATCTAGATGGGGGCGGTTCTACGACGATGGCTGCTAGATTGCCAGGGAACCGTTATGCAACCTTAATTAATAAGCCGTCAGATGGAAGACAAAGATCAGTATCTGCTATTTTAGAAGCGATTAGTACGGCTCCATATGGAGACGCAGTATCCTTTAATGCAGCCTCATCAGCAGGTGGGAAATTGGCAATGGGTGGTTCAACAACCTTTACGATATCAAATGCTTTAGATTCTTATAACAATCTCCTTACCGTTAATTATGATAAAGTTTCCTACACGGTCGAAGGTGGAATTGGCAGAGTAGAGGGAAATAAATTTATTGCAGAAAAAGATGGGACAGGCTCTGTCACCGTTAAATATGGAAAAGCACAAAAGAAAATCCCGATTACGGTTACGGCCCCTGCCAAAATTACGGTTGAACCAAGTTCTATTAAAATCGGAATCAATCAAACACAGAATTTATCAGTCAAAGCCTTTGATTCAAGTGGAAAAGAATTGAAAATTAATCAAGGCAATGTCAAATGGACTACAAAAGGAAATGTTGGGACGTTCTCAAGCAATGGGGCGTTTAAAGCAGCATCTGCTCCGGCAAGCGGCAGCATTATTGCCCAGCACGGGACTAAAAAGGTAGAGATTCCTGTATCCGTGACGAATAAACCAGCACTTCTTGATGGCTTTGAATCGACCGCAAAATGGAAATCTGATAGCGTGCGTGCCAAAACATCTATTGGACTTATGAAAGACGGCATCCAAAAGGATGGAACTGGTTACTTAAAATTGAATTATGATTTTACGAATCAGAAAGGAACAGCAGCTTCTTATGCAGTGGCAGCCAGCCGCATTAAAATGGATGGAATGCCTCATTCCATTGGTTTATGGGTTTACGGTGATGGCAATAATCATTGGATCCGCGGACGATTATATGATGCAGCAGGAAAAGAAGTGATTGTTAACTTTACAGAAGAGGGCGCGCAAAATTGGATCGGCTGGAAGTTTGTCCAAGCAACAATCCCAAAAAATGTTAAGTATCCTCTCTCTTTTGAGCGAATTTATGTTGCGGAAACAAAGGATACAAACAAAAATAAAGGAACCATTTACTTTGATAAACTGCAGGCGATCTATCATACCCCATATACAGAAAACTATTTTGACGCAAGCAAGGCAACCAGCACGGTTAGTACTGAAAAGAAGTGGACAGTCGCTTTTAACATTGAATTGGATGAAAAATCTGTTAACAGCAAATCGATCTTTGTCGAGGATGTCCGAGGCAATCGCCTACCGGCTACGGTAAAACTTGCTGCTGATAAAAAATCAGTCATCGTGGAAGCTCCAAAAGACGGCTATGCGAAAAGTACAGCCTATCGTCTCGTCATATCAAGAGGCGTAAAATCAACGGAAGGAGCTCCAATGAAGAAGGATTACTACGTCCTCTTTAAAACAAACTAAGCTAAAGGGGCTTTCTGACCAGTCCTTAAAACAAAGGAAGTGGAGAAAAACAGTTCGTTTTCTCCACTTCCTTTTGTATTTTTGAGCGATATCCTTTGATAGGAACTGGCGATATCTGCTACTTTCAGCGTTTTGTCTTCCCATGCCTCTCCGCACTCCCGCGCACGTACCGCCTACTAGAGAACGTCCACAAGCCTTCCAGAGGCCTGTGCCCTTGCTGAGTGAGCTAATAAATAAAAAAAACAGGTTCAACGTCAATTGTTGGGGTGAAGTAACTCTTACTTCGCCCTTACCCAATATGAACACC
>NZ_VTQX01000030.1 GCF_008764295.1 Bacillus methanolicus | reverse complement strand
GGAATCATCTTCTAGTTGCTTAATCTCTTTTTTTATTGTGTCCTTGACATAGGTGCCAGTTTAGAATGGGTACTCTTTTTTGATCTAAATGTCCGTAAGATTTCGCAATCATAGGTTTTTTCCAAACCGAGAGGGAAAAGATAAAAGCAAATTGAGAAAAGTTTAGCGCAGTATACTTTAAATCGGTGCAAATTCAAAGCAACTGCGTTCAAGTATGTGAAATGTGTGCAATCGTTTAGTCGAGAGCAGTTGGATTTTATCGACAAGACGAGGGGATCAGGCTCAAAGCAATAGGACACAAGTACTCATCTAACAGAAGTAGCTGAAATAGAGTGCAATTAGGTTTCATTTTTAGTAAAATGAGGCATACACGATTTTGCTTTTATTAGGGGGACATTTCCGTGTTACAAAATGGATTGGTAATGGTGCTCATTATCCTTGTCATTAATATTGTCTATGTTTCCTTTTTTACGATTAGAATGATTTTGACGTTAAAGGGACAAAGGTATTTAGCTGCTTTTATAAGTATGATTGAGGTTGTTATTTATGTTATTGGACTTGGCTTAGTACTTGATAATTTGAACCAGATTCAGAACCTGATTGCGTATGCAGTTGGTTACGGGATTGGTGTGATTGTAGGAATGAAAATTGAGGAGAAGCTTGCGTTGGGCTATATTACCGTCAATGTAATTACGAAGGAATATGATCGGGACTTACCGAGACTTCTTCGGGAAAAAGGCTATGGTGTAACGAGCTGGGCTGCGAATGGCCTTGAGGGGGATCGGATGGCGTTGCAAATTTTAACGCCAAGAAAATATGAATTAAAGCTCTATGCAACCATTAAAGAGCTTGACCCGAAAGCATTTATTATCGCGTATGAACCGAAAACGATCTACGGTGGATTTTGGGTTAAATCGGTTAAGAAGGGAAGATTGTTTTCATGAGCAGATTGAAACAAAGATTTGAAGTGCAAGAAAATGAGACGATTGATCAATGTCTGGACCGCATCCAAAAGGCTGGCTACATTCCTGTACGAAGAGAAGAAAAACCAATATTTCAGGAGAAAAAGCAAGGTTCCACGGTGGTCTATGAGCCTATAGGAAGACAAATTATTTTTGAGGCAAAGAGGATAGAGGGTTAAAACACGAACATTAATAGAAGAATATTTTATTATTGTTCGATTATTAGTTGACACACACCGTTAATGTTGTTACTATGGTAGTGCAAATGGAATAATCGATAAAAAAATACAATTTACCTCATATATAATGGGAATATGGCCCATAAGTTTCTACCCGACAACCTTAAATTGTTGGACTATGAGGAAAGTGAATGACGGGATAAAAATTGATCTTTTATTGAAGGGCATAAGCGGACATGGGTGGAGTGGCTGTGCTAACGCAGCCTTAGATGATGTCCTTTTATTTTCTGTGCTTCAATAAATGAACAATGTGCCCGGACAGATTGCTTTCCTTCATAGGATTAAGCAGTTTGTTCCGGGCTTTTATTATGGTTAAAAATGGAGGAGAAAAATGAGCGTGCAGGTTGCAGTAATTATGGGGAGTACATCGGATTGGGAAACAATGAAGCATGCGTGTGATATGTTAGATAAGCTCGAGATTTCCTACGAAAAAAAGGTAGTATCCGCACACAGGACTCCAGACCTTATGTTTCAATATGCAGAGGAAGCAAGAGGACGGGGCTTTAACGTAATTATTGCAGGTGCAGGAGGGGCAGCCCATCTTCCAGGTATGGTGGCTGCTAAAACGACTCTTCCTGTAATCGGTGTGCCAATTCAATCAAAAGCATTAAATGGACTGGATTCCTTATTATCGATCGTACAAATGCCGGGTGGTGTCCCAGTAGCGACAGTTGCTATCGGCAAGGCAGGAGCAACGAACGCTGGATTGCTTGCAGCGCAAATACTTGGTGCGACTGACTCGGCAGTAGCAGAACGACTTGACAAAATGCGTGAAGCAACGAGAGAGGCTGTAATGGAAAGTAGTGATAAGCTTGTTTAAAACCATTTTACCTGGACAAACGATTGGAATTATCGGTGGAGGGCAGCTTGGGAGAATGATGGCTATTGCTGCGAAAGAAAAAGGCTACTTCGTTGCTGTACTAGACCCGACAGATCATTCCCCTTGTGGGCAAATTGCCGATATTGAAATTGTTGGACAATATCATGATTTACAGGCGATTCAAAGGTTGGCTGAAGTTAGCGATGTCATTACGTATGAATTCGAAAATATCGATGCAGCAGCACTTAATTGGCTTTGTGAAAATGCTTATGTGCCACAAGGCAAAGAAGTGCTTGAAATTACCCAAAATAGAGCGAAAGAAAAAGCAGCGATCCAAAAAGCTGGTGCAACAGTGGCTCCTTACAGGGTAATTAATGACATGAATGACATTTATGCTTATATCGATGAAATCGGCTATCCTTGTGTACTAAAAACAGCAACGGGTGGTTACGATGGTAAAGGACAGCTTGTCATTCGTTCAAGAGATGACATTGAAAAAGGAGCACCGCTAGTTGAATCTGGATTATGTGTTCTAGAGCAGTGGATTTCTTTTGAAAAAGAAATCTCCGTTATTGTGGTACGCAACCCAAAAGGGGAGACTTCCGTTTTTCCGGTGGGAGAGAATATTCATAAGGATAATATTTTGCATGAAACAATCGTGCCAGCAAGAATGGCAGAGGATGCGAAGGAAAGAGCAATCTCACTTGCAATAGAGCTTGCCAGAACATTAAATTTAGTCGGTACATTAGCGGTGGAGATGTTTTTAACGGCAGAAGGCGAAATCTATATAAATGAATTGGCGCCTCGGCCGCATAATTCAGGTCATTACTCGATAGAGGCTTGTGAAACATCTCAATTTGAACAGCATATTCGTGCGGTTTGCAATCTACCGCTCGGAAGTACCGAATTATTAAAGCCTGTCGTTATGGTGAATATTCTTGGTGAACATCAAGAACCAATCATTGAAAAAATAAGCGATTACCCAAACTGGAAAATTCACTTATATGGAAAAAAAGAAGCGAAAGTAAAAAGAAAAATGGGGCATGTGACCATTTTAAAACATTCAATAGAGGACGCCCTATCTGAAATTGACAGCAGTGGAATTTGGGAACAGGCGAAGGAAAGAATCGGAGGATAAAGTCATGATTGATCGTTATACAAGACCCGAAATGGGCGCTATTTGGACAGAGGAAAATCGTTTTAAAGCTTGGTTAGAAGTAGAGATCTTAGCATGTGAAGCATGGGTGGAGCTTGGAGAAATTCCAAAGGAAGATGTTCAAAAAATCCGTGAGAAGGCATCGTTTGATATTAACCGCATTAAAGAGATTGAAGAAGAGACACGACATGATGTTGTCGCATTTACTCGTGCTGTATCCGAAACACTTGGTGAGGAAAGAAAATGGGTTCACTATGGACTAACTTCAACGGATGTTGTTGACACGGCTTTATCCTATTTAATAAAACAAGCGAATGCCATTTTGCTAAAGGATATAGAAGGTTTTGTTGAAATCTTAAAAAACAAAGCACAGGAACATAAATATACAGTGATGATGGGACGTACTCACGGAGTTCATGCGGAGCCAACAACATTTGGACTGAAGCTAGCCCTTTGGTATGAAGAAATGAAGCGTAACCTAGAACGCTTTAAGCAAGCTGCTGAGGGGGTTGAATACGGAAAAATATCTGGGGCAGTTGGAACATATGCCAATATTGACCCATTTGTTGAGAAATATGTATGTGAGAAGCTTGGAATTAAACCAGCGCCCATTTCTACGCAAACATTGCAACGTGATCGCCATGCTCACTATATGTCAACAATAGCATTAATCGCTACATCAATCGAAAAAATGGCAGTCGAAATAAGAGGTCTGCAAAAGAGTGAAACCCGAGAGGTAGAAGAATTTTTTGCAAAAGGTCAAAAAGGCTCTTCTGCTATGCCGCATAAACGCAACCCGATCGGTTCTGAAAATATGACTGGACTTGCCCGTGTCATCCGTGGACATATGTTGACTGCATATGAAAATGTCCCGCTTTGGCATGAACGTGATATTTCACATTCTTCAGCAGAGCGAATTATTTTACCAGATGCCACGATTGCTTTGAATTACATGTTAAATCGTTTTGGCAATATCGTGAAAAATTTAACAGTCTTCCCAGAAAACATGAAGCGTAATATGGATCGTACACTTGGTCTTATTTACTCTCAACGTGTCCTACTCGCCTTAATTGATAAAGGCCTACCACGTGAAGAAGCGTATGATACGGTGCAACCAAGAGCAATGGAAGCGTGGGAAAAGCAAGTTCCGTTTAAGAACTTAATTGAAGGAGATGAAATTATAAAAGCAAAGCTTTCGCCAGCAGAAATTGATGATTGTTTTGATTATAATTACCACTTAAAGCATGTCGATACAATCTTTGAGCGTTTAGGACTATAGAAGGATTCATTTTTAAATGAGCGCCTATCGCCTTTCAAACTTCTGATACTGGTTTTACATCCTACGATAAGTCAAAGTTTCTTCAATCGAAAAGTTTGTAAGACGATGACCAAGGCACTTCCACTTTTAGTATAGGAGGCTCTCCTCATCATGGAAAAAAGAGCATTGTTATATGAAGGAAAAGCAAAGAGAGTATATCAAACGGATGATGAAAATCTCGTATGGTTGGAGTACAAGGATTCTGCGACAGCTTTTAATGGTGAAAAGAAGGAACAGATTACGGGTAAAGGAAAATTAAATAACGAGATTACAAGTTTAATATTTTCAAAGTTGAAAAAAGAGGGAATTGCCACTCATTTTGTTAAGAAGCTTTCCGAAACGGAACAGCTTGTAAAGAAGGTAACGATTATTCCTCTTGAAGTTGTCATACGCAATGTGGCAGCAGGCAGCTTTTCTAAAAGACTGGGGATTAATGAAGGAAACCCTCTCTCAAAACCCCTCGTTGAATTTTACTATAAAGATGATGCTCTTGGAGATCCGCTCATTACGGATGACCATATCGAAGAATTACAATTGGCGACGAAGGACGAAGTAGCCCTTTTAAAAGAAAAAGCACAGCAGGTCAATGAAGTGTTATCGAGGTTGTTTCTTGAATTAAATATTCGCCTCATCGACTTTAAGCTGGAATTCGGAAAGGATGCCGAAGGGAACATCGTCCTTGCTGATGAAATTTCACCAGATACCTGTCGCCTATGGGATAGCAACACGAATGAGAAGCTGGATAAAGATGTATTTCGCCGTAATTTAGGAAGCTTAACAGATGCTTATGAAAACATTCTTGCGAGACTGGGAGGTCCATCACATGTATAAAGTAAAGGTTTATGTAACATTAAGAGAAAGTGTACTTGATCCACAAGGGGCTGCGGTAAAGCACTCATTACAGTCATTAAGCTATAACGAAGTATCAGACGTTCGAATTGGAAAATACATGGAGTTAACGGTTGAAAAATCAGAACGCAACGTTGAAGATGTCGTAAAGGAAGTGTGTGAGCGCCTCCTAGCAAACCCTGTGATTGAAGACTATCGCTATGAAATCGAGGAGTGTGTAGCCCAATGAAGTTTGCTGTCATCGTGTTCCCAGGCTCCAACTGTGATGTAGATATGTATCACGCAATTAAAGATGAACTTAGGGAAGAAGTCGAGTATGTTTGGCATGATGCAGATCATTTAGATGAATATGATGGAATCCTTTTACCCGGCGGATTTTCCTATGGAGATTACTTACGCACAGGAGCGATTGCTCGTTTCAGCAGAGTGATGCAAGAGGTTGTGAAAGCAGCCAATGCAGGAAAACCTGTCCTTGGTGTTTGTAATGGCTTTCAGATCCTCCTCGAAAGCGGGCTGTTACCAGGTGCGATGAGACGGAACGAAAGCTTGAGATTTATTTGTAGACCAACAAATTTAAAGGTAGAAAATAACGAGACTATCTTTACTTCTGAGTATAAAAAAGGTGAAATCATTACCGTTCCGATCGCCCATGGTGAAGGGAACTACTATTGTGATGAGGAGACTTTACAAAAATTGAAGGACAATCGTCAAATTGTCTTTACGTATAAAAACAATCCAAACGGATCCTTAGAGGACATCGCTGGAATCATCAATGAAAAGGGAAATGTACTTGGCATGATGCCCCATCCTGAAAGAGCAGTTGATGAATTATTAGGAGGAGCAGATGGCCTGAAACTATTCCGCTCGATTGTGAAAACTTTTCGAAATGCTGTTGTCGTATAAAATCATCCGGTGGCAGTAGGCTAAAGATTCCTGCGCATAAGCTGGTAAAACAAAGCAGTCATCTATCGTGAAATTATGGAGGGAAGCACATGTCGATCATGCTTGAACCAAGTCCACAACAAATAAAAGTAGAAAAAATTTATCGAGAAATGGGTTTAACTGACGAGGAATTCGCAAATGTAGAAAAAATCCTTGGAAGAACTCCTAATTATACAGAAACTGGCCTTTTTTCCGTTATGTGGTCAGAACATTGTAGCTACAAAAATTCAAAGCCAGTATTAAGAAAGTTTCCAACAAAAGGGGAGCGAGTCCTTCAAGGTCCTGGAGAAGGGGCTGGAATTGTTGATATTGGCGATGATCAAGCGGTCGTTTTTAAAATCGAAAGCCACAATCATCCATCTGCAATAGAGCCTTACCAAGGAGCGGCAACAGGTGTCGGTGGAATTATTCGTGATGTTTTTTCCATGGGGGCAAGACCGATTGCTCTATTGAACTCTTTACGTTTTGGAGAGTTAGATGCTTCTTCTCGTGTTCGTTACCTTTTTAAAGAAGTGGTTGCTGGTATAGCTGGCTATGGAAACTGTATTGGTATTCCAACGGTTGGTGGAGAGGTTCAATTTGACCCTTGTTATGAAGGGAACCCTCTTGTCAATGCGATGTGTGTGGGGTTAATTGACCATAAGGATATTAAAAAAGGTCAGGCCCATGGAATCGGCAATACGGTCATGTATGTCGGTGCTAAGACAGGTCGTGATGGGATTCACGGGGCAACCTTCGCATCGGAAGAATTAACAGAGGACTCAGATGAAAAACGTCCAGCAGTTCAGGTTGGAGACCCGTTCATGGAGAAGCTTCTCATCGAGGCTTGCCTTGAATTAATTCAATCAGATGCCCTTGTTGGGATTCAAGACATGGGAGCAGCGGGACTAACAAGTTCTTCTGCGGAAATGGCGAGTAAGGCTGGTTCAGGAATTGAAATGAATCTTGATCTTGTTCCGCAACGAGAAACAGGAATGACGGCTTACGAAATGATGCTATCTGAATCACAAGAGCGTATGCTTATTGTCGTGAAAAAGGGCCGTGAGCAAGAAATCGTTGATTTATTTTCAAAATATGATTTAGAATGTGTCGCAATTGGTCAAGTTACCGACGATAAAATGCTTCGTCTCGTACACAATGGAGAAGTAGTTGCAAATGTACCTGCTGATGCACTAGCTGAGGATGCGCCAGTATATCATAAGCCATCACGTGAGCCCGAATATTTCCGTGAGTTCCAAGCGATGGACAATGATGTTCCAACTGTGGACGATTACAATGAAGCGCTTGTTAATCTTTTGCAACAAGCAACCATTGCGAGCAAAGAGTGGGTTTATGACCAATATGACTATATGGTACGTACCAATACGGTAGTAGCACCAGGATCAGATGCGGCGATTGTCCGAATTCGTGGAACAGAAAAAGCATTGGCGATGACGACGGATTGCAATTCAAGATATCTTTATTTAGACCCCGAAACAGGTGGGAAAATTGCTGTTGCTGAAGCAGCAAGAAATATCGTCGCTTCTGGTGGAGAGCCGTTAGCGATTACAGATTGCCTGAACTTCGGGAATCCAGAAAAACCAGAAATTTTCTGGCAATTTGAGAAAGCTGTAGACGGGATGAGTGCTGCTTGTACGAAGCTAAATGCACCAGTCATTGGCGGTAACGTCTCCCTTTATAATGAAACGAATGGCACTGCAGTATACCCAACACCTGTTGTTGGAATGGTCGGCCTTGTGGAAAACCTTGCACATGTTACGACGCAGAACTTTAAAAGCGCAGGAGACCTTATTTATCTAGTTGGGGAAACAAAACCTGAGTTTGGCGGAAGTGAGTTACAAAAACTCACATATGGACGAATTTTTGGCAAGGCTCCTGAAATCGACCTTGATGTGGAGGAACAAAACCAAAAGAGTGTTCTCACTGCAATCCGTGCGGGAGTTGTAGCATCCGCTCATGATATTGCAGAAGGCGGACTTGCTGTTGCATTAGCAGAAGGATTAATGGGAACGGCTGAGCTTGGTGCAAAAGTGACGGTAAATGGGGATGTAACTTCTGCGCTTTTCAGTGAATCACAATCACGTTTCCTACTATCTGTGAAAAAAGAAAATAAAGCCCAATTTGAAAGCTTAGTAAAGGCGCAATTAATTGGTGAAACGACAAATACATCTAACCTTCAAATCTATGCTGATGATAGGCTTGTTCTTGATCAGAAAGTGGTAGATTTGGAGTCTGCTTGGAAAGGGGCTATCCCATGCTTGCTGAAATAAGGGGATTAAATGAGGAGTGTGGCATCTTTGGTGTATGGGGACATCCTGATGCGGCTCAAATCACTTATTACGGTTTACACACCCTGCAACATCGTGGGCAGGAAGGAACCGGAATGGTTGTCACAGACGGTCAAAAGCTTAAAGGGGTCAAAGGAGAAGGGCTTGTCGCGGAAATTTTCACTGCGGAGGCTATCGAGCAATTAACGGGAACTGGTGCAATTGGTCATGTTCGCTATGCTACTGCTGGGGGCGGTGGCTATGAGAACGTGCAGCCTCTCCTTTTCCACTCGCAGTCTGGAAGTCTGGCACTTGCCCATAATGGAAATTTGGTTAATGCGACAGCGTTAAGACGACAGCTTGAAGGGCAGGGAAGCATTTTTCAAACAAGCTCTGATACAGAGGTGCTTGCCCATTTAATTAGACGTGGCGGTAACGCACCGCTGGTAGAGCAGGTGCAAAATGCATTGACCATGCTGAAAGGGGCTTATGCTTTCTTAATTATGACAGAAACGCAGCTGATGATTGCTCTTGATCCGAATGGCATGCGTCCGCTCTCGATCGGCCGTTTAGGAGATGCATATGTAGTTGCATCCGAAACATGTGCCCTGGACGTAGTTGGCGCAAGCTTTGTTCGTGATGTCGAGGCAGGGGAATTGGTCATCATTGATGACACAGGAATCCACTCTGAAAGATACGCAATGCCTGCTAATCAAGCGATGTGTTCGATGGAATATGTTTATTTTTCCCGTCCAGATAGTGATATTCAAGGGATCAATGTTCATACAGCCCGTAAAAATTTAGGGAAAAAACTAGCGCTTGAGGCTCCAATTGAGGCAGATGTTGTTACAGGTGTTCCTGATTCAAGTATTTCTGCTGCAATCGGTTATGCTGAAGAGTCAGGGATTCCTTATGAGATGGGCTTGATTAAAAATAAATATGTCGGGCGGACATTTATTCAGCCTTCGCAGTCTTTGCGTGAGCAAGGGGTAAAGATGAAGCTCTCGGCTGTTCGCGGTGTAGTGGAAGGAAAAAGGGTAATCATGGTCGACGATTCGATTGTTAGAGGAACGACGAGTCGTAGAATTGTGACGATGCTGAAGGAAGCAGGTGCAACAGAAGTCCATGTTGTCATCAGTTCACCACCGATTAAAAACCCATGCTTTTATGGGATTGATACCTCGTCTAAAGAAGAGTTGATGGCGGCTAGTCATTCTGTTGAAGAAATGCGGGAAATCATCGGTGCAGATACGCTAACCTTTTTAAGTGTAGAAGGTTTATTAGAAGGGATTGGCAAGGTGAGCGCGGACGAAAATTGTGGGCAATGCCTCGCTTGCTTTACAGGCAAATATCCTACGGAGATTTATCCAAGTACAGCGAGAATGTATGAAAAGGTTTAAGTTAAAGTTTTTGAATTTGATTGTATATTAACTTTGTCTACTTTGACTAGCGGCACTAGATGCCGCTTTTCTATTCATCGGGATTGAGTTTTTCTAGGTTTCGGTTTTGGCAATAAAGATGGCACGATTTTTCACTTCTTTTTGCTACGTGCTAAGGGGTTTAGAGGCTGTTGCTTAACAATGGTTATTGTTATATGTCGATGTTGACTTTGTCTCATTTTTTAACCTCATTTGAAAAGCCTGTGAGACGAAGGTTTCCCGTGTTTGAACAGTCATTTTGCTTAACAAAGCCAACCCATTTAAAACGATCATATTTACGCAAATATGTCCGAAAAAATCATTAGGAGGTCTTAACATGGCCAATGCTTATAGGCAAGCAGGTGTTGATATAGAGGCCGGCTATGAGGCAGTCACAAGAATGAAGAAGCATGTGAACCGTACGATTCGCCCAGGAGTTATGGGAGGACTTGGCGGTTTTGGTGGAATGTTTGATTTATCTTCCTTAAATTTGAAAGAACCGGTTCTTGTATCAGGTACTGATGGTGTGGGCACAAAACTGATGCTCGCTTTTCTCATGGATAAGCACGATACGATCGGCATTGATGCAGTTGCTATGTGTGTCAATGATATTGTCGTTCAAGGGGCAGAGCCACTTTACTTTTTAGATTATATTGCTTGCGGAAAGGCTGCACCGGAGAAGATTGAAGCGATAGTTAAAGGGATTGCGGATGGCTGTGAGCAGGCAGGCTGTGCCCTTGTTGGGGGAGAGACTGCTGAAATGCCAGGAATGTATAGTGAGGACGAATATGACTTAGCTGGCTTTTCAGTTGGCGCTTGTGAGAAAAAGAATATAATTACCGGTGAGAATATTAAGCAAGGTGATGTTTTAATCGGTTTAGCTTCAAATGGAATCCATAGCAATGGTTACTCACTTGTTCGAAAAATTTTCCTAGAACAAGCGGGAATGTCACTAGAAGATGAGGTAGAGGATCTGGGCTGCACGCTTGGTGAGGAGCTCCTTCGACCAACAAGAATTTATGTGAAGCCCCTTTTAGAAGCGATGAAGAAATTTGAAATAAAAGGAGTTTCTCATATTACAGGTGGGGGATTTATCGAAAATATCCCGCGCATGCTACCGGATGGATTTGGAGCTGAACTTTTAGAAAGCAATTGGACTGTGCCAGCCATTTTTTTATTAATGGAAAAGCTCGGTAAAATAGAACGTCAAGAAATGTACAACATCTTTAATATGGGGACGGGAATGGTAATGGCAGTTAACAAAGACGATGCCAATGCAGTGATTCAATTGTTTACAGAACTCGGAGAAAAAGCATATGTAATGGGTGTTGTGACAGAGCAAGCAGGGGTATCGATTAAGGAATAGCGGAGGTTACCATGAAAAAGATTTCCATTTTTGCTTCCGGTAGCGGAAGCAATTTTCAAGCCATTGTTGAGGCTGTTAAAAAAGGTGAGCTCGAAGCTGATATTGCTTTGCTTGTTTGTGATAAGTTAGGGGCTTATGCGCTAGAACGAGCAAAGAATGAAGAAATTCCTTCTTTTGTTTTTAATGCGAAAGGGTATGACAGCAAGGAAGCGTATGAACTTGAGATTTTAAAAAATTTACAAAAGCATGAAGTGGACTTCATCGTGCTTGCAGGATACATGCGTTTGATTGGAAAGACCCTTTTGGATCAGTTTGAAGGAAGGATCATTAATATTCATCCATCCCTTCTTCCTGCTTTTCCAGGTAAGGATGCAATTGGTCAAGCATTAAGGGCGAAGGTAAAGGTGAGTGGTGTGACGGTTCATTTTGTTGATGCTGGAATGGATACAGGGCCGATAATTGCCCAAAAGGCGATCGAAATTAGTGAACAAGAAACAAAGGAAAGTCTTCAAACGAAGATTCATAAAGTGGAGCATGAGTTATACCCTAAAGTCATTCAACAACTGATTAAAAAAGGTATTACCACGAAAAAGTGACACTCTTTCGATTTATAGAGGAACGATCAGCATTTTTTTAGCAGTGTTGATTTTTGGTTTATTTTCTCTCAGATTCCATGATGCGATAGAAAAAACTATCGCTTCATGGAATCAGAGGACCTTTTTAGCATACACTAGCTTTTTATAAAACAAGCAGAAAATTTCAATAACTAGGAGGATTTTGTGATGAAGAAGAGAGCGCTCATAAGTGTATCGGATAAAGCAGGAATTACAGATTTTGCCAAGCGATTGCATGAATTGGATTTTGAAATAATTAGTACTGGTGGGACGAAAAAGGCTATTGCAGATGCTGGTATTCCTGTTATGAGTGTTAGTGAGGTGACAGGCTTCCCAGAAATTCTTGAAGGACGGGTTAAAACACTAAATCCAATGATTCACGGTGGATTGTTGGCAAAGTTCTCAGAGGCGAGTCATCAAGAACAGCTCTCCGAGCATCAAATCCAACCTATTCATGTTGTATGTGTGAATTTATATCCGTTTCAACAAACAATTGCTAAGCCAGATGTAACGGTTGAAGCGGCAATTGAAAACATTGATATTGGGGGACCAACGATGCTGCGAGCATCCGCAAAAAATCATGAATATGTTACGGTCGTCGTGGACCCCTCTGATTACTCAACTGTAATTGAGGAGTTAAAAGCTTGTGGCGAAGTCCAAAACGAAACTCGCCGGAAGCTGGCTGCCAAGGTGTTTAGACATACGGCCGCTTACGATGCAATGATCGCTGAATACATGACAGAGCTTGTTCAGGAAGAAACACCTGAAAGCCTAACTGTGACATATGAATTGAAACAATCATTACGTTATGGAGAAAATCCACATCAAAAGGCTGCCTTTTATCGCAAACCTTTGGGCTCTGTGTTTTCGGTTGCCAATGCAACTCAATTACATGGTAAAGAGCTTTCTTACAATAATATTAATGATGCTGATGCCGCTTTACAGATCGTCAAAGAATTTACTGAACCAGCTGCAGTTGCGGTAAAACATATGAATCCTTGTGGTGTCGGGACAGGGAGCGATATCTTTTCTGCCTTTACAAAAGCATTCGCAGCAGATCCTGTGTCCATTTTTGGAGGAATCATCGCATTAAACCGTGAAGTGGATAAGGTGACAGCAGAAAAACTCCATGAAATCTTTTTAGAGATCATCATTGCTCCATCTTTCTCGGATGAAGCTATTGAAATTTTAACAAGTAAGAGAAACTTGCGTCTTTTAACGATTCCATTTGATAAAAAGGCGAAAGATGAAGTGAAATTGACTTCCATAGAAGGCGGATTACTTGTCCAAGAACAGGATCGGTTTGGTTTAAAGGATGCAACAGTAACCGTTCCTACGAAACGCAAACCAACCGATGAGGAAATGAAGGCATTGGAACTCGGTTGGAAAATTGTTAAGCATGTAAAATCAAATGCGATTGTGGTAAATAATCGCGATATGACATTAGGGATTGGCGCAGGACAGATGAACCGAGTTGGTGCAGCAAAAATTGCACTTGAGCAAGCAGGTGCAAAAGCTGATGGAGCGGTCCTTGCTTCAGATGCCTTTTTCCCGATGGATGATACAGTTGAAGCGGCAGCAAAAGCCGGAATTAAAGCAATTATTCAGCCTGGTGGCTCCGTCCGTGATGAGGATTCAATCAAAAAGGCAGATGAGTTTGGAATTGCTATGGTCTTTACGGGCGTTAGACATTTTAAACATTAATGAAGCATTTTTAAACAAGGGACTAGAGCGGCGGCAAAACGAAGCTTTTGCCTACATCATACTCACGATAAGATCAGGAGTAAATAAAAAGCGGAGGTTGACGGAATGAAGGTGTTGGTTATTGGCCGTGGTGGCCGTGAACATGCGATTTGCCAAAAGGTGAGCGAAAGCCCGCAAGTTGAAAAAGTATTTGCTGCACCAGGAAATGATGGAATGGTGGACATAGCTGAGCTTGTGGATATCGCTGAAACTGAACTAGAAAAGCTCGTTCAATTTGCTAAATCAGAAGAAATCGGCCTTTCGATCATTGGCCCTGAAGTCCCCTTGCTGGCAGGGCTTGCTGATAAATTCCGGGAAGCAGGGCTTACGGTATTTGGACCAAATCAGAAGGCTGCTGAAATCGAAGGAAGTAAATCCTTTGCTAAAGACTTAATGAAAAAGTATGCTATTCCAACAGCAGAATACGAAGTTTTTAGCGACTATGAAACTGCTCGACAATATGTCGAAGAGAAAGGCGCCCCAATTGTGATTAAAGCTGATGGACTTGCTGCAGGCAAGGGTGTAACAGTAGCTATGACGCTTGAAGAGGCCCTTGATAGCTTAAAAGAAATGCTTCAAGATTCAAAGTTTGGTGAGGCTTCTTCCACTGTCGTTGTAGAGGAGTTTCTTGCTGGAGAAGAATTTTCACTTATGGCTTTTGTTAACGGAGAAAATGTTGTTCCACTAGAGATCGCTCAAGATCACAAAAGGGCGTTTGAAGGCGATAAAGGACCAAACACAGGAGGAATGGGAGCATATTCACCTGTGCCGCAAATTGGTGAGGAGGATATTCGCTTAGCTGTAGAAACGATTGTTAAACCAGCGGCAAAAGCACTTGTCCAAGAAGAACGCAGCTTCTGTGGGATCTTATATGCTGGATTGATTCAAACGGAAAAAGGGCCAAAAGTGATTGAATTTAACGCAAGATTTGGTGATCCTGAAACGCAGGTTGTCCTCCCGCGCATGCAATCTGATTTAGTTCAAGTCATGCTGGACCTGATCAATGGTAAAACACCAAAAATTGAATGGGATCCTCAATCGATGATCGGTGTGGTTGTTGCTTCAAAAGGGTACCCAGAAGCTTATAGAAAGGGTGCAGAGCTAGAGGGGTTAGATAAGATTGATGGATTTGTGTTCCACGCTGGAACGGAAAAAGGTGAATCAGGCTCATTCTTGACAAATGGTGGCCGTGTTTTACTTGTAGGGGCTAAATCAAATACATTAGTAGAAGCGCAGAAGTTAGTGTATCAAGAGCTAACGAAGCTTAACTGTGAAGGTGTTTTTTACCGCAACGATATCGGTCATAAAGCTATCGCACATGTTTCCCTTTAGATTTCTTAATAAAGGCATAACATAAAGCGACAATGCTACCAATTAAAATAACTATTAAGAAAGACATGTCGGTAATGTATTCCCAAAACATAAGATCAGTACAACTCCTTTATTTATGCTTTTATTTTCATCGGTGCTTTCCCCCTAGTGAGGAAAGCACCGTAAAATTTTTAAGATGGATTAGAAGGGACGATCGTTTCTTGTAAGGAATCTTCTTCGTTTTGCTTTTGGGGATTTTTTTTCATGCCCTCTTCAATGAGTGACGTGACAGGACAATAACGGACAATTCCTTCGCCAACTTTCATAGCTCCAAGGATAGCTGTTATTAAGAATGCATTCTTCCAAGGTTTTTTAACCATTTTCGCGGTGCTCCAAGCTAAAATCGTTAGTCCGCAAGTTATACGGATCAGAGCATTGACAATTCCGATATTTTGTTTAATTTGCATAATCATGTCTCCTTCACAATTTCTTAACATAATTTTTTAAGTCTTTAATGTGTTAAACAACAAAATATGGTAGTATATATAAAAATGATGGAAAGTTTAGTAACTTGCTTTCATATCATTTTATGATCGGGTAATTCAAGTGAATTGATTTCATCATGTACCATCGCTAATTAAAAAACGAACCATATCACGTTTAAACATCATTTATATCCGTGTTTATTCCTTAAAATAATGTAAAAGTCAAATGAACGTTCGTTTTTTAACTTGAAGTGTGCAATGATGAAATGGACTAAAGTGAAAGAATATAAATAATAAGCCAATGTATATACATCATTGAAATTTCAAAGGGGAGGGAACATTGTGCTAGAACAAAGATATCGTTGGAAAAATAAACATATTCGTGAACATGTTTCAGTTATTGATGGAAAACTATCACCGACCATATTATTGCAAAATGCTCGTTATTTAAACCAAGTGTTGCGCAAGTGGATCACAGCAAATATTTGGATTTACGAGGATCGCATTGTGTATGTAGGTGAAAAATTGCCTGAAAATACAGGTAACTGTGAGATTATTGATTGCAAAGGACAGCTTCTTGTTCCGGGTTATATTGAACCTCATGCTCACCCATTTCATTTATATAATCCCCATTCGTTGGCTCGTTATGCATCCCAGTTTGGAACAACTACCTTAATTAATGACAATATGGCGCTTGTTTTGCAGTTAGACAAAAAGAAAGCGTTTTCTTTAATGAGGGAACTCCGTAACATTCCAACAACGATGTATTGGTGGTGCCGTTTCGATTCACAAACAGAGATTTTGGATGAAGTGGACACTTTTTCCCATGCAAATGTAAAGTCATGGTTAGAGCATGACGCCGTTTTACAAGGGGGAGAGTTAACAGGGTGGCCTAAGCTTGTAGATGGCGATGACTTAATGCTTCATTGGATTCAAGAAACGAAAAGGATGAGAAAGAAAATCGAGGGACATTTTCCAGGTGCATCGGAAAAAACATTAGCGAAAATGACGTTATTTGGTGCTGATTGTGATCATGAGGCAATCTCAGGTAAAGAGGTCTACGATCGACTGATGCAAGGTTATATGGTCTCGTTGAGACATTCATCGATTCGACCTGATTTGCCGGTTCTTCTCGACGAAATCCATGAGCTAGGAATTGAACATTATGATCATTTTATTTTCAATACAGATGGCTCTTCGGCATCCTTTTATGAACAAGGGATTATCGACAATATGATTCGAATCGCTATTGAAAAAGGGGTTCCGGTCATTGACGCTTATAATATGGCAACCATTAACGTAGCCCGCTATTATAACCTCGAATACCTCCATGGAAATATTGCAACGGGTAGAGTTGCCAATATTAATTTTCTCAGTGATGAGAAAAACCCGACACCAGTTTCTGTGCTGGCAAAAGGAAAATGGGTGAAACGAGATGGAAGGAATGTCGATGTATATGAGGAGGTAAATTGGGAAACACATGGACTTGAACCATTAAAAATTGATTGGGGTTTAACGAATGACGATATGCAATTCTCGATGCCTTTTGGAATTCAAATGGAGAGTTCGGTTATTACAAAGCCCTATTCGATTTCAATCGATGTGAATCATGAGGAGCTTCCAAATACACATGATGAATGTTTCTTCATGTTAATTGATAAAGAAGGAAATTGGAGAACGAATACAGTGCTGAAAGGATTTGCCAACAATCTTCCAGGGCTGGCAAGCTCTTTCACTAATACTGGCGATATTGTTTTAATTGGAAAGAATAAAAATGAGATGATGAGAGCTTTTAGACGTCTAAAAGAAATTGGTGGCGGCATTGTTTTTAGTGAGAATGAGGAAATCGTTCTTGAAATACCGCTTCCTTTAAATGGAGTTATGTCGGATAAGAAGGTTGAAGAGTTGATTAATGATGAGAAAAAACTATCTGCTTATTTAGTAGAGAGAGGTTATCGATTCAATGATCCGGTTTATTCTCTCTTGTTTTTTACCTCAACGCATCTGCCTTATATTCGTGTAACTCAGCAAGGAATGTATGACGTCATGAACAAAATGGTACTCTTTCCAACGATAATGCGTTAAAATATAAAAGAGTATATGTGCAGGATGTAAGGGGTGCAGAATGAAAAGTAAATGGATCTTTACTACGGCAACAGTATTCTTCTTACTAGCTGGCTGTAGTGGAAATGAAGAAGTGGTACAAGAACATCAAGAAAAGCCCATAAATGAACAAGTTAATAAAGATGAGTTTGCTTATCAATATCCTTTAACAGGAGTAGGTGTGAAAGAAGAGTCCACAAGCCGTGCATACGGTGTCATGATCAATAACGATCCTAAGGCAAGACCGCAATCAGGCTTGCATAAAGCAGATCTTGTTTATGAATTATTGGCAGAGGGAAATGTTACGCGTTTTCTAGCCATTTTCCAAAGCGAGGAAGCTGAGCGGATCGGACCTGTGAGAAGCGCACGCGACTACTATATTGATTTAGCGAAAGGGTATGATGCCTTATACGTTGCTCATGGCTATAGTCCGGAAGCAAGGGCAATGTTAAGCAGTGGCTATATCGATAATATCAATGGAATGCAGCATGATGGTACTTTATTTAAAAGAGATAGCAGTCGAGTTGCTCCCCATAATTCATACATTACGACTGAGGATATTTTAAAAGGTGCAGATGATGCTGGCTATAATATGGAGCAAGCACCTTCCTCATTGTCCTTTTTATCTGAGGATGAAGTAGAGGCGTTAAATGGAACGAAAGCCCATTCTGTTCAAGTGTCTTATTTTTCAAGTGATTTATTTAAAGTGACTTATGAGTATGACGAGAAGACGAAAAAGTATGAGCGCTATAGCAATGGTGAATTAACAGCAGATTTAGATTCCAGAGAACCTGTTTTGTTAGACAATATATTGGTTATCGAAGCAGACCATAAGATCATTGACGACTATGGACGACGCGAGATTGATTTAGCATCGGGCGGTAAAGCGTACTTGCTGCAAAGAGGGCAATGGCGTGAATTGGAATGGAGAAATGTCGCTGGACGCATTCTTCCCTATGATGAAAATGGGAGAGAGGTTGGATTTGTTCCAGGGAAAACGTGGATTAATGTTGTTCCATCTGACAAAGGAATTGAGAATGTAGTTGTTTTTACGGAAGAATAAGTGAACGTTTCATTTAGAAGAGAAAACAGCTTAAAGGGGTAAATATATGCAAATTGAAAAACTTAGAGGAAAAGAACTGGATCAATTATTCAAAGCTGTCTTATCGCTGAAAGATTTAGAAGAATGCTATCGCTTTTTTGATGATCTTTGCACAGTCAATGAAATTCAGTCCTTAGCACAGCGCCTTGAGGTGGCAAGGATGCTTCGTGAAGGGAAAACCTATCACAAAATTGAAACTGAAACGGGTGCGAGCACAGCGACAATTTCTCGCGTAAAACGTTGCTTGAATTACGGTAATGACGCCTATGAACTAGCTCTTGAACGGATAAAAGAAGAAGAGTAACCAGATGAGAAGCCGAGGTGAAATGTAGAGAACCTCGGTTTTTTGTTTGCTGTTTTTTCTAATTAGCTTGTATAGTCGGACAAGGTGCGATGTGAACGACAATACCCGTGCAACGGTACAAGAAAGCTTGGTAATGAACGTTTTATGTCACCCGCTGATTGAGGCTCTGCACAATCGATAGAAAAAAGAGGAAGAAACG
The DNA here is from genome assembly GCF_008764295.1 of Bacillus methanolicus. Lineage (GTDB taxonomy): Bacteria > Bacillota > Bacilli > Bacillales > Cytobacillaceae > Robertmurraya > Robertmurraya methanolica_A. Next base: position 30,716 of record NZ_VTQX01000030.1, on the reverse strand, counting down.
GTCGCTCAAAAAATGTATCACCAAAAACTAGCTTTTTTTTAGGACCTTGCTAGTCAATTAAAAACAAAATTGACCGTATAACAAAACCTGTTTTCATTTTTTATTCCTTTGAACAAATGCTATAATGATGGAATGGAATATGGCTTTATCCATTATAAAAACATTAATTTGCGGTGTATCTTCAATCTTTGAAATATACTCAATTGGAGGAAGTAGTAAGTGTACGATATTCGTGACTGGCGCCATGCGTTTAAGCTGGATCCTAATAAAGAAATTTCTGATCAAAACCTTGAAAAATTATGTGAATCGGGAACAGATGCGATCATCGTTGGCGGGACAGACGGTGTGACTCTTGAGAAAGTACTAGACTTGATGGCGAGAGTTCGAAGATACACAGTTCCTTGCGTTCTAGAGGTTTCTAATATTGAATCGATTACTCCAGGCTTTGACTTCTATTTTATTCCTTCTGTATTAAATAGCCCACATTCAAAATGGATAATTGAATTGCATCATGAGGCAGTAAAAGAATACGGAGAAATCATGAATTGGGATGAAATTCTTGTACAAGGATATTGTATTCTTAATGAAGAATGTAAGGTGGCAAAGCTGACAAAGGCAAAGACGAATTTAACGGGTGAGGATGTGGCTGCTTATGCAAGGATTGCAGAGAATATGCTGCATTTGCCGATTTTTTATTTAGAATACAGCGGTTCATATGGCGATGTACAAATCGTTCAAGAAGCAAAGGAAGTGCTTGATAACACCGTCCTTTTTTACGGTGGAGGAATCGGGGATTTAAGTCAGGCAAAAGAGATGGCGGCATATGCAGATGTGATCGTCGTCGGCAATGTTATTTATAGCGACTTAGAAAAAGCTCTTGAAACAGTGAAAATATAAATTGAAGGCTGAACGTAACTCTTATACAATAGAAAAAGAACATATGTTTGTGTGGTGGTGAAGGAATGCAATATTTAACAGATAAATTACTAAGTGGCTTAAACCCAGAGCAGCAAAGAGCCGTTAAAACGACAGAGGGCCCTTTACTACTTATGGCAGGTGCAGGTAGTGGTAAAACAAGAGTGTTGACCCATCGGATCGCTTATTTAATGGTTGAAAAACGCGTTAATCCCTATAACATTTTGGCCATTACCTTTACGAATAAAGCGGCACGAGAAATGAAGGAACGGATTTACAAGATGATGGGTGGAGCGGCGGATGAAATTTGGATTTCGACTTTCCATTCGATGTGTGTGAGGATACTGCGTCGTGATATTGATCGCATCGGCTATAATCGCAACTTTACGATTTTGGATTCAACCGATCAACAATCTGTTATTAAAGGAATTCTTAAAGAAAAAAACATTGATCCGAAGAAGTTTGACCCCCGTGCGATTTTAGGTGCCATTAGCAGTGCAAAAAACGAGCTGAAGGCACCTGAGGAATTCGGCAAAACTGCGGGTGGCTATTATGATCAAGTTGTGGCGGATGTGTACGAGCTTTATCAAAAAAGACTGCGCAAAAATCAAGCGCTTGACTTCGATGATTTGATTATGATTACGATTCAGCTTTTCCAACGGGTTCCAGAAGTTCTTGAATTTTATCAGCGTAAATTTCAATATATTCATGTCGATGAGTATCAAGATACAAACCGTGCTCAATATATGCTTGTGAAATTATTGGCAAGCCGCTTTCAAAATCTTTGTGTTGTCGGAGACTCGGATCAATCAATCTATCGTTGGAGGGGCGCTGACATCGCTAATATTCTTTCCTTTGAAAAGGATTACCCCCGCGCTAGTGTAATTTTGCTGGAGCAAAACTATCGCTCAACAAAGACGATTCTCAATGCAGCTAATGAAGTGATTAAAAACAATCTAAATCGTAAACCGAAAAACCTTTGGACGGAAAATATGGACGGCAATAAAATCTATTATTTTCGTGCGGACAGTGAGCAAACAGAAGCTCAGTTTGTGGCGGGGAAAATGAAAGAGCTAGTGGATAGCGGGAAACGGAAGTACTCGGACTTTGCGGTTCTTTACCGAACGAATGCCCAGTCTCGTGTGATGGAAGAAGTGCTGCTTAAATCAAACATCGGCTATGCTATTGTCGGCGGCATTAAGTTCTATGATCGGAAAGAAATTAAAGATATTTTAGCTTATTTAAGATTGATTGCTAATCCAGATGATGACATCAGCTTGCAGCGGGTTATTAATGTCCCGAAGCGAGGGATTGGCTCAAGCTCAATCGACAAAATCGCCAACTTTGCCAACCTCCATGATATTTCGATGTTTGATGCCCTCGATTCGATTGAACTTATTGGTCTAAGTCCGAAAATTACGAAGGCAGCAACAGAATTTCGTGAGCTTGTTAAAGGCTATACAAATATGCAAGAGTATCTATCAGTTACAGAATTGGTTGAAGAGGTCCTTGATAAAACAGGTTACCGTGAAATGTTAAAAGCGGAGAAATCGCTCGAATCGGAAAGCAGGCTAGAAAATATTGATGAATTTTTGTCTGTAACTAAGAGTTTTGAGGATGGAAGCGACGATAAAAGCCTTGTCGCCTTTTTAACGGATTTAGCTCTTGTGGCTGATATTGATCGGCTTGATGATGAGGGAGAAAAGACGGACCAAGTTGTGCTCATGACATTGCACTCAGCAAAAGGCTTAGAATTTCCAGTTGTCTTTTTAATGGGTTTAGAAGAAGGGGTATTTCCACACAGCCGTTCATTAATGGAAGAGGCGGAAATGGAAGAAGAGCGCCGTCTAGCCTATGTGGGAATTACTCGAGCTGAGGAAGAGCTTTATATTACGAATGCCCAAATGAGAACATTGTTTGGCCGCACGAACATGAATCCTCCTTCACGATTTATTAACGAAATTCCGGAAGAATTATTAGAAGGGGTCAAGCCGCAAGCAAGAGCATCATCTCCATTTGCTTCCGCTTCACGTCCAACGATGAGACCGGCAGTTAAACGTCCTATGCCAGCCTCTACGGGTGGAGAAGGATTAGGCTGGGCAGTTGGTGATAAAGCGCAGCATGGAAAGTGGGGAGTCGGTACGGTAGTTAGTGTCAAAGGAGAAGGCGAAAGCATGGAGCTTGATATTGCATTTCCAAGTCCAGTAGGGATCAAACGACTTCTCGCAAAATTTGCTCCAATTCAAAAAGTGTAAGTGAAAGGGTTGGGAAGATGGATCTTCAAACGGCAGAAAAAGAAGTAAAAGAACTTCATCAAAAATTAAATCAGTATAATTATGAATACCATGTATTAGATAAACCTTCCGTTCCAGATTCAGAATATGATCGATTGATGCAACTGTTAATTCAGATTGAAGAACGATTTCCGCAGCTAAAGACTTCTGATTCACCTACACAACGGGTAGGAGGGCAGGTTCTCGACCTGTTTGAAAAAGTTCAGCATGAAATTCCGATGCTAAGCCTCGGCAATGCCTTTAATGAGCAAGATTTACGCGATTTTGATCGCCGCGTAACCCAGGCTGTTGGCGAGGATCATTCCTATGTTTGTGAGCTAAAGATAGACGGTTTGGCCGTTTCATTGCGCTATGAAAATGGTTTGTTCGTCCGCGGAGCGACCCGTGGAGACGGGACAACAGGAGAAGACATAACGGCCAATTTACGTACGATTCGTTCGATTCCTTTGCGATTGCATGAGCCTGTGTCCATTGAGGTTCGCGGAGAAGTATTCATGCCGAAGCGTTCTTTTGAGGCTTTAAATAAGCTGAAAAAGGAGCGTGAAGAGGAGCCGTTTGCAAATCCGCGCAATGCAGCAGCAGGTTCTTTAAGGCAGTTAGATACAAAAATTGCCGCTTCGCGAAATTTAGATGTTTTTCTTTATAGTATCGCTAACACAGAAGCAGCAGGTGTGACGTCCCATAGTGGAGCGCTTGAACTTTTAGATCGATTAGGGTTTAAAACGAATAGGGAAAGAAAAATGTGCAAAACAATCGAGGAAGTGATTGAGTTTGTTGCAGGGTGGGCTGAAAAAAGACCGCATCTTCCTTATGAAATAGATGGGCTCGTCATTAAGGTCGATTCTTTAGACCAGCAAAGAATTCTAGGATTCACTGCCAAAAGTCCTCGCTGGGCGATTGCGTATAAATTCCCAGCAGAGGAAGTGGTGACGACCCTTAAAGATATTGAGTTAAGTGTGGGGCGAACGGGTGTCGTGACGCCAACGGCGATTTTAGAACCTGTTCGTGTTGCTGGAACAACGGTGCAACGGGCGTCTTTGCACAATGAAGACTTGATTCGGGAAAAAGATATTAAAATTGGCGATCAGGTAGTCATCAAAAAGGCAGGAGATATTATTCCTGAAGTTGTCAACGTCTTAGCAGACAGTCGGACAGGAAAAGAAGTCGATTTTCAAATGCCGACTCATTGTCCAGAGTGTGAAAGTGAGCTTGTACGACTTGAAGGAGAAGTAGCATTGCGCTGTATTAACCCGAAATGTCCAGCGCAAATTCGCGAGGGCTTGATTCATTTCGTATCCAGAGATGCTATGAATATCGATGGAATGGGTGAAAAAGTAATTGGTCAGCTTTTTTCTGCACAGTTGATTAAAGATGTAGCAGATATTTATAAGCTCACAAGAGATCAGCTTTTGGCGTTAGAAAGAATGGGTGAAAAGTCAGTGAGCAACCTGTTGCAAGCAATTGAGGCTTCTAAAAGCAACTCGCTTGAGAGACTGCTCTTTGGTTTAGGAATCAGACATGTAGGAGCAAAAGCAGCAAAGACATTGGCAATGGAGTTTAGTACGATCGATCATCTAGCGGAAGCAACCTCTGACCAACTAACGGCTATTAATGAAATTGGCGATAAAATGGCAGATTCGATTGTTTCTTATTTTGAGCTTGAAGAAGTAAAGGAACTGCTCGAAGAATTAAGGGCAATCGGAGTGAATACGGTATATAAGGGGCCAAGGCCTGTTTCGCTCGAAGAATCCACATCGTTTTTCGCAGGAAAAACAATTGTTTTGACAGGTAAGCTTGAACAGTTATCCCGCAATGAGGCGAAAGAGGAGATTGAAAAACTTGGTGGGAAGGTTTCTGGAAGTGTCAGCAAGAAAACAGATCTCGTTATTGCAGGAGAAGATGCTGGTTCCAAACTGACAAAGGCAGAGGAACTAGGGGTTGAAGTATGGAATGAGGAGAAATTAATAGAAGAATTGAAGAAGTCTTAAGGGTACTAGAGAAAAGATGGACTAACTACGTAATTAAGAGGTGAATGTACCGTGAGAAAGATCTCATTGGTCGTTTTAGCTTTTTTCCTTTTATTAACTGGCTGCGCTCCTAACTTTCAAAAAGAACAGGAGATTGTCCAGGAAAAGGATGATTCGAAAGAGAAAGCGATTATCCCAAAATACAAAATATCTGATCAATATTATCAAACCATTATACCATTTGTACCTTCGGAAGCCCGCGGTTTAACGGTTAGCAAATTAAATACAAGATATGATATTGATGAATTTGAAACAGGGTTGATGAGAATTGCCCAAAACGTCTTTAATCCCGATAAATTTATCTTTCAAGAAGGTCAATATTTGGACAGAAAAACGGTGGGTTTATGGCTGAACCGAAAATATACGGATGAGCAATTAGAGCAAGTGAAGATCAAACCAGAAGAAAATATCGGTCTTAACCCTGCAGATCCGGGCAAAGGCGATGTAAAAACAAGGAATAAAGAAAACCCCATTTATTTGGCTCATATTTTGGAGCATAATTATCTTGTGAGAGAAGGCGAAACGGCCCGTCTCGGAGGAGTTGTCATCGGCTTAGCGTTAAACTCCGTTCACTATTTTCAAGAAATCCAGTATGGGCCAACATTTGAAACAAAGATTGATCATGCCCAACTGGATAGAGAAGGGAAAAAAATTGCGCAAGAGGTTGTAACGCGTTTAAGACAAATTAAAGGGTTGGAAAAAGTACCGATCACCATAGCATTGTTTGAACAGGAAAGCAACTCATCTGTAGTACCAGGAAATTTCTTTGCTTATGCCAATGTATCAGAGGGCAGTTCCAAACTTGGTAGTTGGGAAAGTGTGAAGGAGGACTATGTTCTATTCCCATCAACAGATGCTCAAAATAATTATCGAGATGATTTAACGTCCTTTTTAAATTTCAAACAGGATGTGGAAAAATTCTTCCCAAACTTTAATGGCGTAATTGGAAAAGCCTTTTATAGCGATAATGAACTTCAGGATTTAAGCATCAGTATCCCCATTCAGTTTTATGGAAAAGCGGAGACGATCGGGTTTACTCAGTATGTGGCAGGCATACTATCGGATCATTTTCCAAACTATATTTCGGTTGAAGTGAACATCTCTTCTGTGAATGGACCGGAAGCATTAATCGTTCGCAAAGTCGATCAAAATGACCCATTTGTGCATATTTACAATTAAATAAATGAAAGCCTAAATTGTCGTGCGTCAATTTAGGCTTTTTTTACGTTCGATGCTGGAATTTTATGTTAGAATTAAAATAAAGATGTCATGCAAGCGATCGGAGGGACTAAATGAATAAGAAAAGATATCTCATATTATTGGCTGCAGGGATTTTAACGGGATTATTTCTCCTTCCAGTTCTTGTTCCTTATAGCTTTGCTGATCTATTTCTATTGATTTTTGGGGAACCGAATGGGTTCAATCGCATGATTGTATTGATCATTTGTCTAGTCATCATTTTTAGTGTGATTCGTGGAGTGTTTAGAGCATTTGTCCAAAAATAAAGGAGACTTCGTATATTCGCATAGCAGACCATTCGATTCGGCAATGGTCTGTTTTTCATACATATGCTTAAAAAGGAGAAATATAGCAATGGTCAAAGTTGATATGTTCACCATGTGTTTAGTGCAGGATGGGGATAAAGTGTTATTAATTAATAGACCGAGTGAGCGGGGATTTCCAGGATACATCGCAGCCGGTGGAAAAGTTGATTTTCCAGAAAGTTTGACAGAGGGGGCAATTCGTGAAGTTCGAGAGGAGACGGGATTAAAGGTTAATGAGCTAATCTATAAAGGATTGGCGGAGTTTGTTGATCCACAACAAAAATATCGCTATATGGTCTTTAATTACTTAGCGAAATCATTCGAAGGAGAGTTGCTGGAGCATCCGCCTGAGGGGGAACTGCACTGGGTGCCGATTAAGGACGCATTAAATTTACCGATGCAACCATGGTTTAGAAAAAGATTCCCGCTGTTCTTTGAAAAAGGGACATTTGAAATCTATGAAATTCATGAGCAAACAGCAGAAGGGAAAAGTAATGAAACCGTGAAAATTCTCCACGATTTCGCCTGAGTAAATGAAAATGAGTGATTATTGAACACAAGCAGTGTAATTAAGGAATTGTACAAACGTTTGATTGGACAAAAGACTAAACGATTACGAGAAGAAACCGGCAATAGAGGACTGTTCTTCAAGCAAGAGGCTCCAATAACTATTCTGCTGATATGGCAAAAGGAGTAGAGCGAACAAACACATGAATGAGTTGAAGTCATTTTTGAGGGAAACTTCATTGGATAATTGGAAACTTTGACTGATTACAAACGTACTTGTATCTTGTAGGTTTATTGTCTGTACTATTTGGGTATCTTCAATGCTTGGAAGTGAGGAATCTAGCGGATGAAGAGACTAGCCATGCTGTTAGGAAGCGATCAAATTTGGAGCCGGAAGGATTGAACCAGTTAAAAGTATGGATTCTGGTTACGAAGAAGGTTATTTTGAGCAAAACCAACGGAGAGAAGCAACTTAACAACAGTGAATAACGTATGAAAAGGGGCAAATCATCTATGGGAGAAAATAAAGTAGAAACATCAGGTTGGAATAAAAGTGGAAAGATATTTTTCTTTATTACCTCTGTTTTATTTATGATAATGGGGTATTTTGCAACCGAAAATGGTGAGTTGATTGAGAAAGGAAATTCTCTTTGGCTTCTGTTTATCATGCTTGTTTCCAACGTTATACTCATCATCCAAAATTATCGCAAAAAGCAATTATACTATTTATTTGGTGCGCTCCTCGTTTGTGCAGGGCTTATCTTATTTCTTATCGTTCCTGAGATCATTGGGTTAACAAAATCTCTCTGAAAAAATTACCTTTTTTTCATAAAATGTCCTCTCAATGCGCATATTGATAGTGTTAACTATTAATGAAAAGAGAGGTAGACCTATGGATAAAAAGGAAAATGAATACTTTGGAACAAATGTGGAAGGCTCAGAGGAAGTGTTGAAAAACAAGACAGGTGAGAATGAGACAGAGGATACATTAACCAACCGTCAAGGCCACCCTGTCACGGATAATCAAAATGTTAGAACGGTCGGTAATCGTGGACCGACGACGCTTGAGAATTATGATTTTCTGGAAAAGATCAGCCATTTTGACAGAGAGCGTATTCCAGAGCGGGTCGTCCATGCACGAGGAGCAGGAGCACACGGGTATTTTGAAGCCTATGGAACGGTCGGGGATGAACCAATCTCAAAGTATACAAGGGCAAAGCTTTTTCAGGAAAAGGGGAAAAAGACGCCTGTATTTGTTCGCTTTTCTACTGTCAATCATGGTAAACACTCGCCTGAAACTTTAAGAGATCCGCGCGGGTTTGCTGTCAAATTTTATACAGAGGATGGAAATTGGGATTTAGTTGGTAATAACCTAAAAATCTTCTTTATTCGTGATCCGTTAAAATTTCCAGACTTAGTCCATGCATTTCAACCAGATCCTGTAACGAATATTCAAGACGGGGAAAGAATTTTTGATTTTATTTCGCAATCTCCAGAAGCAATGCATATGATTACGTTTTTATTTTCTCCATGGGGAATACCAGCTAACTATCGTCAAATGCAGGGCTCAGGAGTTCATGCTTATCGTTGGGTCAACGATGAGGGCAAAGCAGTGCTAGTCAAGTATCATTTCGAGCCTTTGCAAGGGATTAAAAATTTAACCCAAGCAGAAGCGGAAGAAATTCAGGGGAAAAATTTCAATCATGCTACACAGGACTTGTATGAAGCCATTGAAAAAGGAGAATATCCTGAGTGGGAGATGTATGTACAAATTATCTCAGATGATGAGCATCCCGAATGGGACTTTGATCCACTTGATCCAACGAAACTTTGGTATAAGGATGATGTACCATGGAGAAAGGTCGGGAAGTTAGTTTTAAACAAAAACCCGCAAAACTTTCATGCGGAAGTTGAACAAGTTGCATTCGGAACAGGGGTTTTAGTAGACGGACTAGACTTCTCTGATGATAAATTACTTCAAGGGAGAACATTCGCCTATTCGGATACGCAGCGTTATCGGGTTGGAGCTAATTATTTACAACTGCCTATCAATGCTCCGAAGAAGCATGTAGCAACAAATCAAAGAGGAGGTCAAATGGAATACCGAGTGGACCAAGGTACCCATCAAAATCCTCATGTCAATTATGAACCTTCGATTATCGGTGGATTAAAAGAAGCGAAGCAGGTAGGCAAGGAGTACACACCACACGTCGAGGGTGAAGTAAAACGAGAGGCGATCGAGCGTCAGAATAACTATGGTCAAGCGGGTGAAACATATCGTAGATTTAATGAGTGGGAGCGTAATGAATTAATTAATAATCTTGTTAATACCCTACACTCCTGCCGGAAGGAAATACAGGATGCAATGGTCGAACATTTAACAAAGTGTGACCCAGATTATGGTAAGCGAGTTGCGGAAGGATTGAAGATGATGCAAGTGGATGCTGGTCATGGACCAATCGGCACTACAAAAACGGAGGAAGCGGTGCAACAGGCGGAACAAATGGGACACCCTTCAGACCCATATTGACCAAGCCAAGGCCTCAATTGAGGCCTTGGCTAATAATCTTAAAATAAAGACTATTCTAAGATTATTGAACGATATAAGTAAAACTGATAGAATGTGAGTGGATACTAGGTTAGTCAATTTCATAAAGGCTTATTTTAAAAATACGAACTATTGTGTCTCTTTATGAAAAAGTTCGTTTTTCTTTAAGTCATTTGTGGAATTTTCTTACATAATCAGTGCTAAGGAGGCGGTTTGATTGGTACAGGCATATAAGCATGAGCCATTTACAGATTTTTCAGTAGAAAAGGAACGTGAAGGCTATTTACAAGCTTTAAAAACAGTTGAAGGGTATTTAGGAAAGGATTATGACCTCGTCATAGGTGGTGAGCGCATTGCCACTGAGGATAAAATTGTTTCTATTAATCCAGCGAACAAGACTGAAGTCATTGGGCGTGTTTCGAAGGCTAATAAGGATCTTGCTGAGCAAGCGATGCAGGCAGCTGTAAAAGCGTTTAAAACATGGAAAAAAGCAAAGCCTGAAATGCGTGCAGATGTGTTATTTAAAGCAGCTGCGATCATTCGTCGACGCAAGCATGAATTTTCAGCTTTATTAACAAAAGAAGCTGGAAAACCGTGGAGAGAAGCTGATGCTGATACAGCAGAAGCGATTGATTTCTTAGAGTTTTACGCTCGTCAAATGTTAAAACTAAAAAACGGTGTTCCAGTACAAAGCCGTCCAAATGAATATAACCGTTATGATTACATTCCACTTGGTGTAGGTGTTATTATTTCACCATGGAATTTCCCGTTAGCCATTATGGCTGGAACGACAGTTGCCGCGATCGTTTCAGGAAATACTGTTCTATTAAAACCAGCTTCTACAACACCAGTTGTTGCAGCTAAATTCGTAGAAGTGATGGAAGAAGCAGGGCTACCTGCAGGGGTATTGAATTTCGTCCCAGGAAGTGGGGCAGAGGTTGGCGATTATTTAGTTGACCATAAGGATACTCGTTTCATCAGCTTTACCGGTTCTCGTGATGTCGGCCTACGAATCTATGAAAGAGCGTCAAAATTGAATGAAGGTCAAATTTGGCTTAAGCGAGTAATTGCTGAAATGGGTGGAAAAGACACCATTGTCGTGGATAAGGAAGCTGATTTAGAGCTTGCTGCTCAATCGATTGTTGCATCTGCCTTCGGTTTTTCTGGACAAAAATGTTCAGCTTGCTCACGTGCAGTAGTCGTAGAGGATGTGTACGATCAAGTACTAAATCGTGTTGTCGAATTAACAAACCAACTGACTCAAGGAAACCCGGAAGATCAAAATAATTATATGGGTCCAGTTATTGATCAAGCAGCTTTTGATAAAATTATGAGTTATATCGAAATTGGAAAAGAGGAAGGTCGCTTAATGGCTGGAGGAGAAGGCGATAGCTCTACAGGCTTCTTCATTAAGCCTACTGTCTTTGCAGATCTTTCACCAACAGCAAGATTGATGCAGGAAGAAATTTTTGGCCCAGTTGTCGGCTTCACAAAAGCAAAAGACTTTGATGAAGCATTAGAAATTGCCAACAATACTGAATATGGTTTAACCGGTGCTGTTATTACAACAAATCGTGAACATATGGAACAAGCGCGTGAAGACTTCCATGTTGGAAACTTATACTTCAACCGCGGATGTACGGGAGCAATTGTTGGTTACCAACCATTTGGTGGCTTCAACATGTCTGGAACAGACTCTAAAGCTGGCGGCCCAGATTACCTACTTCTTCACTTACAAGCTAAGACAACATCTGAAATGTATTAATAAAATCAAGTTAGTTAAACCGCATTCCGAAGTACACGGAATGCGGTTTTTTAGTTTATAATGAAGCCGCAAAAAAATTTAAGTGCATACTATTGCCGCGGCGATTGGATTCCGGAAAAATGATAAGTAATTCCGGAAATTCCTGTGTAATCTGGAAAAATGAGTAACAATTCCGAAAATTTCCGTGTAATTCCGGAAAAACAATCATAATTCCGAAAACGTGCTACTGGTCTTTGCAGGCCCCGTTTTTTATTATTCTTTCAACTTCGTTTTAAACCTTTCAAACTGTTGCTGAACTTTTTTATCTGGTGTTTTATCTAGCAGACTTCCAACGACAATCGCACTCCAGGCAAATAAGAAGCCTGGTGCTAACTCATATAAGTCAAATATGCCACCAGAAATGCTTGCCCAAATAATGACGGTCAGTGCCCCAACTATAATTCCAGCGAGCGCACCATTTCGAGTCATTCGCTTCCAATATAAGCTTAAAATAATGACCGGACCAAATGAAGCGCCGAAGCCAGCCCAAGCATAGCTGACTAGCTCTAATACCTTACTGTTTGGATCATACCCGAGGAGAATGGCAATGACGGCAATTCCTAAAACAGCAATTCTGCCAACAATCATTTCTTCCTTTTTGGAAGCGTTTCTTCGAAAAATAGATTTATAGAAATCTTGTGCAAGTGCACTTGAAGAAACGAGTAACTGCGAATCAACTGTACTCATGATTGCTGAGAGAATGGCTGCCAGCAAGAATCCTGCTACGATGGGATTAAATAATACTTGTGAAAACATAATAAAAACAGTTTCTGCATTTTCAAGTGGTGAATCAGCAAAGTAAGCAATCCCAGCAAGACCGACAAATAATGCTCCAAAAAGAGAAAGAATCATCCAGACCATTCCGATTAGCCGTGCTTTCGGGATTTCTTTTGTTGACTTAATTCCCATAAAGCGAACGACAATATGAGGCTGCCCAAAATAACCTAATCCCCAGGCCAATAATGAAATTATTCCTATTGCAGTAGCACCGCTGTACACATTGAGATATGAGGGGTCAATATTTCTAATTTGCTGGACTGTTTCATGCCAACCACCAAGTTCATAAATTGCCACGCCAGGAATAATGATAAGAGCTAAGAACATTAGTATTCCTTGAATAAAATCAGTCCAGCTCGCAGCTAAGAACCCGCCGAAAAAGGTGTATGAAACGATTACTGCTGCACCAACCCATAACGCGACAAAATAGTCCATTCCAAATGAATTTTCTAATAAAATGGCGCCACCAACAAGGCTGGAGGATGTGTAAAATGTGAAAAATACTAAAATAACGATTGCGGAAACAACGCGAAGTATTTTCGATGAATCATGGAATCGGTTTTCAAAGAAGTCTGGAACGGTAATTGAGTCATTTGCAACTTCCGTATATACTCTGAAACGTTTGGCGATAAACTGCCAATTTAAATAGGCTCCAATGGCGAGCCCGATAGGCAGCCAGATTTCACCAAGTCCACCTAAATAGACAGCCCCTGGCAATCCGAGCATGAGCCAACTGCTCATATCAGAAGCTCCAGCACTTAATGCCGCTACACCAGCTCCAAGCCTGCGTCCACCAAGTACATAATCTGTTAAATCACTTGTTTTACGTGCTGCAATAAATCCAATTAATAACATTCCTGTTAAATAAATAATGATTGAGACGAACGTGGGTAAGTTGATATCCATGCTGTTTTATCCTTCTCCTTTTTCTGTAAAAAATGTGATGATTGATAAGACGATTAACAGTGGCATAGGGACGAGTAACCACAATGCTGTAGCTGTTGAAAGGCCAAAAATCACTCTGCTTCACCTCCCTTTCTATACAAGGAAATGCAAGTTGCTCGTATAATAAAATGAACGAGTTTTCCTAACTCGATTTGAAACACCCTGTAGATCATAACATAGATAGAACGTTAGAATAGGATTAATATTCAGAAAAATTCAGGGATGTGAATAAAAATACGAAAAATATAATGATTAATTCACTATATTGCGATATAGATCATATCTATTCATCTAAATTCATAAAATTAATTTTGCTCATCTTTTCACAAAAATAACGAAATGAGGAAAGACAATTCCTCATCAAGTTAGTTTCTCATAATAATGAACACCATATAGACAACATAGGCTAAGGCCATAACCAACCCTTCGATTTTACCAATTCGATAATTGGAGCGTGAAAAGATGAAAAGAACAATTGTTAAGCCGATCATTAAGATAACGTCCGTAAACAGCTTTCCATCAACTGGAAGTGGGGAAATTGCAGATGATGCTCCAAGTACGAACAATATATTAAAGATGTTACTTCCGACAATATTGCCCAAGGCAATTTCACTAAGCTTTTTATATGCAGCAGTAACAGAGGTGATTAGTTCTGGTAAAGATGTCCCTATAGCAACAATGGTCAGACCGACTAATGTTTCACTCATTCCAAGCGAATAGGCAATGGTTGTACTGCTATCGACGACTAGATTACCGCCTAAAATAATTCCGATAAGTCCGCCAATTGTAAAGATAATGTTTTTACCCCAAGAGCCAGTCTTTTGGTTAGTTTCCTCCTGAAGTTCTTTTTCCCTACTATTAAGTGCAATCTCAATAACGTAGTACATGAAAATGGCAAAAAACAATAGCAGGATGAGTCCATCCCCGCGTGTAAGTGAATTCGCATTAAAAAATTGGAGAGAAATATCACTAATCATAATCAGCAAAGCAACACTTGCTAAAAGTGTGAATGGAATTTCTTTACGGATCGTATCGCTTTCGACCTTTAAAGGATTAAGGAATGCTGTGATTCCAATAACTAAAGTAATATTAAAAATATTGCTCCCGACAACATTTCCAAGGGTCACACCGGCATTTCCGTTAAGCGCCGCGGTAATACTGACAGCAGCTTCAGGTGAGCTCGTTCCAAAGGAAACGATCGTCAGGCCGATAATCATCGGTGGAATTTTGAGCAGGGCAGCGATATTAGAGGAGCCTTCAACAAAAAAATCAGCTCCTTTTATTAACAGGGCAAAGCCGATTATGAGCAAAATATAAGCCATTACCATCATCCTTTAATTGTCGTATATTTATGCTGTCTATTTTTTCCTATCCTAAAAATTATAATCCCTAAAGGGAACTTTCTCAATGTGATTTATATTCAATTTTTTTGTTTAAATTTTCAAAAAAAGGTTACATTTCGGTTAAGTGTGTTATATAATACAAAATGTAAAACACAATACTGTATTATAACAAAGTAAACCAAACGACAAAGGCAGATATTTTAATGTGAGAGGAGAATGGGAATGACTAACGAAAGAGCAGAACAATTACAAATGAGTTGGGAGCAAGATCAGCGATGGTTAGGCATCGAAAGACCTTATTCGGCAGAAGAGGTAATTAAACTAAGGGGTTCAATCGATATTGAACATACGCTTGCTCGCCGAGGAGCGGAGAAGCTGTGGAAGCTTGTAAATACAGAAGATTTTGTCAATGCTCTTGGTGCATTGACCGGGAATCAAGCGGTGCAGCAAGTAAAGGCTGGACTTAAAGCCATTTATTTAAGTGGCTGGCAAGTAGCAGCAGATGCCAATCTCTCAGGGCATATGTACCCTGATCAAAGCCTGTACCCGGCAAACAGTGTACCAAATGTGGTAAAACGGATTAATCAAGCGCTGCAGCGTGCTGACCAAATCCATTACTTAGAAGGTGATCATTCGATTGATTGGTTTGCTCCGATTGTAGCGGATGCTGAAGCAGGCTTCGGAGGACAACTCAATGTGTTCGAGCTTATGAAGGGAATGATTGAAGCGGGAGCAGCCGGCGTTCACTTTGAGGATCAACTTTCATCCGAGAAAAAATGTGGTCATCTAGGTGGGAAGGTCCTATTGCCAACACAAACGGCAGTTAGAAATCTTATTTCTGCACGTTTAGCGGCAGACGTAATGGGGGTTCCAACTGTGCTTGTGGCGAGAACGGATGCCAATGCAGCAGATTTAATCACAAGTGATATCGACCCTTATGATCGAGCGTTTATTACCGGAGAACGCACAGCGGAAGGATTTTTCCGTACAAAGGCAGGGTTAGAGCAGGCAATTGCGCGCGGACTTGCGTATGCACCGTATGCCGATCTAATTTGGTGTGAAACATCTGAACCAAATATCGACGAGGCACGCGCCTTTGCTGAAGCAATCCATAAAGAGTATCCGGGCAAGTTATTGGCCTACAACTGTTCACCATCCTTCAACTGGAAGGCGAAATTAAGTGATGAAGAAATCGCTAATTTCCAAATTGAACTAGGCAAGATGGGTTATAAGTTCCAGTTTGTTACATTAGCCGGTTTTCATGCTTTGAATCATAGTATGTTTAAGCTTGCCTTAGGCTATAAAGAGCGGGGAATGGCAGCATATTCAGAACTTCAGCAAGCAGAGTTTGCAAGTGAACACGATGGTTATACAGCCACTCGTCACCAACGGGAAGTTGGCACAGGCTACTTCGATCAAGTGTCGATGGTTGTCACGGGAGGAACCTCTTCAACAACCGCTTTAAAGGGTTCGACGGAAGAGGAACAGTTTACAGCAAGTAGTACAAAGTGATTGTAAAAGTAAAGCTGGTAACAACGTTGCTAATGTAGCCTTGTTGCCAGCTTTTTTACGAGCCTAAGCCTCATTATAGTGAGTGCTTTCAATAGCAACGATTCGATTTCTTATTGTTTTCTCCCTTTTCTTATGGAAAACAAGTGATGTGTCGCCATTATTCAAAAAATGCGGGTAAAGTATACAGCAAATCGATTTAAATCATTAACTTTGAGTAAAGAATGTACATAATTT
Source organism: Bacillus methanolicus (assembly GCF_008764295.1). Classification (GTDB taxonomy): domain Bacteria; phylum Bacillota; class Bacilli; order Bacillales; family Cytobacillaceae; genus Robertmurraya; species Robertmurraya methanolica_A. The sequence continues at coordinate 14,266 of NZ_VTQX01000030.1, read as the reverse complement.
GTTCTCAGGCGGAACTCTCTATGATAAACTCTTGTTGTCTGAATTTTGCGATTCATATGATGCGTGAATGAAGAACTTACGGGAGGGTTCTTAGTGAAATATGTACTTAATTTTCTACTTGCAGTGTTTTTGACAGGATGTTCTTATTTTATAGCAAGCCTCATTTTGCAAAAGGGCTTGCCGTTGTGGCAAGCATTAATTATTGGCTTCGCCGTTGTTTCTCTTGGTGCTTTAACGGAGGCGCTTTTGTAGCCCAATGTGGTTGATCGTCTTCATTCCATTTCCAGTCGGAATGTTTTTGCTTTATACATTCTTGGACGTACCCGTCTGGCAATGGTTTTTGACCTATTTATTGACGCTTGCTTTATACACGGCCCTACATATTCCAATGAGTTACTTCTTTAAGTTTCATTCATTAATTCCTGCGTGGAAGCTGTCTTGAAGAAGGAGTAAAGAAAAACAGATTTCATGTTTAAACATGTAACTGTGCCCAGGATAATATAAAAAAGAGTCTAAGTAACTGGAAGATGATTCCCATATTGAATAGGGAGTCATCTTTTTATTTTAGGCTTTGCTGTCCTCATGAGCCTTTCATGAGGACACGCTTTGCTCATTTTTGGTGTTCATTGTCCTCGTGAGCCCTTCATGAGGACACGCTTCACTCTTTTTTGGCGTTCTTTGTCCTCATGAGCCCTTCATGCGGAGTTAAACAGAATGATTGATGGCGTGTTTCGTGTGAACAAAATGTTACACGAAATACGCCATCAATCAAACCGACATATTAAAACTCTTTTCAGGTGGTAAGAAAATATTAAGCTTACTGAGGAAAGGGGGTAACAGGGCGCAGGCAAAGTACTCTTCTGCTGTTTTGATTTGAAAACAGTTCGTACAGGAGAGAGGGCCAAAAAGGAAGGTTGGCTGGTGCCAGAGGTTGTATTCCTTTTTTGTTATGATGAAATTGGGTACACTATAATTATTCAATCAATCGTTTGAACAATCATGAACATTGGCTCTTGATTATACATAGATCATAATAGCCTAAGGTAAGGAGGGGTTACAATGTCAGGTCCTAATTTGGATGATTATCTTCAGCAAGGGATTCATGGTCAAAAGGAAATTAATCCGGATGAAAGGAGAAAGTTCCTAGGGACACTTAGGGAAAGAATCGTTATTGCCCTCACTCAAGCGCAAGTACGGGAGGAAGCCATTTTTTCAGAAGTAGAAGCAGCGATAAAAACAAACCGTAATGCTACATTGTTGCTAAATGGCAATATTGATTATAGTCATTTATCCAAATACATGAAAATTTGTACTGATCATGATGTCAAATATACGATTGTGACAAACAAAGAACATAATTCAGATATTGGATTAGTCCTCGCTCATGACTATGCTATTGATAAGGAGGACATATACGTCTCGAAACCGAAGATCACATATGAAGAAAGCAATGAAAAGAAAGGTTTCTTTTCGAAATTCTTTAAGCGGCGCGGATGAATAGACTCTCTAAGACAAAGAAGCAAGCGGTAAAAGCGCTCGTATTCTTCCCTTGCCTTTTTGTTTCAAGGTTATTGAGAGGGATTTTTTAATAAGTCGCCAAAACTTTGCCAGTTTCCGAGCAATAAAGCCGTTGCAGCTATTGCTCGGAATTTGAGCCTATGCCTATAAAGTTTTGGCTTGGGTAAAAATGGCTTATTTCGTATGTACCTTGGATTCACACGTCTTTCAGTTAGGTGTGGAACTTTATCGCTTCATGGAATCAAAGCAAAAATGAGCAAATTATTGCTGAGATTTAGGTTTAAAAGTGCTAGGAAGGGTTAATATGCTTTTAATAACCTTCTTTATTTAGTAAGGGCTTCAGCTATATGAACGTTTTTATGAATATCCTCTGTACCGGCATCTAACGCTGTTTTGTAGTACGCACATTTATGTTCAATAACATTCATTGTTTTTTTCAGTTCCTCCATCTGTGCTTCAACACAGGTTTCCTTTCCATAAACATGTCATAACGTTTTTGCAAGGTTGAATCACCTTCTCCACACCAATCGATAAAATGCTTAATTTCCTTTATCGGCATCCCTGTTGACTTTAAACACTCAATAATTTTTAAAGCTTCTATATCAGACTGTTTAAATATGCGGGTGCCATTCGCTTTTCGTTCGACAAAAGGGAGCAAGCCTTCTTTATCATAATAACGCAGTGTATAAGTAGTGAGGTTCAACTCTTTTGCTACTTCGCTAATTGAATAAGTTTTCAATTATGTAACCTTCTTTCCTTACATCATATAGACTTTGAGTTAACTCTAATTACACCAGTTCAAATTTTCAAGAAATTTGATTATAAAAATTCAAGTTAAAAGCTTGACCTAGAGTTAACTATAACGATTAACATAATGGTGCAAGAGAAAACAAGGTAAACTCATTATCTTGAAATGCAGCTTTTTAAGGAGGAGTTATTAATGGTAATCGCAAAGGCAAGAGCTGTCGACGGGCCGGACAAACCGTTCCGCGCAGCTGAAATTAAACGACGTGATTTAGATTTGCATGATGTTTTAATTGAAATTAAATATGCCGGAATATGCCATTCTGACATCCATACGGCACATGGAGAATGGGGGCCTGTAAACTATCCGCTTGTACCTGGTCATGAGATAGCAGGGATTGTTGCCGATGTAGGAGCAAAAGTGACCAAATATAAAATCGGCGACCGTGTTGGGGTTGGATGTATGGTGGATTCTTGTGGCGAATGTGAAAACTGCCTTAAAGGTGAAGAACAGTATTGTCTGAAAGGAAATATTCAAACTTATGCGGGTATTGATAAGTATGGTGAACCTACACAAGGTGGCTATTCTACTCATGTTGTTGTACAAGAAAATTTTGTTCTCAAAATTCCCGATAATATTGAGCTTGATCAGGCAGCGCCATTACTTTGCGCAGGAATTACAACCTATTCGCCATTAAATCATTGGAAAGCTGCACAAGGAAAAAGAGTAGCGGTTGTTGGAATGGGTGGTCTTGGACATATGGCTGTGCAAATTGCGCATGCTATGGGGGCTGAGGTGACCGTATTGTCACAAACATTAAAGAAGAAGGAAGATGGTCTGCAATTGGGAGCAGACCATTATTATGCGACAAGCAATCCGGAAACGTTTGAGAAGTTGAATGGAACGTTCGATTTAATAATCAATACCGTCAGCGCAAAAATTAATTTAGATGCTTACTTGAGTTTGCTTACTCTCGATGGCACTTTAGTAAATGTCGGGGCACCAGCAGAGCCGTTGTCTTTAAATGTTTTTAATTTGATTGGTCATCGTCGTTCATTTGCAGGTTCGATGATTGGGGGTATCCGTGAGACTCAAGAAATGCTGGATTTCTGCGCTAAGCATAAAATCGTTCCAAAAATTGAAGTGATTTCGGCAGAACAGATCGATGAAGCTTACAAACGGGTGTTAGCTTCAGATGTGAAATATCGTTTTGTCATTGATGTTAGCACAATGTGAAAATAGTTAAATTCTGCTCTATTGGGATGTCCTTAAAAAAATTAATTTTTTAGGACATCCTTTTTTTGTCATTGTTGAGTATGAAAATAGGCAAAAATCTACTCTCTGTTGCTTTATAGCAGTAAATTTTGATATTATCAAGTTATTGTTGACTTACGAAAAATCAATGAATAATGAAGTTTTTTCACAATGAATGAGGAATGTGAAAAACGCTATAAAATATGGAGGTGACGACGATGTCAAGAATATCAGAGGAAGAAGTTCGACATGTAGCCCATTTAGCTAGATTAGCAGTAACAGATGAAGAAGTGCACCAATTTAAGAAAAGTCTTGATGAGATTATTACATACGCAGAGCTTTTAAATGAAGTAGATACAGAAAATGTGGAGCCCACTTCACATGTATTAGATATGAAAAATGTGATGAGAGAAGATATCCCTTCGAAGGGACTTCCACAAGAAGAAGTTCTCAAAAATGCACCTGAACATGAAAATGGACAAATCAAAGTGCCATCGATTATTGAATAAGGAGGGGAAAAGTCTTGAGTTTATTTGATCAGAAATTAAGTGTACTTCATGAACGATTACAGAAAAAAGAAATTTCTGTTTCCGACCTTGTTGATGAATCTTATCGAAGAATCGAACAAGTGGAGGATAAAGTGGGAGCATTTTTGACATTGGATGAAGAGAGAGCACGCTTAAAAGCACAAGAGCTTGATCAAAAATTAGGTACGGATGAAGCGAAAGGCCTCCTTTTTGGAATGCCAATCGGGATTAAGGATAATATTGTTACGCGTGATTTAAGGACAACTTGTGCGAGTAAGATTCTCGATAATTTTAATCCAATTTATGATGCTACAGTCGTACAAAAGCTGCAAGCGGCTGAATCTATTACAATTGGAAAGCTAAATATGGACGAGTTTGCGATGGGGTCATCAACAGAGAACTCAGGCTTCCAAAAAACAAAAAACCCGTGGGATCTTGAAACAGTGCCAGGTGGATCATCCGGTGGTTCGGCAGCTGCCGTTGCGGCTGGAGAAGTACCATTTTCATTGGGATCTGATACAGGCGGCTCGATTCGCCAGCCAGCTTCCTTTTGTGGTGTCGTAGGACTGAAACCAACCTATGGACGAGTGTCCCGTTTTGGTCTTGTTGCGTTTGCTTCATCATTAGATCAAATTGGACCGGTAACGAAAACGGTAGAGGACAATGCCTATCTGCTCCAAGCAATCGCGGGGATTGATCCGATGGATTCCACTTCTGTGAATGTCGATGTTCCTAATTTTGTGCAATCTTTAACAGGTGATGTAAAGGGGCTTAAAATAGCTGTACCAAAAGAGTATATTGGTGAAGGAGTAAAAGAAGAAGTTAAACAATCTGTGTTAGATGCTCTAAAAATACTTGAAAAATTAGGAGCAACATGGGAGGAAGTGTCGCTACCGCATTCTAAGTATGCGTTAGCAACCTATTATTTACTATCCTCATCAGAGGCGTCTGCAAACCTTGCTCGCTTCGATGGAGTGAGGTACGGATATCGTTCCCCAAATGCGGATACATTGATGAATTTATATAAAAATACGCGAGCAGAAGGCTTTGGGGATGAGGTTAAGAGACGGATTATGCTAGGAACCTTTGCTTTAAGCTCCGGTTATTATGACGCTTATTATAAAAAGGCACAAAAAGTGCGTACGCTTATTAAACAAGATTTTGAAAATATTTTTGAAAAATATGATGTTATTATTGGCCCAACAACGCCGACTCCTGCTTTCAAGATGGGGGAAAATACAGCTGATCCCATGACGATGTATCGAAATGATATTTTAACCATCCCAGTAAACCTTGCAGGCGTTCCAGGAATTTCTGTTCCATGTGGATTTAGCAATGGCCTTCCACTTGGATTGCAAATTATCGGAAAGCATTTTGATGAGCGCACTGTTTATCGGGTCGCACATGCATTTGAACAGGCAACAGATTTCCATAAACAAAAACCACAATTGTAAGGGGTGAGAATAAGTGAAATTCGAAACGGTGATCGGACTTGAAGTCCATGTTGAATTAAAAACAGAATCAAAAATCTTTTCCTCCAGTCCCAATCATTTTGGAGCAGCACCAAATACAAATACAAGCGTTATCGATTTAGGTTATCCAGGTGTACTACCGGTTTTAAATAAAAAGGTCGTTGATTATGGCATGAAGGCAGCAATGGCTCTTAATTGTGAAATTGCCACGGAGACAAAATTTGATCGTAAAAACTATTTTTATCCTGATAATCCGAAGGCGTACCAAATCTCTCAATTTGATAAGCCGATTGGTGAGCATGGCTGGATCGAGATTGAAGTGGATGGCTACAAAAAGAAAATCGGGATTACTCGCATTCATTTAGAAGAGGACGCAGGTAAGCTTAACCATGAGCAAGGTTATTCCCTCTGTGATTACAACAGGCAGGGGACGCCGTTAATTGAAATCGTATCAGAGCCAGATATCCGCACGCCAAATGAAGCCTATGCATATTTGGAAAAACTGAAATCGATAATTCAATACACAGGTGTATCTGATTGTAAAATGGAAGAGGGCTCATTACGCTGTGACGCGAACATCTCGATTCGACCAGTCGGCCAGGAAGAGTTCGGTACGAAAACGGAATTGAAAAACTTAAACTCATTTAACTTTGTCCGTAAAGGCCTGGAATACGAAGAAAAGCGTCAAGAGGAAGTCATTCTTGCAGGTGGCAAAATTGAACAAGAAACACGCCGCTTTGATGAAGCGACAGGAAAGACTGTGCTCATGCGCGTTAAAGAGGGCTCTGATGACTATCGTTACTTCCCGGAGCCTGATTTATTAGATTTGTATATTGATGAAGAATGGAAAGCAAGGGTTCGCGCAGAGATTCCTGAACTTCCGGATGCACGGAAAAAACGCTATGTAGAAGAATTAGGGCTACCGCCATATGATGCGGGTGTCCTTACAATGACAAAGGAAATGGCAGATCTGTTTGAAGCGACTGTCGCAGCCGGAGCTGATGCGAAACAGGCCTCGAACTGGTTGATGGGTGAGCTTTCAGCTTACTTGAATGCGGAACAAAAAGAATTAGCAGATATTGCCCTTACAGCGGAAGGGTTAGCGGGTATGATTCAGCTTATTGAGAACGGAACAATCTCCTCGAAGATTGCGAAAACGGTTTTCAAGGAATTGATCGAAAACGGCGGCGATCCTGAACAAATCGTTAAGGAAAAAGGACTTGTTCAAATTTCCGATGAGGGTGAGCTTCTAAAAGTCGTAACCGAAGTATTGGATAAGAATCCACAATCGATTGAAGATTTTAAAAATGGCAAGAACAAAGCAATTGGATTTCTTGTTGGCCAATTGATGAAAGCGACAAAAGGTCAAGCCAACCCGCAGATCGTTAATAAACTTTTACAACAGGAAATTCAAAAGCGTTAAATTATTAGTAAGTAGGGCTGGTAGGCTATAATAGGCTTACCAGCTTTTTATATGGAGGGAATTGAAATGACTTTACTTGAATGGTTTGATAAAGGGTTCACATATGATGAGTACAAAGAACAAATGAAGGTCAATCTTGCTGAAATGAATTTCGTTTACGAACAATTTGCCCTAAATGAGGCGGCTAGAGCGGAATTACAAGCGTTAAAAGACGTTGCTTCAAAAGCGATCGTCTTGACTGAGGATTGGTGCGGAGATGCATTAATGAACAATCCCATTTTAATGAAAATCGCTAAGGAGCTGGAAATAGAGGTTCACTTTTTGTTACGAGACAGCAATCTTGAACTGATGGATCAATATTTGACCAATGGAACAGCACGCTCAATCCCGATATTTATTTTTATTGATGATAAGGGTAATGAAAAGGCTGTTTGGGGCCCAAGAGCACCTGAAGCACAAAGCTTTGTCGACGATCTCCGCGAGAAATTGCCTTCTAAAGATGCAGTTGATTTCCAAGAAAGACAAAAAGAAATGTACAAGCAAATCAAACAAACCTACTTAGCAGATCAAGAGCTTTGGCACGCAGTAGCGACCAGCATGATTGAAAAACTGAAAAGCAACAGATAACAAAAATCCATAGAAGCAAGTTCGACGGATTATACGATCCGAGTAGTTAAAGTGAGCTTTTTTAAAAGGCCTATTCGTCTGGAACAAGCAAGAAATTGCGGTGATGAGTCCGAATCACAGGTTCATTTGAACGTAACGAGCATCAGCAATGGGTGAAAGTCCGAATCACAGGTCTATTAGACGTGCCCGAGCATCAATTAGCGGGATTAAGTTCGAATAGAAGACTGATTAGACCAGCCGGGCAGCAAACCATCGGGAATAAGTTCGAATCCAAGCTTGATTCGACTAAAACGAAGGAAACAAGTAAGCGTGACTCAGCAGGTGGTTCAGTTAAACAATGGTGTGAGCGCCATTTTCAAGCAATCTTCCCTTTAAGAGGAAGGGTACGTATATGAGCACCGTCAACATCCACATCAGTTATAATGACAATGAAAAGCCGATGAGATTTTACGACGCGTAAAATTCCACCGGCTTTGATTGTTTCGGCTTTATTTCTTTTTTCTCTGTTGCAACGCTGTTTATAAATTGACAATGTTCTTACAAGGAGTCTATTTCTTTATGCGATCGTCTTTAACCTTTTTGTCATTGATTTTTGGCTCTTTATGGGCGATGAAATTGCGAATGTTCGATCGGTGCAGGAAAAGCAAAAATATTATAAATAAGAAAAAGATAAGTTCATATCCCATTCCTGGTTGAAAGAAGGAATAGATCAATAGAGCAACACCAACGGATATTGAGCCAAGAAAAACATATTTTGTGATGAAGATGACTCCAAAAAAGGTGACATAGGCGATTAAGAGCATCCATGGATTGACGATAAGCAAGGCGCCAGCGGTAGTGGCAATCGCTTTCCCTCCTCGGAAGTGGGCGAAGATCGGAAAACAATGCCCGACGACAGCGATTAATCCAAGTGTAAGTGGCTCCATATCTAAATGAAATAGAAGCGGTAGTGCTGCGGCTAAAGCTCCTTTTCCAATATCGACAATTAAGACAATGAGGCCAGCTCGTTTTCCCAACACTCTAATCGTGTTTGTTGCTCCAGGATTATTGCTCCCATGCTCACGAATGTCTATTTTGAAAAACAGCTTTCCAACAATTAATGCTGTTGGAATCGAACCGATCAAATAGGCCGCAAGCAAGAAAATAACGTTCATAATACACCCCCAGTTTTATAGTTATAGTGTTTCCAATAATAATTGATAGCGTGCATTTCACGCTCTGTAGTTAAAATATAGGAGATGCCGATCGAAAAAGCACAGCATAAAAAGCTGTACATAAATCTTACCATATCTTGAGAGTCTTTTATGAGATAATTATTTCATTCTATATGGTTTAGAAAACGATGTTTGGCTCATTTTAACAACAATTCTATTTAATAAAGCCTTTTTAAAAATAGTGTAGGGGTTCTATCAACGGATGTCGTCTATTTGTTTAGAAGCTGCTCGAAAGGGGGAGAGAGAGATTGACGATCAGGTTCTAATTAAGAAAATATTAAGCGGCAATGATCATGCATTCAGGCTACTTGTTGAAAAGTACCGGACGGAGTTGTTTAAAACAGTTTATGCGGTGCTGCGGAATCAAAAGGATGCTGAAGATGCTACTCAAGAAGTGTTTATAAAGATCTACCATTCTCTCCCCCAATATGAGAATCAGGGCTTTAAAACATGGATGAAAAGAATTGCTGTCAATCATTCGATTGATCTAAAACGAAAAAAAGCAAGAAAGCCAGAAGAAATGGTCGAATCGCTTGAATATGACTCTCTCGCAACAACTCGTGATCGGATTGAGGAGGAAGTCATTCATAAGGAAAGACGAGAATTAGTACGAAAGAGGCTGGAAGAGCTTCCGGAAAACTATCGGGAAGTGATCTACGATTTTTATATCGCTGAAAAAAGCTATCAGCAAATGGCAGAAGAACAGCAAGTCCAAGTGAAGACGATTGAAACAAAGTTATATCGGGCACGTCTCTGGATGAAAAAGCATTGGAAGGAGGACGATTTTTCATGACCCATATTTCATATGATGAGTGGAAACGCTACGTGGAAAATGAATTAAATGAAAGAGACCGAGAAAGGTATGAAGATCATTTATACACCTGTGACCAATGTTTGGAGCTTTATCTTGAGGCAATAACAGAACTCGAACCGACACTACCTGTTTTATCGAATACGGATGATTTTACAAATGCTATTATGGCTCAAGTGATAGACTCAAAGGAAAAGGAGATTGATAAAAAAGTTCCTTTTTATCAAAAGACCTTATTCCATTATACAATTGCAGCTGCGATGACACTGTTATTCATGGCTTCAGGCATCTTTCAATCAATTACGAATTACGTTGATGCTGTAGAAGGTTCAGAGCTTAAGCAAAGTACGCCTTCTGTAACAGAAGAGCTTGTCAATAAAACCTTTGCGTGGATGGATCAACTGAAAAATAAGGGGGCGGACAATTAATGAAAAACCCAATTGTGGCGTTTTTACTATCTTTTTTTCCGGGTGGCGGTTTGCTGTACTTAAGGCAAACTCTTCGGGGATTAGCTTATATGTTTGGAGAATTTGCGTTAATTCTTTTGTTTATTGTCCTCATGTCAGCAACGGAAGATGGATTGGCGGTCATTATTTTTATCTTGGGCGTGATTCTCTATATAGTCAATATTATTGATACTGCCATAACGGCGCCGAAAACAGTTTATAAAGCCGGATTAATACAAGCAGACGCTCAGCAGCCATCCAAGGTGCAAACGAATGAACAGGAGCGATTTTTTACGATTGTCCTTTCTTTCATTCCAGGGGTTGGGCATTTTCAATTAGGATTGATGAATCGCGGTATGACGCTGTTAACGGCATTTTTAGGAACCATTATCATGGTGATTTTTGTGACGGTATTGTCGTCAAGAATGGAGTTTCTTCTTTTCTTAGCATTGCTCCCAGTTATTTGGGTGTACGGCTTTTTTGATACGATGCAGCAATTGAACAAAAAGCAATTAGGAGAAGAACTTGTCGATCGTTCAATTTTAGAAGATTTAGAAATGAAAAGAGATGTCGGGAAAAAGAGCAAATCAATTGCGACGTTCCTCTCCATTTTCCCGGGTGCGGGTCATTTATACCTTGGCTTACAAAAGCGCGGGATTCAGCTAATGGCAGCATTTCTTTTTTCCATTTATATTTTAGATGTTTTAAGATTAGGGATCTTCTTATTTCTCATCCCAATTATTTGGTTTTACAGTTTCTTTGACGGCTTACAAAAAGCTTCAAGATATGGTAGGGAAGAGTTGGAGGATGTTCCGATTATCTCCCATTTTATTAATCATCAAAAATGGGTTGGAATTGGACTCGTTTTATTAGGATTGTACTATTTAACGAGCAATATTGTACTGCCAGCTTTCTCTCCGATGATTAGTGAACTGATCAATATTGATGTACGTTATTGGTTCGATCGCTATTTTCAAACAGGCATTGTTTGCATTCTTATGATTGGTGGCGGAATTAAGTTATTGATGGGAAGTAAACGAAGGAAAGGAGGGAACGTAGAATGACGGAGGAGAAACAGATTAGAACATGGCGAGTTGGGACGATTTCAATGGGAGCTTCTCTACTTTTTCTCGGAATCTTTCTACTACTTTCACAGTTTTTCGATTTGAGTATGATGAGCATTATGATTTCGTGGTGGCCAATTATTCTCATTATTTTAGGGATTGAAATCCTTCTTTATCTTTTTGTTTCAAGAAAAGAAAAGCCATTTTTAAGATATGATTTCTTAAGCATTTTCTTTGTTGGAATGATAGGAACAATCGGAATTGCATTTGCGATTGTAAGTTCAATGGGGATTACGAATGCTGTCGGAGAATTGATGACCCGTGAGGAACGAACAGTAGAGCTTCCGCCATTTTCTCAAACGATTGATCAGAATATAAAAAGGATTGTGTTAAAGACGGAACATGAGATTGCTATAGAAGGAACGAATAGTCAAGAAATATCAATGTTTGGGACATATACAGCAACCTTTCCAACTGGAGAAAAGAAACTTCTATCGAAAGTGGAAGATTATATGTCCATCAACACAAAGGGGGATACATTATACCTCGAAATGAAAAATTTACCAAACGGAAATGGACCGTTTTACCACTACTATGGCAATATGGAAGCGACAATATTAGTGCCTAAGGATGTTAAATTTGAAATAACGGGGCAAAATAATCGTATCACTTTAAAACCGCGGGAGCTTAGCAATAATTGGTTAATCGAAAATGCCGGAGAGGTTTCACTGCTCATTCAGGAAAATAGCGATGTTGAAATCTCTGCCCAACAAGTTCAAGACTTACTCAGTGAGACTAGCGAGTGGACGGTAACTTCAAAACCGGAATTTGATGGCGATTTAAACCAAAATGGTAGGATGAAAATAGGCGCAGGTACACATAGTATTGATATAAAAAGAGCCTATCAGGTAAATGTGTCAACGGTGAGTCCTTAAAGTAGATATTCTCAGTTTAGGCTGGGAATTCTCTTTTTTATGAAGAAAGAAAAAGGTCTATAAGTGGAAGTCAGACTTCTTTTGCGATATGATAGGTATGGAATTATTTACTAATGTAAAAGCACTTGGAGCGATTTAAATATTATGTTTAGGATGGATAGATATGAAACGAGCAAGAGTTATTTATAATCCAACTTCAGGCCGTGAAGCATTCAAAAAGCATTTGCCTGAAGTTCTACAAAAACTAGAGAAGGCAGGTTATGAGACTTCATGTCATGCAACAACTGGTGCTGGTGATGCTACTACAGCAGCAAGAGTTGCGGTTGAGCGTAAGCATGATCTTGTTGTCGCGGTTGGAGGAGATGGGACGATCAACGAGGTCGTCAACGGTTTAGCTGAACAAAAATACATCCCGAAGCTTGGAATTATTCCTGCTGGCACAACGAACGACTTTGCCAGGGCATTGCATATTCCGCGAGATATTGATGCGGCAACAGAGATCATTGTTAAGGGTGACACAATCCCGGTTGATCTCGGTCGGATGAATGATAAATATTTTATCAATATAAGTGGCGGTGGTCGTATTACAGAGCTTACTTATGAGGTGCCAAGTAAGCTTAAGACGATGCTCGGACAACTAGCTTATTATTTGAAAGGGATTGAGATGCTCCCTTCCTTCAAAGCGACGGAAGTTCGAATCGAGTATGATGGAAAACTGTTCGAAGGAGAGGTCATGCTATTTTTAGTCGGCCTCACAAACTCAGTGGGTGGCTTCGAGAAGCTCGCACCGAATTCCTCGATTAATGATGGTTTATTTTCACTTCTCATTTTGAAAAAAACTAATCTAGCTGACTTTATCCGTGTCGCCACCCTTGCTCTTCGCGGTGAACATATTCATGATCCATCTGTTATTTATACACAGGCAAACCGCATTAAAGTCCATTCTGATGATAAAGTTCAACTGAACTTAGATGGGGAATTCGGAGGAATACTTCCGGCAGAATTCGTCAATTTATACCGTCACCTAGAGGTATTCGTTCCGATTGATCAAATACGGGATGAAGACCGGCCAGATTAGAAGGATTGCCAAATAAAACATTTGACAGTAAGAGAAAAAACGGTTCGTTTTTCTCTTGATGAGTCCTCTGAGGATGCGGTTGGTGAATGCTGCAATTTTCGAACTAAGACATGTCGTTTATTAATAACCCGCAGTAAAAATACATGGAAAAATTGATTGCCCTTGATGTGACAGAACACTTTCTATTTCGATTTTGTGTCGAGCTGTAGATGGTGGCTTTCTTCTCACATTCAAGGGCTTTTTTGCCCCCGCTTTTATTTCCTCAGAATTTCAATAAATCCCGCATCTAAATTCAATCAACCGGAAAATCCTCGCAATTCTATGCAAAGGTTGAACTTTTAAAGATGAACATTACTGTTTTCGGTTTTCAAAAGGTTTCTAGTGAAAAGGGATACTAAGGAATTGTCATGTAACTTAGTATATGTTAGGATATAATTATGTAACATAAGCGGAGGGCGATTCTGTGGAGTACGTCGAGCCAATCAGGGATATCGAAAAAATTAATGCGATTAAACGTATTTTAAAAAAGAGTTCTCAAAGGGATTTGCTATTGTTTATTTTTGGAATTAATACAGGAATAAGAGTAAGTGAACTGCTTTCATTAAGGATCACAGATGTATGGGATGGAGAGAAGGTTAAGGAGTTCCTTTATTTAAAGGATTCAAATGGAGAGGAAGAACGGGCGTTTTATCTCAACGATCGTGTAAAGTGGGCATTGAGTATTTACTTTAGCCAATATGATTTTAAAGAAACAGATTATTTATTTAAATCAAAGAAAAATGACAAGCCCATTTCTCGTCAGCAAGCGTATCGAATCATCAATGCCGCCGCAAAGGAAGTTGGAATTAAAGGGAAAATTGGGATGCATACCTTAAGAAAGACGTTCGGCTATCATGCTTATCGGAAAGGTATTGCCATATCGATTTTAATGAAAATTTACAGCCATCAATCTGCGTCAGAAACTTTAAGGTATTTGGGAATTGATAAAAATGAAAAAAGGCTGATAAAGGTAGATGTGAATTTATAAATGATTCATTTTTATAGAGGAAAGTCTCGCCATTTATAAAATCTAAGTCCCATTTTTTAAAAAGGTTCAACGTCAATTGTTGGGGTGAAGTAACTCTTACTTCGCCCTTACCCAATATGAACACC
>NZ_VTQX01000029.1 GCF_008764295.1 Bacillus methanolicus | reverse complement strand
TCATGATGCAATTCGCATTTTATATTCATAGTTCCCCTCCTAACCTAGTAAACTTAATAATTCAAGAGTCAAGTAACTCTGGATTTTCGTAAATGTTTCCGATTCTCACATTTTTGTTATCTTTGTCATGGTACACTTCCCAAAACTTACCTTGTCCATCGGTTAATTCGATTAGTTTCTTTTTATGTCTGACAAATATCCCTTTTCGAATTGGGTTATCTTCACTTGCCCATCCATTTTCAATAATGTCGCCGAATTGAAACTTTATCTCACGCACGTTCATTCCTCCTTATTCCATATCTATCTTGCATATCCTCAACCTTAGATGTGACTTCGTTGAGCAAACGAGTTTCTTGAAGGATATCCTTTTCGCTTGCATTTGGTCTTTCGATGTAATGCTGTAATGCATGCTTTATGATTTGTAATTTCTTGTATTCCTTCATGGTTTCACCTCGCAAACTATGAAACATAATACAAATCTATTTAACTGGACTTATAAAACTCCGAATAACAATGGCCACATACCCCTTCTGTAGCAAATCCATTTGGTTTGCCACATTTGCTGCATGTGCAAGATAATGTCTGCCATATGCTCTTACATTTCGGGCATTCAAGCTTTACTATTGCTTTTTTGTGATTTATAACAGTCCCGATCGTTTTACATTTTGGACAGTTAGGTACTGTTTTTGTATTTGACAAGATTTCCAACCCCTTTAATTCTTAAATTCATAAGCTCCAGAAGCTTTGTATAGGACACCGTGCTTTTTGCAATATGGATTTTCCTTTCGAATCTCCTCCTTCGATTTCCCTTCCTCGTAAACGACAAGGACTTGCAATTTCTCCTGGTCAAAATTAACTGCGTTCATTTGTACGACTCTCCGCGCCATTTCAAACCTCCACGAATTGCCCATTTTCGTATTTTAAGAGTGTTATAGTCTCTAGGTACTTTAACTCAAAGAGTTTGCGTTTAAGCTGGAACTCCTTAGTCAAGGCTCCCTTGATGTCAATTATCTGAGTGGTCCCATCTAAATTAATGACCTCAAAATCAGCCTTGTAAGTGATGGGTCGGAACGTTTTACCGTTCTTCTTAAACCCCTCTTGAAGTATGTACTTGGGCTGTAGTTTGAAATCCTTGATTTGCTTGTTTTGCTTAAGCCATTTTAGCTGGTTGTAGTAAATCGCCTCTGCCTGACTATGAAACTTTATCCCGTCCACGACAGTCTTCTGATTGCCGTATTTATTACGCTTCTTGGGCTTTTGGTATTCCTTGTAGGACATTCTCTGCATTTGCATCTAACTCCATTTTCAGTTGGTCTTCATCTGCATTATCTTTCAACTTCTCAAGCTTCTTTTCACATACCGGACCGATACCCTTTGATATGCTCTTAGGACTCTTTAACGGACGGCCACATACTGGACAATTCATTAATAACCCACATCCTGTCTGTGATGATTGATTTTGTTTTTAGCATAATAGGCTTGTTCAATTTCTTCCCAAGTAAAGCCGAGCATTTGACCAAGGTTTATAAAGCTCTCGAACAATTCTTCGAATATGCCCCGTCTATCTTCGTTGTCGTAAAAATCATCGTGATACGACATGTGTAAGGCTGTCGCACTTCCAAAAATGTTATTGAACTGCTCCGTAATGTTATGTGACTCTTCTTTGTTTTGGTGATTTATAAGCGGTTCAATTGCAAACATCTCTTTCATTTCCAACCCAATTTCTAAGAGAAAATGTAGAATGTCTACATATTCTTCAAGGAGTGGTCTCTCTTGTACACCAGTACCTCCACAATACGCACAAGGTTCATAAAATGCTGTGACAACACCGTCAATTGTTATTGCTTCACCTGCTCCATGAAAACAGCATTCCCCATTACAAGCATGGCAGATTACTTCTTTCCTAGGCTCCTGATTCTTACTCCAAAACTTAAACCCTCGCCATTCATTCGCACATTCTCCCAGCTCCACCATTAGAGCAAGAATTAACTTTTCAAATCTATCCGAACCTTGATAATTAACTCGTTCACGAAATTTTCTTTGTGTCTCAAACAGTTTTGTTAAATTCATCTAATCAACCTTTCTCAATTGCGCTTTCCAACAGCTACTGTGCGCATGTTCTACAAAAACTTGTCTGTTATAGGTATCCCTATCAAATAACTTCCCTTCCCGTGAAAACTCTGTTAACGGGAACACAACCTCAAAACCCCTTGCAACTAAATCTGATATTGCCTGTTCAGCTTCATGCTTTCTTTGTCTGGTAATCGTTATTGGTTTCAAGAGATATCCTCCTTTGCAATTCGGTTAGAGCAGCAGCCTTTAACTCTGTAAATCTCGCCAAGTAATACAGTTGCGCTAATGTCGCTTTATTTAGTTCCAAAAATACTCCCCTTTCTAAATGAAATCTTGTTTCTTCTCGAAAGATGGAATAATCCTAGAAAAACCTCATCCTGATCACGTTTGAAATGCTTCTCCATTGAGGAAATGCTCTCACCTTGTTCCCACATCTTGGCTAGCTCATTGAGTTCCGG
This sequence comes from Bacillus methanolicus, assembly GCF_008764295.1. Taxonomy (GTDB): domain Bacteria; phylum Bacillota; class Bacilli; order Bacillales; family Cytobacillaceae; genus Robertmurraya; species Robertmurraya methanolica_A. The sequence continues at coordinate 49,726 of NZ_VTQX01000029.1, read as the reverse complement.
AGTGTCCCAAATAAAATCAAGGTCCTCCAATATCACGACTCTTTTCTTCCTCGGATTGGCAAATAAATGTTCATTTTTCACAACATTACTTCTCATGGAGAGTGCTCCTAATACCACTTATTTTCATCCGAATCGATTCGGATTCTTGCTACCGTTAATGCATGCCGAAGTGTGTAGTAATCTAACTCATCAAGGCTTTGACCTTGAAATTCTGTGATGCCTAGCGTGTGAAGTTCTTGAATAAATCCTTGCTTTTTTGACTCTTGGCTCATCATGACTTTTTCACGTAAAACTCCCACAAAACCACATCCTCAGTTTTTATATTTTTTAAGCCGTTCCTCAAGCGCCTTTCGTCTTGCTTCTGTCTCTTCCGGATGTAAAGGGGTGACATTATTGGGCTTATTTTCGTTCTCTTCAAACCAACCTGGAAGTTGTTCTGTTCGAATAGCGCCTTTTCTTTGTCTATTTTTCTGTTGTTTAAACTTATTTTGTTCGGCTTCAACATCAGCAAGGGTACGAACCCCTTTCTTTGCCCAACTGTTCAAAATACTTCTTGCATAGGGATACTTCGCTCCTACTTCTGCTGCCTTTTTGAATGCAGCGCATATTACTTCATCGGATAGCCCATCTTGGTCTATAAAACTATTAATTTCTTGAATTTGGATGGCGCTTGGTTGACCACTAAAACAAATCATGTATTCATCAAAATAATTCACTCGTGTAGCAGTAGCTTTATTTGTTTCGTTTCGTTTAGTTTCGTTTAGTTTATTTAATGTGGAACTACCTGTGACATCACCTATGACACTATCCGTGACACTACCTGTGACACTACCTACAGAATTTATTTCCGTAGGTATGAGAACTACGGAATTATTTTCCGTAGAAAAAAACGATATTATTTTGTAAATGGGGGCTCTCCCCCCTTTGCGTGAAATAAAATCAATTCTTTCTTTTTGTTTTAATTCATTCCTAACTTTCCGGAGGGTGCGATCGGTTAATCCTGTCTTCACGCACAATACTGATTCTGCTACCGTAAATGTTTCTACCCATCCAGCCTTATTATTTATGTGCATCAATGCATACCATAAATTAATTGCTGATGGAGATAGTTCATTTAGTTCGAGCCAATCATAAAACGCGTTCAGTTCTTTGATGTAATTCACGCACTAATCCCTCCTTTCACATATCGCATATTTACCTTTCACTTTCTTCACGTCATAATTTGGATATCGCTGCATATAATCTAGTACAAGCATTTTGAAATGTTCTTTATCTTGCGCTTTCTCCCATATCCAGTTAGGGAGAAGGACGTTTGTTTCGAAATCATTCACTAAAATCAATCTCTTCTTGAGTAACGTCCGAATCTTGCTCGTTTACTTCTTCAACAGCGACATCAATGATTGTTGGATCATCAACCTCATTTGCTTCGTCTGTAATGTCTTTAATTTCATTTTCTTTCTCGTCTTCTGAAAATGCTTTTTGCATTTCGATAGAAAGGATCCCCCATTTGCCTAGCATGTTTCTTAAAACGGTTTTCATCGCCATAGCATCATAATCTGATTTCCAGACATTATTCAGGTCCTTCTTATTCTTCATCTTGTTATGCTTAATCCGATGCTCTTCCACTTGGTCTCGAGTCCAGTAGACTGTTTTTTCAAACCCATTCACGAGTTTGAAGTAACCACAATATCCAATAACCTTTTCACTGGTTGCTGCATCCAAATCAAGTTCGATTTCTTCAGTCAGACGGTTCCACTTTTTGAGCTCTCCTTCGCGAACCTCGATCACATTGATTGACTTATACTGCCCTGTTCTTAGAGCTAATTGAATATAACCTTTATATCCAAGTTGGAACTGAGCTGCTTTATGACCCTTTTTACTATCGTAGAAAGGAACTATCCATGCATAACCTAGGTTTTTGTCTACTGGTAAATCAAGACTTGCTGCAACCATCGCACTGGAAACAATGGACATCGGTTCTGCTGTTTGTAGATTTGGGTCACCGTTGTAAAGGTTAAGAATAGAAGCCGTAAATTGTGGTGCTTTTTTGTCTAAAACCTGCTCAAATCTCTTTTGCATCGCTGGGGTATTTAATAAATGCTTAAGACCTAACTGTGATGCAGCTACTTGCTTAGTAGCATCTTGCTTATTTGCTAATTGATTTTTCAAAGCTGAATTTGTAGCCATTATTTAGCCTCCTTAACATCGAATTTGCGGAATGAAGATATCTTCAAAACTTGGTTATAAATATCTGGAAACTTCTCTTTCAAAGCCTTTGAATCTACACTATTTCTAGATTGATTTTTCCAAGTAACAATAAAGCGATCGGCAATGCCTGATTCTGCATCCTTTAATTCCGCTTTGATTTTGTTTTCGATTTCAGTTTTAGCACTCTTTATCAACTTCTCATCGCTCTTCACTTTTTCATATTGAAGAAGAAGCTCCTTGTACTCTCCTGGTAATACAATCTCTTTATCTTTCTCAGCGCGTTCATACTTTTCTTTCAAATACTTTTCAGCTGCACTAGAACCATCTAATGCAGGTGGTTCACCCCCAAGAACATGTCGCTCCCAGAAGTTCTTTTCCGCTTCAAAAATCATGGTGATTAAGTCTTCATCCCGTTCGATTTCTTTCCATATGAAACGATTACCACCAACAAGAACCGCAATATAAGCTTTTTCTTTTCCAGTCACTCCAAGGTAGTGCTGAACTTGTACAAGGTAAGTGTCTGGAACCTCTTCGCCTTCCCACTCTTTAGCTAGGTAGGCACTCGCTGTCTTGCACTCTAGTAATGCTGATTCTCCTACAATCAAACGGTCTATATTAGCCTTGATGAATGGATGCTCTGGATGGCTATACATGAAGTTTGTCCTACGCACTTTCTTGCCTGTTCGCTTTTCAAACTCTTTCGCAACCACATCTTCCATTTGGTTACCCCAGTAAATCGCTTCGTTATCAACCTCTACTGGCTCAACTTGTCCAGTTTTTTCGAGCCATAATTCAAAGGCTGTGCGGTATTTATTAAGTCCTAAAATAATCCCCGCATCACTACCGCCAATGCCTTTGGTGCGTTCCTGCAGCCATTCGAAGCGACTCATATCTTTAGTGGAAATTGCATTAGTAATTGCCATATGTGACCTCCTAGTGATAAAATGACTTTAAATAAATGTTTTCTTAAGGCTCCAGTTCGCCTACTGGAGCTTTTTTCATACAGTTTTAAACTCTGCATCAAATTTCTCCGATAAGTACCGCTCAAGGTTGTCTCTTAAAATCAATTCTCCGTCGAGTTCTACAATGTCATCACCAACAAAAATTTCTTCTCCGAAATAATCAATCCCAAAATATTCAGGTTGAGCGACCATATTTGGATAACCAGTCTTCATGGCTTTTTCAATCGCTGGATGGTCCATTGTTAATCCTCCTTTCTATTAATTTGTCATTGTGCAGTGATGCTTTTATTCGCATCGTTTAGACTAGAAAAGGGAATGGGATTTGGTGGGTGGATATAACCTTTTCTAGCCTCAACGACGAGAACAAAAGTTCTTGTCGCTTTATTTTGAATATGTTAAAATAAAGTTAGCTATTGAATTATCTATTGAGCAGTGAGCTTTCCTGAGCTTGCTGCTTTTTCTTTTTTTGCATATTCAAGAGCATCTTTTGCTAAATCAATGATTTTATGATGCTTTATGGTTGATTCTCCATCTATTTCAGCATTTAAAATAATTGACTTTAGTCCTCCAAGAAAATATGGATAGAATATATTACTAACTCTGTTTTCCCTCGCTTCATCAATTATGTTTTCGAGCTTTTCGTAATTCATTTGCTTTCACCCTTTCGTCAGATAAAAATCCTCCTAGCATCATGCCGAAAAAGAAAACTCCTAAAAATGCGAAATATAAAGCCAACTTGTTATTCCTCCTTACATCCATAAAATGAATCCACCTATTAGTAGCATCAATTGTGAAATCATACTGATTCCATCCATGCCATATAAAAATGCAACTATTACTTCCGGAGTCTGCGTGTTCTGAATCCAAGCTTGGAACAAAGAAATAGTGGGTTCCCTATAATCTTTTTCTATTTTCGATACATCTGATTGATTGATAGATAGCCTAAATGCTAATTCTTCTTGACTGTATCCCGCTCGTTCTCGACACGCTTTCAATATCGCGCCGAATTTCATATATGTACTCACCCCCCCTTATTCAAAATTGGAATATTCTTTTCTTAAATATTTCGTAAAATTTATATATGTAGGAACTAGCACCGATTTTAAGCCTGGCAGCTTCTCGGTGCTGCCCTCATTATGCTGTTTTTCTCGGCACCCAATTTTCTATGTACCGAAGGGCTGATTGTAGCTCCTTCCTCTTGACGTCCTTATAGGATGCAACACCGAAGCGATCCTTGATTTCTCGGTGTAATTCTCTGAACAACTTTGAGCGTAATACTTGGTCACTCTCAATCTCGTAAACTCTTTGAGCAATTCCTTTTTGGAGCCTGCGTTGTTCTCCGCTGGTTAATGTGATTTGTTCATCAATCTTTTGTTCTAGAGAAATTACTTTGTTCTCGATTTGCTCAACTTTTTCTGATGTTTCAATTGTCATTTTCATTGAGGCGATCAATTGTTCTCTCTCACTTAGCACTTTTGGTTGGTTAAGCTGCTCTCTCATTCTCTTAAATTCTTGAATAAACTTTACTTTCATCTTCATTGCTTCCGGAGTCACATAAGACATGGCAACGAGAGTGAAAGCATCTTCTGTGAGATTGAACTTTCTATACTTCCTACCTCTTTCGTTTGAGTAGGTTGACTCCACAAAGTTGTGGAGTGAAAATTCTTCTTCCCCTGCTTCATAAAGTTTGATGATTTGATTTTCGATGTCACGAATAACAGAGTCATGACGTTTTTGGAAAACATCAGCAATTGTTAGGCTGTCGGTTACTGGTTCATTGTTTACTAAAAAGACAAGCTGGCTCATTAGGTGATCCTCCTATCTAAAATAAGATGTCTGCTCGCTCAACCACTGGAGCAAAAATTTTTCGGTTTGCTTAGCTGGAAACAGCCATTTCCTACCTACTCGAAATTTAGGAAATCGCGGGTCAAAAAAGAACTGCTCTTTAATAAAAGGTTCACTCATGCATGTTTGACGACAAAGTTCTTTCATATCCCAAAAAACTGTTCGGTTAGCAATTTCATCAAGGTGCTTTTGTAATTCTTCATGGAATTGATGTTCGATTTGTTTATGGTCTATCTGAACATTAAGCAAGTTTGTCACCTCCTAAGGTTTGGTATTTTCAAGTAAGTCTAGAATTTCCATTAGCTGATTGATCACATCTTCGTTGGTGTAGCCATCATTTATCATCATGGCAGCATATAATACCTTAAGTTTTAATTCTGCCCAGAAGACTTTTTCTGTGATGTTCATGATGTGGTCCTCCCTTATTCAGATTGCTGTTTTAGCAATTTTTAAGTTAAAAAAATCTTTAATTTGACATTTTAATACACTTGCGAGTATTGGAAGTTGGTCTGCTTTAAATGTATAAGTACCATTCTCATATTTGAGATAGGTTGAGGCATTTTTAAAACCAAGTGATTCAGCCATTACTTGTAACGAAATGTCTAAAGACTGCCTACGATTTTTAATATATTCTAAATCTAAGGTTTGCATATCATCCCTCCTTCAATTTCTAAAACAGCAATTACATATTCTTATATTAAATTGCCGTTTTAGAAATGTCAATAAAATATAATAAAAAAATTTCTTTTTTAGCAATAATTGAATTTTCTATATTAGAAAGATGGTAAAATGATATTGCTAATATGGAAAGTTGGTGAAAGAATGAATATAGGAGAAAGAATCGTATTACTACGAGAGAAAAAAGGATGGAAACAAAAAGATTTAGCAGATAAAGTAAATATTAACGTTAGTGTCATGAATCGTATTGAAAAAGGAAGTAGACCTCTTTCTGATAGTGAAATTATTAAAATTTCTAAGGCACTTGAAGTTACTACTGATCAATTACTAGGAATTTCAGATACTTATTCAAAGAAGATTTCTATTGCTGGTAAAAAAATTGATTTAAGTGAAGATGAAAAAAAGGTATTTGAAGAGCTAAAAAAATATCCTATTTTATTCAATGATTTAACTTCAAATCCAGAATCTAAAGTCAAGGAACTGATTAAACTTTATAAAGTCAAAAAAATTCTAGATACTGATGAAGATGATGAATCTGGAAATGGATTTGGTAGCATCGATGAATAAATCAGAATATAGCGACTTAGACATTTACGCCTTTTATAACAATAATTGAAGGAGTAATGTGAATGAATAAATCAATTTTATCGTTTATTTTTTTTATTTTTTTGGTTTCGGGTTGTAGTGTTAAACCACCAACAGAGGTGGAATTGGAAGAATTTTTTGCTGACGCCATCAACATACACAATATTCTTGTTACAGCTTATAACGAACACCGTGAGCTTACCTTAGACGAAGAAATTGAATGTAATTCATTTGAGACCTTGTACGGAGCAGAGAGTGAATTTCTGAAAAAAGCAAAAAAAGGTACAAACTACACAGATTATATCCTCCTTTCCTCCGAAATTTCTCTAATGATAACTAACTTTTCATTATTAAATTCAGACTTAAATAGTGAGCATTTTAAAGAGAATTTCTTGAATGAAGTAAATAATGCAAATGAGTATTTTTTAAAAATAGATCCAAATATTACTTTGACAAAAATTTCAAACTCTATTTATGAAACTACCACGAATATAGCAGAAACTATCCACAACGCTGAAACAGAATCGTCATCGAATGTTGAAGATATTCCTACCAGGTTAATGTCAACTAAGAAAAGGCTCGAGGAAGCTTATCCAGACAGTTTTTCTACACAAGAATCATTATTTGAAGCAGAAACCGAAGATTATTATAAACTTCAGGCATTGTGGGGTGGCCTAACTGAAGATGAAAAGAAAACACTTAAAAAAACAAATGAAAGATTAGAGGAGATATATTATGATAGCCCCTCCACGCACCTATTATTGCTAGAAAAAGAAATCGAATCATACAGAAACTTAAATCAATAATGAATTACTACTTTTATTAATCGCTAATTCAAATGGGGATGTTGTTGCATGCAACTTACGAAGAGCAAAATAAAATCAGACCACTGGGAACAACAAGCTAATAAAGTTCTTTCTCACTTTAAATACAAAAATCCAGATGAAATTGATATGTATGATATCTGTTGGAGATATGGTATTTCTATTAAGCCTTTAGAGTTAGACTTTATAGACATGCATTTAAACTATGATTCTATAAAACATCTAAAGGCCTTTTCTGTCCCTAAACCAAAAGCGAGAAAAGGGACGATCTTCTTAAGGTCTGATTTAGATGCAGTCGAAAAAAAGTTGTTACTAGCTGAGGAGTTTTGCCATTGTTATTCGCACTATGCAAATCAGTTGAATTTGGACAAGCATTATATTTTAAAAATGGAGAATCAAGCAAAACGAATGGCAGCCTATTTACTCATGCCCGCGAAGTTTTTAAAAAGGATTTATGCTACAGCAGTTAATGAGCCTGTTTTGATATCAGATATTGCTGACCATTTCGTTGTTACTGAAGATTTTGCACAATATAGATTAAGACTAACATTTGAACATAAAGTGGATGGCTTTATAACCTTAAAGGAGCGATTGGGGAGTATAGAATGGTATGGATAAAAAATAAAAGGTTTCATTCATTACCTACATTAGAAAAAAGTATATAATAAGGGTGATAACAAATGATACATGAATCAATTAAAGTGGTGGAAGGTACATCAGTTAATCCGGAACAATTAGCTGTTGGACGTAGAGAGTTACAGGCTATTTATAAGAAAAATCCTAGAATTTTTCAAGAAATCGAAAATCTAATTACCCCTTTAAGATTACCAGAGAATTATCCGTTTTATCTTGTTAATTTACGTGAATCATTTTTCCCAAATTTAATTGGACCAGATGCTTCAGAATATATATTATATGTTCTGCACTATGGTCTATCGAAAGATGAAAAAGAGCCAGATTCGAAGTTCGACATAGAAATAAAGAAGTTAATAAGTAGTCATGGTTTACTAATTATGACTGCATTTGTAGGTCTTGAAGACCCTTTAAAATTTAGTACTTTCCAATTTCTCAGCAATAATGTTAATCCATTCACTCGTTTAACTTTACTTAGAGGGGATATGAAACAGTTTTCCATTCATGCAGATCCTGATGATTTAGCCGAAATGATTATTAAATTGATGGGACATCTCTCTTTCGTATTAGGCAAAAAGGATTTTGATGTATCAACAGAAAAAATTAACCAAATTGGATACTATTTATTTGAGTTGATGAAAAATTCCGGTAACTTCGAAGATATTATGAGTGAATTTGGATCTGATCTAGATGAGTAATCTTAAGCTCGTGATTTCAAATGATCATATTATTGCATCTGAAAGAAAAAAAGGTAATGAATACTTAAAATATATTCACCCTGACATGTTTGTACTTAAAAAGAAAGATCCCATTAAGCAAGAATTAGCAACTACTTTCATAACTAATTCAAACAATCTATATAGAGAAGAAAATTTCGAAGAAAAGTATCAATGGTTCAAAAAATTTTTTACTAAGTATATCAGTGAGACCTCAGAAATAAATAAAGAATTAGAGCAAATTTCTAGTGAACTTGCAGAATTCAAAAGCGTAATTTCGAGTTCAGAGGAGGAGGAATCAATTGTGGAACAAATAACCAGAATTGAGGAGAGATTAAATGATGTACGTGAAACAGTCGGACGTATAGATGAAAGAACAAAATCATTTGAAAAGACTTTTGAAACTTTAACACGAAAAATAGATACCCTACCTACCAAATCTGATATCATGAGTATCGTGGCAGATGGTTTAAAAGATAAGCCTTCTACTTCTGAAGTTGCGGTATTAGTCACTAAATCACTAAATGATAATAATATTGCACGACAAGATTTTGTCGAATCAAAAATTAATAATATGAAATCAAATATTATAACTTGGTCTATTGGAATTGGAATAGCAGCTATTAGTGCAACGGTTGGAATAATCAGGCTATTCTTATAAGATAGAACGAAGTTAATTTTCATCAACATAGAAAATTCCATCAATAAATTTAAAAAGCCTTACTAAAGGCTTTTAGTTTACACAAAAATAGAACATACATTCTTAAAAAGGAGGATTCTTATGGCTAGTTTTAGAAAAAGAAGCACTTGGGAGTACCGCATTTCGTACATCGATCGTAAAACTGGAGAAAAGAAAGAACTAACAAGAAGTGGTTTTAAATCCAAAACTGAGGCAAAACATGCTGCAAGAGAAATGGAAAGCAAAATCAAAAAAGGCTATGATCCTTCTTCTTCAGGGCAATTCCTTATTGATTATCTAAATTGGTGGTTTGACACTTACAAAAAAGGAACCGTCGAACCTGGAACTGAAAAAAATATAAAACTCCATATAAAAATGATTTGTGAAGTTAGTGGGTATATTAGATTAAGCGAAATTGACAGGCCATCTTATCAAAAATCGATAAATGAGCTTGCAAAAAACTATTCAAAAAGCACCTTACAACGCATGAATTCAACAATTAGTGAAGCGTTCACAGAAGCAATGGATTTGGATTTAATGCATAAGAATCCTGCTGCAAGAGTAAACTATCCAAAGATTACAAAGAAAGCTAAAAAGAAAAAATTCCTCGAATTAGATGATTATCTAGAATTAATTAAACATGCAAAAATGGATTGGGAAAAGGAGTATCCACACTATCTTTATATTACTCATACTCTTGTTGCTACTGGAGCTCGTATTGGTGAAATATGCGCTTTAACCATTGATGATCTTGATCTAGAAAAAGGAACACTTAAGATCGATAAAACTTATGTTAATAATTCTGGTAAATATTCTGTAAAACCTACTACAAAAACTGGAGAATCAGGTGAACGGGTTATAGCTTTAGATGAATTTACATTAGAACGATTGCAAGAATGGTTGAAAATTCGAGCTGAAATCGTGATGAAATTAAAAAAACGTCCAAAACTCTTATTTATTAATCAACTAGGTGATTTAGTAAAAATGTCCAACTACGGAAGCGCTTTAGATAAAACATGTAAAAGACATGGACTAATGCATACAACTCCACACATGTTTAGACATACTCACGAAACCATCCTTTGGGAGTCTGATGTGGCGGACATAAATTATATTGGTGCTCGATTAGGAGATACAGATAAATCCATTTTATTAAATACTTATGGGCACATGTCTAAGCGTTCCGAACAGTTAAATAATGAAAAAATAAATAAATTTATGAGTACTTGGTTAGGACAAACAAAATAAGGTTTTTTCAAGGTAGTCGGACAAAAGTCGGACATAAAAATCTTAAACCTTTGAAAAAACCTTATTTATCAGCCATTTAGCGCCCTCGGAGGGAATCGAACCCCCATTTTAAGAACCGGAATCTTACGTGCTATCCGTTGCACCACGAGGGCAAATTAACGATGCGCCAAATTTGGACGCTTCCCTATTATATGCCATGTCTGCCTGTTTTTCAAGTGAGAATATTCTCATTGCCCTTACAATCCACTGTGTTTAAATCATTTCAGTTTGGTTATGATGAGAAGTGGACAATACATATTTTCTCATGGTGAAAAAAGTCGAAGAAATCTTGCTCAAGATCCAATCGAATTGTTTGACCTTTTTTGACTATCAGTGTATCATAACTTACATAACAGTAGTATTTGTCTTAAAGGTGCATACTTTTGTTTTTACAGATTCTCTGACAGAATTTATAACCATTTAAAGGAGGAACATAAAATGAATTTGATCCCTACAGTTATTGAACAGACAAATCGTGGTGAACGTGCGTATGACATTTATTCTCGCCTTTTAAAAGATCGCATCATTATGCTTGGAAGTGCGATTGATGATAATGTCGCTAACTCCATTGTTGCTCAATTACTTTTCTTAGAAGCTGAAAACCCTGAAAAGGATATCACTCTTTACATTAATAGCCCAGGTGGCAGTATCACTGCTGGTATGGCAATTTATGATACGATGCAGTATTTAAAGCCTAATGTGCAAACAATTTGTATCGGTATGGCTGCTTCCATGGGTGCTTTCCTATTAGCAGCTGGTGAAAAAGGTAAGCGTTACGCTCTTCCAAACGCTGAAGTTATGATTCACCAACCGCTTGGTGGTGCTCAAGGACAAGCAACGGAGATCGAGATCGCAGCAAAACGCATTTTATTCCTTCGTGAAAAGCTTAATACGATTCTATCTGAGCGTACAGGTCAACCGCTTGATGTTATTGCAAAGGATACGGATCGCGATAACTTCATGACTGCTGAAAAAGCTAAAGAATACGGCTTAGTAGACCATATCATTACTCGCAACACATTAGACGAAAAAAAATAATCTTGTAATTTAAGGACTGTTTCCATTAGGCGATTTAACTACGCTTGATGGAAACAGTCTTTTTTTGCGTTAATAAAAGCTTCGTGTATGATCGTTGCTAAAGTGTCTTGTGTTCTAGCCTTTTCAACTTTTTGTTTGACAGGGAGCAGACGTTATTAGCCCTTCTCCCTTTTCTATGCGGGCACGGTCTTCCCTTTTTTCTCTTTTCCTGTCCTCATGAATACTTAACGCGGTGGACACACTCCCACCGCTTTCCCTTCAATTACGACCTCATGAACGCTCCATCAAGACACACTCCAATTCTTTTTTTCCGCCTAATCAAATACTAATTAATGCTTCGTCAGGCGAAAATAGGATTGTAAAAGGGAGCTGTGGGACCGATAAAGCGGGGACAAGATGCTTGTGCTACACAAATTCACCAGTAATTTTCTGCCCGCTGCACAACAAAAAAGAAGCTGCCGTAAGCATCGCTTTCTTGCAGCTTCTTGCTTTTATTTAGACCCTCGAACAAGTAAGTGTTTAATCCTGCTGCACGTATGTGGCGAGTGCCTCTAATGCCTCTTGTTCATCGCTGCCTTCAGCGATTAGGGTAATATTTGCACCGGAATTAATGGCGAGGCTCATTAGCCCCATAATGCTTTTAGCATTGACTTGCTTGCCGTCCTTTTCGATGTAGATATCTGATGAGAAACGTGTAGCTTCTTGGACAAACAATGCAGCTGGACGTGCTTGCAACCCCGTCTTTAATTTGACTTCGACTTTTTTCTCTACCATATCCTTCTTCCTCCCTGAAAAATCTCTCTCTTTATTTCTCTATATATAAAAATGAATTTCAGCATTTATTGAACTGGCTCACCAGCTCTTAGCTTTTCAGCAATTTCGTCAATTTTTCTGAGACGGTGGTTAATGCCGGATTTACTAATTTGACCTCCCGAAACCATTTCTCCCAGTTCTTTTAACGTAACATCTTGATAAGCAACTCGCAGTTCAGCAATTTCTCGTAATTTATCTGGCAGAATATCTAAGCCGACTGTTTCCTGAATGAAACGAATATTTTCCACTTGCCTTAACGCTGCTCCAATCGTTTTATTCAAATTCGCTGTTTCACAATTGACTAGACGATTAACAGAATTTCTCATATCACGCACGATGCGGATATCCTCAAATTTTAACAATGCATTATGCGCACCGATGATATTTAAATACTCCGTAATTTTTTCCGCTTCCTTTAAATAGGTAATATATCCCTTTTTCCGTTCTAATGTCTTGCTGTTTAAATCAAAGGAGTTCATTAATTCGCATAAGGCATCATTATGTTCCTTATACAAAGAAGCGATCTCTAAATGATAGGAAGAGGTTTCTGGATTATTAACAGAACCTCCAGCAAGAAACGAACCGCGGAGATAGGAGCGCTTGCAGCATTTCTTTTTCACTAATTCCTTGGAAATATCATGGGCAAATACAAAGCCCTCTTGGAGAATTTTTAAATCCTCTAATATTTCTTTCGCTTGCTGTGAAAGCCTTACAATGTACACATTATTCTTCTTGAGCCGCATCTTTTTTCGAACTAATAATTCGACTTGCGCATTGTAATTTTTCTTCAGTAATGTGTAAATTCTTCTAGCAATGGCAGCGTTTTCCGTTTGAACATCTACAACAAGCTTACGATTGGAGAAGGATAAGGATCCATTCATTCGAATCAGGGCTGATAATTCAGCCTTGCAACAACAATCCTTTAATTCTAAGTTTGTTAGCTCCTTCTTTGTTTCTGAAGCGAATGACATCCCTATACCCCCTAAAGCACGACAAACTGAATCAACACGGATTCACTTATTTACGCTTTAAATCTCTTTTTGGTTTCATTTAATAAGATTGAATATAAAATATTGGCGACTTCTTTCGTATCATGGCGAATGACACCATTCTCCAAGGTCATGATCTCGCCTTGCACTACTTCAAGCCCCAGTTCATATAATTGAGTAAAATCGAAGTGAACAGGCTTTGAATACTCCTCGCTATAACGATCTAAAATCGAGCTCGGGATGTTTTCACTATTGACTAAAATCGTGTCTAAAAATCTGCTCTTCATATGATCATATAAAGCTTTCACATGGTCGCTTGCCGTATAATCTAATGTTTCACCTGCTTGGGTCATAAGATTGCATATATATACCTTCTTCGCCCTAGCTCGGCATATTTCTTGTCCCAATTTAGGGACAAGAAGATTAGGCAAAATGCTCGTGTATAAACTGCCAGGACCAATGATAATCAAATCCGCCTGTCTTATCGCATGAACTGTCTCTGGCAGTGGATGGGCAATCTCTGGAGTTAAAAAAACACGCTTTATTCTCTTCCCTGAATAAGGAATTTTTGATTCTCCCGAGACAATCGTTCCATCCTCCATTTCTGCATTCAGAATCACACTTTCAGCAGCTGCGGGCAAGACCCGTCCATTTACATTTAACACTTTGCTCATTTCTTGGATGGCATGAACAAAATTACCTGTAATCGAAGTCATGGCAGCGAGAATCAGGTTGCCAAGAGAATGGCCTGCAAGTTCATTTGACGTCTTAAAACGATGCTGAAACATCTCTTCAATTAATGGCTCTACGTCGGATAAGGCTGCTAAAACATTGCGGATATCACCTGGTGGAGGGATATCCAAATCATCCCTTAAACGTCCAGAGCTTCCTCCGTCATCGGCAACTGTCACGACTGCCGTTATATCAAGGGGATACTTTTTCAATCCTCTTAATAACACAGGCAAGCCGGTTCCTCCTCCGATGATGACTATTTTGGGCTGTCCGTTTTTGGTCATGTTGTTTTTTCCTTTCTCCTTTCAATATCTCGATGAGAAGCACGCGTATGATAGTCCTTTTCAAAGTAACGAGCCAGGTATTCCGTTAAGGCAACAGAACGGTGCTGTCCACCTGTACAGCCAATAGCAACTACGAGCTGTGATTTTCCTTCACGTTTATAATGAGGCAGCATAAAGCTTAATAAGCCCGTAACCTTCTCTAAAAACTTATTCGTCTCGTTCCACTTTAAAACATAGTTGTAAACCTCTTCATCGAGTCCCGTCTTCGGCCGCATATGGTCGATATAATGAGGGTTTGGTAGAAAACGCACATCAAAAACTAGGTCAGCATCGATAGGAATCCCGTGCTTAAATCCGAAAGACATGACATTGACAGTAAAAGTTGACTTTTTATTGGCAGAGAATTCTTGAATAATTCGTTCCCGCAGTTCCTTCGGCTTTAGTTTTGAAGTGTTGTAGATGATTTGAGCTCTCCCTTTTAACTCTTCTAACAGCTCTCTTTCTGACTGAATACCTTCAAGGGGCAAACCTGATGGAGCAAGAGGATGGGATCTTCTAGTTTCTTTGTACCTTCGAACGAGGCAGCCGTCATCCGCATCTAGGAACAAGATTTGTGGGGTTACCCAAGAGGTTTCTGCTAATTCATCTAACGCTTTAAATAAATGGTCAAAGAACTCTCTTCCCCTTAAATCCATCACTAAGGCAACCTTATTCATTTTGCTGCCCGAGTCCTTCATTAGTTCAAGGAACTTAGGCAATAATGTGGGTGGTAAATTGTCTACGCAAAAAAAACCAAGATCTTCAAAGCTTTGAATCGCAACTGTTTTTCCTGCACCTGACATTCCTGTTATAATGACCATTTGTGTGTCGTTAACTGCTCCGGTACTCATATACATTCCCCCATTCACTTCTTTCAATCGAGTGCCGTTTGTAGTTATGGTAAGTCTGTTTTCAGGCTTTTCTCGTATAGATTATGTTTCCCACTAAAGTTTTACTTAACTTCAATAGAATTAAATTTGAGTAAATTTCACAACGGTTGAAGGGAATGATCAACACGATTTCTAATAAAGTATGCTGAGGACGCTAAAAAGGATAGTGCTATTTCTCCGATTAGCTTGGGTCTAAACGGTATTGCAGAAGTTTAAAATCCTCTGTATAAGTAAAGGTGCCGTAAATAATTCCTTGTCCTTGCACCATATAATCTAATATGTGATAGTCTCCTTCTGCCATTGGTAAGTTCTTGATTTCCTCAAGAGGATGCCATGCTAGCTTCCCCTCTTCCGACTCCTCTAAATGAATTCCATCCGCATTCTCTGCAAAAAAGGTAAACATCATCCACTCCGATAAGACCTGGTCTCCATCCTTCATAATAAAGGTAAAAATCCCCTTAAGATGAGGGTTTTTTAAGTAAATACCCGTTTCCTCTCTAAATTCACGAATACAGGAATCACGAACTGATTCACCCGGTTCCATTTTTCCACCTGGTGCAACCCACCAGCCTCGTTTCGGCTTTTGTAATAACAACACTTTATTGTCCTTTAAAAGTACACAATTAGTAACCCGCTGCATTTTTTCCACCTCTGACTTCACACTACATCATTATGAATTTCCTTCAACCTCTGTGAAAATTACTCAATCCAATCCCTTCACTTGATTATACTATTTTTAACAAATCCCCACAATGAATAGGGGTTCTCAAACAGAAAAGACAAGTAACTTGTCCCATGAGATAAAAGTTCCACCTGATTTCATTTTTCATGCAATCATGCTCAAAAAATCACATAAAACATAGCCAAATAAAAAAAAGAGCACAAGTTTCCTTGTGCCGTCCAAGTGTATATATTTTAAAAGGGGGTCAATTTCTATCCTTATCATAACGAATGTTTATTTCACTACTGTTACAATAGAATTAAAAGGGAGTAACGTTTTGTAAATTCTGACGCAATTGGTAAGTTATAACGATTTTTTTGTTTGTTAAAAAGAAAAAGACGCCATTAATCCCATTTTTTCCCAAAAGCCGTATTATGCTTTTGCTTTTAAAGATTCCTGCAACTCTTCAACATAATGCTGCGCACTTTGGGCAGCAATGCTTCCATCCCCAGTTGCGGTAACAATTTGACGAAGCATTTTTTCACGGATATCCCCAGCGGCAAAAATTCCCGGCACACTTGTCTCCATTTTTTCATTCGTCACAATATAGCCATTCTCATTCGTAATTCCGAGGCCTTCAAAGGGCTTTGATAAAGGAATCATGCCAATGTAAACAAAAACACCGTCTGTTTTGAACTCACGCTCTGTTCCATCTACTGTTGAAACAAGGGTGACACTGCCGACCTTTCCATCTTTCTCATGGATTTCCTTCACTGTATGATTCCAAATAAAATCGATCTTTTCATTATCAAAAGCACGTTGTTGAAGGATCTTTTGAGCTCTTAATTCGTCACGACGATGCACGATCGTCACCTTTGAAGCAAAGCGAGTTAAATAAACGCCTTCCTCAACGGCCGAATCACCGCCTCCAACTACTAGTAATTCCTTTTCTTTAAAGAAGGCACCATCGCAGACAGCACAGTAAGAAACGCCACGTCCACCTAGCTCTTTTTCACCAGGAATGCCGATTTTTTTATACTCAGCTCCAGCAGAGATGATGACGGCGCGAGCCTTGTATTCCTTCGAACCGGCTTTTACTATTTTGTATTCTTCTCCATCGATCACTTCTTTAATATCCCCATAGGCATATTCAGCTCCAAACTTCTTGGCGTGATCGAACATTTTCGTTGATAAATCTGGCCCTAAAATGTGGTCATAGCCAGGATAATTTTCCACTTCTTCCGTATTCGCCATTTGACCGCCAGGAATTCCCCGCTCAATCATTAACGTCGAAAGATTAGCACGAGATGTATAAACAGCAGCGGTCATTCCCGCTGGTCCAGCACCTATAATAATCACATCATATATTTTTTCATCAGACATCGTATCCCACTCCTTTTACGTAGCATCCCATTATCATGAATAGTATTTCCTAACTAACCATATCCTATAAAATAATGGCGGCATAGTCCATACTTATGCTCAGGTTTTAGACGTGTTAGCACACTTCTGCTGAGGATCGGAAATAGAAAAAAATCGGCCCCTTAGGCCCGATTTAATTCCTCCAATAGCTGGGTAACAATTTTTACATATTTTTTCATCGTCGTAACAGACAAACCGTATTGTTCTGCCAGTGCTTGCTGAGAAATTCTTTCTTGACGGAGCTTCCTCCAAACATAATCGACAGCAGAAGCATAGGCCTTCTCATTTTTCGGAAGAGACGAATTTTCAGTCATCGCACTTGCGATTGAAAACCACATCTTATATAGGTCAGCTTCATCTGTAGGATGATGGAAGCTGTAAAATTGACTGGCTATGTTATGAGCTAGCGGTGCACGACCTTCCCCTTTAAAAAGGTACTGTACATATTCATTTTCTAAAGTTGTCGTGCCAGTGTATGATGACAGAAGCTCTTCTTTATCATCTGATAGCGATGTTAAAAATAAGCCAAAAAGCCGTTCTTCAAGTTGTTCACTTGCTAATTGCTTTTTGATCGCTTCTCCAGTCTGGAGCTTTGTTTCTTTATTCCACGGCTCTTGACCTTCTTTTTCCGGATTCATTTGAATAACTCGCTGCCAGCTCTTTTCAGCGGTTTGTACTCTTCCCGTATAATAAGCAGAATATGAAAGCCAATAATAGAAAGGACCTTCCCCTTCAAATCCTTGCTTATAAAGCCTCTTTAGCCAAGAATAGGCCATTTCATAATCGCCGATCAATGCAAACGTCGTACCAAGCTTAAATTGATGCTCCGAGGATAATGGCTTAATCTTTTCTAATACCTCTTTATATTTTTTTACAGTATGCCAATCGTTCTCATAGCAAGCAAACACCGCTTTATTACAAAGAGCGTGCAAATTGCCGTGATTTTTCTCTAATACCTCATCTAGGATGTCATCCGCTTTTTGCGGCTCTCCTAAATAATAATAAGCCAAAGCAAGATTATTGTAGGCAGACCAATATTCAGGAAACTTCTTAATCACTTCTTTAAGAAGAATGGCTGCTTTTTGAAATTCTCCTGTTTCGAGCAGTTCCCTTGCTTCCTCCTGCTTCGAAATTAAGTCATCCTGCTCGTACAAATCCTCTTCCAGCTCTTCGCCTTCAAGCATTAAAAGGTCCAACAGATCTTCCGCATCCTCTGCGAACTCCCCATCCCCTTCTAACTGCATATATAATGAAGCGTGATTGAACGCATCTTTAAATAAACCGAGATGGGCGTAATTATTGGCAAGAAAATAATGACATTCGATCATTTGCTCATCCCATTCCTCCAAAATCATATGAAGGAGACGGTTAGCTTCTGTGTACTGTGCATTTTCTGATAAAATAATCGCCAATTGACAAGCAATCATCGGTTCCCCTGGCTCAAGTTCCATCGCACGCTCTAAATATTTTATTGCCTTATGATGTTCTCGACGTTGGTAAGCCTTTAATCCTTTTGCAAAATAATACTCACCAGTCGGGGTGAACGACAGCAATGTTCCTGTTGTTTTTGTTGCTTTAGAGTCTTTACTCATGAAATCCTCCATCTATCTCAAGATATACCAAAGAAGTATATCATACAAACGAGCCTTTTGGTAAGGGTGTTGACCAGACTTATCCCTCACAGGCACTGCCAAAATTTACTGAGCTACTCGCAGCAATCAATCGCTAGCACTTATACGGGCAAGGTCCGTGTTAACGAAACCATTTCTCTTCGGCGATGATTATGGCGAAAAAATATGCTCACGAAAGGCAAAAACGGGGCCCTTTAAAGCTCTTTAAATCATTTTTTCACAAAATAACGTTTAAGAAAGAGTAAATTCACTTTTAATCTATTTGCCCGTCCCTTCATGCCGCTTGCGAAGGACTTTTAGTACTTCTGGAAAAGGAAGCTTCTGTTCCTCCAACAACACAAGTAAGTGATAGATTAAATCAGCTGCTTCCCATTTCAGCTCTTCGGCATCACGATTTTTCGCTGCAATAATGACTTCCGCCGACTCTTCGCCCACTTTTTTAAGAATTTTATCCACGCCTTTTTCAAATAGATAGGTCGTATAAGCTCCCTCTGGACGTTCCCTTTCCCGCTGATGAATGACCTCCTGAAGGGAGTGCAAAATTTGATAGTCCGCCAGAGTGCTAGAGGACTCGTGCGCTTCTCCAAACAAATTTTCAACAAAGCAGCTTGTAGTTCCGTTGTGGCATGCCGGTCCTTTCGGCTCAACAAGTACGACAAGAGCATCTTGGTCACAATCAAATTTAATCTCGGTAATCATCTGCGTGTTTCCGCTCGTCCCCCCCTTATGCCACAACTCCTGACGGGAGCGGCTGAAAAACCATGTCTCTTTCGTTTCCATTGATTTCTCTAAAGACTCCCGGTTCATATAAGCAAGGGTGAGAACTTCCTTTGTCATGGCGTCCTGAACGATTGCTGGGATGAGGCCTGCGTCATCAAACTTTAAGTTATCGATATTCATCTCACATTCACACCTTCACTTTTTAAAAATGTTTTTACCTCTTCGACCGATGTTTCTTTATAATGAAAAATGGAAGCAGCTAAGGCAGCATCTGCTAATCCTTCATGAAAGGCAGCGGCAAAGTGCTCTGCATTTCCTGCTCCTCCAGAGGCAATGACTGGAACGGTAACGGCTTCACTGACCGATCTAGTCAGGGCTAGATCAAAGCCGTCCTTCTCACCATCGCAATCCATACTTGTTAGGAGAATTTCTCCTGCACCAAGGCGTACTGCTTCCTTCGCCCAGGCAATGACCTCGTAATCGCTTGCTTTCCTTCCACCATGAGTATAAACTCTCCATGAACCAAGCTCCGGATCAAATTTTGCATCAATCGCCACAACCATGCATTGAGCACCAAAAAAACTCGATCCCTCCGTGATAAGTGACGGACGCAAAACAGCCGCCGTATTCAATGAAACTTTGTCCGCTCCAGCTCGCAATATCCGTTTCATATCTGCTAAGGAATTAATGCCGCCCCCTACTGTAAAAGGAATAGCCAATTCTGAAGCGACCTCCTTTACAACCTCAACCATTGTTTTTCTTCCTTCATGGGAAGCAGAAATATCTAAAAAAACAAGCTCGTCTGCGCCTTGCTGATCATAAAATCGCGCTAATTCTACGGGATCTCCCGCATCACGAAGCTCCACAAATTGAATTCCTTTTACTACTCGCCCTTCCTTTACATCAAGACAAGGAATAATTCGTTTCGTCAGCATCTAATTTTGCACCTCCCGCAAAGCCTCGATCACGGAAAACTTGCCTTCATAAAGTGCTTTACCAACAATTGCGCCGCACACTCCATTTCTTTCAAATTCCTTTAAGGCCGATAAATCGGCTAACTGACTCACTCCTCCTGAGGCAATGACTTCTTGTTTCGTTTCAAGTGCCAATTCATTAACAGCAGCAAGATTAGGACCTGACAGCATTCCATCAGTGGCAATATCGGTAAATATAAATGTTTCTGCACCAGCATCTGCAAATTTTTTTCCGACATCCACCGCCCTCATTTCTGAAGTGTGCAGCCATCCATGTGTTGCCACAAAGCCATTTTTAGCATCAAGGCCGATCGCAATCTGGCGTCCATATTTTTTTACCATTTCGATCGCAAATTTAGGATTGGAAATCGCCACACTACCGATAATCACCCGCTCCACGCCGTTTTCAAGATAATGAGTGATATCTGATTCTGAGCGAATTCCACCGCCAATTTGCACCTTTACTTTCAGTTTTGCTGCCTCTAATACAAACTGGTCATTCATTCGTTTTCCATCCTTTGCCCCATCTAAATCGACCATATGAATCCAGTTGGCGCCTTGCTCAACAAACCGCTGCGCCATCTTCAATGGTGAATCCCCATATACCGTTTCTTTGTCGTAATCCCCTTGAAGGAGTCGAACGCATTTCCCACCGCGCATATCGATCGCTGGGTATATTGTAAAAGTCATGACTGATTCGTCCTTTCCTTCGTTAATTGTGTGAAATTTTGCAGCAAACTCATGCCAAGGCTCCCACTTTTTTCAGGGTGAAATTGCATCCCATACACATTGCCTTTACCGACCACCGCCGGTACAGCGACATCATATTCACAGTCAGCAATCACAACATTGCGCTCCTTTGTGTTAACATAATAGGAATGGACAAAATAGACAAAATCCTCGCTGATTCCACTGAGAATTGGCGACTTATTAACAAAGCGCAAGCGATTCCAGCCCATATGAGGAACTTTATAAGGTGTGCCAGCTTTTTCCCCTGAAAAACGAATCACTTTTCCAGGAAGAAGCGCTAACCCATCGGTTTGCCCATTTTCTTCACTCTGCGCAAATAAAAGCTGCATACCTAAGCAAATGCCAAGCAACGGCTTTCCTGAACCGGCATACTGTTTTACCATTTCGGATAAACCCGTCTCATTTAAACGCTCCATCGCATCTTTAAAGGAGCCAACACCTGGTAAAATAAGGGCATCTGCCCCTGCTAACTTCTTCTTATCCTCGGATACAAAATAATCGACTCCAAGTCGCTCCAACGCTTTGCTGACACTAAACAAATTACCCATTCCATAATCAATAATGCCGATCATTTACAGCATCCCCTTTGTCGAGGGTATTCCTTTTATTCTTGGATCAATGGTGGTTGCTTCATCCAATGCCCTTCCTAAGGCTTTGAAAATCGCTTCAATGATATGGTGCGTATTTTGACCGTAATGAACGATCACATGTAAATTCATTCTTGCTTCTAGCGCAAGCTTCCACAAAAATTCATGGACAAGCTCTGTATCAAAGGTTCCCACCTTTTGACTTGGAAATTCTGCTCGCATTTCTAAGTGAGGGCGATTGCTTAAATCAACGACCACTTGAGCAAGAGCTTCATCCATTGGAACGAATGCATTTCCGTAACGTTTAATTCCTTTTTTATCACCGAGTGCTTCCTTTAATACCTGTCCGAGACAAATCCCAATATCCTCCGTTGTATGGTGATCATCGACTTCTGTGTCCCCATCAGCTTGAATATGTAAATCAAACTGCCCATGTTTCGTGAATAAATCAAGCATATGGCTCATAAAAGGCACACCTGTTTCCAGCTTAGAAATTCCCTGCCCATCTATGTTTAAAGCAAGCTCAATATTCGTTTCATTCGTTTTACGCGTAATATTTGAGATTCTATCCATTTTTTCATTAGCCTCCATTATTTCAGACGTTCCTCCACAGCACGAGCATGTGCTTCCAGCCCCTCTTTTCTTGCAAAAGTGGCAATTTTCGCACCATTTTCTTTTAGCGCTTTCTCACTATACATAATAATGCTCGATTTCTTTTGAAAATCTTCGACACTTAAAGGACTTGAAAACCTTGCTGTTCCGTTTGTCGGTAAAACATGATTCGTTCCTGCAAAATAATCTCCGACCGGCTCGGAGCTAAAACGACCGATAAAAATAGCCCCTGCATGCTTAATTTTACCTAGCAGTTCCATAGGATTTTCAGTGATTACTTCAAGATGCTCCGGCGCTAATTCATTGACCGTATTCACAGCCTCATTCATATCACGGGCAAGATAGATCGCACCAAAGTCAGCAATCGCTTTAGCAGCGATGTCTTTTCTTGGCAGTTCTGCGAGTTGTTTTGCTACTTCTGCCGCTACTTTTTGCGCCAATAATTCAGAGGTTGTGACCAACACGCTTGAAGCACGCTCATCATGCTCCGCTTGTGATAATAAATCGGCCGCCACCTCATTTGCTCTCGCCGTATCATCTGCAAGAATGGCAATCTCACTTGGCCCGGCAATCATGTCAATATCAACATCTCCATAGACTTCACGCTTGGCAAGAGCTACATATATATTTCCTGGGCCAGTAATTTTATCGACAGAACGAACCGTCTCTGTTCCATAAGCAAGAGCGGCAATTGCCTGAGCTCCGCCAATTTTATAAATTTCCTTCACTCCTGCTAGATGAGCGGCCACCAAGACAGCTGCCGGAATTTTCCCATTTTGATTCGGCGGTGTTACCATCACGATGCGTGCGACTCCCGCAACTTTAGCAGGAATAACATTCATTAATACTGAAGAGGGATAAGCAGCCGTTCCTCCTGGTACATACACACCAACTGAATCAAGGGGCGTTATCTTTTGTCCAAGAATTGTTCCATTCTCCTCTGTCGTCATCCACGAAGAACGCAATTGCTTTTGATGATAAGAGCGAATGTTTTCAGCAGCTTCCTGCATGATCACAACCATTTCTTCATCGATATCCGCAAAGGCCTCATCCATTTCGTCGCCTGTAATCGTAAAAGACTCTAAAGCTGCTCCATCAAACTGTTCCGTATAGCGACGAATAGCTGAATCCCCATCTCTTTTAACATTCCCGATGATTGCTTTTACAGCAAGAAGCTGTTCGTCCGTTCCGTTTTCAACGGTCCTTTTAATTGAAAGAGACTTAGACACTTTTTGTATTTTCATCCTGCTACTTCCTTTCTCTAGCACTCTAGCCTTTTCGTTCAATGACCTCGGCAATCCTTTCGACCAGTTCATTCACTTGCTCATCCTTCATACGATAGCTAACTGGATTAACAATTAAACGCGATGTAATAGTCATCATTCGCTCATACTCGACAAGACCATTTTCAATAAGAGTTCTCCCAGTTGAAACAATATCAACAATGCGGTCGGCGAGACCAATTAAAGGGGCAAGCTCAATCGAACCATTCAGTTTGATAATTTCGACCTGCTCCCCTTGCTCTCTGAAATAACGCGCAGCAACATTTGGATACTTCGTCGCAACCTTTGGTGCAACATCATTCATTTTCGTGTTCGGCAGTCCTGCAACCGCTAAATAGCATTCACTAATATTTAAATCTAGCAATTCATAAACATCTCTTTCCTCTTCGAGCATGACATCCTTCCCAGCAATTCCTAAATCTGCAACCCCATGCTCCACATAAGTAGGTACATCCATCGGCTTTGCTAGAATAAAGCGAAAACCTTCTTTCTCCACATCAATAATCAACTTTCGTGAATCCTCAAATTCAGGGGGAAGCTGATAACCAGCCTGACGCAACAGCTCTGCCGCCTCCTCAAAAATTCTCCCCTTCGGCATGGCGATTGTGATCAAATCTTTCATCATTACGACCCCTTTCCTGCCTTCCCTATTAAAAAGGTTACTTCGGCGAATTGGCCGGTAAATTCATCAATATTTCGAACTCCTTGAATATCCTGCAAAAGGGTCTTAATTCCTTGTTCCCGTTTAGCTTTAGCCAGTTGAAAAGCTTCCTTGCGCCTTTCCCCGCTAAATAGAACACACTCGGTCGTGAACTCTTTCTTCAGTTCTCCCAACGCCTCCAGAATACGATCCAGTCTCAAGGCAAAACCTGTCGCTCCCGTAGTTTTGCCAAATTTCTCAAGAAGGAGATTGTATCTCCCCCCATTTCCAATAGGAAATCCCACCTTATCAGCATAAACCTCAAACAAAATTCCCGTATAATAACTCATATGACTAACGAGCGTTAAATCAATTTTCAGATTAGCTTGTTCACCGTAATCAACGACAATATCCCACAGTTGCTTCAACTTCTGAATGGCTTCTCTTCCTTTTTCATTTTCAATTAAACAAAGCGCTTGTTCCATTACCTCTTCACCGCCTCTAAGCTTCAAAAAGTCCAACAGGCGCTGCTTATCAATGGAGGACAGATTTAAACTCTTCACATGTTCTCGGTAGCCTACAAAGTTTTTTTCGTATAAAAATTTCGTTAATGCCTGTGCCCGTTCCTCAGTTCCTAAAATTTGCAGAAAAAATTCTTGCACAAAAGCAATATGGCCTATCGAAATTTGAAAGCTTTTAATGCCTGCCTCCCGCAAAGCTGACACCATTAAAGCAATTACTTCCCCATCCGCACTGACAGACTCATCTGCAATGGCTTCAACACCAATTTGTTCAAATTCCGCCGGTCTTCCACCTTCACGCTGCTGAGCGCGAAATACACTGGCTGAATAGGCAAGCCTTAAGGGCAAATCCTTCTGCAATAGCTTGGAAGCTGCCACCCGCGCAATTGGCGCCGTCATATCAGGACGTAGAACTAACGTGTGCCCCTGATTATCAAGAAGCTTAAAAAGCTGTTGATCTAGTATTGCTGATGCCGTTCCAACAGTTTCGTAATATTCTAACGCAGGCGTATCCATAAACTGATAGCCCCATAGTTTCATTTCCGTTTCAATCGCATCCTGTACCTGACTTTTCGCTTCATATAGTTCAGGGAGTGTATCTCGCATTCCCAAAGGCTTCTCAAACATAAACAGTTGACTCATCCCATTCCCACCTTTTCGCTCTCGATGCTTTAGTTCGCTAATGTATTAGCAAATTGAAGTTATATGTAGTTTACTCCTCCAACCCCTTCACGTCAACACGTGATTATTCAAATGATTAAAAGAAGGGAGAAAAGAGCAAAAAAATAGATGTCCCCTTAAAAAGGGACATCTTCTTGTCGAATTTCAGCAGGTTAAGCCATACAACCTGCTGGTGGAGTCTTGTCAATTTTACCTGAAAAGGCATATATCGGCGTTTAATTGATATATCGGCGAAAACTGAAATATATCGGCGCTTTTTTGATTATATCGGCGAAAAATCAAATTTATCGGCGCTTTTACCAGTGTATCGACGTATCACACAAACCCCCTCTAAAAATAGGTAATTGGGTTTTCGACACTTCATGTTGAACGCATAAAACAAGAAATACCTCTTCTCGCAAATTTTTTTAGAAGTATGATAAATACAGCTCAAGTCGTTTTAGCGGATATCGGTCTAAATTTGATTTTATCGGTCTTCAACCTAATTTATCGGTCTTTATTACTTTTTATCGGTCTTTAATCCAATATATCGGTCTTTAATCCAATATATCGGTCTTTAACCCATTTTTATCGGTCTACGTGCGAAACACCATTTTTTCTATTTGTGCTGCTTCCCGTAAATTGGATCGTCTGCCCATCTTTCGGCTAGTTCATCCTTTGTATAGATGACCTTCATCGGGTTTCCACCAACGAAGGCTCCCGCCGGAACGTCCTTATGAACGAGCGTCCCTGCTGAGACAAAGGCACCATCTCCAATTGTCACGCCTGGTAGAATGGTAGAATTGGCGCCAATCATGACTTCGCTACCAATATGGACTTCGCCGAGACGGTATTCTTTAATCAAATATTCATGAGCTAAAATCGTTGTGTTATAGCCAATGACTGTATTTCTCCCGACACTTATCTTCTCTGGGAACATAACATCGAGCATGACCATTAAAGCAAAAGAAGTTTCCTCCCCCACCTTCATGCGTAAAAAAGTTCGATAAAGCCAATTTTTCATTCCGAGAAAAGGCGTATAGCGCGCTAATTGGATGACGATGAAATTTTTCACAACCTTCCAAAAGGGAACCGTTTTATAGACATGCCATAAGGAATTGGCTCCTTCGACAGGATAACGGGTCGTTTTACGCATGCTCATTGACTCCTAATATTTCAAGTAAATCACTCATATGCTCAAGCATATAATCCGGATCATACTGTTCCAAAAAAGCCTTGCCTTTTAATGACCATGCTACCCCAGCAGTTTTTGTGCCAGCATTTTTCCCACCAACAATGTCGTGAAAATTATCGCCGATCATCATCGCTTCTTCTGGTGTAGAGTCAAGCTGGGCCAGCGCCTTTACAATGGGCTCTGGATCGGGCTTAGCCTTTGTGACATGATCAAGAGCAACTACGACGTCAAAATAGCTCTCAAGCTTTGTTAGTCGAAGCCCTTTTTCCACGACTGTTAAGCGCTTTGTTGTTACAATTCCCAATTTAAATCCCTTTTCTTTAAGGACAGCAACTGTTTCTCGCACGCCTTCAAATTCAGTCACAAGGTCATCGTGATGGGCAATATTGAAAGTTCGATATACATTAGTCATTTCTTCCACTTTATCCGCATTCATCGCAGCGAACGTTTCCGTTAAAGTTGGCCCCATAAATGGCAGGACATCTTCCCTTTTATAAGCTCCTGGATAATATTGCTCTAAAGTGTGTAAAAATGATTGAATAATTAGCTCATTTGTATCGATTAACGTCCCGTCTAAATCAAATAATAATGTTGTGATCTTAGAATTCATATGTGGTTTCCTTTCTGCGCGCAATTTCTACTCGATTCCAATAAAATGCCACGAGTGCTGTGATGAGGATTGCCATTGCTAAACGAATGAGTAGCAGTGGCAAAATCGGAATTCCTAATGGGGCAAAAATAAGCGTATCCTCTACTACCGCATGGCAGGCACCTAAAAAAATAACAGCAAGCGTTGCATCCTTCTTGCTTACCCCATCTTCTTTTACAGCCTGAATCATCACACCCGCACCATAAGCCAAGCCAAATAAAAGACCAGCAGCTAGAGTAGTAGACGTATTTGGCTTCATTCCTAATGCTCGGGTGAACGGCGACATCCATTTTGAAAACTTATCGAGCCATTTTAAATCCTTTAATATTTGTATGACGATCATTAATGGTATAACGATGATAGCAAGCTGGAGGATGCCAAGCCCTGCCTTTTGCACCGCATCAACGGCAATACCCCATATTCCTAATCCTGTTTCTTGTTCTGTTGCCTGAATAAAACCATACTGTGCAAGCTCATTCCCGCCCCTCCAGACAAGATTAATCACAATCGCCGCTATCAGGGCAAGCCCAATGCGAACGACTAGAGCAATCCAAAGCTTCACTCCAACCCTTGTCACGACGCTCGACTCCACTAGCATATTGTGGGAAAAAGATAGCATTACAGCAATAATAAAAACCTCTTTAACCGTTAAGTCGAGCGTAAGGATCGCTCCAATCGCTGCATACAAATTGAGAAAATTGCCGATCACAAGGGGGATCGCCGCATCGCCAGAGAGTCCAAATATCCCCATTAACGGGGCGAGCAATTTGCTCAACCAAGGAAGAATTGGCGTATGCTGAAGAACGGCCACAATCAATGTAACTGGAAAAATAATTTTCCCGAGCGACCACACCGTTTGCAGTCCGACCTTTAAACCTTTCGTTAGCGATTGAACCATCATAATCCTTCTCCTCTTTCTTAAAACTCCTGATCACGAAACCGATTGATCCAAATATCTTTCCCTTGCATACCCTTTCGATCTTCTATAAATCATAATGGCGATCGCTCCAATAATAAGGACGATCGAGATTGTTTGCGCCATCCGCAAGCTTTCAGTAAGCATTAAGCTGTCTGTTCGCATCCCTTCCACAAAGAATCTGCCGACAGAATACCAAATAACGTACGTTAAGAACATTTCGCCCCGGCGCAAATTCACTTTTCTCAACAATATTAGCAGTATAAAACCTAAAAAATTCCATACTGATTCGTATAAAAAAGTCGGATGGTAATAGGTACCATTTATGTACATTTGATTAATGATAAAGTCCGGTAAATGCAAGCCTTCTAAAAAAGCACGCGTTACTTCTCCACCATGGGCCTCCTGGTTCATAAAATTTCCCCAGCGCCCGATTGCTTGACCGAGAATAATACTTGGCGCCGCAATATCAGCAATTTTCCAAAATGATAAATTTCTTTTCTTCGCGAATATATAAGCTGTCACGACGGAACCAATTAACGCCCCATGGATGGCAATTCCACCATTCCAAATTTTAATAATGTCACCTGGATTTTGAACATAATAATCCCATTCAAAAATGACATAATAAAGACGCGCTGAAATAATCGCGATTGGGATCGCCCACAGCATTAAGTCTGGAAATAAATCCTTTTGCAGACCTCTCTTCTCTCCTTCTCTCATCGCAATGATAAGTGCTAAAGCTAGGCCTAGCCCGATAATAATGCCATACCAGTGAACAGTGATCGGACCGAGGGAAAATGCAATTGGGTCAAGTGGTTGTATATTTTCTTCCATCTAACTCTCTCCTTTAGCTATTTCTTTATCTATCCTCTACATCTCCGTCTTCGATAACATCAGATAATCGACTGGCAAATTGTTCTGCTGCATTCACACCCATTTTTTTGAGGCGAAAATTCATCGCCGCTACTTCAATGATAACAGCTAAGTTACGCCCAGGTCGAACCGGAACAGTCAGCTTCGTAACAGACGTATCAATGATTCGCATCGTTTCCTCATCAAGGCCTAAACGATCATATTGCTTTGTTTGATCCCAAAGCTCTAAATGAATGACGAGAGAAATTTTTTTATAATTTCGAACAGCACCTGCTCCAAAGAGGGTCATCACATTGATAATTCCCAACCCACGAATCTCAAGCAAGTGTTCGATAAGCTCTGGAGAATTTCCGACCAATGTATCATCATCTTCTTGGCGAATTTCCACGCAGTCATCTGCAACAAGACGATGTCCTCGTTTAACGAGTTCCAACGCCGTTTCGCTTTTTCCTACACCACTTTTTCCGGTAATGAGAACCCCGACACCATAAATATCAATGAGGACGCCGTGAACTGCTGTTGTTGGAGCGAGCCTTGTTTCAAGAAAATTGGTAAGACGACTAGAGAAACGAGTTGTCTTAAATTTTGAGCGCAAAACAGGAACAGCCTCCCGTTCCGACGCTTCAATCAATTCATCCGGAACAGGCATATCTCTTGTTACGACAATCGCTGGTGTAATATCCGTACATAAACGCTCCAAACGCTCTGCCCGAATGTCTGGATCGAGTTTTTGAATAAATGTTAATTCTGTTTTTCCAAGCAGCTGCACGCGCTCGGCCGGATAGTAATCGAAAAAACCAGCAAGTTCAAGCCCAGGTCTCGAAATATCAGTCATTGTGATAGGACGATTAATCCCCTCTTCACCACTAATGAGCTCAAGCTTAAACTTATCTAAAATATCCTTTGTCCGTACCTTCTGCAAATGGAACTCCTCCTTGATGGATTATGATAGGCTCTATCATTTTTTCAAAATATATTGGTTGATGTGTTAAAGTTTCACTCTATTTTAGCACTTTTTTCCGAATAACCAAATTCGTTCGCATAAAATTAACGCAGCATCTCCTTTTTTTACAATTAAACATATGATAAGAGTGAATCAATAACATTGTGAGCGGATATAATGAAATTTTCCCGAGACAAGGAGCGAAGGACCAATGAAAATAATGTTGGACGCAGGCCACGGTTACAATACACCAGGTAAAAGAAGCCCCGATGGGATGCGAGAGTATGAATTTAACAGAGTTGTAGCAAATGAGACGAAGGCCATTTTGGAAACGTATAAAGATGTCGTTATTTATTTTTCCCATTCTGACACAAAGGATGTTTCACTTCAAGAAAGGACCGATAAGGCGAATCGATTAGCAGTCGACTGCTTTGTTTCAATCCATGCCAATGCTTATGGGACGGGCTGGAACGAGGTTAGTGGAATTGAAACATACATCTATACATCAAAGCCCAAAATCGCCTCAGCACTTGCCGACAAGGTGCAAAAAAATCTTGTCGTCGCGACCGGATTGCAAGACAGGGGAGTTAAAGGAGCCGGCTTCCATGTGCTTCGTGCAACTAAAATGACGGCCATATTGGTGGAATGCGGCTTCATGACAAACAAAGAAGATCTTAAGCTCCTTCGTTCAAATTTATATCGAAAAACGTGTGCAGAGGCAATTGCCAAAGGTTTGCGAGAACAATACCAGCTTCAATTAAAGCCGAAAGTGACCATTCCCACTCCAGAAAAGAAAAACAGTTCCTTACCAATCTATAAAGTTATAGCCGGTCCTTTTACAGAAAAGGAAACAGCGGAGAATTTGCTGATGAAGTTAAAGGAGGACGGCTTTCAAGCAAGTATGTTAACGGAAAAATAGCCCAGTCAAAGGATCAAATCACCGGGTGGTTTGGTCTTTTTTATGTGATAGAATAACGTTAACTATAGATAATGGAGGACTCAAATCATGATTTTAGTCAGTTCCTGTTTAGCTGGATTAGAAGTAAGATACAACGGTACACATTGTTTAAACGAACGGATTAGCGAATTAGTAATGAAAAAGGAAGCGATCACTGTCTGTCCCGAACTACTTGGCGGTTTGTCCACCCCAAGGGAACCTGCTGAAATTATCGGAGGCAGCGGTGAAGATGTGCTCGACGGAAGGGCAAAAGTAGTCTCCCAATCGGGCTCGGATGTCACCGAAGCGTTTATTAAAGGTGCCTATTTAGCACTAGAGAGGGCACAACAACTGGGGGCAACAATGATTGTTCTAAAAGAAAACAGCCCATCCTGTGGCAGTACCAATATCTATAACGGACATTTTAACGGTGAGAAAATAGCTGGAAACGGAGTTACCGCGGCTCTTTTAAAAAGGAATGGTTATGACGTGATCTCAGAGACGGTTTTTTCTTAAGTGCTTCGATTGATTATAAAAAGACATTAGACTGTTAAATTTACTTAACAATCAAAAATTGTTTAATTTTTGGAATTTTTCTAAAAAAAGGAAGGAATTGATCATATTTTGTAGAATTTATTCGATAGAGGTCAAGTTCAAAATAATATTTTCTTTGAGAGGAGCATATACATTTGAAGTTAAAATCATTAATGACATTTATTGCGTTAATTCTACTTACTAGCATCATTGTGCCTTCTGTTTCTGCATATACTGTTTCAGAAGATGTTTACAATTCAGAAGAGGGATTAGAGTTATATTATTCACAATTTGATGATGGGGAAGAAGAAAAGTTATTAGATAGTAAAAGTGAAGACATAATTCAACCAGAGTGTATAGCTTGTATAGCTCAGCCACCAAAATTATCACTTGTAAGTACAACTCGTCAGAACAATGTTTTTGTAGCAGGAAAAACTAACTGGGTATATACTGCGGATGCAAAAACAATCCAATACGGAACTACAATAACAAAGACCTTGACGTTTTCAAGTGGAGTTACTGCAGATATAAGAGAAAAGGCAAAATCACAATTTAATTTAACCGTTTCTGTATCACGAAGTTATTCTGCCAATTATACTTTTAGCATCGATAAAAGCAAGGGAAGTAGAGCTAGAGTAGCTCAATATGCAGATCAGTATAACAAGAGAATCAAAATAACTAAGGAATACTTAGGTAGAGATCCTGAAATTTCCTACACTAATGCTTACGAGCCTATAACAACCATCTTAGGTCTTCAATATCAATAACTTAATAGATTGACTCTAAAATAATTTTGTTCTTGACCTCTACTTTTATAGTAAAAGACAAAATAGCAAGGTGATTAATGAAATGAAAAAAATATCGATTATAACTATTTTATGCCTCATATTTATTAGCATCTTTATATATTATTATATAACTAATCGTGATAACGAAGAGTTATATCTTGGTGAGTGGGATGGTGTTTTATATACGGTTCCGGAAAATCAACTTATTATTAATTTGATAGGGATAAGTGGGCATTCGATTAAAGAACTTCAAGAGAATATATTGTCAATAGACTTTAAAAATACCGAACAGCTAGAGATTAATAGTTTTAACATAACAACTTCAAATGAAAAATTTCAAGGAAAAAAAATCTTTACTATTGAAGTGGATTGCTCCATTAACGAAAATACAGAAGAAATTATTAACGAAGTGATTATTTCTTACAATAATGGTAAAACAAAAAATTATGACATAGGTAGACTTAAAGTTATTTCTCTTGAAAGGAATGATTTACTAACTCAAAGCGATGTACATTTTCTTAGTTTTGATACCTCTGATGTATATAGAAATAGCATCAAAAATAATTCCGAATCAGATATCATCCTTAAAGATCTCCAAATTGAAAATCATCACTTAGAATTTACGAATATAACTGTAAATGGAAAACCATTTAAGGAAGATATAACTATCCACCCCAATGAAGAGATCACTATCGAATCAGAAATGTCTTCTAAAAGCAATCAATTATTATATATAGTTTCGCCAAAATATATATATGAAGTGGATACAGTTGAATATAACAGTTATCTAGATCCCTCTGTAGTTAACGTTCTCGAATTAAAAGAAGAGCAACTCAACCATATGTTATCTAAATAAGCGTCACCTAATTATAGGGAATATTTCAAAAAACCGGTATTAAATTACGATGATATGCCCTTACGGTAGACAGATTTTTTAAAAAAATTCATTTGTCTCATGAGAAGCTTCTTTTTTCACATCAGTTTAAGTATAAAAATCGTAGACATAAAACGCTAGACTATAGATGAATACATAATTTCTATGGTCTTGAAAAATCCCGAAACGACTTAATGGCCTTAGTTCCAAGAATATTGAACTAAGGCCATTTAGCTTTGGTGTATTACTATATGGAAAAGGGAAAGTCTGGGCAGACGGTTAATATGCTAACAACCGAAATATTGCCCAAGGAACCGGTTAATTTGGATTTTAGCGAGGAATAAGAGCTCACTTACATGAACTCATAGGCAAGCTGAAAAGGAACACCGTTGCAATTTGGAGTTCTTTTTCAATATGAGCAACTTTTCCCCAAAAAAACACTACATCCATACTAGGGGTAGTACCAGCGAAGCTAACATTACCCGAAATAAGGAAATGTCAAGGTAATAATAAGTCACTTAAATTAAATACTTCCAACACACATACCCCGTCCTGTTGTGGCTGGTAAAATAAAGTTTTATTCAACAATCGCGCTTGATTGCTGAAGATTGCTCTTAGACTAAAGCACCTATTCACTAACTCACTACATAATAAAGCCATCTTAGATACTTAGCTGTTTCTGTAAACAGCACCAGTTCTTTTCCTCAACTCGGGACAAGAAACTTATACTGTTTAAACCAAGTTTAAAAGATGGCTCTTGATAATCATATAAAAATATCACTTATAATTGACTTGCCATCACCTCGATTTGATCCAGCCAAGCTATACGTGTCGCCTTGTCGGAGCTCGGTACAGACTCGAAAAAAACATGTTGCAGCACTTCTATGCCGCAGTATTCAAATATACCTGTGTCGGAAGTCAACAATAGTGCATTATCCATGCCGATGGCCGCATATTGGGCATGCGATTTTCCTTGCGTGTTAAAGATTAAGGCTTTTTTTCCTTTCAGCATTCCCATTTGTTCACCATTCACGTAACGGTAGGCAAACCCATAAGTAAAGACACGGTCAATATAGCCTTTGACGATTGCAGGCAGTCCTGTCCACCAGATCGGATAGATGAAAATGATGACGTCTGCCCACTTCAGATAATGATGCTCCTGTTCAATATCCTCGCCGATGCCACCCAAAATTTCACTGCTGCTTGCGACTGGTTGAAACTTCATCGCGTACAAATCGCGTACTACATATTCATGTCCCTTTTGGCGAATACCTCGGATGGTAGCTTCCAGAATGGCATGGTTAAAACTTTCTTTTCTTGGATGAGCATACACAATTAAATGGTTCATAAGATTAACTCCTCTCAATCTTTCAGTTCTATTTTCAGTACAAAGTTAGTGATTAATTAATTTTTATATTATCCAGTAATGTTGAAAAACAATAAGTTAACCTGCTACTCCTAATAATATAGAGGATTCGCTCATTAATTATTGATTAATCACTAACTAATATTAATACGTTAGTCCCATAACGTAAACAAGACAATCACTATAGCTGTAATTCCTAGTCCAATGGACAAAGGGGAAAGAGAAGATTCTTTTTTATTTCCGTTCATCATTCTCACCTCCTCATAAAAAATACTTCACAATAACTCTTTAACCCCACCAACTAATGATGCAAATAAGAATAATTGTGATAGAAACATAATCAAAACTTTTTAATTTCATCTTTTCACCCCCATTAATTAATTATTAATCAATCAATAACTATTTATTACATAAATAACCAACTTCATTTGATTATTTATTTTTATCAATAAGTTCAGGGAAATCTAAGAAATAGGAGATATTACATAACATCCCTCTAGCTAGAAAAGTAGTTACTTCTCTTTCGGCATTTTTTATTCCAGCTGAGTTAAACCTTTCTAAAGTGTAACTTCTTATACGGGCCAGACCATTCTTTGCAGCTTCCTGTATTGCTTCTTCTGTTACGGAAATTCCAATTACCTGCAAAGCAATTTCATTAGGATGTAATGTAGACAGTTCTTCATAAGCTTCGATCATCTTGTTAACGAGTTGTTCTGAGCTCGATTCAACATTTTTAAAAGTTTGAATGATTCTATCAAACGCACGATCTAAGGCTGCAATAAATAGCTCTTCTTTTGTTCTAAAAAATTTAAATACATACGGCTGTGATATTCCCGCTTTTTCTGCTATATGTGCAGTTGTTGTATTATAGTATCCTTTTATTGCAAATACTTCCAATCCCGCTTCAAGAATATCTTCCTTACGATTTCCCTTTTTAGGTCTTGCCATATTTTACACCCATTCATTTATGTTTATTTATTGATTAATTACAAACTAAATATAATACAATTTAACCCTTAATACAAGCACAATGACTATTTTTTAAGAGTTGTAAAAATACCAGTTTTGCAAAGACTAAAAATATGTTCTGTTAAGTTTAATTCGTTAGGAGTTGATACTTTTACCCCACCTTATTTTTTAAGTGAAATAAAATAATACAAAATCGTAAGAGCCAAACAATTGATACTAATTAGTTTGGCTCTTTTGATTGCTAAAATCATATATGTCATCCAGTTTCATGTAGTTTAGCTATGCTATTTTCTGGAAAGTATATACTTATCTGATAAGATCCGTTTATTTTTTGCTGCGCCCTTTAAAGTATGGTCCTTCTTTGTATGATGAAATGACGATGTCGCTCAGTTTCTTGTTTTCTTCTTATCATAAATAACATTTTGAATCACGAGATTAATAATCGACATGATTGCTGAAATGAGAATGGCCATTCCCAGTCCATTTATTTGAAATGCCTCACCCATGAGTGCCTCTGTTATAAGGAGCGTTACCCCATTGATGACAAACAAAAATAAACCAAGGGTGATAATCGTAATAGGCAAAGTTAAAATGATTAAAATGGGCTTCACCAAAATATTAAGAATGGCGAGCATAAAGCTGGCGCCAATGGCCGCACCAATACTTTCAATATAGAAGGAATTCTCAAAATAACCTGCCAAGGCAATAAATAAGACCGCATTAATTAAAATTCCAATAATCCATCTCATATTCAACATCCTTTAAGCGCTATTTCAGTTCTCTAGAGGACTATTCTATTACTTTAGTCGCTTGATTGTCACCGATCCTGTTTTCGTATCCGCATCGATTCTCATTATGTGACCATGGTGGCTGCTAGGCTGGAAACGAAGTTGTTTTTGAACGACTTCATTTTTTTCCTCGGTAACTTGAATGCCTGTGTAATCAATATTGAAGTTGCCGAGATTGGTTTTTAGCTCTCCAGCAATAGCGGCATGCTCAGGTACAAACAACTTGATACCGCCTGTCGTCACCTTTGCCTCGATCCGTTCACAACTTGGTTCGGTAACAGTACAATCGATATTGCCGTTAAAGGATTGCAGTTCTACCTTTTTGAAGCTGCCATCCAATTTAATCGCTCCATTAATCGTCTCTGCCTCTAGGTCATCTATTTTACCATTAACAACTTCAATTTGCCCGTTTGCTGTTTCTGCATCGACATACTTGCTCTCTATGTTAGACATATTAATTTTTCCATTCGCTGTTTTTACATTATATTTTTCTACTTGCAAGTTTTCACTAATGATTGAACCATTAAACATTCTCACTTTAATATTTTCATACTGCGCTTTGGGAATGTAGAGTGTGGCATGGATCTTCATCCATTTTTGCTGTGAAGCAAACCGCAGTTTTTGTCCTTCAATTGCAAAAATGACGTCTTTTAAAAACGTATTTCTCGCTTCATCCTGGGACTCGACTCGATAGACCTTTGCCTCACATTCAACGCGAACATCCTGTTGTTCCCATGGCACAATCTTCACAGAACCATTGGCCAAATCGACGTCCATCTCTCTTAAATAGACATCCCCTTGTTGAAAAATATGAGAAATATCAACTGATTGGCCGAAATTCAAATCTAAATCAAAATCCTTGATTTTTTGAATAGCTGTGTCGACAAACTCAAAAATTTTATCCTTAGTCGATTGATGCTTTTGGCTTTGAAAAGAATCATCTTTTTTCGCTTCTTCAAACTTTACAGCTGTTGACAATTCCCCAAAAAGCTGTTCTGCTTTATTTTTCTTAGTGCTTTCCGCGTCCTCCAGCCCTTCCAACAAAATCAAAGCCTCATCTACCGTTAGCTTTCCTTCTTGCACCATGTTCAAAATTCGCTTTCGTTCTTCTTGCATCACGTAGCCCTCCTAAAAAATGTTTAACTGCTTTTTACAAAATATCCTTCACAAAACCCCTAATAAGTATGACCACGCCTACTATTGCTCTAAAACCAATGAAGAAAAATATTTCTGCATGGCCTTTCAGAGCAAAAAAAGCGGAATGGAGCTTAGATATAAATTCCTTCTTTGCTTCGTTAGGGCGGTGAATCACTAAATAACACACAAGCTGATAATAATTGGTTCGACTTCAGCTTTAGCAACTCCTTCTTTTATTTTACGTTAGGACAAGAATGAAGGTTTCATTTTTTAACTCAAGGTGCCAGAGGCAATTCGTTCATTGTCGGATTTTTCACGGAATTGAAAGGGAAATACTGTTCTTGGAATTTAAGGTTTTTTGCAGAGTTCCTTTACAAGAAATATAAAAAACCTGCAAGACTGCAGGCTAAAGCATACTTCATTTATAAATAATCAGATATCGCTATGCTGTTTTGTTCATTTAAAATATACTGGCTAATTGGACGGCCAATAGTGCCATATGACACCCTCGTCTCTAATACACCAATTTCTTCAAGAAAATTTAAATATTTTCTAATGGATACTCTTGAAATGCCCGTACTTTTGGCAATATCGTTCGTTGAAAACTCATTTTCTCCAATTGCCTGCAATTCTGCCCAAATGAGATTAAGCGTATGCTTTGTCAATCCCTTTGGTAGCTCATGCGTCGGTTGCATTCTTTCTTTCTGTAACAGCCTCTCATCCAATTCCTGTTGATTAATCTGATGAGGATGAAACTCTAAAAATTCAAGCTTTTGTTTATATGAAAGAAGCGCTTCTTTCAATCTAGCAAATGTAAATGGCTTTATTAAATAATCAATCGTACCGAATCTTAATGCACTTTGAATCGTTTCAATATCAGAAGCGGCCGTGATCAAAATAACATCCACACTCAATCCTAATTCCCTAATATATAACAATAGGGTAAGCCCATTGTCCCCAGGCATAAATACGTCTAATAATATTAAATCTAACTTATCCGTTTTTAACACTTCTTTCGCATCATCGACAGACTGAACAACTTTGAGTACTTGAAAACCGTCAACACTTTCCACATAGCGCCTATTTAGCTCAGCTACCATCGGATCATCTTCAACAATCAACACTTTTATCATGTTTTATCACCTTCCCATTGCCAAGGTATTGTTATCATAAATGTAGTGCCCTCTGTTTTTGAACTAGATAAACGGATACGCCCATTGCGCTTTTCTACTGTTTGCTTCAACAAAAATAGACCATACCCGCGGTTTTCCCCTTTCGTTGAGTAGCCTTTCTGAAAAATGTACCTTTGAAATGGTGTTTTTATCCCTTTGCCAAAGTCTTGCATTTCAATCATTAATGTCTTATCTAAAAATTCAAGCTTTAAGTTCACTTGCTTATTCGCACTCTCCGCTGCTGCGTCAATGGCATTGTCAAGCAAATTGCCAATGATCGTAATTAAATCATGGGAAAACTCCGCATCTTTCCAAGCAGGGAAGACATGATTAATCGATAATGCAAACGTTATTCCAGATTCTCGCGCATAGCTTAACTTTCCAAGGAGAAAACCTACTAAAGCAGGATCCCGTAATTTTTTTGTCACATTGCTAATGTCATTCTGTGTGTCCTCAACCGTTTTTTCGATGAAATTTTCCAGTTCATCGTATTCCTTTAAGTGAATCAGCCCCATTACACAATGGAGTTGATTCATAAATTCATGGGATTGTGCCCTTAAAGCATCTGCATAAAGCTGCACTCCCGTTAATTGTTCTGCAAGCTGTTTAATCTCGCTTTTATCCCGTAATATATTAACAGCCCCGACAATCTTGTCATTTACAATGATCGGTACCGTATTGCTGATAAGTTCTTTTCCGTTTACGACCTGTTCTTGATCTAGGTACTCCTTGCCCGTTTCCAATGATTTTCTTAAAAGGGAGGTGCTCGAGATACAATCAATTTTTTTACCGACCAGATCTTGCTCAGTACCAGTCTTTCCAAGTAAGCTTACAGCTGATTGATTCGCAATAGTAATATCCCCTTCTTTGTCCACTGCAATAATCCCTTCATGAACAGATTCGATCAGAGCCTGTCTTTCTTTCAGAATTCTGGCAATTTCAGACGGCTCCAATCCTAATAACACTCTTTTCACTAACGATGATAAAAGAATGGCGCCAACAGCACCAAAAATGATGCCAATGCCAATTCCCATAAATATATTTCCACGCAGTATGCTTAATACAAAATCGATACGATTTAGAGAAATTCCAACCGAAACTGCCCCAATTTGCAGGTGATTTTCATCAAATATTGGTGTAAAAGCTCGTAATGATGGGCCGAGTGTCCCTTCCGAAACAGAAGAATATTCCTTTCCCATAAGAACATCGGTCTCATCTCCGCCCACAAACTTCTCACCAATTTTATCGGGATTTGGATGAGACTTTCTAATTCCGTTCATATCCATTACAACAATGAATTCCACATTTGTAGAGTCTCGCATTTTCGCAGTCAGCTCTTGAATCCTTCCTTCACGTTCTGCCCCATTTAACGCTTCAATGATCGTCGGTATTTGGGCAATCATTTTTGCGACATTAAAGGCCTTCTCTTCTTGACTAGCTACAATTCGTTCCGAAACCGTTTCATTAATAAAATAACCTGTGATAAGAATCGATACACTAACGACAATCCCCACAAGAAGAATGACCATATATTTCAATTTTATTTTCTTCCATTTCATGGGCGACCACCTCATTAATTGTCGACTTCGACATTTTATGGCGCAAGCATAACATAACGCCCCTTCCCATGATTGGCCGAAAAACGAGTATTCAATGAATATTAACAAAGTGTATAAATTGGAAATAAACAGGAAAAGGCCTTCAAAGTTGAAGACCGAGAAGTAAATACATGTGTTAAAGGAGCTTAGCCTCCTTGTAACGAACATACCTTCCTGTTGTAAACGTAAATGTGAAAAACTCTTCTAACTGATCCTTCCAAGCAAGAGAAATATCCTTTGGCTCAAAGATAACCTTACCATCCTTGACCTTAAGCCAACGCTTCGTATCATCATCTTGAAAGTAGCCTGTAACGGATGTTGATAATGCATGAAAAGGGGTCGTACTCGAATAAATAATCCCATGGTAGATGTAGCTCTCCCCATATTGATCATGAATCCAATCGTCATGCATATTTAGGAGCCAAAGCAAACCGCTATCCACATGCCCCACTAATTTCGCTCTTTTTTGATAGAGATCGTTCATGCTCCATCCCCTCTTTTTAAATCGTAAGATCTGATTTAACCACAGTTTGGAGAAAACATTGATTATGCCAATTGTAGTTTCCTTTGAAGAGCAGGGATTGCATCGACAACGTGGCGGTTAATCGCCAGCTCTTCCGGACTTATTCCCAGTGCCAAACCAATTAATTGTGGTAAATGGATGATCGGCATCGTTATATCTTGGTCAAAGCGTTTTTGCGCATCGGGCTGATAGGCATCAAGCTGCATTTGGCAAAGAGGGCAAGGCGTGACAATACAATCTGCACCCGCTTCCTTCGGTGATAAACAGTTGATTCCCGTCATTGTCATAACTTCTTTTTGTGCCGGAAAAACAGCATGGAAGCCGCAGCAAGCGAGTCTTTGATCAAATTCCACACATTCTGCACCTAGTGCTTCTGCCACCATCTCCATCGATTGTGGGTTACGATGGTTCTCAAAACCCATCACATCTGGCGGCATGACAATGTGACAGCCGTAAAAATTCGCCACCTTTAATCCTTTCAAAGGGACCGTTACTTTCTTTTTCAAGTTTTCCAGTCCGTAGTCCTCAAGCAAAGCCCAAAGCAGATGAGTCACTTCAACCGTCCCTTTGTACTGCAAACCTGCCCGATCTAGTCCAACATTCACTTGTTCTTTCAACCTTTCATTTTTATCCATTTTCAACTTCGCTGTCCGCAGCATAAGCGTACACGTATTGCAAACGGTCAATAACTTGGAGACTCCCAGGCTCTCAGCTAATGCGATATTTCTCGCATTAATGGAGGTCGACAAGAAGTTATCAATATCCTGGATATGGCTTGCTCCACAGCAGGTCCAGCCATTTAATTCAATCAATTCAATCCCAAGTGCTTCTGCAACTTTTTTCGTGGATATCATTA
The DNA here is from genome assembly GCF_008764295.1 of Bacillus methanolicus. Taxonomy (GTDB): domain Bacteria; phylum Bacillota; class Bacilli; order Bacillales; family Cytobacillaceae; genus Robertmurraya; species Robertmurraya methanolica_A. The sequence continues at coordinate 7,942 of NZ_VTQX01000029.1, read as the reverse complement.
ACTCTTCAGCAGCCGATTCTAAAGTGCAGCCTGGAAAAAATGCGTATGTTAACGTCATGACTTAACCTCCTCAGCGTATTCGTATAGTTTTCTCACTTCTTGAATCCCAGAGATCTGCTTTGGCATATGGAGCGGGTTAATCTTGCCTTTTTTCACCATTCGCAATGCAAATGGAATTTTCGTCAAAGCTGTTTGCACCAATCCATCTGTTTTGATCGGGAGCATCGTTTCATTTAAACGGCCTTTATTTTTCACGTCATCATGGAAAGCATAGGCATGCTTAGCCCCTTGATTATCTAGCTCACCCATAGCCATGGTTGCAGAGCGTAAAAATGCGATCTGGTCAGTTAAAGGAATCGTCTTCGGACATTGGGACACACATTGCATACAATGGAGACATTTCCATAGATCATTTTCCAAAACAGGCTTGAGATGTTGTTCTGGGGCACCATCTCTAGTATCAACGATATAACGATATGCCTTGTTTAAAATGAATGGCTCAAGATAACCATCTTGATTCACTGCTAGCTGATTGCATTCAGAGGCACAAACCCCACAGAGAATACAATCGGTTGGAGCAGCAATTTGTTGAAAATCCTCTTCACTTTGAAGAAATCCTATTTCCTTGCTTCCCTCTTCACCCGGGATTATCCACGGCTTCACCTTCGTCATTTTTTCCATTTTTGGTTCCCAAACGATGACCAGATCTTTAATCACTTCGAAGTTTTTTAACGGTTCAAATGTCAAATTCATCGTTTTATACGTTTCCAGTACATCATCTAATGGCGTATTACAAGCAAGAAAGGCATTTCCATTTATTTGAACTGCACAGCTGCCACAGATGGCATGGCGACAGGCTGAAGTGAAATTCAATGTTGGATCCTGCTCTTCGCGAATAGTTGTCAACAGCCACAAAATGGTTTTGCCCTTTTCATAAGGAACTTCATACTTTTGATAATAACTGTTGCGGCCATCAAATCTTTTAATCTTTACTGTCATCATTTCCATCAGTACTTCCGCTCCTCCGGTTGATAATTTGTAATCGTTACCGGTGCATACTCCAGTCGATAATTTTCTCCGTCCTTATAAATGAGCGTATGCTTGAGAAACTGTTCGTCATTACGAGTCGGATAATCCCCTCTTGAATGAGAGCCTCTGCTTTCCCGACGATTAAGAGCACCCATAGCCACTGCTCTTGCTAGCTTTAAAATATTTCCAATTTCCACATAATTGATAAAAGCCATATTGTATTTTACTGAAGCGTCACCAGCGTAGGCGTCCTTGTACTCTTCTATTAGTTCATCAACGGTTGCCAATGCTTGTGCCATTTCAGACTCTGTCCGAAAAATCCCAACATAATTCCACATCGTTTCCGCTAAACGATTGCGGATGGAGAACATACTGACTCCCGTTGTTTTCTCGCGAATCGTTTTAAATTTCGTCTTCCATGCATTCGCTTCTTGCTCAAGCTTCTCTGTACGACCGAAGCTTCTTCTCATCGCTGATTCCTTCGCGCCAAGCCCGGCATACTTTCCAAAGAAGACAACATCTGCTACAGAATTCCCGCCTAAACGATTCGCACCATGAATCGACACAGAGCAGCACTCGCCTGCTGCATGGATCCCTTCAATCGGTGTACTGCACGTCTTGTAGTCGGACACATGGATTCCACCCATTGTATAATGGCAGCTTGGACGAATCGGCACTGGCTCCTTAATGAGATCGACTCCTTCGAACTCCAATGCCAATTCACGTACCTGAGGAAGACGCTCCATAATTTTCTTTTCACCTAAATGGCGAAGATCCATGAGGACGTAAGAGGTCATTCCTTCACCAAAACCGCGTCCCTCTTTAATCTCCGTCTCTATTGATCTAGAAACAAGATCGCGGGGACCAAGCTCCATTTTCTCCGGTGCATAACGGGCCATAAAGCGTTCCCCATCTTTATTGATTAAATATCCACCTTCCCCACGGCAAGCCTCTGATAAAAGCACTCCCGTCTGGGCAAGACCTGTTGGATGGAACTGAATAAACTCCGGATCCTTCAGAGGAATTCCTGCCTCAAAGCAGGCAGCTGTACCGTCACCAGTCATATTGATGGCATTCGTTGTCCTGCTCCAATAAATTCGTCCAAATCCTCCTGAGGCGATAACAACTGACTTCGCTTGGATCGGATGAATTTTTCCATCGCGAATATCCATCGCTACCAGTCCTTCAAATTTCCCATCTTCAACGACTAATGATAATAGGAACCACTCATTCAAAAATTGAACATGATTTTTCAAACATTGCTCATACAATGCATGCAAAATAACATGGCCTGTTTTATCGGCCGAGTAACATGTTCTTGGACTCGACGCTCCGCCAAAAGGCCGTTGCGCCACTTGCCCTTTCTCATCTCGAGAAAAAGGTACCCCGTAGTAATCTAATTCTGAAATCATATCTGGCATTCCAGATGTAAAAAATTCCACCGCATCCTGATCTGCCAGGAAGTCGCTTCCCTTTACCGTATCTCGGAAATGCTTCTCTGGAGAATCAGTGCTGTCTCTATAGCCCATTGCTGCATTAATTCCACCTTGAGCCGCTCCAGTATGGGAACGAGTCGGGAAAATTTTACTTAGCACGGCTACTTTTAAATTGTTTTTTTCACTAGCTGATAGTGCGGCCATCATGCCCGCACCACCAGCTCCCACTACAACTACATCAAACTTTAGCATCGGTGTCCCCCCTCTTCTTCTGCACTGCCTTAATCTACGATCTTGTATTGCTGAACACCTAATTCATACAAGTTATGACCCTCTGAATCTATCGCTACGATACAAGGGTAGTCCTCAACTACTAAGCGGCGAATAGCTTCTGGGCCTAACTCATCAAAGGCAACAACTTCTGCTTCCTTGACGGAATCGGCAATCAATGCAGCCGCTCCACCAATTGCTGCAAAATAAACAACATGATTAGCAATCATCGCTTCCACGACCTCTTTACTGCGAGGGCCTTTCCCAATCATCCCTTTTAATCCTTGTTCCATCATTAACGGCGAGTAGGCATCCATCCGACCGCTTGTCGTTGGTCCACATGAACCAATGACCTTTCCTGGCTTGGCAGGTGTTGGCCCCGCATAATAAATGATTTGATTTTTGAAATCAACAGGCAGCTCTTCCCCTGCTTGAATCGCTTCAGTTAAAAGCTTGTGGGCAGCGTCCCTCGCAGTATAAATGACGCCAGATATCGATACTTGATCGCCTGCTTTTAAGCCTTTGACAACCTCGTCTGTTAACGGAGTGGTGATTTTTTTAATATTTGTCATATTCGTTCCCCCTTTATTAAAGAATGGCTTCCTTATGTCTCGCAGCATGACAATTTAAACAAACGGATACTGGCATGGTCGCAATATGCGTTGGATAGGTTTCAATATGAACAGCTAAAGCTGTTACTTTTCCACCGAAGCCTTGAGGTCCTATTCCCAGCTTATTGATCTCTACTAATAATTCTTCCTCTAGTGCTTGATATTCTGGATTTGGATGGGGCTGACCAGCTTGACGAGCTAATGCCTTCTTCGCTAAAAGAGTGCTCTTATCCATCGTGCCCCCGATTCCAACTCCAACAATGACTGGCGGACAAGGGTTTCCACCCGCTTGGGTAACCGCTTTAATGATGAAATCCTTGACCCCTTCTAATCCTTCTGCAGGCTTTAACATTTTTAATGCCCCCATATTTTCACTACCGGCTCCTTTAGGAAGAACTTGAATCTTAATTTTGTCACCGGGTACAAGCTCTGTATAAATGACCGCTGGCGTGTTATCGCCAGTGTTTTTTCGATCTAAAACCGGATCTCGGACGACAGACTTACGTAGATAGCCCTCTTGATAACCCTGTCTTACTCCTTCATTAATGGCGTCGTTTAAAGTTCCACCAACGATTCGAGCGTCCTGACCCACCTCTGCAAACACAATGACAATTCCTGTATCCTGACACATCGGGGCATGTTCTGCTCGCGCAAGCTCGACATTCTTCACTATTTTTTCAAGACTATATTTCCCAAACTGTGATTCTTCTGTTGCGACTGCTTCTTTCAGTAATTTTTCAACATCTTCTGGAAGATCGCATGCCGCCTCAATGCTCATTCTTTTTACTGCTTCAGTAATTTGCTCTGCTGTTATCTCTCTCATTTCTACCCCTCCGTTTTTTCTAGCTTGCTTTATGATTTGTTTTTACTTTTTGACCACTGAAAATAAGCTGTTCTTCACGGCCACATTTCCTGCAAATGATGACTGGTATTTGCAGTTCATATTCGTCATCCGCTCCATGAAAGGCATCTATTTTGCTTCTTTTCATAACGTCTGCTTGACAGCATTGTGATTTCAATTGAGATCGCCTCCTGACAATCGGTTTACCATAGTCCAAGAATTTTCCACCAAACTCCACCAATCACAGCCCAAATAATGATATGAATAATAGAAATGGCAAAACCGATCGACCACCATTTATTTTGCGTTACATAACCGGAACCAAAGAAAACCGGTGCCGGCCCTGAACCATAATGCGTAATACAGCCAAATAAATTGCCAAAGAATCCTAAAATAAGAGCCGTTAGCATTGGCGGTGCACCCGCAGCCATTGCAACCGCTAAAAAGGCGGCATACATAGCACTGACATGAGCCGTACTGCTAGCAAAAAAATAATGAGAATAGAAATAAATAAGTGCTAATGCACCTAATGCCAAGATCCAAGAAAGACCACTTACTGCTCCACTCATCAAGTCGCTAAACCATGGAATCATCCCTAATGTATTTAAGTAGGAGGCCATCATCACAAGAGCTGCAAACCAAACCAATGTATCCCATGCACCTTCTTCTTTTTTAATGTCCTTCCAAGATAAAACGGATGATAGCAATAAGACTGATAATCCAATCAACGCTGTCGTTGTTGCATTAATTCCAATGTTTTCACCAAAAATCCATAAGCCTAAAATGAGTAAAAATACGGCAATCATATTCCACTCAGATTTACGAATAGGTCCCATCTCCTGCAGTTTCTTCGTCGCAATTTCTGCTGCTGCAGGGGTCTCTTTTATCTCTGGTGGATAAACCTTGTAGATAAAGTAAGGGACAACAATCAAACTGACCACCCCTGGCACTAATGCGGCAATTGCCCAGCCGGTCCATGTGATTCTAACTCCAGCATCACCGGCGAGTGAGGCTGCTAAAGGATTGGCCGCCATCGCTGTTAAGAACATAGCAGAAGTCACCATATTTCCTTGGAAGGCAACTTTTGTGAGGAAGGAACCGATCTTCCTTTCTGTCCCGTCTTCCACTTTCGAGCCAAATGTTTCTGATAAAGAACGGATAATCGGGAAGATTATTCCCCCACCACGGGCCGTATTACTTGGCATCGCAGGTGCTAAAATTAAGTCACTGATTAACAATGAATAAGAAAGCCCTAATGTCTTCTTTCCGAATTTTTTAACAAACATGTACGCTACACGATTCCCCAAGCCTGTTTTGATAAATCCTCTTGAGATAAAGAAGGCGATGACAATCAACCAGATTGTCGTATTTTGAAAACCACTTAAAGCATCGCCTAGCTCCAACGTTCCTGTTAAAACAACCGCTGTAATCGAGAGAATTGCCACTCCTCCCATCGGCATCGGCTTAATGATGAGCCCGACTATCGTGGCTACGAAAATAGCAAACAGCTGCCACGCCTTTGGATCCAGGCCAGCTGGTGCCCCGATAAACCAAATAATCGCTCCAACTGCTAACGTAATAAACAACATGAGAAAATTGACTTCTTTGCTTGGTTTCTCCTTTGCTTGCCGAATCTTTGAAGGAATTTGAGGCTGAGCTACATTTCTTACTGCCGCTCCCATTTTTTTCACTCCCTAATATTTGTTTTCAAAATGGGCAGAGAGCTGTTAACTCCTGCTTATGTGCATATCTTCACATATAATTTCTTGACCGTGAAATACCGATTTGCTATAAACTAATAGGTAAAAACTATAAGTGAAATATTTCACAAAGTTTCTTTTTTAAAAACACAATTACAAAAATAATTGTGATCACTTTGCCACTCGATTGCTTTGATTGAAATAATCACGAATAAACTCCGCTACCTTTTTATATTCATTGGATAATTTTTTTCCTTTCCTCCAAGCTAGTCCAATATTGATATAAATGCGATTTTGCAATGGAACAGAAACGATCTCTTGACGGTCCTTCACGTATAGATCCATCAGCAAAGAAAGTCCGAGCCCCTTCGCAACCATTGCCTTGACGGTTTCAACTTTATCTGATGTAAAAATAATGTTCGGCTTTATCGTAGACGGAAAACAATGCTTTAATAAGGCATCATGATGTACATATTCCTCAGAGAGCATAATGAATTTCTCATTAACCAGATCACTGCAGCTTAAACTCTTTTTTCGACTCAATTCATGATTTTTTGGCATACATATGACAAGCTGATCCTGAACTAGGGGCAGCATTTCTAATTTATCGGACTGTTCTGGGAGAATAATAAAGCCCATTTCCAATTCCCCCTTTTCAATCAGCTTTCTAATTGCGACAGATCCCTTTTCAATAACCGCAAATTCTATCTTTGCATATTTTTCTTTAAATCCCATAAATACATTCGGAAACATTTGTGCACCAATCATCGGTGGAAGGCCAAAATTCACGACTCCATCATTTGCGTCACTAATTTCTTGTATCGCTTCATCCATATTGGCTAAAATCTCGACCATACGAGCGAGAAATTTTTCTCCCTTTAACGTAAGTGAGACACTCTTCGTTGTTCTTTCAAGGAGTTTTACCCCTAATTCCTGTTCTAGCTTATGAAGTGAGTTGGAAATGGATGGCTGTGATACATGTAGTGATTCTGCAGCATGCGTAAAGCTTTTCAAACGACTGACCTCAACAAAATACTCTAATTGTCTAAGCTCCATTTTCTAACCTCCTGTTTCCTTTTCTAGTTCCAAAATTTGTTGAATTCACAACACAGTTGTCGAATTCACTGTCATTATATTTGGCTTTGTACAGGCAGATTAGATAGGTAACTTTTGATACTATTTTGTAATTAAAGTAAGTAAGATCCTGTAACAAAATGTTCATTTACAGCTTGACATTTCAATATTAAGCACATTTGTAAGGTGTTTATAAAGTCTTTCTAAATAAACAAGCACCCGCGAAACAATGCTTCGCAGGTGCTTTAATGGGATTATTCTATTCTATGAAACAGCAATGGAACTTTGAGCATTGCCCAAAAACACATAAGAAAATCTAGCATGTATCACTCTTCGCCCCTTATATGTGGGCAGTGTTTCTCTAACTCGATCATAAACCGCTTTTGTTCCTTCGGGGAAATTTTCACACTTCCCATAAACGCTGTCTTATAAAAAATTTCAATTGCGTCCCGTGATGACAATATTCGATAACCAGTGAAAATCTCTCTTGTTGGGGAAACTTTTGTGATCTCTTCATATGGAATTCTACTTTTAAATGGGCCACCTTTAACCAATAAATAATCTTGATAGAATACATATTTAACGGAAAAGGTACACCATAAAATAAAACCAATTATAATTAGAAAAGTTGAAGTCAATATGAGCACGACTAATGGTTCAGTTCCACCTTCTAAAAACAATGGAAAGAATGAAGCCAAAGCAATAATGAGCACGACTACCAGCATAAAATTCACAAAAAAAGCATCCACCTTTGAACGAAAAACCATTTATTCACGATACCTCCCTTTGTTTTTTATAGGTTCAACGTCAATTGTTGGGGTGAAGTAACTCTTACTTCGCCCTTACCCAATATGAACACCCACTTTTTTATACTTATGTGTTAATAAGATTTTAGCTCTAAAACGCTTAAAGCTTCGGAAGCCAAACGCATTCCTTTTCAGTACTTTTGTTAGATTATTGATCCCTTCTAAAAACCCATTC
>NZ_VTQX01000028.1 GCF_008764295.1 Bacillus methanolicus | reverse complement strand
AAAAACTGTGTGAGTAAGGAATCGTACGCATTCCTCACTTACACAGTTAATATTACACTCCCGATTTTCTACTTAAATTACTTTCTTAACCTTTTGGTACAAAACCCACCAAGTAAGTCATCATCCACACTACTTTTCGAGAGTGAAGTATTTTAGAATAAAGATCAGAAGAACCTATTAAGCATCCAGTCCGATCTTAATTTAATTGTTCTTTTTCAATTTATCTATATGTCCACCTATTATGAACTCGAGATTATCACTAATTTTCTTAGAATCCCAATCCCACCACTTTATTGTTAGCCAATCCTCTATTACTTTATCTGAATAACGTTTTTTTATAACTATCGCAGGATTTCCTCCAACAACTGTATAGGGGGCTACATTTTTTGTAACAACTGATTGTGCAGCAATTATTGCTCCATCTCCAATTTTGACTCCAGGCATAATTGTTACATCTCTTCCTATCCATACATCATTTCCGACTTCAGTATCTCCTTTAATCGGCAGGTCGTCTAAGGTAGGTACATACATATCCCACCCACTGCCAAACAAATGGAATGGATAAGTAGAGCCATCCATTTGATGGTTCGCTCCATTCATAATAAAGGTTGTTCCTGGACCTATCGAACAAAACTTTCCTATAATCAGTTCATCACCTATTACTTCATAGTGATATAGAACTTGTTCTTCAAATGACTCTCCATGTTTACTATCGTAGTACGAATAATCCCCAACAGAAACATTTTTTCTTGTTATAGTTGGCTTAATAAATTGAACATTTTTATTTCCTTCTAATGGAAATGGAGTTTGTGGATTTGGTCCAGGAAAATTATTAGCAGACATAAACTCACTCCTTTATATCATTGTTTAAAGATGACTTGCTAATTTAATCACAACGAATTATTTCACACAGGCCGAGGCAGCGGTCGTTTTTTCCATTTCCCCTACTAACTGGTTAAAGTCTATTTTTTTATAGTCAAAAAATGCTTAATAATGTTACTCGAAGTATGAATCAATTAAGAAATGGATTAAACTACCATGAAAGATATACTTTTAATAGAGGGGCTCTAAAAACGGAACAGCTGTATCATCTCCAATTCTAGAACTTCTTCAGAAAAAACCATATTGAACACCAATAAAAAAGATATAATATTCAGGATGCCCTAAAACAACAACCGAATTAAATCTAAGCTCTTTTGCCTTTTGCAATGCTTTACTAATCAATAATTTACCTACGCCTTGATTTTGATATTCTGGTAGGACAGATACAGGTGCAAGAGCGAGTGACTCTACAACTTGATCTTCATTTTTAATTTTTATCTTGGATAATAGAATATGTCCCACTTGTTTGTTATCATCATTATCCATCGCCACTAAAGATAATTCTGGTATAAATACGTTTGAATTTCTAATACGAGACACCAAATGATGTTCATTTTTATCACTGTGCTCCGCATTAGCGAATGCATTCTTTACCACTTCTTCAGTTATTTTATAGTCTTTCACCTGTTCTTGTTTAATTACTATGTTCATTTCTTTATAGCTCCTGTTCAAGTACATATTTTTACTTTACTCTTTCCCTAGAAATGTTGTAATAACTCGGGTAAACTCTTCCGGTCTCTCTTTCTGTGGCCAATGTTTACACCCTTCCATTACATACAGCTCGGAAGCCTTCATAGCCTCATGTGCTTCAAACGCATGTTTAATAGGAACTGAGGTATCTTTTGACCCATGAACGATTAATGTCCGTTTTTTAATTTCAGATAGATTTTCTGCCAACTTAGTTCTAAGTCCTGTGCGTGTAATCTCACTTCTCTGGAATGACATAAATGCTTTACCAGCATGTGGTGCTTGTAAAAATCCATAAATTTCATCTACAAGTTCTTCTGATACATTATTAGGATTTCCAAATAAACTATTTAGCAGCGTCCACTTCACAAATCTTCTGCTTTTACTTGACCATTTATACGAAAGTTCATTGAGGAATGATTGTGTATACCAATAAGTGAGAAGATGATAAGGAAGTTTACTAAATAGCCCCCACGCACCTACTAATACTAGCTTTTCTACTCGAGCTGGATATTCGAGCGTATACCCAAGAGAGATTCCTCCACCTAAAGATAGTCCAACCAAGTTAGCCTTCTCAAGGTGAAGACGATCTATTATTTGATTCAATATATCAATGTAAAAGGAAAGTGAATATTCCACATTAGGTTTATCACTTTCTCCATACCCAGGAAGGTCAGGAGCAAATACACGGTGATTTTTTGATAAAGGACCTAATACCTCACTCCAAGATATATTTGCTGAATCAACTCCTGCACCATGCAAAAGTATCACAGGAGAACCAGATTCTCCAGCTGTATAGCAATTGACATTTATATCATTTAATTTTAGTTTTATCGTTTTAATTTCTGGAAAGTTTCCTATCATAATATTAATCCTCCACAGCATTTTAATAGATTCATGTTTCATCGCCTTTAAATTATGAACTATTTTAACTCGTTTATTTCATAATATACAAAAACTATTTTTTCTGCAACAACTTATGAACTATTTTTATTGTTTTATTACATAATTTTTATTAAACTAACATTGAGGTGAAGAAAATGGATGGGTTTGAAAAACGTAGGGAACAAAAGAAAAGAGACATTTTAAATGCCGCATTAGCCCTATTCATGGAGTATGGATTACAAAAGGTATCTATTACAGAAATAGCTAAAAAGGCCAATGTATCGCAAGTCACCATATATAATTACTTTGAAAGTAAAGAAAATCTAGTTCGTTTAGTTTTTAAGTTTTATGTTGATCAGATATGGGATGAACAAAAACATCTATTAGTTAATGACCTTCCATTTAATGAGAAGATTAAAAAGATTATATTTGAAAAAGGTATTGCCGCTAATCAAATAAGCGAACGATTTTTTCAAGACTTTATGAAAGATTATGCAAGTGGGCAGAGTTATGTTGAAGAAGTATATCAAAAGGAAGCCCTTCCACTCTTCATTAAACTTTTTAATGAAGGTAGAGAACAAGGATATATTGACTCTGAGATATCAGATGAAGCTATTTTATTCTATTTAAAGATGTTTCAAGAATATTTGCAGCGTGAAGATGTTGCCACAATGACACTTCCAATTGCTGAGGATCTTACCAAGTTATTCTTTTACGGCATAGCAGGTAAGAAAGAAGATTAAGACCTTGTTTACCAAGTAAAGTTGGGTAGGAATTCTTAAATTAAGTATTTAATAAAAATGAAGACTTATTTTCGGAATTACTCCTTGGGCTTATCCTCGATTAAACCAAACAAAAGCATTTGAGAAAAAACTTTACTGAGGGAATTTTCAAACTATAATTCAAGTAAATGTTCTTAAAGAAATATTTTATCAAAATAAGGAGTTGAATCTTGTTTTAGATTCAACCCTTCATTTTTTATCTATATTTTCTCTCTTTTTTCTTTTAAGAACTTCCAAATGTTCATTTTAACGATATTCGGATCAGAGTCGGTAATGTTTATTTTAATTGAGAGATTTACTTTTTAAACAGACAATTTTCCACCATAAGAATAATCATTTGCTAAAACCCCACCCCTCCAACCCGCATTCCACCGTTTCACTCATAATAATGTTTTGCTACAGACCCCTCATTTTTATCCAATTTTGGATTAAAATCGGTCGTTTTTCGGGCCTTTTTCGGCTGTTTTTTCACGGTTTTTTCGGAGTTGGAATAAAGTTTTGCCATAATAGAGGGAAGAAAATGGTTGAGATAAGAGGTAAAGAAAAAAGATAAAAATAGTGGAAAAATTATTGAGATTATATTGATTAGTATATTGGATAAACCCACTATTATCAATCGGTTTAGGTACATATATGTATTGAAATGATATTGAAAAAGACATAAAAAACTCGGGATCCTGATGTGGAAAAACCGAGTTTTTAATGAGTTTTATATTGAAAAAGCAAATGTTTATTTTGACAGTATTGGTGGTGAAGTTAGCAAGAGTTTATTTTGGTTGCCAAGAGATTAATATTTATCTACACCACCCTAGACATCCACGCCACACACTCAACATGCGCCGTCTGCGGGAACATATCGACAGGCTGCATATATTTAACTTTATACTTCGGTGCTAGTACAGCTATATCCTTTGCTAACGTTGACGGGTTGCAGGAGACGTATACTACTTTCTTTGGTTTGACTTGTAAAATCGTTTTTAAAAGTTGCTGGTCAAGACCTGTTCTTGGCGGGTCGACGATAACCACATCTGGCTTCCATCCTTGCTTGACCCATTTTGGCATAACCTCTTCTGCTTTTCCAACTACATATTTGGCATGCTTAATGCCATGACGTTCTGCATTTTTCTTCGCATCCTCAATTGATTCGCGAATAATGTCCATGCCACGAATTTCTCCCGCCTGCTCTGCCATCCATAAGCCAATTGTGCCGACACCACAATAGGCATCTACTACTTTTTCCGTACCGGTTAGCCCCGCTGCGTCTTTTACTTCATTGTAAAGTCTAATCGTTTGTTCAGGATTCAATTGAAAAAAGGTTCTTGCTGATAGCTCAAATTGGAGATCCCCTAATGTCTCCTGAATAAAGTCTGCACCTTCAAGTGTGATTGATTGATCACCAAAAATAAGCGATGTTTTTTGTCCATTAACATTTTGAACGATCGATTTGACCTCTGGAACCGCCTTTTTAATTCTCTCGATTATTAAATCTTGTTGCGGCAGATTCTTTTGTGATGTAATTAAGACAATTTGCAGTTCACCTGTCTGAATTCCTACCCTTGCGACAATCGTTCTGACAATTCCTTTTCTTGACCTCTCGTTATATATTGGAATTTTCAAGTCTTGTAAAACTTGTTTCACCGCTTCAGTCGCCTTATTTGTCAAGGGATGCTGAACGACACATTGCTGGATATTCACAAGTTTATGGGAATTGATTCCATATAGTCCCGCTAATATTTGCCCATCGCGGTTTCCCACTTGGAATTGGCTTTTATTACGATAATTCCATGGATCGTCCATGCCAATCGTTTCTCGGATGTCCATTTGTGCTACCGGTAGCTTTGTATGCCGCTCAAGTGCTTGAATGACAATATCACGTTTCTCTTTCAGCTGTTGATCATAGCGTAAGTGCTGAAGCTGACAGCCACCGCATTCTTCGTAAACAGGACATGGGGGCTGCACGCGATAAGGAGATTTCTTTCGGATTTTTTTGATCCGACCTTCGGCAAACTTGGGCTGCACCTTTGTTGCCTCGACGACGACCTCTTCACCTGGTAACGCACCTGGAACAAAAACGACTTGCCGCTTGAAATAGCCGACCCCTTCTCCATTAATGCCAAGGCGCTTAATCGTTAAGGGAAAGGTTTGCTTAGGCTCGATTTTCACAGTTTGTTCTTTTTTCATTGTTGTTCATCTCCATTTATTCGTTCTACAAAATTACCCCACTTCTTCAATGCTTCTCCATAAGTACAAAGAAGCGAAGCTTAAATATGGCTCCCAACCCTTTTTGTATAAGTCAATCTCCTCTAGCGTCGGTTTTCTATCAAGCTCATACAGCTTCTTCAACGCATTTTGCAGCCCAATATCAGCGGCAGGAAAAAGATTCGGCCTTCCTAATCCAAAAATCAAGAGGTTTTGCACAGTCCACGGTCCAACTCCACGGAGCTTAATTAGCTCGTTCATAATTTCCTCATCTGATTTATCATAAAGACTTTGCAAATCTAACTTTCCGTCCACAATCGCTTGAGCTATACCAATCACATACTCAGCTTTACGCCCACTAAATTGAAGTTCTCTTAAATCTGCGATGTTTAAATGCGCTACCGTTTCTGGCTGTGGATAAAAATAGACTCCGTCTACTTCAAAGCCAAAGGTTTTCACAAATCGTTCCGTAAGCGTATGGGCGAAAGATAAATTCAATTGCTGATGGATGATAGACTTCAGAAGACAATTGTACGGATCAAAATCTAATACAAGCGGCGTTCCTCGGTGATCTTTAAAAAGCTGTTGAAGATCAGTCGTTTGAAAGTGGTCATCAACTTCCGTAAGTGACTGCTTCCATTGGAAAATATGAGTCAACCTCTCGATTATCTCGTTATTTTCCTCATCGATCCTAAACTCAGGCTCATCTGTTGTACCTATTGCTGTCACTTCCGCCACTAGTGGCTGGTCTTTTATGATGAGCGGTACCTTAACACTCCTCTTAACCTTATTTATCACATGAAGAGGATCAAGGGAAAGTCTGTCTAATACTGAATCAAAATTATACGGCCCTAAAATTCGCATTGTTATCCCACCTACATAATTTGCTCGTATTATAGCATTTTTTGCAGGTAAATACGAAAAAGCTCCCTCGCAAAAGGAGCTTTGACATGTTTTAAAACAGCATCGGCTCTTTAATCAATTTTCTTTTTCTGAGATCATCTAAGCTTTTAAATGTGTAGCCCTTCTTTTTTAAATCTTGAATAGCCTGTTCCAAAGCATCTGCATTATCCTTTGACACTGTATGGAGAAGGATAATGGCCCCTGGATGAATTTGTCTCATAATATTGTCATAAGCATATTTGGCCCCTTTTTGCTGGTCAACCTTCCAATCGACAAAAGCAAGGGACCACATCACATGGGTATAGCCTTGTTCCTTCGCTAATTTTAATGTTCTTTCACTCAAAATTCCTCGGGGCGGACGAAGATAGACCATATTTTTCACCCCAGTAAGCTCTTCCGTTTTAGCACGAACCATTTCGAGTTCTCTCTTTAAACGCTCGTTATCCACCTTTGTTAAATCTGGATGGTAATAGGAGTGGTTGCCGATAATATGTCCTTCTTTCGCCATCCTTTTTACTAATTCAGGCTGGCTTTCCAAATAATGCCCGGTAACAAAAAAGGCTCCTGGTACCCCTTCACTTTTCAGGACATCCAAAAATTTCGCTGTATAGCCATTTTCATAGCCGTTATCAAAAGTTAAATATATATCTTTCGTCGCTGAGTCCCCTTTATAAAAAGCATCATACTTTTCTAATAGCGCATCCAATTCTTGCCCAGCTTCCGCAGGCTGCTCATTTTTCCCTTTTTTAAAGCCCCAATGGATAGGTGTATTGCTAGTACTAGCATAAGCAGATGTGGCAATAAAAAATAACAGTGTAAGTAATCCTATATAACGACCTCTTTTTAACATCATTTTTTCGTTCTGCCTCCTAACACTTTTTCTTTATTTTTTGTTAGAAAGGTACGAAAAATGATATACAGATATTAGCAAATAAGACAGTTGCAATCTTCATGATTTCTAAATGCGAGCAAGCAAAGTCAAGATTGCAATTATAACAAACGAAAGTGGAACAGAGAATCCCTCTGCTATTCGCTATTCCAAGGTAGCCTAAACAGAAAAACTCAGCATATTCTGGTGTAAATTCGATTTACTTATAATATAACTGCTACCTGAAACCCTTATTATTATCTGATATAATGTTAAAAAAGGATTTGTTTTCTCAATCCTCACTTCTTTACCTAATAACAGCTAAACTTTTTACATAAAGAGTTTTTATATTAAAACACTTAGAATAAACTGTAATAATTCAGTGCGAATGTGAAGCGCACATGATTTTCCTAGGGGATTCGCACCTTGAAAATAGCAACTATTCCTCTTACCGGCATTATCCTATTCCATTTTTTGCCCATAAGGCCACAAAATGGCTTTTATCACACGACAATAAGTGTAATTTTACTTTTTTTGTTTAAAAATCGCTGTCACACTCTATATGAGTGTGTGGATTGAAATACCGATCATGATTTAGCTGCTCTCACTTACTTTGTCACACTCTATATGAGTGTGTGGATTGAAATAGAAGAAAACACGCTAATTTACCGAGGGTCAAGGTCACACTCTATATGAGTGTGTGGATTGAAATCTCTAGGCGAAGATTTACTTGATAATCTAATTCATGTCACACTCTATATGAGTGTGTGGATTGAAATTCGGAAGATCCGGAGCGAATTAAGTCGCTATACCTGTCACACTCTATATGAGTGTGTGGATTGAAATATCATGACGCGTTGCTCATGCAAGTGCTGTACAAGTCACACTCTATATGAGTGTGTGGATTGAAATGTACCAAGTCCTACAGGCTCACCCAAGTAAATATGTCACACTCTATATGAGTGTGTGGATTGAAATTTTTCCGAGATTAATTGCGTAAAAAGGGTCTGCTGTCACACTCTATATGAGTGTGTGGATTGAAATCCATGCTACTGGATTGGCGTCTGTTCCTTATGATGTCACACTCTATATGAGTGTGTGGATTGAAATGAGACTTTTAGAACGATTGGATAGAGGATGACGAAAAATGTCACACTCTATATGGGTGTGTGGATTGAAATCGGATTTATGACGAGAGCAGGATTTACAACATCGTCACACTCTATATGAGTGTGTAGATTGAAATACTTCCTGCAAAAAAAAGATAAGCGGGTATCCAAAAAATATTGGACACCCGCTTATCTTTTTAATTTAATTGCATGGTAGTTATACAAGTCCCATCATTCTCAAAAGTGGATAGCTCGGATTCGACTGTCTTGCCATCGTAAGAAATCGTAACAGTGTACGTTTTTTCCCGTGGAAGCCATAAATCAAAAAATCCATTTGGAAGGGACGTTATTTTTTCATCTATCATCACTTTTCCATCTTCGTCTTCAATATAGACATCAAATTCTTTTTCGACCAGTTCTCCTTGACAACCTGTCAAGCTATGATTTGTTCAAGGATGGGTCTCATGAATATATGGAGCGATCGATACAAAAAACTCCTCTTCCGGTAGCTCATACACTGTCTCTTCATCAGTTTCTTCATTCGTGACAATTAATTGTGTAGCAGTAATAGAGGCCGTTTCACCTTCAACACTTCCAGTACTGTACTCATTCACCAATTTTTTAATGTCTACCGAATCGTTATTGCTAGAAGGTGCTGCATTATTTCCATTATCTTCAGAACTGCAAGCTACTAGTAACATTCCGGTAAACAAAATAAGAGATAGAACTTTTAATTTCATACTGCTGTCACCTCTCATTTCAAATTCCCTTATTATCGTATTATACTATTTCTCCATCGTTTGAATATTGTTTTCCCAGACTTGACACAATATCTTCAACAAAAATAAGGCAAAAAAATGAAGACCCTTGATTTCTGTTAGGTCTTCATTTTCTCTCATATTAAAATACTCTATCTTTAAATTGTGCGAGTTTTTCCAAGGAAGATTTATCAACATCCTGGTGGAGACTATTCCCGTGAGCATCCATTGTAACAACTGCTGTAAAGCCTTCAACAGTTAAATGCCACATTGCTTCTGGAATCCCAAACTGCATTAAATCAACACCGTCAACAGACTTAATACAATCTGCATAGTACTGTGCAGCTCCACCAATCGCATTCAAGTAAACCCCACCATGTTCTTGAAGCGCTGCCAATGTTTTTGGTCCCATTCCACCTTTACCAATAACAGCACGGATACCAAATTTCTTCATAATATCTCCCTGATAAGGCTCTTCACGAATACTTGTCGTCGGACCGGCCGCTTTTACATTCCATTTCCCATCTTTATCCTTAAGCATTACTGGACCGCAGTGATAAATAATTTGCCCATTTAAATCAACAGGTGCATCATTTTCGGATAAGTACTTATGGATAGCATCACGTCCCGTGAACATCCTGCCGTCAATGCGAACAACATCACCGACTTTTAATTCACGAATTTGTTCTTCCGTAATCGGTGCCTGTAAAGTAACGACTTTTGTATCAGTTTCAGTTGTGGTAGCAGCTTCTTTTTCTGCTTCTTGTGCAAAGTCAATCTTGTCCCCTTCTTGGTAGAGCCACTCGTTGATTTCACCAGTCTCCGCATTCACGGTTACTCCTAGGCGACGAAATGCCCAACAGTTATAAGCGACAGAAACGAAAAAGCTAGCAGGAATTCGGTTCATTACGCCGATTTTACATCCAAGCAACGTCGTTTCACCACCGAAGCCCATCGTTCCAATCCCTAATTCGTTCGCATTTTCCATAATATACTCTTCCAATTTCCGTAAATCCTCATGTGGATTTACATCATCATTGGAGCGGAATAACTGTTCCTTTGCAAGGTCATAGCCTGAAGAGCGATCTCCACCAATTCCAACGCCAATAAAACCAGCGCTGCAGCCCTGACCTTGTGCTTGATAGACTGAATGCAAAATACATTTTCGAATTCCGTCTAGATCGCGGCCAGCCCGACCTAGCCCTTCAAGCTCACATGGCAAGCTATATTGAATATTTTTATTTTCACAGCCTCCTCCTTTTAAAATAAGGCGGGCATCAATATAATCTTTTTCCCATTGCTCGAATTTCACAACTGGAAGCCCAATTCCGAGATTATCGCCGCTATTTTCCCCCGTTAAAGAGTCTACAGAGTTTGGGCGAAGCTTCCCATCTTTGGTCGCTTCTGCAATTGCATTATAAATAGCTTTTTTCAACTCAATTTGATTGACCCCAACAGGTGTTTT
Source organism: Bacillus methanolicus (assembly GCF_008764295.1). Classification (GTDB taxonomy): domain Bacteria; phylum Bacillota; class Bacilli; order Bacillales; family Cytobacillaceae; genus Robertmurraya; species Robertmurraya methanolica_A. Next base: position 41,858 of record NZ_VTQX01000028.1, on the reverse strand, counting down.
AATTTTGAAAGTTGGCAGGCCTGTATCTTGGCAAATCGGTGATACATTATCATCAGCCATCTTAATATTATTTGTAATCGTGGCTAAACTCATTGCCGCTCGAGTTCCTGCACTCTCCATTTCCTTCGCAGCTTTAACTGCTCGACGAACATCCTTAGGTAAATTCGTTGAAGTTTCAACAATTAGCTCATACATACTTGCTTGAAACTTTTCAATATTCATCCGTGATCCCCCTCTTTCCCTTTTGAAAACCTCTTTGTTCGATGAAACGTAACGCTTACTTTAACCCCTTAATTTAAGTAAACGTTTTAGTAATATCATTTGAATATTACAATAATTCCCCGTTTTTATTATACTCCGAACAGCATTCGAATGAAAGACAAGCGATTCTAAGTTTACCCACTTAAATATAGAATAAATTAGATGCTGTGAGCGAACATTTTTTCTTAATTATTGCAAAACTAATAATCTTCACCTTTTAGGAATTGAGAAGTAACGTTCTCCTTTGTTTCTTACCTATTATTAAACTGTTCATTAATTTCTTCTTGAGATGTTTTAAAGGATTCTTCTATTTGTTTTAATTTTTCAGTGAATGTCTTATCCTTTTCTCGATAAATATTACCATAAAAGTTTGAATGCTCATCATGATAAACTTCAGAATCTAGTGTTTACGTTTTATTTAGAATAATTTATGCTTGTTTGTTGGAATATTTCTGAACCGTTTCCTCGTTTAATTCGACTAAAAGGACGCCCCCAACAAATTCTTGCAAAAATTGTTGAATCTGATTTAAGTACCGAAGCGAAAGAAGCACAGATTAAGCTCCTATTCGTTGAAACATTCTTCCTGAATTACCGCGAACGACGACATTTGCGCCAAGAGGAAAAATCGACTTAGAAAAATTTGAAGGAACACCCAACTTAAAAAACGTGAGATTTCTTTAAATTACATGAGCCCCTAAAATAGTGACTTCAACATATATTTCATTAAAAAAAAACATTAAGAAAAGAGGCTGTCAAAAAGCTTGGCTTTTCAAACGCCTCCTCTTAAAGTTCATCGTCAATCTCTGCTTTAAGAAAACGACTTGATCGCCTTTTTCTTTTATCGGACTTCCCAACATAATTCGCTCCTTTCAGCCATTGCTCGTCTCCAATCGTACACATAAACATGGTAATGATGCAATAACGATTTTTGTTTATTTCTATCGTTATATTTCTGTGCATATATTTGATCTGAAACATTTTCCGTAAAACCATTGACAGAAGTAATCATGAAAACTGATAATAACGAAGTGCATTTATACATGGTCCTTTTGACCATTTTTGTTTAGAAAAAGGAGTTTTTACAATGAACGCAAGTACAAAGGCCATTACCCCAAGCTTCGATCCATGGGAAGCTTACATGGACATAGAGCAATATCAAAAATTAACTTTAACCAACATTGAATTTACGACAACCACTCTTTGCAATATGCGCTGTGAGCACTGTGCAGTTGGCTACACATTGCAACCGAAAGACCCTGAAGGCCTTCCAATTGATCTATTAGTTAAACGGCTCGACGAAATCCCAACTCTCCGGTCTTTGAGCATTACCGGCGGAGAACCGATGCTCTCAAAAAAATCAGTTGAGAACTATGTACTTCCATTACTTCAGTATGCCCACGCACGGGGAATTCGTACACAAATTAACTCGAATTTAACCCTTGACCTTGAACGCTATGAAAAAATAGCTCCTTATTTAGATGTGTTGCATATTTCTCACAACTGGGGAACTTTAGAAGATTTCGTTGAAGGTGGATTTGCGATGATGGAGCGCAAGCCCACACCCGCACAGCGAGCAATTCTTTTTCAACGAATGATTGAAAATAGCCGTGCTCTATCTGAATCAGGTGTCATGGTCTCGGCCGAAACGATGCTGAGCAAAAGAACTTTGCCTTATTTAGAGGATATCCATCGTCAAGTAGTGACAGAAATGAAATGTGGAAGGCATGAGATCCACCCGATGTACCCATCAGACTGGGCCTCAAACTTAGAAGTTCTAACCCTTGAACAAATTCGTGATGCCATCCATCATCTCTTGGATATCCGTGATGAAAAAACGTGGATGCTTTTTGGAACGTTGCCATTTTATCCATGTAATCAGGATGAAAAAGATCTAGCACTTTTACAAAGATTGTATAAAAGTAAAAATGTGACCGTTCGCAACGATCCTGATGGTCGCTCACGACTAAACGTAAATATTTTTTCAGGTGATGTTATTGTTACCGATTTTGGGGATACTCCTCCCCTCGGCAATATTCAAACAGATTCACTTTCTGTAGCTTATGAGAGATGGATGGAGTCCGATTTAGCTAAAAGCTTGAATTGTCATTGTCCAGCCGTTCGTTGCTTAGGTCCCAATGTATTGGTGAAAAATAGCTATTACAATGGCACCGACTTTCAACAAAGAACAGCAAATATCACAATATAAAGTACAGTAGCTTCTTGGAAAAATACGAAAACGTCGAACCACGGGATTCGACGTTTTTTTATTTACCTTGGTCGCTCGGTTGCGACAAATCCAAACGAAACATAATCCTGAACAGGAATCCATGCACCAATTCCTTGAGAAGTTACATTTTTGACGATAATCATCTTTTTATTCCCTTTTAACATTAAATAAACTTCTCCATACGTCACTTTCCCCTTTTCACTAACTGCTGGAACAAATCCATATAAATACCCCAATCTTTTTGGAGGGATATTATAATATTGATCTTTTTTCGTTCCTGCCCCGACCACTGTTTCAAACGCAAGGGGGAGATTTGTTTTCTTTGCAGCTTCAAGGAGCATCATTTTTTTTACATCCTCAGCTTGTGGTACCTTAGCCGTTAATCCACCTTTTACGACTTTTTGTGCTTCTTGAACGTAATGGATTTGATAATTTGCTTTTCCACCGCGATTATCATAGTAATTTGTATTAATCTTTTGGTATTCCCAATTTGCTGAAGTCTCTGTCGATTCATAGCTAAGCGGCCATTGTCCTAAATAAATAACAGCTCGATAGCCAAAGGCAAAAGGTGTGCTGTTTACATTGGTTTCATTGAGCATTCGAATTAAATCTGGATTTTCAATTTTTACTTTTGAACTAGATATGAGTTCTTCTGTTAGCTCACTCGGCTGCAGCGTTGGCAAATCCTGTGTCGGATTCGGATAAGTGTTTTCCTTTGTAATATTTAATACCGAACTTGGGATCTTTATCTCTTCTTTCTTTGCAGCAGAGACAGATATAACAGTCATTTGGATCAATAGTAACCCAATAAAGATACTAGAAACCAATTTTTTCATGATGAGTCGAACTCCTTTCACTATGTCGATGAGTCAATGTCAACCCCAACACAAATTGAAATTAACTCATATCCCTAGTTTTTTCAGAGTTCTTACATCTTATCCAAAATTTTGTTCGCATTATTTGATTTCGAAGGTTTCTTCGATTTCAATACTTTCCATTACAGATTGAACCAATGAACAGTTTTTCGCAGTAAGAGCCATGACCTTTTCCATTTGAGCTTGCGAAATCTCAATGCCTGTAAGCGTAAAATGAAGATGAATCTTTTCTATTTTATCCGCCTTTTCTGGATTGCGAACAACATCGGCTTTAATATGGATATCCTCATACGGAATCCGTTTTTTCTCTAAAATTTTTCTCATTATCCCGCCGCTGCAAACCGCAACCGAGGAGACCAATAATTGAAAAGGTCGGAACCCGTGCTCTTCATCTCCAGCAATATTTAAGCGCCCATTTGCCGTTTCTGTATAAAAACCTATTTCTTTCATATGAAATTCCATTACCATCATCCTCCTAAGCTCTACTCCTATCATACAAATTGCAGAGCTTCTTGACAAAAAATCTACTTGCCAACAATCGTTTTTCTCATGTACCATCAGGTAAAATACATAAATAATGAGGTATGAAACATGAATCTACGGCTCTGGATCCTCGTAGGAATTGTTGCCATTTCTGGTTTTTCACAAGGGATGATCCTCCCGCTAATCGCCATTATTTTCGAGCAAGATGGAATTTCATCAAGCATTAATGGGTTGCATGCGACGAGTATATACATCGGAATTTTATTAATTTCACCTTTTTTGGAAAAACCGTTAAAAAGATTTGGCTACAAACCGATCATCGTTCTCGGAGGTTTGATCGTTCTCCTATCACTTTTTCTTTTTCCATTTTGGAAATCACTTTGGTTTTGGTTTATTTTGCGACTATTGATCGGAATCGGTGACAATATGCTCCATTTCGGGACTCAAACATGGATCACTTCTTTTTCTACTGTGAAAAATCGCGGCAGGAACATTGCCTTATACGGCCTCTTTTTCAGCTTAGGTTTTGCAATCGGGCCAATGATGACCCGCCTGTTATCGATAAGTGAATCTCTTCCTTTTATTATTTCAGCTGGGCTAAGTTTCACTGCTTGGGTGACCATCTTTCTCCTTAAAAATGAAATCCCTGACCATGATTCAACGGAAGCAACTTCTTTTTTCAGCACGTTTCAACGTTTTAGTCAAGTTTGGAAGTATGCATGGATAGCTTTTCTTCCCCCGTTTGGCTATGGTTTTCTTGAAGCAACCTTAAACGGGAATTTTCCTGTTTATGCGTTACGAATCGGTGTTGATATAAATGCTGTGTCGATTATTTTACCAGCATTTGCAATTGGAACCATTGTATTTCAAATGCCGCTTGGACTTATGAGCGATCACTATGGACGCAAGAAAATTTTACGATTTGTCATGATTTCAGGATTTCTCACCTTTGTTGCTGCCGCTATTCTTGAAGGCTCAGAAGCTGCTTTATTTTCCTGCTTTTTTATCGCAGGAATGCTTGTCGGTTCCACCTTTTCGCTTGGGATATCCTATATGGCAGATCTCCTGCCAAAACATCTCCTACCTGCAGGAAATATAATGTGCAGCATATTTTTTAGTTTTGGAAGCATTACTGGTCCATTCATAGGCGGATTGATGATTGAATACGTTGAAGGGATAAGTTTCTTTTATTTAATTGCTTTTATGTTACTAACCATTTTTGTTGCTTTATTTTTCTTTCAGCCACAGCAGCAACAATCAGCTTATAAATAAGCTTCAGACTGTAGACAAACTGAAATCCTTCGAGTTTGTCTACAGTCTTTTTTCTTTAAAATAGAATTATGATAGATAGTATAGGTTCATTATAACGAAGGGTGGCGCTTTCCGCGGGCGGGGCCGAGCCGCTTCCCTCGCTGCGCTTAGTCCAGGGTCTCGACTTTCCCGCTTTTCCCGCAGGAGTCGCCATCCTCCGTTCCAATCAACTTCAAATAGGATAAATCATTTTCGAGGTGACGTACCATGATGACGAGAAACCAGTCTAATGACCGTGCGCAATTAGAAAAACTGACCATAGATCAATTAGTTCCTGACGATCATCTAGTGCGCAAGCTAGAGGCAGCTATTGATTTTTCGTTCATCTATCCCTTAGTTGAAAACTGATATTCAAGGGTTGGTCGTCCAGTATCGATCCAGTAGTTCTTTTTAAGATGATTTTCATCCCATACATATTTGGGATTCGTTCCATACAACCACGGATGAAAAAGAATTTGTGTTAGGCACGATAGTGACTCCGGGGAATGTACATGATAGTCATAGGTTACAACCGCTTGTCGAGAAGGTTTTAGAAAGGGTAAAGAATCCACTCGCAGTAGCTACTGACGCAGCTTATAAAACTCCCGCAATCACGAACTTTCTTTCTATTAGAGAACCAGATGTTACCTATCCTCCCTTACACGCGTCCAAAAACGAAAGATGGTTTCTTCCGAAAACATGATTATGTCTATGATAAGTATTATGATTGTTACCTCTGCCCACAAGGGCAGGTTTTGAAATACACGACGACAACGAAGGAAGGATATAAGCAATATAAATCCATTCCATCGATTTGTGCAGAAGCACTGAAAGTAACAACCATCAAAAGCTTATACAACGTCATATTTGGGAAGCTTACATAGAAGAGGCAGAACATTTACGTCACCATGGAGAAATCAAACAGATATACGCGAAACGCAAAGAGATGATTGAACGTGTTTTGGCGGATGCAAAAGAAAAGCATGGAATGCGATGGACAACCTTACGAGGTCTTAAAAACAAGGTCTATGTAGGCGATGCTTACTTTTGCTGCGAACTTAAAAAAGATGGCGACTTGGACTTGGCAAACTGCTTGAGTGGAGCGAAACTAGTTGATTGGAGTGGAGGGTGCTTGACTCCTGGGGGATTTGCAGGACAGGTGAGATCCCGCAGGAGCGACAGCTCTGAGGAAGCTCACCGCCTGCCCCCCGGAAAGCAAGTGCCCGGAGCGGAAATCAACGGATTTTTACTGCCAACTATCCAAAAATGACAAAAGCCATCGAGAGGTTGCCTCTCGATGGCTTTTGTCGACACTCTGCAGCTTATAAATAAGCTCTTCGCTCATTTTTTGAGAAATCAATCATTACACGAAATGAGCGAAAAAATTTTCAATACAATTGGTTAATAAAATCTATAAATAAGGCTTTACATCTTGAAAACGAATGTTATAATTATAATAAATATAAATAAGTAATTATTATGATTTTCCGCTGTTGCCTATTGGGTGACAGCTTTCGTGTTTTATTAGGGTATTGATGTTGATTATTTTTCTCAATTAGAAAAAACTAATTGAAATCAGTTATCATTGGGGGATGTGAAGATGAACACAGAAGTAAAAAGATTAACGAATACAGAAGCCAGCCAACAAGAAGGGCTCTTGGATAAGATTTGGCCCCATGCTGAACTAATCGCCGCGATTACAAGCGGTCTCTTGATTGCTATCGGTTGGCTACTTGAAAAAAATGACTTATCAACCGCTTCAGTTGTTTCCTTCGTGCTAGCTTTTCTGATTGGAGGCTATGCAAAAGCAAAAGAAGGCATTGAAAGTACCATTGCAGAGAAGGAATTAAACGTTGAAATGCTGATGATCTTTGCAGCAATTGGGTCTGCTGTTATTGGTTACTGGACTGAAGGAGCCATTCTCATCTTTATTTTCTCCTTAAGCGGCGCTTTGGAAACTTATACGATGAATAAAAGCCATAAGGAAATTTCAGCACTAATGGAGTTGCAGCCGCAAGAAGCACTAGTCGTTTCAAATGGGATGGAGAAGATCACCCCTGTTGCTGAATTAAAGATTGGTGATCTCATTCTTATTAAGCCAGGGGAAAGAATTCCCTCCGACGGAAGAATTGTCAAGGGACAGAGTCACCTTGACGAAGCTGCCATTACTGGAGAATCTATTCCAGTATCAAAAGGTATTCACGAAGATGTCTATGCTGGGACAGTCAACTTGAACGGCTCACTCACAGTTGAAATCACGAAAGAAAGTAGCGATACTCTTTTCCAGAAAATTATCCAACTTGTTCAATCTGCTCAAAGTGAAAAATCGCCTTCACAGCTATTCATTGAGAAGTTTGAAGGGACGTATGTAAAAGTTGTTCTTACTGTTGTTGCGATCATGATGTTCCTGCCACATTTCTTGCTAGGATGGAGTTGGACTGAGACTTTTTACCGTGCCATGATTTTATTAGTTGTCGCTTCTCCATGTGCCCTTGTCGCTTCAATTATGCCTGCAACCTTATCGGCCATTTCAACCGGTGCACGGCGTGGAATTCTCTTTAAAGGTGGAGTCCATTTAGAAAATTTAAGTCATTTGCGCGCCATTGCGTTCGATAAAACGGGGACGTTAACGAAAGGAAAACCTGAGGTCACGGACATTTTAGCAAGTAAAAAAATTTCCAATACTGAATTTCTATTAAAAATAGCAGCGATTGAAAGTCACTCCAATCATCCGTTGGCAAACGCCATCGTCAATTATGCTAAAGAACATATGCAGGAAGGACTTATCCAACCTGAAAGTATTGAAGATATTTCAGGCTACGGCGTGAAAGCCTCTTACGAGCATGAATTGTGGAAAATAGGAAAAGCAGATTTCGTCGGAAGAGAAGCAGCAGAATCATTTTTAGATGGAGCAGCATTGCGTTTAGCTCAGGAAGGAAAAACGATCGTTTTTGCACAAAAAGATGGGGAGATCGTTGGCTTAATCGCTTTGAAGGACGTCGTTCGCGATGAAACCAAAAAAGCGATTGATCAATTAAAACAAAAAGGAATTTACACCGTAATGTTGACAGGTGATAGTAAAAATACAGCTCATGCGATTGCCTCAGAAAGCCACGTCAATGATTATTTCGCAGAATGTTTACCGGAAGATAAAGTAGAAAATTTAAAAAGAATTAAAGAAGAGTATGGTCATGTCGCCATGGTTGGTGATGGTATAAACGACGCACCTGCTCTCGCAACTGCCAATGTTGGAATTGCGATGGGCGACGGTTCTGGAGTCGCTCTAGAAACTGCTGATGTTGTTCTAATGAAAAATGACCTGCCACGTATCGCCGAAGCCATTCAATTGTCTGAAAAGATGAATCGTATCATTAAGCAAAACATTATTTTCTCCATTTCTGTTATTATGGTGCTAATCGTCTCTAACTTCCTGCAATTTATCGACCTTCCATTTGGTGTAATTGGTCATGAAGGCAGCACCATTTTGGTCATTTTAAACGGTTTGCGCCTATTAAAGTCGTAACTTTGCTCAGGCACCTTGTGAAAAATGCTGATGACAGGGAAAAGATCCAGTGGAAATTAAAATAACGCATGAAATCAAATTTTCAAACCTTGATTTCATGCGTTTTGCGTATATCCCCGTCTCTGTCTCGCTCATTGCAAGCATTGCTCTTATTTTGTAACTACTGGCGTTTCAGCATGTTTCATCCTTTAAAAATTGATTCAATGCATTCACTTCTCCGCCAAGAATAATAATAATGCCCGTTAAATAAAACCAAATCAATAACACGATAACTGCACCGATGCTCCCATATGTGGCTGAGTAATTTCCGAAATTGCTTACGTAAAAGGAAAAACCCCAAGAAACAATTAACCAGCTTACAGTTGCAAAAATCGCCCCTGGAACCGCATCAATACACTGAAATCTTTTGTTTGGAGCAAGCCAATAGAGCACTAAAAAGACGATAAATATAATCAAAAAGCTTAAAATCCACCTTAACATATGCCAAAAACTTAAAAAATGGCTTGAGAATCCAAGCTTTGCAAATAAAAACATCCCAATTTGTTTACCGAAAACCGGAAGTAAGAGCGCGATAATGAACACGAATATCATCGCAACCGTAAAAATAATCGCCATTCCCCTTGCTACTACAAAGGAGCGGTTCTCCTTAACATCGTAAGCTTTATTTAATGCACGAATAATAGCATTAATTCCATTCGAAGCAGACCACATCGTCGCAATAATCCCGAAAGAAAGGAGCGTTCGATTTTGTTGATTCATAATTTCATTTAAATTCGTCTCGATGAAAGTCATTGTTTCTCCTGGGGCAAAATCAGCTACAACGCTAAGCATTTCGTCTTGTGTAATCGGTAAATAAGGTAAGAGTGTCACTAAGAAAATAAGGAGTGGAAATAACGATAACAGAAAAAAATAAGCCAGTTGAGCTGCTAAGCCCATTACATCATCTTCGCCGATTCTCTTCCACAGCAACATTAATCCTCTAACATTTAACAATGCCATTACCCCACCCCTACCTTACCTTGTTAAACATCTTCCTCATCATGATCTTTAATAAAAGCTTCTTTCGTATCATGGACAATTCCAACTACTGTCGGCGTTACTTCTCTAAGCTCTTCGACCTTTTCCGCAATAAAAGATACGTCCTCACTTACTTGTTCAACTGTAGATCGCAGCTGCGCTGTTGTATTTATTAGTTTTTCTGCTGTTTCATTTGGATGCGTAATAAAGTGGGCAACGTTTTTAGCCCCCGATTTACAGCTTGCTGCTACCGCATTTCTCGTTTCCCGATCGAGCAAACTAATCGCTCCACCAGCTATTGCTCCGAGTAGAATACCTTTCCAAAATTTATCTGTACTCCCCATTTTTATGCCCTTCCTTTCTATCCCAATCACTGCCTTTTACATCACTTATGACTGTAAATTTTATGCTGAACTCTACTTGAAGATTGCTCATCGAGCATGATTAAGCAAAATGCTCAGTTACTGTAAAGCATGTTCTTGTTTAATATGTTTTAATAGTTTTTCACAACCCTGCTTCAGTAAATCAAATACTTCTTGGAAATTTCCCGTATAATAAGGATCAGGAACATTCTTATCTTTTATATGCGGAACATAATCCAGTAGAACTTCAACATTTGCTTTTGAAAAATCCGATTGCAGTTTAGTAATATTTTTCTTATTATCGCTATCCATCGCAATAATATAATCAAATTCCTGCAAATCTTTTGGCTGGATTTGTCTAGCTTTAATTCCTGCAAAATCAATGCTATTTGTCTTTAATATATTGGCTGTTCCTTGATGGGGTGGTTGTCCAATATGCCAGTCTCCAGTCCCCGCTGAATCAACCATAATTTCCCCTTCTAAACCTTCCCGCTTCACAGCATCTCGAAACATCGCCTCAGCCATCGGAGAACGACAAATATTCCCGAGACAGACGAACAAAACTTTTACCATATATAGCATACCTCCCATCTACCATTTTCTTCGATTTGACCTCAAACATGCAACTGTTTGTTATGATTTCATAAAAATCCGTGGAATACCTGTTATAAACTATGGAAAGATGATAATATTCACTAAAGGATGTTACAAATGCGAAATTGCAAAAATTTATCTGTTTATGAATGGGACAAAACAATGAAGAATATGTAAATAGTAGAATTGATTTTACCTTGGAAGAAGCGAAGTCTAACTTAAACGAAAGGTGGAAAAAGTATGAATTTAACAACAGCATCGGTAGAAAATGTGGAGTATATGATTGAAAAAATTAAAGAAAAGCTCAAAGTTTTAAACCTTGGGGCCATTAAACCATCCCATTTCGATGAGAATATGTATGAAGAATTAAAAGAAATTTATGAGCTTGTCATGAAAAAAAATTCCTTTAGCCCCAACGAAATGCAAGCTCTCGCAGAAGAACTTGGAAATTTAAGAAAGCAATGACCGCTTTTTTACATAGTGAATAACACTTCGAGTTAAAACCGTTTCGATCGTAATATATTGATTAGCGGTAGACATGATGAAATCAATGTTGGTAAGATCAAAAGCGCAGGCGCTTTGCTCAGCCCCGTACAAATTGGACTATTGATATAAAGTTATAGGAAACTCGGCGATTGATAAGGGACCAATGTTGACTTATCGTACGGACGGAAGGGAAAATTTGATACGTTCTAAAATGCCGGATCTAGACAATGGCAAATTGATTTAGAGTTATTTACGTTTTATAAATTCTAAATAATAAAAAAGAGGCTCCCCATGAACTGTGATCATCATTTGGGGGCCTCTTCTTTATTGCGCTCAGCCATTTAGCACTTCTGCTATGAGAAGCGTATGGCAGTCTCCTAATGAAACTTCCTCTTCACTATCTAAATAGCGTATGTACGGCCTTTGTAAATTTCTAAGAATCTTCGTCACAATTGCTGTACGACCGTTATTGAGTCTGACTTTCGTTCCAGGAATATAACTTGGTACTTGTTGGACAAATAAACTAATAAGCTCGGCCGTAAACCATGTGTCACTTTTTGTCATAATATATTCCATTGCTTCATGAGGTGGAAGTCCATCTCTTGATATCGCATGATCATAAACATTTCCAAGCGCACAAATTTGAGCAAGTTCATGAATTTCTTTCTCTTCTAATCCCCTCGGCTTTCCACTTCCATCAATTGCTTCGTGGTGCTGATATGCGACATGGGCTGATAAAAGACTAACTTCTCTTATTTTTCGTAAATACTCAAAACCACTTCTCGCATGGTGCTGTGTTTCTTCCTTAATTGCCTTTCCGATATCGTGAAGGAGACAGCCCAGTGCCAATTCTTTTAATTGCTTCTGAGAAATTCCTAGCTTTTTCGCTAATTGTAGAGAAATAAGAGCGACATTGACGGCATGGGCATACTCCCTTAAATCCTCTGTTAGCGACGATGTTGGGACAAGAAAAATCGCTTTCCGTTTCGCTACCTCATCAACGAGCGTAACCACTTGCCTTTGAATCTCACGGATCGGGAACTCTTGATTCTCCTCAACAGCTCGATAAGTATTTTTCAATGCATCAATCGCTTCCATCCAAGTCGGTGTATCAACCATTTCTTCCATCGTAATCCCAAAGGAAATGGCGTCCTCAACAAATAAATAGCGAATATCAAGGGCGCCGAGCTTTTCTAGATAGGAAGGATGTATCGTTCTTCCAGCACCTAGTAACACACGTCTATGCTTATCAAAAATCGGCCTCGCAAGTTGCATTAGCTTTGGATTATACTCATCAATACTAATTAGTCTCATGACACTTCTCCCTTATACAACCTTATTTGCCGGCTCTATTTTAAATTCGTGAATCTAGGTGCTTAGAACTCAGAAAAAAATACTCACTTCTCCTTACGCATCTTCCTGATTGGTTAAAATAATCGGACCCTCTTTCGTAATAGCGATCGTGTGCTCATATTGAGCAGAATATTCTCCATCAATCGTACGGGCAGTCCAGCCATTATCGTCCATCTTCATTTCATACTGTCCAATGTTAACCATCGGTTCGATTGTAAAGACCATACCTTCTTTAATACGAGGTCCTTTTCCAGGAAGACCGAAATGAGGCACATCAGGTTTTTCATGAATAACGGAACCAATACCATGCCCGATAAAATCACGCACAACGGAAAACCCTTCAGCCTCCACATAAGTCTGGATGGCATGACCAATATCACCAATACGATTGCCAACCTGCGCTTGTTCAATTCCTTTATATAGTGCTTCCCTCGTTACTTGTAAAAGCTTCTTTGTCTTGTCAGACACCTCACCAACTGCGTACGTCCATGCCGAATCCGCCAATGCCCCATTTAAATTAACCACCATATCAATTGTCACAATATCGCCATTTTTTAAAGGTTCTTTCCTTGGAAACCCATGGCAAATTTCATCATTTATACTTGCACATGTTGCATACTCATAACCTTTATAACCCTTTTGTTCAGCAGTTGCTCCCTTTTGTGCCAAATAGGAATCGACAAACTCTTCTATTTCCCAAGTAGTCACCCCTGGTTTAATCATCTTAGCAATTTCTTTATGAACAGAAGCCAACACTTCTCCAGCTTTTTTCATCATTTCTATTTCTCTTTGTGATTTTAAAACAATCATCGCTAGTCCTCCTTCATACAAGTACAGATATACCTTTCATCATTGTAATACTTTTCATGTAACAATCAAAATAATTTTCTATTACAATCACCTTTTCATATTTTTTAAAGTTTTTATTTGCCAATATTCGGCTTTTACTATAACTTTGTACACTGGGAAATCGACTCATTACCATTATGTTCATCATACGATTTTTGGCTCATTTCCGTGCAATTTACTGCTTGCACACGGAAATGAGCCAAATGGTCAATCGAATTATTTAAAATGTGTCTTATTGAGTATTGTCACAATTGAATGAATATTCTACTATGTAAATAAATATTATTTACTTACTATGGATAGCTGAAAAAACCGAAAGAACTTTTTGTTCTAAATATGGAACTACTTTTGAATATTTGCTATTATTAAATTATACATTTTGATAGGATGTGTGATTCATGATTGGTGATCGTGTAAAAAAGCTTAGACTTGAAAAGAAGATGTCTCTTTCAGAACTTGCTGAGCAAGCTGGAGTGGCAAAATCTTATTTAAGTTCTTTAGAAAGAAATCTACAAAACAATCCGTCCATTCAATTTCTTGAAAAAATTGCTGGCGTTCTCCACGTTCCAGTTGATTACCTAATCCATGAACACTTAAATGATGAAGAGCTTGATTCAGAATGGATTAAGATCGTAAAAGAAGCAATGGACTCTGGTATCTCTAAAGAACAATTTCGAGAGTATCTGGAGTTTAATAAGTGGAGAGCCAACCAAAGCAAATAACAGCAAAAAATTGATGTTAAACCTAAATACAAACTAAACCGGCAGACTGCCCGCAAACGCTTGCTTTCTTTGTTGCTTCACCTTGTTCGATGCGCATTACCTACTATGGTAACTCCGCTCTCCCAAGGCTTCACTCCGCGAAAGCCAAACGTTTTCACTCAATCTGAAGGGAAACTGCTATCTATCATCTTTGACTTTGTCTACGTTTTGAAACCTGTTCTATTAAGAGAACAGGTTTTCAATTTTTATGTTAGGTAACCAAAGCGGTGATGGTCTAAAATGTTAGTCTAAAATGAAGTCAGAAATGATGCATGTAAATGATTAATAGTTTAAAAAGTAGCAACGCAAAAAACTTATTGCTTAACCGTATTTTTAGCTAGAAACTCACGGATTTCTTCTTTCTTAATTCCTAGTTTCTTCGCCTCTTTAATTAGCTCCAACCATTCCATATCCAAACCTTCAATTCTTCCTTTCATTTCTATCACCATTTTTCCCCCTAAAATCCGGCACGAATTTCAGCAGTCCAGCCGTCATAGTACCTCTACCTTAGACCTGAGACTTTGCGTCCCTATCTTTCAATAGGTTTGCCCTTTTCTTGCGTCCTTTATTTTTTCTGAAAGTTATCCCATTTCTAGTCTACAGCCTTTCAAACAATAAAAGTGTAACTATTTGTCAATACTTAAAATTTTTTACATATTATTTTCAAACAATTTTCGGCATCTAGCAACATAATCATTTCAGCTACTATATGAATATAGAGTAGAAAATTCATTATTTCGCAGTTATTGTCGAAAGTCTTAACCTCATTCTCGTAATTCTCAAAGGAAAGGCATTGACAATTTGAAATCTTTCGTTATAGTTTTCATCCTTTAAAAGGATGACCTAGTTCGTCTTTTTTATTTCGGACTTGTTTTCACTCATCAGCGATACCGGCAATTTTTTTATGTAAATAGGCTCGAACGTCACCGGATCAAAGAACGGATGTGCCGTCAAATCATTCCCACATTCAGGACATAACCAAGTCCCGAACTCACTGCTACTAAAAGAAGGTTTATGACACTTTTCACAATTTTTTCGATACAACGGCAACATCCTCTCAATTGTTCTTTCAAAATCACCAAACGTTCTTTATTAAGAATTTAATATAATTTTAATCTTTTTATAATGTTTTTGAAATATGGAAATTTTGTCATTTTTTCGTTTTAAAGAACGTTTTTCTCTTTATTTCGTCCACATCCTTCAAATATCTTACTTTTTACATTTTATTTCATTACTTGGCCAAATATGTCAAATGAATAAAAAAGTTTTGTTTAGGTCAAACGAATCAATTTTACAAAATTTTCAAAACATTATGTCTGAATTATCTAAATAATACTATAATAATAGTAATAACCTTTTAAAATACGTGAAAGGTGGTATTAAAGTGACTTTTTTTCATATTTTGAACTTCACGATCCCGATTGCCTCCATGGTCGGGCTAGGTATATTACTCGATCGGATGTGCAAGCCAACTAAAGATTAAAGGAATTTTTGATTCGCGCATTTTGTGCAAACAAAGCTGTCACACGAAAAGTGGGAAATCCTCACCAGCAACTAACAAAGCACCTTAATTATGTTTCGATCAGAACCAGTTAAATGAAGCTCTTTTCTGGATATCGGTCTTTATTTCATTTTATCGGTCTAAATCGAAATATTTCGGTCTTTATACAAAAATATCGGTCAAAACAGGACATTTATCGATCTAGACATGATATAGGTAGATACACTCATTAAAGCACCGACAACAAAAAAGTAGTGCAAACCAATTAGGTCAGCACTACTTTTTATTTTGCATTTATTCAGATGTTATTGGTAAAATAAGTACTTCAACGCGGCGATTTTTTGCTCTTCCTTCACTCGTATCATTGCTTGCTATCGGTTGAAATTCACCGAAGCCTTTCGCACTAAACCATGCCGGGTCAAGCTTTTCATTTTTCAAAACAATCTTCATAAAATTAATTGCTCGCATGACACTTAATTCCCAATTGGATTCAAAGCGAGGATTACTAATTGGGACATTATCTGTGTGTCCGCTAATAATGATATTTCGTGGCGGACTCATAACTAGGAGCTCAGAAATTTCATTTGCTGTATGAATATCTTCTTGTCGTACTTCTGCACTTCCAGATGCGAATAAAACATTATCGCGTATCGTTAACAATAGTCCTTCATCTGTTAAGGAAGTTTCGAGCTTATCCGTGAGATTATTCTCATTAATATAGGCATTTACTTTCTTCTGAATATTTTCTAATTCCAATTGCTCAATTCTGGCCGCTGCACTTTCTTTATTCTGTTCTGCTTCAATATCGTCTAATGCCTTTGCATCCTCTTCAGGCATTGGATTTGGATATTCCAAAATACTCGTTCCACCGGTAAAAGCTTGATTAAAAGCTTGTGAGAGTTGTTCCAATTTTTGTGCATCTATCGTACTCATGGAAAATAAGACGATAAACAATGCTAATAGTAACGTTAAAATATCTGCATACGGGATCAGCCATGATTCATCTACATGTTCATCATGCTGTTCCTTTTTTCTTCGTTTACTCACCGCTCTTCTCACCGCTTTCCTCTAGGAAATTCTTCCTTTCACTGACTGGTAAGTATGAAGCTAATTTCTGCTCAATTACTCTCGGTGCCTCTCCCTCTAAGATCGATAGTACACCTTCAATCATCATATACTTTAATTTAGCTTCTTTCTTAGATTTTCTCTTTAATTTATTCGCAAAAGGATGCCAAAGAGCATAACCTGTGAAAATCCCTAGCAAAGTGGCAACGAAGGCAGCACTAATCGCATGACCTAGTGCATCAATATCACTCATATCCTGTAATGCAGCAATTAGTCCGACAACAGCCCCTAATACCCCTAATGTTGGAGCATAGGTTCCCGCTTGCGTAAAGATGAGAGCGCCCTGATGATGTCTTTCCTCCATCGCCTCAATTTCTTCCGTTAGAACATCACGTATGTAATCGGCACTTTGACCATCAACGGCTAAAGAAAGGCCATTTTTCAAAAATTCATCATCAACCTCAGTCGTTTTCGCTTCTAATGCAAGAAGCCCTTCTTTACGAGCCAACTGTGCCCACTCAGAAAACATTCCGATTAATTTGACAGGATCCATTAACTTTTTTTCTGTAAAAATAATACCGAATAATTTTGGTACCTTTTTAATCTCTGATGTAGGAAAGGCAATTGTCACAGTACCAATCGTTCCTAAAATAATGATTAATATGGCTGCAGGGTTTACTAATACGCCTACCCCTACACCTTTTAAAACCATTCCTACTCCAACACCAAAAACTGCAATAATTAACCCAATTAACGACGTTTTATCCATTATTGATCCACCTATCCCTTATGCAACTATTTGACTATGCTTAATATTTCAAGGTTTTCCAGTAAAAGAAAGATAGTTTCTATCCTAAAGACTGCCCGCAAACGCTCGTTTTCTTCATGGCTTCGCCCTGTCCTCTGCCCGTTACCTACTATGGTAACTTCGCTCCTCCCAAGGCTTCGCTTTCATGATGTGACAAACGTTATTAATCAGCCTGAAGGGTAATGGCTATCTATCATTTTTAACTTTGTCCATACTATTGTTTCTATCCTATCATTTATTTCGACAAGAACTGCAAGATTTTTAGTTTTCACGACAATTTTTCAAAATTAACCTTACAGGCGATAAAAAATAAGCAATAGTGGTAGGAAAAAAGAATCATTTTATTTAAAGTTATCGGGATGTAAAGATTTATAATAAATAATCGTGGAATCAAGTTGACCATTTGCCGATTTTGCATAATAAGGAATTTTACCAGCTTGAATATAAGCAAGAGAGGTATATAAACGATTAGAAGGATCTCCTTCTCTTGTGTCGAGGACTAATAGTGTTCTCCCTTCCTCACTCGCTCGCTTTTCAGCCGCTCTCATCAGTGCTCTTGCTACTCCATTTCTGCGGTAATGAGGGGCAGTCATAAGCTTCGCAATTTCAGCTCTGTGCATCCCATTAGGCTTCGTACATAAATGCAGCTGGATGCTTCCTGCAATTTGATTCTTTATTTTGGCTACAAATAAAACGACATTTTGCTCCAAAACATGCCTCCAATATTTGTTTGCATCAGAAAGTTTCATCGGGGGCAAAAAACCCATTGAAGCACCTTCATTCACTACCTGTACTAAGAGCTCCGAAAGTTCACCCGCATTCTTTTCAATTGATTTTAACTGCTCTATCCGAACATTCACCACAAATCATCACCTTAACTTTCAATTATTTGATTTTAAATTACCAATAAAAACTATTAATAGACAAGTTAAGTGTTAGTCCATTTAACACGAATATTGTCCATTGGAGCTTACTGAATCTCAGCATATAAAAGAGGGTAAGCTAAAGAGCAGAAAGGGGGGTGGAAGATGGCTAGAGGCAAGGAATTCAAGCAAAAGCAAAAAGGACATCCAGGAAAATTTCCTGAAGGAACACTAGTTGAACGTAAATCAAAGGATGCGATTGGTGATGAAGAATTGATCGTTGTTCAAGAGGCGTTTAAAAACCGTTTAGAGGAAGAAGATGTTGAGTAAAAAAAACTTTTCCCTTTAACGAAACTTCCTCATCCTCAAAACGTAATCATTATAGATATAACCAATTAAGAAAAAGTTTGCCATTCGCGCACTCGAAGGAGGAAGAATAAATGCTGGTATCTACAACACCAACATTACAGGGAAAAGTTATTGATCGTTACTTAGGAATTGTCACAGGAGAAGCCATTATGGGGGCTAATGTCGTTCGTGATTTCTTAGCAGGCATCACCGATGTCATCGGTGGACGCAGTAGTGCATATGAAGATAAGTTATCTGAGGGGCGTGAAATTGCCATCCGCGAAATGGAAGATCAAGCTCGTCGGCTCGGTGCCAATGCCGTCGTGGGCGTAGACCTTGATTTTGAAACATTACGCGACGGCATGATGATGTGTGTTGCTACCGGCACTGCTGTATTTATAAAAGAGCAATAAAAAGATAAAAGAGACGGTTTATGCTACCCGTCTCTTTTCAACCTTTTCGTGAAATGGACGACACCAATATCACCGAACACACTTTCACCACTTTTCTCAAATCCTAACTTTAAGTAAAACTTGATCGCAGGGAAATTCTTTGCACCTGTTGAGACTATCATCAATGGGTGAGACTCCATCTTTTTTTCAACATAATCAACCATCTGTTTGGCAATGCCTTTTCGAAAATAATCAGGATGCACCATCACCCGATGGAGATCAATCACGTCTTTCACAATCTTAAATGATAACACCCCTACTAGCTCCTCATCGATAAAATAGCCAATAAACTCCTCATCACATTGCTTTAATTGTGCGAGCGTTTCTTTTAATGGGGGGATTTCATTCGAGCCGATCAACTCCGCTTCGACCTGATAAGATTTCTTTTGTAATTTCAGTACTTCCTTACCATATTTTTCAATCAAAAATCTCTTAATCATTTGAACCTCCTAATACGACCCCATTACCATTCTTCTTTATTATCCGTTATACTAGTAAGGAATATCAAAAAGGAAATAAAGGTGAACAAATGAAATCTTTAGTACTTGCTGAAAAACCAAGCGTTGCTCGGGAAATTGCCCGCGTTCTTGGGTGCAAACAATCTCATAAAAGTTACATCGAAGGAAATCAATATATTGTTACTTGGGCGCTCGGTCACTTAATCGAATTAAAAATGCCTGAACACTACGATAAAAAATATCAAAATTGGAATCTTGAGGATCTTCCCATTATCCCTGAACAAATGGGTACAAAAGTTATGAAACAAACAAGTCATCAGTTTAAAGCCATCGAGCATTTAGCAAAACGCAAGGATATTAAGGATTGTATCATTGCTACCGATGCTGGTCGAGAGGGTGAGCTTGTGGCCCGTTGGATTTTGGATAAAATCCGTTGGCACAAACCGATAAAGCGCTTGTGGATCTCGTCCCATACGGACCGTTCTATTAAAGAAGGCTTCCAAAAACTGAAGCCTGGGAAAGAATTTGAGGCACTTTATCAATCTGCCGTTTGTCGTGCCGAAGCGGACTGGCTCATCGGATTGAATGTCACTCGCGCATTAACGACTAAATTCCAGGAGCCCCTATCCGCTGGAAGAGTACAAACCCCTACCCTCTCTCTCATTTTGGAAAGGGAAAAAACAATTCAAAGTTTTAAGCCGAAAGAGTATTGGACGATCGAAGGCCAAATCGGACCATTGAAAACAAGCTGGGAGGAAAGGGGCGAGAAAAGAATTTTCGCTCTTGAAAAGGCTCAGAGTATTGTCGAGAAAATTAAAGGCCAAAAAGGGAGTGTTCAAGCGCTCAACCGTAAGGAAAAAAGCGAGCAGCAGCCTCTGCCTTATGACTTAACAGAGCTTCAAAGAGATGCTCATAACCGCTTTGGCTTCTCAGCGAAAAAGACACTGTCTGTCTTGCAAAAACTTTATGAACAATATAAGCTCGTTACTTATCCAAGAACCGATTCGCGCTATTTAACAAAGGATATGGAAGGAACGATGCTCGACCGCTTGCAAGGATTGGCATCCAGCTATCGGGACGAAGTTAAGCCCCTTATCGCAAATAAAGGGAAAGTGCTGGCGAAACGAGTATTTAACAATGATAAAGTCAGCGATCATCATGCGATTATTCCAACAGAAGAACGCTCTCACTTAAGCGATCTTTCCAATGATGAACGAAAGCTTTACGACTTGATTGTTAGGAGATTTCTCGCCTTATTCCATCAACCTTACAAATATGAATCAGTAAAAGCCATTATTGAAGTAAATGGTGAAACTTTTACTGCCAACGAAACGGTTATTATTGATCTAGGTTTCAAAAAGCTTACCCAAAAAGAAACATCGACTGACATAAAAACGCTTGGAGCGATTGCAAAAGGGCAAAGCTTTACTGTGCAAAGTGTAAATTTGGAGAAAAAGCTGACAGAGCCTCCTGCAAGATACTCTGAAGCAGATGTCCTCACGCAAATGGAGAAGTATGGGCTCGGAACACCTGCTACTAGGGCGGAAATTATCGAACGCTTAATACAAACAGAAGTAGTCGAAAGAAAAAATGGCCGCTTCTTCACGACCGCAAAAGGAAAGCAATTGATTGATATCGTAAACGAGGAATTAAAATCCCCTGAACTTACAGCAAAATGGGAAAAAGAACTTGAGGCGATCTCAAAAGGAAAAAGCAACCCAAAACAGTTCAAACAAAATATTCGTAAACAAACAGAACAGCTCATTTCAGAGATTAAGAAAAGCAATCAAAAATATAAAGCCCATAACTTAACTGGCTCAAAATGTCCAGAGTGCGGCTCATTTCTTAAGGAAAGAACGACAAAAGAAGGGAAAATGCTCGTCTGCTCAAGCCTTGATTGTCGTTATCGCAAAAGAAAAGATCCGAAGCTCTCTAATCGCCGTTGTCCTAGTTGTCATAAAAAAATGGAAATGCATGAAGGAAAAGCCGGACTTTATTTTCAATGCCGTCCATGCAACGTCGTAGAAAAAGCAGAAGAAAAGAAAAAAGCAGTAACAAAACGTGAAGAGCGTAAGTTAGTGCAAAAGTATTCACAACAGGATGACTTTGGCACAAGCCTTGGTGATTTATTGAAGGCTGCGATGGAGAAAAAAGATTAAGCTAGAAAAATTTTTTATTACTTTTTCAAACTTTAGACAAACAACTCGATTGAGCGAATTTGTCTAAAGTTTTTTTTCTGTAAAAAATTAAAGAGCTTAAGAAACTAATTTTTTGAGGGAATTTGATTGCTGGAAGAGTAATGTTACGAATCAAAGGATGGCTTTCCTCCACTTCTAATGCTCTGCTTCCCTTTGACCAGATCCGTTTTCCTTTGCTTGTAATTCACGTCTTCTGTCGTGCAAGCGCAACCTTTGACGGGGATCACTGCTTCGATCAAGCCTTGCAGTTGCGTTAGCGACGAGGAGATTTGACGAGACGTCACTGGCAAGCAACTGCCTAGAGCGTAATATCGCCAGTCCGTTTAAAGACAGTCATGCTCGCTACCTTTTTTGGAACAACTGCAGCCAAGTTTTTTTCTTATATTTTCCTTGTAAAAGATTGGTTTTAAGACGTATCATATTGAAGAAGTATGATTTTCCCTAAAAGGGCTGTTTTTAATCTATGTTTAAGAATCGAGGGTACCATCATGAGAATAAGAGATTGGGATGTAAATTTAAAAATCCGTCTATTTGGAGAAGCAGCGATGAATATTACCTTCTGGATGTTCTTCCCCTTCCTGACCATCTATTTTGCAGAAGCCTTCGGGAAAGGAACAGCCGGTTTCTTGCTCGTCCTTTCTCAAGCATTCTCAGTCATTGCTAATCTATTAGGTGGGTATAGCGCTGATCGCTTTGGGCGAAAAAAAATGATGGTTTTATCCGCATTTGGTCAAGGTATCTGCTTTTTAATTTTTGCGCTGACGACATCGCCCGTTATTGGATTTATTGCTTTTGCCTTCGTTAGTTTTTTTAGTTCAATCTATTGGCCAGCAAGCCAAGCGATGGTAGCCGACGTAGTATCCGAAAAAGATCGAAGCAATGTCTTCGCCGTTTTTTACACGTCTATTAATATCGCTGTCGTTGTTGGTCCCCTTTTAGGAGCGATCTTTTACACGAACTACTTTTCAGAGCTCCTGTTTATTTGCAGCATTATTTGTTTGGGCTTAGCGTTTACGCTAGCGAAGTGGACAACCGAGACAGCACCTGCCGTTTCCCGTCAAAAACAACTAGATGACAGATGGCATTATTTTTTGTTTAAACAATTTAAAGACTACGGGATTATATTTAAAGATAAAATCTTCATGCTCTTCATGGTTGCAGGAGTATTAGCATCGCAAACTTTCATGCAGCTCGACTTGCTTTTTCCGCTCTACATTAAAGATGTTGTCCACAATCAAACCCTCTTGTCTGTTGGTGATTGGGCATTTAAGGTAGGCGGAGAACAGGCCTTTGGCATTGTTCTTGCTTTTAACGGTTTATTGGTCGCAATCTTCACCGTTTCTGTCACAAAATGGATGACAAAATATGTAGAGCGAAATGTCTTTGTCCTTTCTTCTGTTATGTACGCCATATCCATTCTGCTCTTTGGGCAGACACAATGGATTTGGGGATTATTGCTGGCAATGTTAATTTTCACTTTCGGAGAGTTAATGGTAGCTGGTTTGCAGCAAAGTTTTATTTCCAGAATCTCTCCAGAGCATATGCGTGGACAATATTTTGCAGCAGCAAGCCTTCGTTACACGCTCGGCAAAACGATCGCTCCAATGACAATACCCTTAACTGTATGGATCGGGTACCAATGGACTTTTTTCGTATTATCTCTACTCGCCTTAACTAGCGCTTGCTTATATTGGCTGATGTTTTCATTTATCCAAAAAAGGAAGCCATTATATTTCCACTCTAATGTGACTGATTGAGCATTTGTTTGGTATAATATGATCTGTGAAAATATCATTTCTTATCATTTATCTTAAATAGAATTGAAAGTGAGTGTTCAATTATGGGCCGTAAATGGAATAATATTAAAGACAAAAAGGCGGCAAAAGACGCTAATACGAGTCGCATATATGCTAAATTCGGTCGTGAAATTTATGTTGCCGCTAAACAAGGGGAGCCTGACCCAGAAGCAAATCAAACTTTAAGATTCGTATTAGAACGCGCGAAAACGTATAATGTACCAAAACATATTATTGATCGGGCAATCGAAAAGGCAAAAGGTGGTTCCGAGGAGAACTACGATGAGCTGCGCTATGAAGGATTTGGACCAAACGGCTCCATGGTCATTGTCGATGCTTTAACGAATAACGTAAACCGAACTGCATCCGAGGTGCGCGCTGCTTTCGGTAAAAACGGGGGAAATATGGGTGTCAGCGGCTCTGTATCCTATATGTTTGATAAAACAGCCGTTATCGGTGTTGAAGGCAAAACAGCCGATGATGTGTTAGAGCTACTTATGGAAGCTGACATCGATGTACGTGACATTCTTGAAGAGGAAGACTCAATCATTGTTTATGCGGAGCCAGACCAGTTCCACGCTGTGCAAGAAGCTTTTAAAAATGCAGGAGTTAGCGAGTTTACAGTAGCAGAATTAACGATGCTTGCCCAAAACGATGTAACTCTTCCAAAAGATGCCCAAGCCCAATTCGAAAAAATGATTGATGCATTAGAAGATCTTGAAGATGTACAACAAGTTTATCATAATGTAGATTTAGGACAATAAGTCGGCGAAATTCGCCGATTTTTTTATTTATATAAAAGAGCAACTTATTAGACCGAATAGTTTATTTTTTCCATCATAAACGGTATGATAGAACTGATCTCAAGATTATCACCAGTAAATGCTTTGCCATGACTATTTAACAAAGGAGAATGTCTATATGAATGACTTTCAAAGAAATTTAGAAAAATATGCTGAACTCGCTGTCAAGGTAGGCGTCAATATTCAAAAAGGGCAGACGTTAGTGATCAACACCGCTCTAGATTCAGCTGAATTTGTACGTCTTGTTGTAAAAAAAGCCTATGAAGCAGGTGCCTATAATACGATCGTCAATTGGAGTGATGATATCGTTTCCCGAACTAAATATGACCTTGCACCGGATGAGGCTTTCCAGGAATATCCTGAATTTCGTGCGAAAGAAATGATCGATTTGGCGGAAAACGGCGCTGCCTTCATGTCTATCGTTTCATCAAGCCCAGATCTGTTAAAAGGGGTTCATCCTGAGCGAATCGCTAACTTCCAAAAAGCAGCAGGAAAGGCGCTAAGTACATATCGAAAATATATTCAATCAGATAAGGTGAGCTGGACAGTCATTGCAGCTCCATCGCAAAAATGGGCAGAAAAAGTATTTCCTAATGAAGAACCAGAAGTCAGCATGCAAAAGCTGTGGAATGCCATTTTCAAAGCAACTCGTGTTGATCTAGACAATCCGGTTGAGGCATGGAAAAAACATGATCAAACCTTACATGAAAAGGTCAATTATTTAAATGCAAAGCGCTACAAAATGCTACATTACAAGGCGCCGGGGACAGATTTAACAATCGAGCTACCTGAAAAACATCTTTGGGTGGGAGCAGGAAGCGTCAATGAAAAAGGGTACGAGTTTATGGCTAATATGCCTACTGAAGAAGTGTTCACAGTCCCTCACAAAACGGGGGTAAATGGAACAGTTGCCAGTACGAAACCATTGAGCTACGGCGGAAATTTAATCGATAATTTCTCCGTTACTTTTGAGAATGGAAGAATTGTTGCTGTCAAGGCAGAAGAAGGAGAAGAGATTTTGAAGCGGCTTGTAGATACGGATGAAGGCTCTCATTATCTAGGCGAAGTTGCTCTTGTCCCTCATAATTCACCAATTTCACAATCAAATATTTTGTTTTACAATACACTTTTTGATGAAAATGCTTCAAACCATCTTGCTATCGGAAGTGCTTACGCATTTTGCATTGAAGGTGGGAAGAAAATGTCAAGCGAAGAACTAGCAGAGAACGGCTTAAACGAAAGCATCACCCATGTTGACTTCATGATCGGTTCTGCTGAAATGGACATCGACGGGATTAATGCAGACGGCTCAAGAGAACCGGTCTTCCGTAAGGGTGATTGGGCATTTTAACAAGTATGAAGACGGTACATAATTTTGTATCGTCTTTTTTATAACTGCTCTTATTGAATATTGCAATGTTGCTAAGTTTATGGGAGGATATTGGTAGAATAGATATATAGAAAGCACTAAAAGGGGGGAATCCACTTGGTCCGATTGCATATTACGGTAAGTGGAAGCGTTCAAGGAGTTGGGTATCGCTATTTTGCACAAATGAAAGCGTCTCAATTTGGGATTACTGGATGGGTTAGAAACCTTTCAGAAGGCGGGGTCGAAATTGTTGCCGTTGGTGACAAAGAAAATCTTGAACAATTTATGGACAGCTTGCGTGAAGGAAATCCTTTTTCGAAAGTAACAGATATCAGTTTTGTCGAACTGGAAGATACAGAACCTTTTCATTCTTTTAAAATAAAATATTGAAAGCTCTTTCTACCCCGTTGTCATGTAGAAAGAGCTTTTTTGTTTACAAAGTAGAATTTTTTAAAGCAATTCTTTTCGTCGATAAGCTTCCTAAAATGAAAGCGGCTAATGACAGCAACACTGGAAACGTTATAGTATGCATCCCGAAGGCATTGGGCAAAAAAGAATGAATCAAAATATAAGAACCTACGCCCACAACCATTGATGACAATGCCCCATACTTATTCCCCGTTTGCCAATATAGGCCAAGGACAACAGGCCAAATAAAAGCCGCTTCTAGTCCACCAAAGGCAAAAAGATTTAGCCAAATAATTAAATCCGGAGGGCTTAAAGCCATTAAAAAGACAGCCACCCCAATGATCGTTGTAACACTCAAGCTAATCTTTTTCACCAACTGATTGCTCGCATCTGGCTTAATGTAGTTTAAATATACATCCTTAACTACAGCAGAACTGACGAGTAAGAGCAAGGAATCCACCGTTGACATAATAGCCGCCATAGGAGCTGCTAATACAAGTCCGGCAACCCATGCTGGCAAGACTTCCATCGCTAGTAATGGCATTACAGTGTCTCCCTTTTCAATCCCTGGCAGGATAGGACGAGCAAAAACTCCGATTAAATGCATGCCAAGCATGATAAAACCAACGACAATTGTTCCAACAATAATAGCTTGGTGCATCGCCCGAGCATTTTTATAAGACATCGCCCTGATCGTAATTTGGGGAAGTCCAACAACTCCAACCCCTACCAATATCCAAAAAGAAGATACATACAGCGGTGTTAATCCTCCATCAAATCCATATGGAGTAATTAAGTTTGGGTTTTCTGCTACTAAATCAGCGATAATATTGGAAATCCCTCCACCTGCAACAATCGTGGCAATTAATAGGATCAATGTTCCAATAAACATAACTATCCCTTGCACTGTGTCTGTTAATGCAACGGCGCGAAATCCTCCAATAATAACATACACCATCACCGAAACCGCAAAAATAAAGAGTGAGCCCGTATAGCTCAAACCTGTTAATGATTCTATCAAAATTGCTCCGCCTACCCATTGAGCGGCCATTGCTGAAAATAGAAAAATAATGATACTAATTGCAGACAAAACAACAACCCATTTTGACTGATAGCGTTCCTTCAGATAATCCACTAATGTTACTGCCTTATACCTTCTCGTCATAATGGCGAATTTTTTACCGAGCACCATAAGTACAAAATACCCCGTTGCTAGCTGTGCCATCGATAATAGCACCCAGCCAAGCCCTTGCGTGTATGCCGCTCCAGGTCCTCCGATAAAGCTGCTCGCACTTCCATATGTAGCTGTCATCGTCATTGCAAGTATAAAACCACCTAATTGCCGTCCCCCAAGAAAATAATCCTGTAAAAACGAATTAGATGTTTTTAAAGACTTGCTTGACCATAAACCAATCATAAAAATTCCAATTAAAAAGAGGAGTAATGGAAAAATGACCGCCCCATTCATGAATCATCTCTCCCCTCATCTTCAAATGAAACCTCTTTAAAATAAAATTTCACAACGGCAGTAACTAACAGTACCATTAAGATAAAACCTCCAACACAACTATAAAAAAACCATGCGGGCAGTCCCATAACATAAGAATAGTTTGCAATCGGTCCAGACCCCATTCCATATGCAAAAACAAACCACCAGACAAAATTAATGATAACTAGAATAATGCCTATTACTGCCTCTCTATTTGCAATTTTAAATCGAGGATCCGTATCCTCTTTATTTTTATTCATTTAGGCTCTCCTTTCGAATACTGAAGCCTTTGTGCTTCATAACCAGTTAACTCTTTCATCCTATTAATTGTACATCGATTATATTTTACATTATAGTATAAGAAATCTCACACTCATTCAAAAATCGACATGTTTATAAGGAGGATTTATATGTGGAATGAATTTAAACAGTTTGCGATGAAGGGGAATGTCATAGATTTGGCAGTTGGGGTTGTGATCGGAGCCGCTTTCGGAAAAATTGTTACTTCTCTTGTTGAAGATTTGATTATGCCTTTAGTTGGTCTTTTAATTGGCGGGTTAGATTTTACCGAATTTGCTGTGACGATCGGTAAAGCTGAAGTTAAATACGGCCTTTTCATCCAAAATATCGTCAATTTTTTAATTATTGCTTTCTCGATTTTCTTAGTCATCCGTGTCATTAATCGTTTGAAGCGCAAAGAAGAAATAAAAGAAGAGGTGCCAAAAGTAGATACAAAAGAAGAGCTTCTAAAAGAAATCCGTGATCTATTGAAAGAAAAATAAGCGGGCTTTCTATTTTAAATAGACAAGAATAAAAAAAATCGTGTGTATTACTTAAACGAAGACGAATTCCGGAAAAATCGTGATTAATTCCTGAATTTTTCTTCTTATTTCCAGAAAAAACAGACGCATTTCCGGAAAAATTGCATTAATTCCGAAATTTCATCCTACATTTCCGAATAACAGAACAAGGAAAAGAGCAACCTAATGGCTGCTCTTTTTTGCTCTAATAATCACAGGTTATAACACCCAACAATAGCAGGCACTTAAATGCATCATTAAGAACACAAAGCCAATAACCTCATTCAAACGATGACATCATTATCGCTGTAAAAAGAGCATTTTCTCTAGAATTTTAGCTTTTGTATGTCGTCCTTACTTCCAACTGTTTTTATATTTCTTCTAAATTGTCTTTTAGAGAAAGGATGTTCCATTACAATGAGTCTTTATACGCCCGAATACGCCATAAAACCACCATCAACCGGTACCGTGATTCCAGTAACAAACCCAGAATAGGTATCATCTGCAAGCCAAAGCAAAGTACCAAGTAGATCCTCCGGGTTTCCAAAACGTCTCATTGGTGTATGTGCGATAATTTTATTTGATCTCTCTGTATATGAACCATCTGGGTTCATTAATAAGTCGCGATTTTGCTTTGTTAAGAAAAAACCTGGTGCAATGGCATTGACTCGTAAACCGGCCTCTGCAAAATGAGTTGCCATCCACATTGTAAAGTTATTAATCCCCGCTTTTGCTGCACTATACGCTGGAACCTTTGTCATCGGTGAATATGAGCTCATTGATGATATATTAATAATCGTTGGTGATAATTGCTTTAACAGTTCTTTCCCAAATACTTGACTTGCTAAAAAGGTTCCTGTGAAATTGCTGGCAAACACTTGTGAAAACCCTTTTTCTTCTAACTCAAAAAATGATTTTCCTTCTATTTTTTCACCGAATGTTTCCATTGCTGTAATGGCATCGGGGTGATTTCCCCCGGCTCCATTTATTAAAATATCAACCCTTCCGAAAGCTTGGAGGATATCTCTTTTCGCCTCTTCTAAAGATTCCCTTTTTAAAACATCAGCAGCGAGAGCAATTGCCTCTCCACCTGTAGCTCTAATGTCATTAACGACCTCTTCCCCTTTTTCAGCCGTTCTGTTTAAGATCGCAATTTTCACACCATGGCGAGCAAGTTCCCTACTCATGGCTGAACAAAGAACTCCACTGCCTCCTGTTACAACCGCAACTTTCCCCTGTAGATTTTCATGTATTGGAATCACTGCTTATCCCCCGTTTCCTGAATCCTGTAGTCAGCCTTTGATCGTTTTAAAGCATATTAATTATAATTGAAACCCTTTCCATCAGAAAAGTCTTTTTTTCATATTGATTATATTGGAAAAATTAAGGCTTGTCACTACAGCCCGTTATGGGCACAAATTGGAGAAAGAGCATTTGAGGCTCTAATAGAAAATTCGTGATCACTGCCATGTTTGTTTCCATCCCTTTTATGGTCTTGCGCATGGAGCATATACCAAATATGTATGGCATGAAGACCTCGTTAGAACCCATTTTGTTCACTTTTTGGTTGAATGGCTGGAATTGCAGTTAAGCCAGCATGGGTAATATAACTATGTAGAACCATACCGATAACCACTAACATAATTCCCGTCCATGAAATAAGTGATGGAAATGCAATCGATAAAAATAGCACTTCCCCAACCAGTGCAAATAATACTTCCATTGATTGTGTTGCCTCAACGGAAGCAAGCTGCTGCATATTATCTTTAACCATATCAGTTGCTTTAAAAAATAAAACGGTTGCGATAACTCCCGAAGACAATGCGACAATTAATGATTGAAATGTTTGGTTTGCACTCGGTAAGCCGACAGTTGCTACCCCATATATTGATAAAATAAGCCATAATGGCAAACTCGCTATTGTCATTCCAAGCACTCTTTGAAAAACATCGAGTCGTCCATCGGCAATGACCATCATTTTTCGATTTCCTAATGGGTAAGCAAAAGAGGCAATAATAACTGGGATAATTCCAAGCCACACTTCTTTGGCAGAGAGCTGACCAGCATGTTCAATCTGCATAAGACCTATTCCTGCAAGAATAATAAGAGAGAATAATAATCCTTTAACAGGGATTTTTCCTCTCATTTTTGTCATTCCAGTTGCCGTTCTTACAGTTTCGTAAAATAATGGCGCCAATAAAGATCCTGCGATAATGGTAAATTGCCATGTCCCTGCCACAAGCCATCCTGGTGAATATACAGTCGCAAAACATAGCGGTGCATAAAACAAGCCAAAGCCAACAAAACTCCATAGTAGCCATGCACCTGGTTTTTCCTTCATCATTTCAAAAAGTGGTCGTAAATTCTTCCTTTTAACTACAATTAGCAATAAAAACGGAACCATAAAAATAAATCTCAGTGAAGCACTCCAAATCCAGCTTCCCCCTGACATTTCCATCGCTCTATTCAAGACAAACGTAGTGGCAAAAAAGAACGCTGCACATAAACCAAGCAAAATTGGCCGCAAATTTCCACACCCCCTGTTTCGAGTCAAAGTATTTTTATTATAACAATTTATATTTCAATATTCTAACTATATTTATGATTCTCATTTTTGCCATTCGTCAAATTTCTTTCATTTCCGTGGAAATATTTCTAGCCATTTTTTCTGAAACGACAAAAAACTGCCTCTGTAAAGGCAGTCAACATTTTTATCAGAACCCCTATCCTATCATGATTCATCACATTCAGACAGTCAAACTTCAAGCTAATTTGCTACTATTTCCATCAATAGTGACTTTTCTTTTAATTGATTTCTTGCTCTTCTCATCCTCGTTTTCACCGTAGAGATTGGTAATTTTTTCGCTGAACTTATTTCTAATAACGATTTGTCCTTAAAGTAGTATAAAAGAATTGGCTCTCGATAAATCGTAGGCAACTCGTTTATCGTATCAATCATTTCTTTTGTTGAGGATCTAGTTATCACATAGTCCTCAGGTTCTGGGATCGAGCACTCCATTTCATAATGATACACTTTTTCATCCCAAAATTTTTGGACCGCCTTTTGCTTTCTCCAAAAATCTCGACACTTATTGATCGCAATCTTATATATCCAGCTCTTAAAATTTGCTCGAGCCTCAAATTGCTCTAGATTTAAATATGCCGAAATTAACACTTCCTGATATAAAATCCTCTGCTAATTCTTTATTTCGTACTTGTTTATAGATAAACAGAGATAATGATGGACCATTTTCTCTAATCCAGTCTTCGAATTTCTCTTGCCATTTACTTTCTTGCACTTAGTATTCCCCCTCAAACCGTCCACTTGAACTATCAATAATAATAGACGCATTTATGAGGAATCCCCCCTACATTTTTTTAAAAATTATTGTTAAAACGATTATTGCTCATTTCTTTAAAACTTTGATTTCAAACATCAACACAGATATATAACAAAGCCAAAGAACAAAAAAACAAGCAGAAGAAATTGACTTTCTCTCTGCCTGCTTTTTATTTATATTAATTTATACTTCTATTGATTGGCTTGCTTCATTTTTGCCTTTGTTCACTAATTTGCGAAGATATGGCAATACGTAGCGATCTAATCCATATTTACCAGCATTGTAGCCTGCTGCTGCAATGAATACACCCATGATGATATCAGTTGGATTATGAGATACTGTACCTGAAAGCATGAAAGAGAAATTCATTACTAATCCGAAAAATGCTGCTGCTGTTGTTAAACATCCTAGAATAAGTCCTAAACCTACTAATAATTCGCCCCAAGCAACAAGAGTACTAAATAATCCAGCATTCGGAATCGCAAAGCTTTCTAAAAATGTTACCCAACCACTATAGACTGCTGCACCATCCGGACCTGTTACAGGGTTTGCTACTGCCCCTTGTAAGAAACCACTTGCATCAAATCCACCTGTGATTTTCCCCCATCCCGCTGTCATCCATGCCCATCCAAGGTAAATACGAACAACGGTTAAAATGCCGGCCAATGTTGTTCTCTCTTAATAATTTACCAATCATGATAAATCTCTCCTTTGATATATGTTAAATTATTGCTTCTTACTACAAGTAAAGATTATCATTTTCATTTAGGAATAACATTATATTTGTGATAAATTTCACATTTTTGTAATAAAGTTTTGACAAACTGTTGAACTGCTGATTTCATCCTTTATAACAATAACGTTGCACAATAATAAAAACCCTTGATGCACAAGGGTTTCCATCTAAACATCTTCTTTAATTAGTTATGTCAGATATTTGACATAAGGTGATTAACTTCACCTAAAATGAACATTATTTGACTATTGTTATATTAGAAAAAGACTATTCTGCTTATGCTGTGACTATTGACTCAATTCATCCAAATTTAATGTCTATCGTTTTTTCTAAATGAACGACTTACACTTGTTTTACTTCCCTTCTTAACGAATAATAGGACACCCCGATTTTTTTACATATTGTCATATAGTGCATAAGAGTTAGCAGAACTGTTCCTGTATTCATACCGATAATGACTCCGTCCATTTGAAATTGGCTCATAGAACCTAAAAGATAAATCAGACCAAACGTAATCATGGATGACCATATATTGTGAAGGAAGGCGTCCTTCATTAACCCGAGACCAATTAAATACGCCTGCAGCGGAATCACGAAAAAATGCAATAGAAAATAGGGTAGTAACACTTGCAAATATCCTGCAGCCGTTGTTGAGTGGAGAAACAAATTGGTTAGTGGTTCAGCAAAGAAATAAAAAACAAATACAACTGGGACTCCATATAAAAGTGTAAAGCTCATGACTTGTCTAAGAAGCTGCTGCAGTCTATTCATATCCCTTTGTGCGTAAGCCTTTGAAACAGTTGGGATTAAAACAATTAATAAGCTATGGGCAATAAAACCGGGAAAAAAGCCAATCGTCATAGCAACGCCTGCCAACAGGCCAAATTGCTCTGTTGCCACGGTCGCACTAACTCCAGCATTTAAAAGCGCGGCTTTGATTAAAAACGGTTGCACAGCATGAGTCAAAGAATGAAATACGCGTATGCTTGTGGTGGGAATGGAAACTGAGATAAGATTTTTCCTAACCTCTTTGCCGCTAATAAAGCTCGCTGGTCTCCCTTTCAGTTGTTGATATTGAATGTAAAACATATGGATCAAATAAAGAAAAATGACAATCTCACTTCCAACAAACGTAAAAAAGGCAATTAAAATCGACGTCTCTGAATCAAATTGAAAGAGCTGAAACAAGAACACAAGCAATCCTAATTGAACAATTTTCCTCAATAGGTTTGCCACTGCAATTTTGCCCATTTGATGCTTGCCCATAAAAAATCCCCTTGCAATCGCGGAGAAGGATATGAGCGGGATTAATAAGAGAACGAGCCATTTGAACAGCGGATGATAGTCATGAAACATCGTCAAAAAAGGCATAAGCAAAATGAACACGATCATAAAAAAAGCGGTAGTTATTATCGTGAGGTGGACAGCCGACTTCAACATACTGCGATGAAACTTCGCATCTTTTTCAGCAATAAATTTTGAAATCGAAATCGGGAGTTCAAAGCTTGCCAACAAAACGATTAAAAAAACGGTAGGGAGTATGGACATATATAGCCCCAGTCCTCTCTCACCCAACTCCTTTGCAAGAACCATATTCATCACAAACTCTACACACTCACCTATGAAGGAAGCGACAATTAGCAGTAATGATCCCTTAATAAACGTACTCATGATGAATACATCTCCTAACCATTAATAAAATTCTTGTTATGATGAAATGGGTCCATTTCATTTATAGTTTTAAATATATGAGACAAGTTTAGAGATTATTTCTATCAGTAACCGCCAATTCTTTCTTTACTGCAAGTTTTTCATCATAAAAAAAGCCAGTAAGTTCCTTGTTCTTCCACGTCACTACAAATATCTTGCCTCTAAGCTAATGGTTTTCATATCCATAACAAAACGTCTGAAACTTAAAAAAGAGCTAATTGACTGCCCGTCAATTAGCTCTTATCTATTAAGAGGATTTTTACTATTTTTCACTTCATGTTGGATCAGGGTACGTTTCGATAGAGAAACTTTTATAAGTGATATAAGTTTATTTCACCAAAGAATGCTTAAAAGCATAAATAACGGCTTGGGTTCGGTCCTGAACTTGAAGCTTGCTTAAAATATTACTTACATGCGTCTTCACCGTTTTCAAGGCGATGAATAACTCATCCGCTATTTCCTGATTTGATTTTCCCTCTGCCATCAGCAACAGTATTTCTAATTCTCTTGTTGTTAACTCTTCATGAAGCTCTGTTTGTTGCCTTTGACGCATCTTCGACATCATTTTTCCGGTTACTTCTGGTTCGAGAACGGATTGACCGTGGAAAGTTGCCCGTACTGCATTGGCAATCTCACTCGCTTTCGAGGTTTTTAACATATAGGAAGTTGCGCCTGCCTCCAATGCAGGGTAGACTTTTTCATCATCAAGAAAACTTGTTACAATGATAATTTTTGCTTCAGGCCATTTATCAATGATATTTCTTGTTGCCTCGATACCATCCATTTCTTTCATCACTAAGTCCATGAGAATAATATCTGGACGTAACTCAAGAGCCAGATCAATAGCAGTCCTTCCATTATCTGCTTCAGCAACAACTTCTATGTCCGGCTGCGCTGAAAGATATGAAGATACACCGATCCGCACCATTTCATGGTCATCTACAAACAATACTTTAATCATTGGCCTCATCCTTTTCCATCAATATCGGTACTTTAACCTCTAATCGTGTTCCTTTATTTTTAACACTAATGATTTTAAGAGTTCCACCGATTTCTACTGCCCGCTCATACATGTTTTGCATCCCATATGAGCCTGCTTTTGATTCTTCCACATCGAATCCAACCCCATCATCCACCACTCTTAAAATGACAAAACCATCTCGCTTAATAAGAAGAACCTCTACCTCGGTCGCTTTCGAATGCCTTAATGTATTAGACACCGATTCTTGCAAAATCCGGAAAAGGTGATCCTCTACCCCTTTATCAAGAGGAAAGTCTTCTACTTTCCAATCAATTGCCATCGTTACCTTTTGCGATAGTTCGACAAGAAGCTCCTCAATTCCTTCCTGAAGCGTTTTTCCTTTAAGTGCCACTGGTCGTAAATGGAGAAGCAGAGCCCTCATTTCAAGCTGTGATTGATGGATCATCCCTTCAACCATTTTTAACTGCTTCGATTCATGTTCATTCGTTTCATTAATTGCCGACATTAGCATTGAAGCTGCAAAAAGCTGTTGACTCACCGAATCATGTAATTCTCTTGCTAATCTATTGCGTTCCTGTGATATTATCTCTTGAATGCGATTTTCCTGAGCGACTGCCTTTTCATTTGCCAGTTTTTGCGATAATATAACTTGTTCTGAAATTTGCCTTTGAATCTTCTTAATTCGTTGTAAAATTACCTTTTTATCTTCAAACATACCTTCTTCATCTATATTTACGTTTCTTCCCTCTTCCACTTCATGAAGCACAGCATCGAGAGTTTGAAACTGTTTTTTCCAGTATAATCCTGATCCAATTCCAAAGACAATACCGATTAAAAGACTTAAGCTCGGGATAAATAATAAAATGGGAATATCCATTAAATTGTGCTTCCAAAGCTCCTGAAAACCGACAAAAGGAAAAGAAAAAATAAAAGACAAAGTGATGACAAAAAACACAACTAGGGCTACTAAAACTCCCCAGCCAATTTGTCTTTGTATAATATTCATACTCTTTTCACCTCTAAATCTCCTATTAGAAAAGAGGTGAATATTTTTACCTTTTGCTCAGCTTTTTGATAACCAGCTGTCTCATATTGAACAGACTGATTAAACCTCTTTGGACCTTCATATTGAAACACCGTTGCTTTTCCTGCTATCGAAGAATGCTGTATACTCACTTCAATATCATATGGTATAAGGACTTGCACATTTCCAATGAAGTTACGAATAAAGATAACCGTTTCTCCCTTTGGCAAAACAGTATAGCTTAAATCGACATTTGTATCGCCAATACCCGATTGAATATTAATATCATTCCATTCAAAAACATGGTCAGGGGTTTTTCGATCGCCAAAAAGTGAATTTTCGAATAACGGTTTTTTCTCGATTACGATCTCTTCTGATGTTTCTTTATTTATAATCGGCTGAACTGTTTTAGGCTCTTTCCTTGATTGATAATATTGGATAATAAAGTGAATAACAATTGCTAATAACAAAAATTTAAAGGTCATCATACTTAAAATACTGATGGCAAAGAAAAAGATACCAAACCAAAAAAATAGTTTTCCTGTCGTGCTCGGTAATCTTTTTCTGCCGACATAAATCATGCCCATAGCAACTAGAAGAGAAAAAATCACACCACTATTAAAAAACGATACCTCAAGAAGTAGTAGAATTATCCCTAGTGGAACTGCTTTATTAATGTAATCGTCTTTCATTTTAAAATGCATGATGTTCTTCTCCTTTCTAGGAACAAATGCGCAGGGCGCCTTCGGAACAATTAAGACCAATTGTTCCTACGAGGATGAATCAAAGTAGTTTTTCTTAGTATTCATCACCAAAAAAATGACTGGACCTGCAGTTCAACCTCAAACTAGAAGTTTTGCAGCCTTACAGAGTCAAAAAATTTATTATTTCTAAAAAGGCGTAGAATACTACGCCCTTTTTTTGAGCAACTCAGCAGAACTTTACTTTTTTAGTATGCACTCCCTTATTTATCATTTCAAGGGATTTTCGTGCACATTACCATAAGAGAAGTCATTCTCTTAAAAATTTGCTGATTTTTCATCCGTTTTCATCTTTTTTTCAAGCTCAGCAATGCGAGCATCTATCATATTTTCTTGATAAGAGTGGTTAATGTCTTTCTCCAATCTTTCTAAATAAGATTCTATTTCTCCAAACCGTGAAGCTGATTTGTCAGCTAAAGCATTTTCGTTAATCACCTGATCCATTTTATGATTTGCTCTAGTTACGTTTTCACGGCCCATTAACTCCATGCGACGAATATGCATATCTTTTAACTTATGCTTCATCACTTCATACTTTTCTTCTAATTTTTGCAATTCAGCCGCTGCATCGTTTAATGCTTGATGCAAACGAGAAGCACGTTCTTCGTGGTGGATTGCTTCTTTAGCAGCAAACTGCTGTAATTCTGTCTCGCCCGCTTTTTCTGCAATTTCTGCTTG
Source organism: Bacillus methanolicus (assembly GCF_008764295.1). GTDB lineage: Bacteria > Bacillota > Bacilli > Bacillales > Cytobacillaceae > Robertmurraya > Robertmurraya methanolica_A. The sequence goes on along the minus strand of NZ_VTQX01000028.1, from coordinate 4,187 downwards.
TTGCTTCCGCTTCTGTGCCAGTTCAGCGGACTTCTCATACTCATTCGCAAATTCTTCTCTTAACTGATATTGTCTAGCGATTAACTTGCGCACCTTCTCAGTTTCCTGTTCACACTGACGTAAATATTGATTTAACATGGCAATTGGATTCTTTTTTTCCTTCTGTTCAAGTACTTCATTTAAATCTGCCATTACTGTATTTTTAATGCGTGTAAATAAATTTGTCATCTTACATTCTCCTTTTTAATCTCATTAATTTCATAAAACCAAACTTGTATAACGATTGAATTCACATGCTACACTTGTAACATAACTTAGTTCTTATTTAGGTCAGACCATTGCTTTTCAAAGTTTTGAAAAGGGTCATTTTCTTCTTTATAACTTGGCTTTTTATCGTTCCATTTTTTATAGACGATATATAGAATATACGCGGCAACAATGGCGATAATCGCTGGAATATTAGATGCTGCTGTCAATAACACGAAAACACCCAGTATTCCTAATGCAATTTTCCATCCGAAAGACTCTGTCTTTAAAAATTGTTTAAAGATGAAGTATAGAACCGCTACACTTACCGCCAATCCGATTAGTGGACCTAAATTTGAAAGCAATACTATTGCTGCAATACCTCCTGCTAAAAGCAACCCGAAATTTTTCATTTTGTTTGTTGCCTCCTTTCTTGTTTCCATCTTATCTCGTTTTCAGAGCTTTCATAACGAGCCTGAGCTTTATTTTTGAATCGGTCTTGAGGCTTAGTTGGATTTCAGTCCAATTAAAAAATAGAAACCCTGTCAACATATGCTGTTGACAGGGTTTCTCGGAATTATGCTTTTTCCGGAATTGCATCTTAAAATTCCGGAATTATATTGATTTTTCCGGATTTCCGCATCATTTTTCCGGAATTATTGGTAATTTTTCCGGAATCACAGAAAATCTCGTCATCTTACACCACGCTAAACGGAGGATTCCTACCTGGAGATAAACATTTGTGTCCAGTAATATCGCTGCGAGCCGCCTTTAGCGTATCCTACACCAATTTCAGTGTAACCAGAGTTCAAAATATTCGCCCGATGGCCTTCACTGTTCATCCACGCTTGTACCACTTGCTGCGGAGTCGTTTGCCCTGCTGCAATGTTCTCACCAGCACTACGATAAGAAAGACCAAATTTTTTAATCATATCAAACGGTGAACCGTAGGTTGGACTTGTATGAGAAAAATAATTTCGATCCCGCATATCGGCTGATTTGTAACGGGCTACCCGGGATAATTCCCAATTTGCTTTTAACGGTTTCAGACCATATTTAGCCCGCTCTTGATTCGTTAATTGAATCACTTGATTTTCAATGCTTTTCGTGGCATCAAAATCTGGAATCGTTATTTTTTCGCCTGGGTAGATTAAGGCTGGATTTTTAATTTGCGGATTTGCCGAAATGATTTCCGATAATCCAACCTGATACCAAACTGAAATTTTCCACATCGAATCTCCTGGACTTACCGTATGTACTCTCTGAGCGTGCGAAATAGTAGGAACAGCTAGTACAGTAATGAATAGTGAAATAGCAATTACCATTTTTTTTAGCATGATTCACTCCTCCTCGTTGATAGAATTCAACAAAGAGTGAAAAATAAAACATGGATGTTGTTGGCAAGAATTACTTTGTCAAATCTCTTGTTGAAATAACAATCCCGTCTTGGTCTGCATATAGATAATCGTCTGGGTTCCAATCGAGTGAGAGAAAACTCAACGTAATATTCTTCTCCCCTTTTCCCTCTTTTTTACTTTTTAATGGGTGAGTGCCTAATGCCAAGATGCCCACATTGATTTGTGAGAGTTCCTCACAATCCCGTACACACCCATTAATAATAATTCCTGCCAAGCCTCTATTTTCCGCAATTCCAGCGAGCTGATCTCCTAACAGCGCTCGACGTTTAGACCCGCCTCCATCAACGACAAGGACAGAACCCGCTGGAATCGTTTCAAGTGCTTCTTTTACAAGCACATTATCCTCAAAAACCTTTACCGTTTTAATTGGGCCAGAAAAGCTTTTTTTCCTGCCAAAGGATTGAAACTCAGCTCCAATGGCTTGAATTTCATTAGAATATTGATCACATAAATCTGTTGTTTTCACGGTCATTCCTCCTTATCTCAATTTCCTACTTTATTCTTGATACATATAGTGAATTCCTCTTCTTTTCCATAATTCTTCGCATATATGTAGGAAAAGAACTATTTTCATGAGGAGGAATTTGATGCTTGAATGGACATCAACCTTAATTGGTTTTCTCATTGTTTTCTTTATTGTCGGTGGAGTTTTTTGTCATTTTTTATTGGAGTCGCTTAATACTGAAGATTGTACGAAAATAGATCGTTTGCCTAAAACGGACGAATAAATCATAACACTGTGAAAGAGGACAGCATTCGTGGGATGCTGTTCTCTTTTTGGGTTGTCCATAGTATGCATAAACTTCACTTCATTGGAAAAATTATGAACAGCATGTTATTTATGGAGGGTTATCATGACTGAAAAGACTAAAAAGCAAATGCCTACTTTTCCTGAATCGTATTGGAGAGAATTTGAGCTTCCACTCTTTAATAAGCTAACAGAGGATCAGAGCTTCGATGTCGGCATTGTAGGCGGTGGCATCACTGGGATTACAACGGGCTATTTGTTAGCGAAAGAAGGGCTTCGAGTTGCAATCATCGAGGCAGGCCGAATATTGACCGGCACAACTGGGCACACAACAGCAAAAATTACTGCGCAGCATAACATCATTTATGATGAATTCATTAACCATTTTGGGCAAGAGAAAGCAAAAATGTACTACGAGGCTAACAGCGATGCTCTTCATTTCATTCAAAAAATGATCCAAACTTATGAGATCGATTGTGATTATAGTGATGAGGACGCGATTATTTATGCAACAACCGCTCAGGGCCAAGATAAAATTATTAAAGAACACGAAGCGTATGAAAAGCTGGGCATTAAAAATTCGATTTTAAATAAAATTCCCTTTGAAATTGAGATAAAGTCTGCCTTAGCCATGCATCAACAAGGGCAGTTTCATCCTCTTAAATACTTACATAAGCTTGTAAGACTGTTTATTGAGGCCGGAGGAACCATTTTTGAAAATACAACTGCGCTCGATATTGACGATGGGGCAAAGCCACAAATTATGCTTCGTAACGGCAAAAAAATAAATTGCCAGCACATTGTTGCTGCCTCCCATTTTCCGTTTTGTGACAAAAAAGGACTCTATTTTGCAAGAATGTATGTAGAAAGAGCTTATATTCTAGGATTAAAAACAAAAAAATCGTTTCCTGGCGGGATGTATATTAGTGCCGATTCTCCAACCCGCTCCCTCCGTTCTACCCCCATAAATGGAGAAAAGCTCGTATTAGTGAGTGGGGAGGGTCATAAAACTGGGCAGGGAATAGATACGCTGCAGCATTATTTAAACTTAGAAGAATTTGCTGAGCAGGTACTTGGAATTGAAGAATATAAATATCGCTGGTCTGCTCAGGATATGTATACGCTAGATAAAATGCCTTATGTCGGACCAATCACAGAAAATCAGCCAAGAGTTCTTATTGCAACAGGCTATCGAAAATGGGGCATGACGAATGGAACAGCGGCTGCTCTTCTTCTGAAGGACCTTATTCTAAACAAATCCAACCCGTATGAGGAGCTTTTTACACCACAGAGATTTCATGCGGATCCTGATGTAAAAAAATTTATTAGTGTAAATGCCGATGTAGCAAAACATTTTGTTCAAGGCAAACTCGAATTTATCCCAAAAGGGCCGGATGAATTGGCGAATGATGAAGGCTCTCCTGTTATGGTTGATGGCAAACGCTGCGGTGCCTACAAAGATCATGAAGGAAAATTGCATATCGTTGACACCACTTGTACTCACCTTGGCTGTGAAGTCGAATGGAATCACGGTGAACGAACTTGGGATTGCCCATGCCATGGCTCCAGATTTTCCATCGATGGTGAGGTGCTGGACGGTCCCGCTGTAAAGCCTTTAGTAAAAATTGATTGGGACTGAGCGGTTGTCTTTTCGAAAGGTCCGTTTTTTGGAGAATTGTTTAGTGCTTTTCTATGAAAAACACCCTCATGAGGGGAGTGTAATATTAACTGTGTAAGTGAGGAATGCGTACGATTCCTTACTCACACAGTTTTTT
>NZ_VTQX01000027.1 GCF_008764295.1 Bacillus methanolicus | reverse complement strand
AGAAAATCATTAAAAGGGGTTCGGAATGTGACCATTCCGAACCCCTTTTGTCGACAAACTGAAACAACCTCAAAGTATTTGAGGTTGTTTTAAAGTTTCTTTCTATTACATAAACTCAGCTACTAATTTTTCAAAATGCGCTTCATCTATTTGCAAATCTGCTTGGGAAAGCGGTGTTTCTGAGTAACCAGGAAGCATCTCCTGATAAGATGGTCGCTCCGTATTTTGATAAATAAGTCCCGTTACTAAGCCATCATGTTTCATAAGGGTTTGCATAGCTTGTTCACGGCTTGATGGATCATATCCTTCGATATCTGCCAATTTCGTAAGGTTTTCCTTAAACCAATCATACGTATTAACCTTGTTGTACGTTACACATGGACTAAATACGTTGATTAAAGAAAAGCCTTTATGTTTAATTCCAGCTTCAATTAAAGCTGTTAAATCTTTTAAATCGGTTGAGAAGCTTTGCGCTACAAAAGTAGCACCAGCAGTTAAAGCCATTTCCATTGGGGAAATTGGTTGTTCAACAGATCCTGATGGCGTCGATTTTGTTTTAAAACCAGCTGCTGACCTAGGAGAAGTTTGACCTTTAGTTAATCCATAGATTTGATTATCCATGACGATATATGTGATATCGACGTTACGACGAATGGCATGAATCGTATGACCCATTCCAATCGCAAAACCATCTCCGTCCCCTCCAGAGGCAATCACCGTTAAATCACGATTGGCCATTTTTACCCCTTGGGCAATTGGAAGAGAACGTCCATGGATTCCATGGAATCCATATGAATTGATATATCCAGAAATACGCCCTGAACAACCGATACCTGAAACAACTGCTAAATTTTCTGGTTCGAGCCCAACATTCGCTGCCGCCCTTTGAATAGCCGCTTGAACCGAGAAATCCCCACAACCTGGACACCAGTTGGGCTTCACATTATTACGAAAGTCTTTAAATGTTGCCATTTTTAGAACAGCTCCTTGCTTTTTGTATAAATTTCATGTGGCAAGAATGGATTTCCGTCGTATTTTAAGTGGTTTTTCACTTTATTAGCATGTCCGACGTTCATCTTCAAAATATTGGCTAACTGACCTGTTGCATTGTTTTCAACAACCAGAACGTTTTTAGCTGATTGAACAAGTGGTAACATCTCATCAGTTGGAAATGGATGAATTAAACGAATATGAGCATGATTCACTTTTAATCCATCTTGCTCAAGACGAGTTATCGCTTCTTCAATCGCCCCACGTGTAGAATTAAAGCCAACGATTAAAAGATCAGGCTCTTGATGAGGAGCATTCTTATATACTGGTGTATTAAATTTCAAATTTTCGATTTTGCGGAAACGCTTATCCATTTGAGCATTACGATTAAGTGCAGATTCTGATGGTTTCCCTGTTTCATCATGCTCCACTCCTGTAACATGGTGAATTCCGTTTTTCATTCCTGGGATGACGCGTGGTGAGACACCGTCTTCTGTCACTTCATAACGCTTGAAATAACCTTTATTTTCTATTTCAGGTAATTGATCTTGCTGTAATTTACCACGACGAATTTCAATCTTACTATAATCAAGCGGTTCCACTGTTTGTTTCCCGAGAGATAGTTGCAAATCGGATAAAACAATAACCGGACATTGATATTCTTCAGCTAAATTAAATGCTTCTGCCGTATCATAAAATGCTTCTTGCACCGTGCTTGGAGCCATAACGATCTTTGGAATTTCACCATGAGTTCCATAAATCATCGCCATCAAATCTGATTGCTCTTGCTTTGTTGGTAAACCCGTTGATGGGCCCCCTCGTTGAGTGTCGACAATAACGAGCGGTTGTTCAGTTATACCAGACAAACCAATCGCTTCCATTTTCAATGAAAGGCCTGGACCTGCAGATGCCGTGAGCGCACGAACCCCGGCATAGTTAGCGCCGATCGCCATCGTAGCAGCTGCAATTTCATCTTCAGTTTGAATAACTGTTCCGCCAAGTGCTGGAAGCTTCTGAATTAAATATTCCATAATTTCTGAAGCAGGTGTAATCGGGTATGCAGCCATAAAGCGACAGCCACCAGCTAATGCTCCAAGAGCGATAGCATCGTTTCCAATCATGAAAAGACGTTTATTTCCATCAGCTTTCTCCAAATGCATCACTGCATTTTCAGCCAATTCAGCTTTCATATGGTCAAACCCAGCCTTAACGGCTTCCATATTCTTATCAACAACTTGTTGACCTTTTTTGCCAAAGATTTCTTGCACCACTTCTCTGAAAACATTAATATCTAAATCTAGTACAGCACATGTAGCACCAACTGCTACCATGTTTTTCATTAAAGATGTTCCCAGTTCAGTAGCAATCTCTGTGAATGGGACTGCATACAAAGTCGCATTGGTATCCTCTGGTTGAGTAGGATTAAACTTCGCATCGGCGATGATAATTCCATTGTCATGAAGCTCTTTGTAATTTAGATCCACTGTCTCTTGGTCAAACGCGACTAAAATGTCTAAATCATCCGAAATAGATCGAACTTGAGTCGTACTTACACGAATCTTATTGTTCGTATGTCCACCTTTAATTCGTGATGAAAAGTGACGGTAGCCATACAAGTAGTAGCCCAGACGATTCAGAGCAATTGAAAAGATTTCCCCAGTACTTTCAATACCTTCCCCTTGTTGTCCGCCAACTTTCCAAGAAAGTTGATTGATCATGTCTTACACCCCTTCAGATACGTTAAGAAATATGTAAAAAACGTTATTTGATTTCGACGAGTTCATTCCAACATGGTTCATTCAGCCTAGAAAACACATTCTAAAACAGAAGAAAAATATCGATCGTGATGTTTCTAGACGAATCTGAAACATTGTGAAATTCACTCATGGTCTAGTACATTTCTCATCCAAATTTCATTGGAAAAGTAGGGTACTAAACGCTTTCAATTCTAGCCCTATGTTGTGAAAAAAGCAACCCTTTCCGCATAAATATTGACGAAAGTATGAATATTTTTTTAGTTTTCAAAACATAATAAATAGTTGGCATCCTTAACTGCTTCTTAAATGTTTCCCATAATTAAAGAAATTTAAAATTCTTTTTAGGAGGCTTTGCTATATATCTATGTTGATTATTGGCTCAACAATATTATTTCAAGAAAAAAGCCTGCTTGCTAAGCAAACAGGTTGTATGCATAAGGATTCCACCAGCATGAATGCTCTTTCATTCCTTCAAAAATAGTTGTTATACCAGACTAAACAACATTGTCACCATGCCTTTAACCCCAATGCTTTCATTTACCTAAACATTATCATCTAGGTTCAACAATTAACTTAATGGCAGTTCTTTCTTCTCCATCAATCTGAATGTCTGTAAAGGCCGGAATACAGATCAAATCAACTCCGCTAGGTGCCACAAATCCTCTTGCTATTGCTACTGCCTTTACGGCTTGATTCAATGCACCCGCACCTATGGCTTGGATTTCCGCAGCTCCTCTTTCCCGCAGAACTCCGGCAAGCGCACCAGCTACAGAATTAGGATTAGATTTTGCTGAAACTTTTAATATTTCCATTCCTAGCTCCTCCTCGTTTACCCCCCCTGAATGTTCATCTATTGAACAGGTCAGGTATATATGATTCCATTGCTACTATATTCAAATGTTAAATCACATATTCCAGCTTGGTCAAAATATTGGAAAATTGCTTGGGCGTTTTCTGAAAAAAACTTTAAATACCGAAGAATGAATTCAAAATAGATGCGAATAATCTTGCTATCGAAACATTTTTGGCCCATTTTGTTTGAAACAAGAGCTTCAAACGAAATGGGCCAAATACTATGAATAAAATGGATGATCCTCATTAATTAAAATGCGTTCAATTTTTTTCGCCAAACCTGTTTTATCATCCAATTGTACTACCACCGCACTTAACTGGGCTCTTCCCGTTTTTGGAACTTCAAAACGGACCGGCAGCCCTGTTAAAAACCGCTTTAATACCACTTCCCGCTCCATTCCGAGAATTCCATCATAAGGTCCCGTCATCCCTACATCAGAGATGTAAGCAGTACCTTTCGGCAATACGCGATTATCTGCCGTTTGTACATGTGTGTGCGTCCCAACAATAGCAGATACTCTGCCATCTAAATACCAACCGATTGCTTGCTTTTCGCTTGTTGCCTCACCATGAAAATCAACGAAGATAAAAGGAGTTCGTTCCTTTGCCTCTTTAATAAGCTGATCTGCCTTTACAAACGGATCATCAATCGCCGGCATAAATGTACGCCCTTGGAGATTAATCACAGCAATTTCAAGTTGATTCATTCGCACATACACGATCCCTTTTCCAGGGTTATTTTCTGGAAAATTAGCTGGACGAATAAGATACTTCGCGTCTTCAATAAATTCGAAAATTTCACGGTTGTCCCAAGTATGATTTCCGAGCGTTACTACTTGGGCACCAACCTCTAAAAAGCTCCGATAAATTTTTTCCGTAATTCCCTTACCGCCTGCAGCATTCTCACCATTAATAATCGTAACATGTGGACGATATTTTTCTTTCAGCTTTGGAACATATTCCATCACCATATCACGGCCAGGGGAGCCTACTACATCTCCAATAAACAATATATCCATGTTCAATCCCTTTCTCGTATGTACTAATGGTTCATTATAGCAAAAAAATAAAATAAATAAAACGGTGCAAATGCACCGTTTTATTTATTTCGCATATTCAACAGCTCTCGTTTCACGAATAACTGTTACTTTTATATGACCTGGATAATCAAGTTCAGACTCAATTTTCTTGCGAATATCTCGAGCAAGACGATGTGATTCTAAATCGTCTATTTGATCAGGTTTTACAATAATACGAACTTCCCTACCTGCTTGAATCGCAAATGATTTCTCGACTCCATCATAGGACTCAGAAATTTCCTCAAGCTTTTCTAAGCGACGAATATAGTTTTCCAACGTTTCTCTTCTTGCTCCAGGTCTAGCGGCTGATAACGCGTCTGCAGCGGCCACAAGCACAGCAATGACAGATTGAGCTTCACTATCCCCATGATGGGAAGCAATACTGTTGATGACAACTGGGTGCTCTTTATACTTTGTTGCAAGCTCAACCCCAATTTCCACATGGCTTCCTTCTACTTCATGGTCAATTGCTTTGCCAATATCGTGAAGCAATCCAGCACGACGAGCTAATGTTTCATCTTCTCCAAGCTCAGCAGCTAATAATCCAGAAAGTTGAGCAACTTCAATGGAATGCTTAAGCACATTTTGTCCGTAGCTTGTACGGAACTTTAGGCGACCCAGAATTTTAATTAAATCTGGATGGAGACCATGTACTCCAACCTCAAAGGTTGTTTGCTCACCGATTTCTCGAATATGCTCATCCACCTCGCGACGTGCCTTATCAACCATCTCTTCAATACGAGCTGGATGAATCCGACCATCCTGAACAAGCTTCTCTAGCGCAAGTCTCGCTGTCTCTCTGCGAATTGGATCAAAGCCTGAAAGAATAACAGCCTCCGGTGTATCATCAATAATGAGGTCAATCCCAGTAAGAGTTTCAAGTGTACGAATATTACGACCTTCACGTCCAATGATGCGACCTTTCATTTCATCATTTGGTAAACTTACAACTGAGACAGTTGTTTCAGCCACGTGATCCGCCGCACATCTTTGAATGGCTAATGACAAGATTTCTTTTGCTTTCTTGTCCGCTTCCTCTTTTGCTTTATTCTCACTCTCTTTAACCATTAAAGCGATCTCGTGAGATAATTCCTTATCCATTCGCTCTAAAATGATGGACTTCGCTTCATCACGCGTTAAGCCTGAGATGCGTTCAAGCTCAGATTGTTGCTTCTTTAAGATCTCGTCCACTTTGCTTTCCATCTCTTCAATATGCTGTTGTCTTTTGTTAAGAGAATCGTCCCTCTTTTCTAATAGTGATTCGCGTTTATCTAACGACTCATCTTTTCGATCTAAGTTTTCCTCTTTTTGCATTAAACGATTTTCTTGTTTTTGCAACTCATTTCTTCGATCACGAATTTCACGTTCAGCTTCTGTTCGAAGCTTGTGAATTTCATCCTTTGCTTCTAGCAGAGCTTCCTTTTTAGTCGAGTCCGCATCACGCTTTGCATCCTCTAAAATTTGCTCCGCCGCATCTTTTGCGCCTGCAATCTTTGCTTCAGCAACGGATTTACGAACAAAATAGCCAACAACTGCACCGACGAATAGGCCAAGCAAAATGGAGATGATTATAATTACTAAATCCATCATTTCACCTCCTCTTGCTATGAACTTTTTGTTTTTACGTTTCTAAACTGTCGGCATGTACATTGTCATCCATCAATATACAGCACAAAGGCTTTTTAACGTTTTAATCATTATAAAAATTGTAAAATATACATATTAATTGTAAAGGTGTGAATTTTTATTGTCAAGTGCCTGTCTAGTCGGCTATTTCCAGTTGTAACTTAAGCTGTAGAGCTTATTGATTCGATTATGCCATCATTTATTAGCTTTCGTTCACAAAGAGGAAATTTTGGCATACAAAACAGCAAAGCATTTTAAGCTTTGCTGTTTTAAATAAGACATATCCCTATACTTCTGTACGTCAATAAATACAAGCTGTTATAGATTAATCTACAAGGTCAAAAGTTTCTTGACCCTCATCTTCACCTTCTACGACCTTAACACCATCCAAGCCATAGTATTCACGGATCTTCTGCTGAATTTCCAATCGAACTTCTGGGTTTTCTTTTAAATATAGCTTTGCATTTTCACGGCCTTGGCCAAGGCGTTCGTCGTTATAGGAGTACCAAGAGCCGCTCTTTTGAACAATATCAATTTCGGAACCTAAATCGATAATCTCGCCCTCTTTAGAAATCCCTTCTCCATACATAATGTCCACTTCAGCAACGCGGAATGGTGGTGCGACTTTATTTTTTACGACTTTAATTTTTGTTTTATTTCCAATCATATCATTGCCTTGCTTTAATGTTTCAGCACGACGGACTTCGAGACGGATAGAGGAGTAGAATTTTAAAGCACGTCCTCCAGGTGTTGTTTCAGGATTTCCAAACATCACCCCAACCTTTTCACGAATCTGATTGATAAAGATAGCGATGGTTTTAGACTTATTAATCGCTCCAGAAAGCTTACGAAGAGCCTGAGACATTAGCCGGGCCTGCAAACCAACATGACTATCTCCCATCTCCCCTTCGATTTCGGCTTTTGGTACGAGCGCAGCAACAGAGTCGATAACTAAAATATCAACTGCACCACTTCTTACAAGTGCCTCAGCGATCTCTAGTGCCTGCTCTCCAGTATCAGGCTGGGACAAAAGCAATTCATCAATATTAACACCGAGCTTTGAAGCATAAACTGGATCTAAAGCATGTTCAGCATCGATAAATGCAGCTTGTCCACCTTCAGCTTGCACTTCTGCAATTGCATGCAGAGCCACAGTCGTTTTACCAGAACTCTCTGGCCCGTAAATTTCAATAATCCGTCCCCGTGGATATCCACCAATCCCCAGAGCTGCATCTAGCGCTAGAGAGCCACTCGGTGAAGTAGAAATTTGCCGATCTGTTTGTTCACCCAATTTCATAATGGAACCTTTACCAAATTGTTTTTCTATTTGTTTCAACGCCATTTCTAAGGCTGCTTGACGATCGCTCACTATAAATTCCTCCTTATTTCATCCAATCGGTTCATCTCTTAAAAAACCTATCTCTAATATAACTGTTTTCCAATCATTTGTCGAGAAAAAAATCGAACATCCATTCGTTTTTTTCTCGGTTCATTAAGAGCGGAAATTTTCAACTTCCCCTAAGGAAAGAATTTCCTTTTAATACGTATGACTGGTGAATGATTGATATATTGACCAATGTCTGAAAATATTTGACTATCTTTATGTTATTGCGAAAGTAGCGCAGCCCATTGCAACATTCGCTACAATCGTAAAAATCTAGCAATCTATTGATGTCCAAACAGTGCTTTTAAAAGGATACATTGACATTCTCCATAAACTAAAGACATTGTTAAGAAAAAGAGAGTCAGAAAAAATCAATGTAGACCTATTAATTGTACGAAAGAGATGACTGACAATTACAATCTACGTTCGGCATATCGAACATAATTGCCTTTCTTCTTCTGAACTATAAAAGCAAGTGAAGGGATGTTGAACCGTATCCTCTCACTTGCTTTTCCTTTAAGTCTTATCATTCCTTTAAACTTTTGAGCAGGAAATGACATCCATGCTTTATCGTTCTAAGCCGAATCCCTTCCCTCGTCCCCGCAAGCTGCAACTGCTCATATTTAGGCTCTCTTCCTTTAATAGAAATGCCAATAAAGACCATTCCAACTGGTTTGCCCTCTTGCTTTGCTGGTCCCGCGACTCCTGTAAAACTTATGCCAATATCAGCTTGTATGAGGGAACGGACATTTTCTGCCAATTCAAGCGCACAAGCAGCACTAACTGCTCCATAAGTATCTGTCGTTTCCTTCTTAACGTTGAGGACATGATTCTTCACCTCAGTGGCGTAGCAAACAACACCACCCTTAAAAACATCACCCGCACCTGATATTGAAGTCATTTCCTGCTGAAAAAGTCCTCCTGTAAGGCTTTCGGCACAGGCTATCGTCAAATTTCGAGCATCCAACTCTTGAAACAACTCATTCATTAATGACGTGGAATCATAACCATAAAAATACTCTCCCACTCTTGCAAGAATTTGTTGTTCAGTCTTGTCGATTAGCTGATGAGCGAGTTCTTCATTTTTCGCCTTCGCCGTTAATCGAAGCGTTACCTCACCATCTGCAGCTAGCGGCGCAATTGTTGGGTTTTGCTGTCCATCTATTAAATCATCAATTTCAGTCTCTAACATCGATTCTCCGATCCCAAAAAAACGGAGAACACGGGAAACAATTTTATCATTAATCGGCTGAAGCTTCAAAATCTCCTTTTCTCCATACTGGGAAAACATTGGTTCAAGTTCTTTAGGTGGACCTGGTAATAACATATAACTTCGTTCATTGACAGTCACAACCATTCCAGGTGCCATTCCATGATCATTCGGAAGGACAGCAGCATCTTCTAATACAAGGGCTTGTTTACGGTTGTTGTCTGTCATTACTCGATTGGTCGTTTGAAAGTACTGCTCAATCGAAGCGAGAGCCACTTCATCATGAACGAGCTTCTTCCCTATATGTGACGCGATCGTCTCTTTCGTTAAATCATCCTTCGTAGGGCCGAGCCCACCCGTCAGAATGATGAGATCCGCCCTACTCTCCGCAAGTTCTAGGGCACGCTTTAAACGTTCTGGATTGTCACCGACAACTGTATGGTAGTAAACATTGACACCAATATTGGCAAGTTGCTTCGAAAGAAATTGAGCGTTCGTATTCACAATCTGTCCAAGCAATAATTCTGAGCCAACTGCAATGATTTCCGCGTTCATGTAAAACACTCCTACTCATGAAAGTTATGTCTAGCCAAATATTTTAAATTTCTTCTATTTGGAGTTGATGAAAACATGTTTATTTTTACTAAAATAATCCCAGCCTGACCAAACTGTAAAAAATGCAGCGACCCAAAGGGCTATATCAGCAAACGGCAATGACACGAGTTCAAAAATCATATTATGTAATAATAAAGCTGAAATCGCAATAATTTGCGTCCACGTTTTTATTTTTCCTAACATATTGGCAGCAACAATTTCACCTTCTCCAGCCAAAATTGCCCGAAGCCCTGTTACCGCAAATTCTCTACTAATAATTAAAATCACAATCCATGACGATGCCATCCCAATTTGGACAAGAACAATCAACGCTGCCGAAACGAGTAACTTGTCCGCTAACGGGTCTAAAAACTTCCCAAGATTCGTTACTAAATTATATTTACGAGCATAATAGCCGTCAACCCAATCGGTCGTAGAGGCTATAATAAAGATCAATGCTCCCACAAAATGGGCAACTGGAAGTTCTGCACCAAGAAATTTCATCTCACCCCATGAAAAAGGATAGAGCATTATAAAAAGAAATAGAGGTATAAGTAAAATTCTTGAGACAGTTATTTTATTTGGCAAATTCATTTAATTTACCCTCCAACTTTAAAAATATAGATCAATCCTAATCCTTAATCGTTTATTTCATTTTCTACATAATATTGTAAAAAAATCGATGCAGAAGACAAAATAGTTAAAAGCGAAAAATAGTCACCGAATCGATGACTATTCAGAAGCTTTCGTGTAACGAATCGTAATATCTTGTACGGTCTGACTTTCAGGTGCTGCAGCGTATTCTAGCTTTTCGTCATTTATATAAATCTCCGTATTTGGCGCACTTCCAACCCTGATCACAACTTCTTCTTCATTTGACAAATCCTCTGTATGACTAGCCGTACCACCTGTCGTAAGCATTCCTTGGAAGAACGATTGGCCAGCTCCATTTTTAATACTAACCCAAGTTTCACCAGTGGAAACAAGCTTCAATTCAAAGCTCTCAGCATTTTTAAGCTCATAAGTAGTTCTTCTACCTTGCGATTCCACAACTGTTATTTCTTGTTCTGGTGCAACCTCTTCTTCGGTTGAATCACCATCTTCATCTGTACGATTTTGCTCATCCGTTTCTTCATCAACTACTGGTTCTTCTTCTACTGGTTCACGCGATAAATTCTCCGCTTCTTCATAAGATGCCCCATCAGTATTATTCTCTATCTGCTCATTCGAATCTTTACCAGCATTGAGCGAATAAAAATACCAAATGACTGCCAGCGCACCAATTATAAAAGCTGCAACCAATATTTTCGGAAGAATATCAAAGAATTTAGAACTTCCTCCTGAAATATTCCTGCGAGTTTGAACACGGGAAAGCTTCTCAGGTAAATCGTCTTTAAAAGCTGTCGGCACATCCGCTTGATATTGCTCAAACAACTCTTCAGGCTCTAAATCAACTGCTTCCGCATATTGTTTAATAAAGGCACGGACATAGAAAGGCCCTGGCATCATGCTATAATTTCCTTCTTCTATTCCCTCTAAATATCTTTTTTGAATTTTCGTCACAGCTTGCAAATCATCTAAGCTCATATCTTTTTCAAGACGAGCCTCCTTCAAACGATTCCCTAATTCCGTCAATTTGTAACACCTTCCAACTGATAATTTTCATTATGTCTCTATCACCATTCCATAATGTGAGCAATCGAAGACATCATTTTCAACCCTACATATCATATTCAACCTTGGTTAAGGAATCTGACCTTACATTAAAAATCAAAACCACCAAAGTCAGAATCAGAAAACATATTATTTTTTTCAACAACTTCGTATGTAATCTCTTGTTCAGGGTCATCTCGCAATTCAATAATATAATCAAAATCATCGAGAGTATACTCTGTATTTTGCACAAATATATCAGGATGTTCAACAACCTTTACGGCAGGCAAGCGCATAATCTCCCGCACCAATTGCCAATGACGCTCATTAGCTCGCCTAGTTGAGACGATCCCATCGATAATAAACAGATTATCCTCACTATACTCATCTTCAATTAATTTATTACGAATGGTTTGTTTTAATAACGTTGATGATACGAACAGCCATCTTTTATTTGCACAAACGCTGGCGGCAACAACAGATTCTGTTTTGCCAACACGCGGCATGCCTCGAATGCCAATAAGCTTATGACCGTCCTTCTTAAATAATTCTGCCATAAAATCAACTAATAATCCAAGCTCATCCCGAACGAAGCGGAAAGTCTTTTTATCATCAGCATCTCTTTGTATGTATCGTCCATGTCTAACAGCTAATCGATCCCTTAGCTTTGGAACACGGAGCTTTATGACTCTTATTGTATCCATCGTATGTAAAATAGACTCTAGTCTAACAATTTGATCATGGTTTTTAGCTAAAATTAACAGCCCGCGTCGGCCCTCATCGATACCATTAATCGTCACAATATTAATAGAAAGCATTCCTAGCAATGACGAAATATCACCAAGCAGTCCAGGGCGATTTGTTGTTATTTCATATTCTAAGTACCATTCTTGCTTTTCCATGGAAAACCTCCTTAGAAGTAGAAATATAGGAGTGCCTGTGATCCCAAAATGCGCATGGTATCTTTATAAATTCCATCAGCTTGGAAAGAGCGTTGCTGGCATTCTCCAAATTATTCTCTTATTCGACAAATTCACCAAAATTAAGCAAATTCATCTAGCTTCTATAATAAAGGATTTTCTATGAATATGAAAGAAAAAAGCGAGTTCAAGTTTAGAAAAAGATATAGATAAGAGCACCCATAACAATTATATTCTTATTCCCATATTTATGACAATTTTTATCCTTATTTTAAAGTAATTTTGCACAACATAATGATCAGGAGCACGCCATCAAAAACATATCATTCTAATGATTCCTATGAGGACAGATCAAAGGAATATCCCCTTTTCATATTCACCGTCCTAACTACAACATGTCTGCTCTTTCAATAATCAAAGCCTAATGGCTCTCCCTTAACTTGTCGGTAATGTTTGGTTTGCACTCGGCTGCTTGAGGTGCACTAGACTAAAAGATACTTATTCAAAGTGAGATCGACCACAAGGAGTTCCTAAACCACGAGTAAAAAAGAGAGGCAATGCCTCTCTTTAAGAATAAACAAAATCATTTTAAGAATTTCCATTATTTTGTACTAACTTAACCATTACGTTAGCAATCGCGTGTTGCTCTTCTGGAGTTGCAACCGACCAAAGATCAGCTAAAATTCTTTCTTGTTCGTTCTTCGGATCAACTTGCTTTGCTAAATAATCGCCAACTTGATATGCGATATCGCTAATTACCTCTTGATTCATTCCTTCATTTTGAGCCTGATGTAGGCGATCTCCTAAAAAGTCTTTCCATTGGTTCCAATTATCAAGTACAGACATGAAATAACCTCCTTAATTATATTACGTGGTTATTTTGCTTACTTGACAGGGATATTATACATATTTTACATATTTTTTCATCAAGGTATTTAATAGATACTGTAGGGGGCAATCAAAGGGTGAATGAGCCGTCCTTTCATTTACACATACCAGCCACCATTTACCGCGATAATTTGTCCAGTAATATAAGCTGCTTTTTCTGATAAAAGAAAAGACACGGTATCAGCAACATGTATTGGTTTCCCTAATTCCCCCATTGGAATTTCTTCAACCAGATCAGCAAGTTCATCCTCTGAAAAAGAAGTAATCATAGGTGTTTGAATCGCTCCTGGAGCAATGCCATTAACCCTGATCCCGCTTGAGGCCACCTCTTTACTCAATGCCTTAACAAAGGAGATTTGTGCACCCTTAACGGTTGAATATGCAACTTCACAAGCGGCCCCTGTTTGACCCCAAATGGAGGAAATGACAATGATGTTGCCACCTTTATTTTTTAGCATTTTAGGCAACAGCTCTTTTGTTAGCAATAACGGACTTGTAACATGAGTTGTAATTAAGTTTTCCGCCTCTTCCTCCTGTAAATCAACAAGAAGACCATAATGACTCATCCCGCTATTGTGGATAATCGCATCAAGTGAAAATATTTGAGAAACAAGCAATTTATAACCATTACGAGAGGATAAATCAGCTTGTATTGGAATATACTCCCCTTCATAACGAGATAGCTCCTCCGTCAGCTGATGAATAGACTGTTCATTTTTAAAGTAGTGCAAGTATAGATTATAGCCTTCCTTCGCTAGATTTAAGGCGATCACCCTGCCAATTCCACCGCTTGCACCCGTAATTAACACAAATTTCTTCATAGAAAATCCTTCCTACTCCCTACAACACTGCTCTTATTTTTTTTTTAGGGATGACCTGGCATACCGATAAACGCTCTTCAGAAATAAACTCGTTTGCGACCCTTTGCACGTCATCAATTGTAATTTTTTCAAGTGTTGGAACAACATCAAATAAATTCATTTCATTAAATGCATAGCGTGTAAATTGATTGGCAATGAATTCAGGAGAGTTGACTGCCCGTAAAAATCCGCCGATCTTCTTCTTTTTTGTTCTTTGTAACGCTTCATTTGTCAAACCACTGTTTTTCACTGCAAAAAGCATTTCCTTCAGTCTCGCCACTAATTGCTCAGGATTGCTCGTATCGCCACCAATCATGGCAAAGCCAAAGCCCGATTCCTGCGTATAATCATAGGAAAATGTATCATCAATTAATCCTTCATTATAAAGCTGCTCATAATTGGCTGAACTTTTTCCGAATAGCATATCCAACAATACATTCGTAGTCAGTTCATTTTTCAGCATTTCCATTCCACTTTGGTCATGATGCAATGCCTTTATTCCAAGCAGACATTTCGGGGTCTGCACATTCATTTCAAGGACTTTCTTTCCTTCGTTCGCTTCCTTTTTTTCTGCCTCAAATCGTCGTTTAATTTCTGGCTGTGACTCAAATGGTTTCTTTGCCTGATTTTCTTTAATTTGTTTCATTATTTTCTCGACATCAACTGGTCCGACTACAAACAGTAACATATTGCTCGGATGATAGAAAGTGTTATAGCACTCATACAACAGATCTTTCGTAATATGGGAAATGGAATCAATCGTTCCAGCAATATCAATTTTAACAGGGTGATTTTGATAGAGATTTTCAATTAAACCAAAATAAAGTCGCCAATCTGGATTATCATCGTACATCGTAATTTCTTGACCTATAATCCCTTTTTCCTTTTCAACCGTTTTTTCTGTAAAATAAGGGTCTTGAACGAAATCTATTAATGTCTCTAAGTTCAACTCCACATCTGAAGTACTGGAAAAGAGATAAGCTGTTCTTGTGAAGGAAGTAAACGCATTCGCAGATGCACCTTGGCGACTAAATTGTTGGAAAACATCCCCATCCTCTTTTTCAAACAGTTTATGCTCGAGAAAATGGGCAATACCATCAGGCACCTTAACAAACTCTTCTTTGCCAAGAGGGATAAACTGGTTATCGACGGAGCCGTATTTCGTCGTAAAAGTTGCGTACGTTTTATTGAATCCTATTTTCGGAAGAATATAGACGTCTAAACCATTGGTTAATTTTTCATAATAAAGCTCTTCTTGTAATTGTTCAAATGTGATTTTTTCCATTATTGCATCGCCTCCTGTCCCGTTAAAAAGTAAACAGTGTCAAGCTGGATTTTCTGAGCAACCTTTACGATATCTTCCTTTGTTGCTCTCTCCATTTGTACCAACCAATGATCCAATGTGATGTTTTGATGGGAAACGACATTATGATAAAGGATTTCAATCATTCCCCTTGCCGTATCTACAGTTTCTAAAAGCTGATTCCGTATGACTGCCTTTGTTTGTACCAGTTCCTGTTCGGAAAAATCGCCTTTTTTCATAGCGACCATTTGCTCATTAATAATCGCTACTGCCTGATCATAATTTTTGTGTTCAATTCCCGACATGACCATCATCAATCCCTTGTGGCTCTCCAAACGGCTAGCTGCATAATAAGCTAAACTGGCTTTTTCTCGAACGTTTATAAATAGCTTTGAATGAGAAAAGCCCCCGTAAATTCCATTTAACACTTGAAGGGCATAATAGTCCTCATCGCCATAAAGTACATTTGTTCGAAAGCCAATATTTAATTTCCCTTGCTTAACATCCTGCACTTCATTAATGGTTTTTACTTCACGATCTCCGACCACTTCATTTCGATCAAGGAGTTGTGGCTGACGGGGAGAAAACTTCATTTTTTCGTTTGCTAGTGCTGTTACTTCATTTTCAGATACGTCCCCTATTACATATAAGTCCAATTCATCCTCTGAAAATGCCTTTTTATAATAGGAAAATAAACTTTGTGCCGTTATCCCGTCCACTTCATTCATTTCACCATGGACATGAAGAGCATATCGTTCCCCTTTACACATTTCCTCCACTAGTCTTGTGCTTGAATATTTCATCTTATCATCAAAGTTAGATTGGATTCTTTGCTTATGAGTACGTTTCTCCTTTTCAACGGTATCTTGCTCAAAAGCATCATTAGCAACATTTGGATTTGTCAAAATTTCCGCTAAAAATTCCATCCCTATCCTTAAAAGCGGTGTTTTATCAGATAAAAACTTCTCGTTGGCGATTTCTAAAGCGAAGCTAATAACATGATATTCTCCTTTTTTGGCCAAATCGACATAAAAGCTAGCTCCATATAATTCATCTAAAAAAGTTCTTAATTTTGTTGAGGATGGATACTTTTTTGAACTGCTCTGCAAAACATAAGGCAATAATGCGCGCAGTGTCACTTCTTTCTTGCTTAATGGAGCCTTCATTTTCCAAACAAGTGTATTTGTTTTAAACTTTTCTGTCTTTACAATATGAAGATTGTAGCCTTGCATTTCTTTCACTGTTTCTGATATTACAGTCATTAAGACATCCTCCTTAGCATCGTACATACTCCTTACTATCATACCCAATAATATTCGGTAAACTTTCAAGAAGTTATTATTACTATACCTTGCCGCTATTTTCCATTTCAAGTAGAAGAACATCCTCGGATCAAAAAGACCTGACAAATGTCAGGTCAAAATTACTATTAGCGTTGTCCTTTAACATAAGGAATCCCTGAAGCTTTTGGAGCATCTGCACGACCAACAAACCCAGTTAGCGCCAAAATCGTTAACACATATGGTGCGATAATTAAAAATACTGATGGAATATTTTGAAGCAGTGGAATTTGTGCTCCAGTGATACTTAAGGAAGTTGCAAATCCAAAAAATAGCGCAGCTCCCATCGCCCCGATTGGATGCCATTTACCAAAGATCATCGCAGCTAAAGCTAGGAATCCTTGCCCAGCAATCGTATGTCCTGTAAAGTTACCAGAAATCGAAAGCGCGTAAACAGAACCACCAATTCCGGCAAATACACCAGATAAAACAACTCCAATATAGCGCATGCGATTCACATTAATCCCCATTGTATCGGCAGCCATTGGATGTTCACCAACGGAGCGGAGCCGTAAACCAAATGGTGTTTTGAAAACAATATACCAAACTATAATGGCAACGAAAATGGCAATATAGGATGTATAAGGAATACGTGAAAAGAAAATGTCACCAATAACCGGAATATCCGATAAAAACGGAACATCCTGCTTGTTAATGCGGTAATCAACAAAATCAGTTTGCCCTTTATTGTAAATTCTTCTAATTAAGAAAAGGGTTAGTCCAGCCGCCAGCATGTTGATCGCTACTCCTGATACCGTTTGATCTGCACGGAAAGTAATACTTGCGACAGCATGTACAAGAGAAAAGATCCCGGAAGCAATCGCTGCAACAACGATCGCAATCCATGGTGCAGCCGCACCCACACTGTCTTGAAGAGTTAAAGTTGTCACAACACCTGCAAAAGCTCCAAATAACATAAGCCCTTCAAGACCGATATTTACAACGCCTGAGCGTTCACTCAATACTCCACCAAGAGCAGTAAAAATGAGGGGAGCTGCTGTATACAACGTAGCGGGAATAATAATCACCAAAATATCTAAAAAGCTCATGTTATTTCCCCTCCTTGCTAAAGCGTGTAAGTAATAAGCGGATTAAATAACTAGATGCAACAAAGAAAATAATTAAGGCAATAATAATCTCAACAAGTTCTGAAGGGACATTCGCATTGAAATTCATTTGCGGCGCTGCTGTATTCAAACCTCCAAATAATACTCCAGCAATAATAATCCCGAACGGATTATTTGCCCCTAATAGGGCAACAGCGATTCCATCGAATCCCGTTCCCGTAAATGCAGAAAGCACCGTCATATTTTGAAATGTTCCCAATCCTTCCATCGCTCCAGCAATTCCTGCAAATGCTCCGGAAATGGTCATGGAAAAGACAATATTCTTGGAAACATTCATACCTGCATATTGTGAAGCATGGCGGTTAAACCCAACTGCCTTTAATTCATAGCCAGTCGTTGTTTTCTCTAAAAGAAACCACATGATAACTGCCATTAAAACGGCCGCCAAAATACCCCAATGGAGACGAGAACCATCGGTCAAATTAGATAGAAATCCAGATGAAAGGGAAGCTGATTCTTGAATTTTGTATGACTTCTCATTGCCTGCATACAAATATCTTTTAATAATATCCGCTGTAGTATATAGCGCGACATAGTTTAACATTATCGTTACAATGACTTCATGTACCTTAAACTTCGCTTTTAAAAATCCGGGAATCATCCCCCATAGCCCACCTGCGATTGCCGCGGCTAGAATCGCTACAGGTATATGAATAACTGCTGGTAAATTGAGAGCATAGCCGACATAAACAGATGCTAACCATCCTACTAATAGTTGTCCTTCAACCCCAATATTAAATAGGCCCGTTTTAAAAGCAAAACCAACTGCAAGCCCAGCCAGAATCAGTGGAGAAGCAGCACGAATCATTTCCCCGATATTTTTTGGACTTCCAAACATTCCTTGGAATAAAGCGCTGAAGCCTTTCGCCGGATCGTAGCCACCAATTAGCATGATGAACGCTCCTACAAGCATCCCTAAAATGGCTGAAAATATAGGTACAACAATATTAAATAACTTGTCATTTTTCAGGAGTTTTTGCATTATGAAACACCTTCTCTTTCTCTCTTGCCACCAGCCATTAATAGCCCTAACTCCTGCTCTGTTGTTTCTTTAGGGTCTACTATATCAACGATTTTACCTTCATATATAACTGCAATTCGATCACTTAAATTCATGATTTCATCCAGTTCAAATGAAATTAATAGCACGGCTCTGCCTTTATCCCGTTCTTCAATCAGCTTGGAGTGGATAAATTCAATTGCGCCGACGTCTAGTCCCCTTGTAGGCTGGGCTGCGATTAATAAACTTGGACTGCGATCGACTTCTCTCGCAATAATTGCCTTCTGTTGGTTCCCACCAGATAAAGCTCGGGAAGGTGTGTATTCTGAAGGTGTTCGAACATCGTATTCCGCAATTAAGGATTTTGCTTTTTCATAGATTTTATTGTAATTTAAAATACCAGAATTTGAGTACGGCTTTTGATAATAGGTCTGTAAGACGATGTTTTCCCCTACTGTATAATCAAGTACCAATCCATGTTTATGGCGATCCTCTGGAATATGTCCAACCCCTGTTTCAGTGATTTTACGAGTGCTTAGGTGGGAGGTTTCCTTCCCATTAATTTTTATGCTCCCTGCTTTTATCTTCCTTAGACCTGTAATTCCTTCAATAAGTTCAGATTGACCGTTTCCATCAACCCCTGCGATTCCTAATATTTCCCCAGCTTGCACTTCTAAGTCCAGTCCGTTTACACTAGGAATATTTCTCGCATCGGTGACAACTAAATCTTTAATCTGCAGCACGACTTCTTGAGGCTTTGCATCCTCTTTATCTACTTTGAAATGAACCTCGCGTCCTACCATTA
Source organism: Bacillus methanolicus (assembly GCF_008764295.1). Lineage (GTDB taxonomy): Bacteria > Bacillota > Bacilli > Bacillales > Cytobacillaceae > Robertmurraya > Robertmurraya methanolica_A. The sequence goes on along the minus strand of NZ_VTQX01000027.1, from coordinate 34,168 downwards.
AGGAAGCAAGCTCATCAGGATTCGTTTCTGCAACATTCACTGTTCCGATTCCTTTTCCCTTACGAATAACGGTACAGCGATCACAAACCTCCATGATTTCCTTAAGTTTGTGCGTAATTAAGATGATCGACTTTCCTTCAGCAACTAGCTTGCCCATTATTTGGATAAGCTCCTTAATTTCCTGCGGAGTTAATACTGCTGTTGGTTCATCAAAAATTAAAATCTCTGCCCCTCGGTAAAGCGTTTTTAAAATTTCAACGCGCTGCTGCATTCCTACCGAAATATCCTCGATTTTAGCGTACGGATCGACAGCAAGGCCATATCTTTTTGAAAGTTCCTCAACCTTCTTTGCCGCATCTTTAATATTGATTTTCCCAGCAACGGTAGGCTCACTGCCCAGAATGATGTTCTCCGTGACCGTAAAATTATGGACAAGCATAAAATGCTGGTGTACCATTCCTATTCCTAAGCGGTTTGCCACATTCGGATCGGTAATTTTAACGGGTTCACCTTTAACCTTTATTTCTCCTTTTTCCGGTTGATATAAACCGAAAAGAACATTCATTAAGGTCGATTTCCCAGCACCATTTTCCCCAAGCAATGCATGAATTTCTCCCTGCTTAACTTGTAAGGTAATATTATCGTTTGCAACGATGCCTGGAAACTCCTTTCGAATGCCATTCATTTCGATTACGTATTCCACCAATATCACTCCCCATTTGAATGGAAAAATTATCACTTTTAGATCCTACTAAACAACAAATCGATATCAAACGTGCCAAGTAAAATATGTATTGAACGAACGTTCTCATAGCTTTAAGGACGTGATCAGCTCGTTGTTTATTGGCTCATTTATTCTTCAGTTGACCGATGCATTTTATATTTAAGCATTTTTTTACGTTTAAAATGTTGCTTTTGAGGCCTTTTTCTAAAGAATAAATGAGGCAATAACATCGCTTCTAATTCTTTCCAAAGAACCTTTTCTCGGAAAAGTAAGGCTAGTGATTGTGTTGCCACTAGCCTTACATTGAATCTCTTATTTATTGTGATAGTGAAGCTTCGAATGCTTCAAATTCTTCATCCGTTTTAGGTACTTCAATTTCCCCATCAAGGATTTTTTGTTTAAATTCTTCCACTAAATCAAGTGCCTCTTGGCTTACGTTTTCCGTTGTTGGAGCGATTCCTACTCCTTCTTCAGCAAGACCGAACACGGTTTCTTTTCCACCAGGGAAGTTACCTTCTAATGCCATTTTAGAAATTTCATAAACAGCATTGTCAACACGTTTAACCATTGAAGTTAATGTTACGTTTTCTGGAAGTCCTTCTTCATGTTGGTCACGGTCAACCCCGATTACCCATACATCTTCATTGTTTGCTTTACGGTTTTTCGCTTCAGTGAATACTCCATTACCAGTACCACCAGCTGCATGATAAATGATGTCTACTCCACCACTATACATTGTGGAAGCAATGCTTGTACCATTTTCAGGCTTGTTAAAGTCACCAGCATATTGAACAACGATTTCAATAGTAGGGTCAACTGATTTAACACCAGCTTTAAAGCCGTTTTCAAACTTTTTGATTAGTGGTGAATCAACTCCACCAACAAAACCAAGTTTCTTTGATTTCGTATGCTTTGCAGCGATTACACCAACTAGGAATGAACCACTATGCTCATCAAATGTAACATTAGAAACATTATTTAACCACACTGGCTCTCCGTTTTCATCTGATAAAAGACTATCGATTAACGCAAAATGTGCGTTTTCATTTTGCTCTGCAGATGCTTTAACCGCATCAGCTAGTAAAAATCCTACTGCAAAAGTAACATCAAATCCATTTTCAGCAAATTGACTCAAATTCGGAATATAATCAGCTTCTTTTTCTGATTGAAGGTAACGATACCCTTCATTTTCTGTTAAGCCTTCTTCTTCACCAAACTTCTTTAAACCTTCCCACGCAGATTGGTTAAATGATTTATCATCTACCCCACCAGTGTCTGTTACAAGACCTACTTTGAAGTCGGATGCTTCATTTGCATTTCCTTCATCTCCGCCGCCTTGTTCACTTTCGTTGTTTCCACAAGCACCTAAAATTGTTCCTGCAGCAAGTACGAGTGATAAAGCTAATCCAAATTTACGCTTTTTCAAGGTTTGTACCCCCTATAAATTTGATTTAGTAGATTAACATCAGGACATTTTCAGCTTAAATTCTCTTTCGCAAAACATGAAAGCTAAACTTGTCTGCTCGAAAGTAATTAACCGAGTAAAGAATCGGCATATCCTTTTCGTCGAAATGCATTTGCTTTAAAACAAGCAATGCCGTTTCGGGGTCACATTCTAGTATTGGTGAAATTCGCTCATGATATCCAAGCGGTTCAATTTCGGCAATGGCGTATGTAATTTTTCTTTGTGAAGTCTCTTCTAATACATGGAAAAGTGATTCCCTCTCATGTGAAAAGGTTTTTGGTAAATAATGATGCGGTACATGATCCACGCAATAGACGACCGGTTCTCCATTTGCCGTTCGAACTCTTTCCATCACAAAAATTTCATCATCCTCAGAACATGAAAATCGACGGATATCCTCCTCGGTTGCACTTTGAGTATCTGAGCTTAGAAAAATGGTACCTGGCTTCATTCCGACTTGAACAATCATATTCGTTACACTATTAAGCTGTTCAATTCCAGAAGAAAATAAAGGTTTAGCATTAACGAATGTCCCCACACCATGGCGTCGGATAATCACATTCTCTTCTTCAAGGATTCGCAATGCCTCTCTAAGCGTTGCCCGACTTACTCCTAAAAGCTTTGCCAAGTCAAATTCAGAGGGCAACTGCTCTTTCTCTTTGTAAATCCCTTTTTCGATATCCTGTTTAATCCGATCAATCACCTGTAAATATAAATGTCTGTTATCTGATTTGATGGACATCCTTTACTTCCTCCAACCAATTTTCTCCAAGACATCAGACCTCTGATGTATAATCATTCCTACTAATCGAAAATACTATACCATTTTTCAGTTCATAAATAAATAGAGAAAGACAAGATTCTACAAATTTTACGTCAAAAATATTTACAAAACCTTGCAATGATAGACATCATGAGCCTTTCTATGCAAAATGGAGGAAGGGATTTCAATAGTATAACGCATTTAAGAACTTGCCTCTTCTGAAGGCTTGTCCATCAATACTGCGCGAGGCTTACTGCCTTCATAGGGTCCAACTACCCCCCTAAGCTCCATTTCATCTATCAATCTGGCCGCTCTCGTATAACCAATACGAAATCGTCTTTGCAGCATTGAAACTGAGGCTGTTTGCATTTCAAGAATTAATTCCACCGCTTCATTATACAGCTCATCCTCAACTTCAGACGTTGTTTCTGGCAGATCATCTGGAATCATTTCTTCCTGATACTGGGCTTTTTGCTGATCGATAACAAAGTCCACAATTTCCTCAACCTCGTCATCTGATAAAAACGCACCTTGGACACGTATTGGTTTAGAAGCCCCAACTGGTAAAAAGAGCATATCTCCTCTTCCTAGTAGTTTCTCAGCACCCCCCATATCCAAAATGGTACGGGAATCAGTAGTAGATGAAACAGCAAACGCAATTCGTGATGGAATATTAGCTTTGATAACCCCAGTGATGACATCAACAGATGGTCGTTGTGTAGCGATAATTAGATGTATACCAGCTGCACGTGCCATTTGTGCGAGACGTGTAATGGCATCCTCTACATCCGATGATGCTACCATCATCAAGTCTGCCAACTCATCGACAATCACTACGATATATGGAAGTAAAGGCTGTTCTGCATCGGACTCGGCATTATGTTTCTTCACATAATCATTATATCCTTCAATGTTTCTCGTCCCGGTATGGGAAAACAATTCATAGCGGCGTTCCATTTCACTTACTACCTTTTGCAAGGCTTGTGAAGCTTTTTTCGCATTTGTCACCACTGGCGCAAGCAAATGCGGGATTCCGTTATATACATTTAGTTCGACCATTTTCGGATCGATCATCATTAGCTTCACTTCATGAGGTTTAGCACGCATAAGGATGCTGGTAATAATACCGTTTATACAAACACTTTTTCCACTACCTGTTGCTCCAGCAACGAGCAAATGCGGCATTTTATTTAATTCTGCCAGCACGGCTTCCCCTGTAATATCACGGCCTAACCCAATCATTAATTTGGAGTCCGGCTTATCATTTTGCTTTGATTCAAGTACTTCCCTTAAAGAAACCATCGCCACTTCAGAATTTGGCACTTCAATTCCAATCGCAGATTTACCCGGGATAGGAGCCTCAATGCGAATATCCTTTGCCGCTAAAGCCAGTGCTAAATCATCACTTAGACTAACAATTTTGCTAACCTTAACTCCAACATCCGGATGTACTTCATACTTTGTTACAGCAGGACCTAAATGAACCTGTGTCACCTTCGCCTTCACGCCAAAGCTTTGAAATGTTCTTTCAAGCTTTGCCGCATTAGCATGAATCAATTCATATTCACCGCTCTGATCCGTTTGTCTCGGTAGCTTTAATAATTTTATTGGGGGAAGCTCATAATCGACATTCTCGACTTCCGTAAAGGTAATTGTCGGAGCTTGTTCTTCATCATTCTCCGCGGACTCCATCTCTTTTAGATCATTTTCTTTATGTATTTCTTCTTCAGATTGTACATAAGCTCTTTCTGCAAAGCTAGAAATGATCGGCTCGGACTGCTCCTCCCGGTCACTTAAAACCTGCTCACCTGAATGTGGAACAATCAACTCTTCCTCATTTTGTTGTTCTCTCCGTGCGTGTTCCTTCGCACGAGTTGCTTCTTTTTTAGCAATTTTTTTTTCCTTCGCTGCTTTCAAATCATCTATAAATTTTTGCCATTGATTTTTAACAAATCTCCCAACTGAGAGGAGCATCTTAACCGCTGCCTCTCCAAACGTTTTACCGGTTAATAGTACAATTCCAATCATAATTAGAACAGCAGCAATAATTTTTGAGCCTGCTTCATCAAATAAAAAGTAAAACAAGGCAAACAATATCGCTCCGACCATCCCTCCACCAAGATCGGTCGTACTCGTTTCACCGTTTACCTCCATCCAAAAAAGCTCCCACGTATTCTTAATCACACTCGGATCAGCAAATTTCCCATCGTTTAACAAATTATTAAACAAGGTAACATGGCTTAACAGTAAAAGTGAGGCCACTATTAAATAAATTCCCACTAGTCTACGATGAAAATAGTTTGGAATTTCTCTTTTCCAAATAAAATATCCACCTAACACGGCGAGTGCCAGCAAACACAACATAAACCATTCACCAGTGAAAAAGCGGAAAAATAATACAATCGCCCTTCCAACAGCTCCTAATCCTGCAATTGAAATGGCTGCTAATGCAATTAAAATTAGACCAATAAGCTCGAAGCGGATCGTTCGCTTAAACTGTGTACTTTGCTTTGTGCTTCTTCTACGTTTTCTTTTTGCCATTCAATCACCTTAAATCTTGTATTTATTTTTTCAAAACGAAAGCAGCCTAAGCGGCTGCTTTCTCTTGAGGTGAACCTATTATACCATAAGTCTTTTCTCTAATACCATCGTTCTTAGGCATTAATGGATGGAAATCATCGCACCTGGACTGAAGCGTTGATCGAGAAAATGGTTGGGCTCGCTACTAAGATTGCGAACAACTCTATATCTTTGTTCCCCTGTCTCTTCAACAATGAGTGGAATGCCCTCATGCATTATATGTTTTTGCTTCCCAAACTCATTATTGTCGCTTGGAAAAACAAGCTCCTGAGGCATCATCGTATATAAGATCATTGAATCAACTCCTCACTGTTATTCTTATTGATTTCAATCAGTTCATCCAATTTTCTCATCGCTTGACCAATACCACCAACTTCATCGATCAATCCATACTTAACCGCATCTGTCCCTATGACATTCGTTCCGATATCTCTTGTTAAATTCCCTTTTTCAAACATTAAATTTTTAAATTTTTCTTCTGAAATGTTGGAATGCCTCGTCACAAAACTCACTACTCGCTCTTGCATTTTATCCAAATACTCAAAGGTTTGCGGAACCCCAATTACAAGGCCAGTAAGACGGATTGGATGAATCGTCATAGTGGCCGTTTCTGCAATAAATGAATAATCACATGAGACAGCAATCGGAACTCCGATGGAATGACCGCCGCCTAGAACGATCGAGACAGTTGGCTTTGATAGTGATGCTAGCATTTCCGAAATCGCTAAACCTGCCTCAACATCTCCTCCAACTGTGTTAAGAATGACTAATAGCCCTTCTATTTTGGGATTTTGTTCAATTGCTACTATTTGCGGAATCAGATGTTCATATTTTGTTGTTTTATTTTGGGGTGGTAATTGAAGATGACCTTCAATTTGGCCAACTATTGTCAAACAGTGAATTTTTGAATCTTGAGAGAGCTGGGGAACATTAGTTTGCCCAAGCTGTTGAATTTTTTCCATTAAAGGTGAGGACTTATCCTCTTTGGGCTGCTCCTGTCCTTCCTCTTGCTCGCTTGTATATTTACTATTGTGCTCCATTCGGAATTCTCCCTTCTATACAATAACTCAATGTTAGTATTGAACCCGAACGGCAAATTCATGCAGAAAATCACAAGCGGAAAAAGTAGGAATAGCAATTAGAAAGGGATAGTAACTGAGATTAAGTGACGTATCACTTTTTATCGGAAGGCAGGGATACACAATTTTCTTTCCTTCTATGGAATTGGAGGACCTTATTGCATTGCAAAAGTCGAGTGAAAACAAAGCTTTACAGGTAATCATTAATTATGTCAATTAACAAAACCACATAATTAAAAAGAGAGGTCCATAAGGACGCTCTCTATACTTCCATGATAATTGGCATAATCATCGGTCTTCGTTTCGTTTTTTCAAATAAAAACTGGTTGAGCCCATCTCGCATATCTTGTTTAATACTCGCCCAATCAAAAAACTCTTGTCTAATATTTTTTTCGACAACTCCTTTTACAAGTTTAACAGACTCGACCATGAGCTCTTCGGATTCCCGTACATAAACGAATCCGCGTGAAATAATTTCAGGGCCTGCCGAAATTTTCTTTTCTGCCTTATTTAAGGTTACTACAACAATGAGAACGCCGTCCTGCGATAAAAGTTTGCGATCTCTTAAAACAATATTGCCGACATCACCGATTCCACTTCCATCAACTAAGATGTTTCCAGCGGTCACTTTTCCAGCAATTTTAACTTGATCACCCTCTATTTCAAGAACATCTCCTTTATCAATCATCGCAATTCGATCGTCAGTAATCCCGCATTCTTTCGCAATTTTACTATGGGCCTTCAACATGCGGTATTCACCATGTACCGGGATAAAGAACCTCGGGTTCATCATATTAATCATGAATTTAAGCTCTTCCTCGCTGCCATGACTTGAAGTATGTACCATCCGCCTTCCAGAGATAACGTTGGCACCTGCACGACTCAACATATCAATTGTCTTGTATATGAATACCTCACCGCCACGTAATGGAGAGGCAGCAATTAGAACTGTATCGCCCTCTTGAATATTTATATATCGATGCTGCCCCTTTGCCATCTTTTGTAGCGCTTCAATTGGCTCTCCTTGCATCCCTGTTGCTAAGATGACAATTTCATCGTCATCATAATCCTTCATTCCATCGATCGGAATGATTAATTCATGATGGACATGAAGATAATCAAGCTCGATCGCAATATCAAATACTTGCTGCAAACTCTTCCCTACTACAACAATTTTTCTTCTGCTTTCATAAGCAGCGTCAAAAATATGCTGAATGCGATTTAAATCTGATGCAAAAGAGGCAGCAATGATTCTCCCCTTTGCGTTATAAAATACATCTTTCATCGAGCGAACAACAATCGCCTCTGATGGTGTATAACCAGGCTTCTCAGCATCTGTACTGTCTGATAAAAGGCAAAGCACCCCTTTTTCTCCTAAAGCTGCCATTTTCCCTATTTCTGGCTTGTAAAGTTCGGTCGCAGCCTGATCAAATTTAAAATCGCCTGTATAGACGATTGCCCCTTCTGATGTATGTATCGCAATACCAACAGAATCAGGAATGCTATGATTCGTTTTGAAAAAAGAGACTTTAACCGTATTCAGATCGATAATTGAATCTGAGTGTATCTCCACAAAATTCATTTTTCCTTTATATTCCTGTTCCTTCATTTTTGCTTTGGCAAGGGCAAGCGTAAGCTTTGTACCGTATACCGGTGCTTGCACCTGACGTAAAAGATAGGAAAGTGCCCCGATGTGATCCTCATGTCCATGAGAGAGAAAAATCCCTTTTATCCGTTCCTTATTTTGCGTGAGATAGGTAATATCCGGGATGACAATATCAATTCCGAGCATTTCATTTTCCGGAAACATGAGACCGGCATCTAAGACAAATAAGTCCTCGTCCACATCCACCACATACATGTTTTTGCCAATTTCTCCAACTCCTCCTAGAGCTACTATCTTGATGTTTTCATTCGTTCTTATGTTCAATGTTATACTTCCTCCTACTTGTTGTTTCCGACCCAAGATCAGTTACCATTATTATACTTGAAAACTGAAACCCTTTCCAACCAATTTTAGCGTATCATTTGTCTTTATCATAAACAAAGGGGGAAACCATTCGTTTCAACTGCTCACATATGAAGCTGTTCCACAACAGCTTTCGTTCATGAAGTGTCCATTCTATGATAAAACCGATAGTCGCAACACCCCCGCTTAACTTATCAGAAAGGAATAAAAAGGTCTTGACAAAGGCGTCCGACCTCTTGCACTTGACATAAATAATATCAAACCAATGAAAAAACCAGCTCAAGCACTGCTTAATTGCAGCGTTTGAGCTGGCCTTTAAAAGCATTAAGCCTTATTTAATAAAGCAATTAGCGCATTTCTTTCTTGCTCTGTTAAAGGGACTAATGGTAATCGAACTGAGCCGACATTTAATCCTTTTAATTGAAGAGCTGTTTTGACTGGTACGGGACTCGGTGCTTTAAAGAGACCTTCCATCATTGGTAAAAGCACTTGATGAAGCTCAGCTGCACGTCTATGCTCCCCGTTTAAAAACGCGTGCACCATTTCTTGCATTTCTTTTCCAATGATATGAGATGCGACTGAAACAACACCAGTTCCTCCAATCGCTAAAACCGGAAGTGCAATCCCATCATCACCACTGTATAAGAGGAAGTCTTCTGGCGTATTAGCAATAATTTTTGTCATCGCATTTAAGTCTCCGCTTGCCTCTTTCACGGCTACAATATTGGAAACTTCTGCTAAACGAATGATTGTTTCAGGCAAAATATTGACTACAGAACGGCTTGGAATATTATAGACCATTACCGGCAATGTTGTTGCTTCAGCAATTTCTTTGAAGTGCTGGTACAGACCTTCTTGATTTGGTTTATTATAATAAGGAGCAACCACCATAATTCCGTTGACACCAAGCTGCTCTGCCTTTTTTGTCAACTCGATCGAAGCATATGTGTTATTGCTTCCTGTCCCCGCAATAACTGGAACTCGCTTATCGACAATTTTTACAACGTGCTGAAACAAAGCGATCTTTTCTTCTTTTGTCAATGTCGGAGATTCACCAGTTGTTCCAGCAACAACGAGAGAGTCCGTTCCGTTTTCAATCAAGTAATTAATTAACTGAGTTGTTTTGGCAAAATCAATATGTCCCTTATTATCAAAAGGGGTTACCATCGCGGTTGAAACTCTACCAAATAAAGCCATATTTACACTCCCTTGTGTACAATTAACACGATTCGAAGTTTCGACAGTAGTGAAACTTCATTAAACATTAATCCAATCTCTCATATTCAAATGTATCATTTTGAAGCTCAAAAGCATCATGCAGTGTATTGACTGCCGTGACAAGATCATCCTGCTTAACTAAGACCCATATTGTTGTATGACTATCGGCAGACTGTAAAATTCTTATTCCTTTTTCAGATAAGGCAGTCACAATCTTCGCTGTAATACCGGGAACCCCAGCTATACCAGCACCGACAATTGAAACTTTAGCACAATTTTTTTCAAGCAGTGGCTCATATCCCTTCGTCTTTAAAATATCTTCTGCCTTTTCACTCATCTCATCAGTTACCGTATAAACGACACCGTTAGGAGAGATATTGATAAAGTCAACGCTTATTTTTTCATTTGCCATCGACTTAAAAACTTCTGCTTGAAGGTCGTATTCACCCTTTCTTGCCAACACCTTAATTTGTGTTACAGGGGCAACATGGGCAATCCCTGTCACCGTGCGCTCATTAATATCACTGCCTCTATTGCTGCGATTTAACGTCGTCACAAGCGTTCCAGGATTGTCCGAATAAGTGGAACGAATTCGGATTGGAATTTTTGCCTGCATAGCAATTTCTACTGCGCGTGGATGAATGACCTTTGCCCCTTGATAAGCAAGGTTACACACTTCGTTATACGTAACAACACTCAGCGGTCGCGCGTTTTCTGCAATACGGGGGTCCGCTGTCATGATTCCTTCTACATCGGTAAAAATATCGACCCATTCAGCTTGTAGTGCTGCTCCTAATGCGGATGCAGAAGTATCACTGCCACCACGACCAATCGTCGTTGTATCGCCGTTTTTGGCGGCTCCTTGAAACCCAGCAACAACAACGACATCATAGTTTTGCAGCTCTTCAAGCAAACGATCGCATTCCATTTTCACAATCTTTGCATTGGTATGATCATGATTGGTTCGGAATCCTGCTTGAGACCCTGTTAAAGAGGTTGCCTTTATCCCGTTTTTCAGCAGCATTTCTGTGAAGACAACACTGGAAATCACTTCTCCGCATGAGAGAAGAAGATCCTGCTCACGCTTTGTTACCATTGTTTTTGCTCCATCAATTAATGAGAGCAGTGTATCCGTAGCATAGGGATCTCCACTTCTTCCCATCGCTGAGACGACAACCACTACTTTATATCCATCTATGAGTGCCTTTTGAATATGTTTTTTGGCATATTCTCGCGTTTCCTCACTTCTTACGGAAGTTCCCCCGAATTTTTGAACGATAATCTTCATCGTAACACCTCAATTATTAGAAAGGCTCTTTTCTTAGTTTCATTCTTAGTTGTTTGCGAGCAATCTATCCCGAAAACTTATTTAACTAGTCCGATTTTAATTAAACTTTCAGCGATCTGAACTGAATTCCAAGCAGCACCCTTTAGCAGATTATCCGACACAACCCACATATGAAAGCCTTTTTCTTCATCTAAATCTCTGCGAATCCGCCCAACAAAAACATCGTTTTTACCGACGCAGTCAGCCGGCATTGGGTAAATTTGATTCTGTGGATCGTCTTGTAAAACAACACCAGGAGCATCCTGCAATAAAGCTTTAATGTCTTCAGGTGTTACCCCAGCTTTCTCTACCTCAAAATAAAGAGACTCAGAATGACCTGTAGCGACAGGTAATCTTACGCATGTGGCCGCAACCTTTAATTCAGGTAAATGCATTATCTTTTTCGTTTCATTAATCATTTTCATTTCTTCAAAAGTGTAGCCGTTGTCCTCAAACTTATCAATTTGCGGAATGGCATTGAAAGCAATTTGATAATGCTTCTTATCCGATTTTACTGGTAAAATCTTAGGTTCGAAGTCTTCCTTCTCAATAATTGCCTTTGTTTGCTCATAAAGTTCTTCAACAGCCTGAGCACCAGAACCAGAAACAGCTTGATAAGTGGAGACGATCACCTTTTTTAAACCGAACGATTCAAGTATTGGCTGTAAAGCAACCACCATCTGAATGGTAGAACAGTTTGGATTAGCAATGATCCCATTGTGTTGATGCAAATCGGACTCGTTTACTTCTGGAACAACAAGCGGCGTATTTTCATCCATTCTAAAAGCACTCGTGTTATCGACCACTATCGCTCCCCTTTTTACCGCTTCTGGGGCAAGTTCCTTGGAAACACTACCTCCAGCACTGAAAAGAGCAATATCAACATTTTCAAAACTTTCAGGTTTTGCTTCTTGAACGATATATTCTTGTCCTTTAAAAACCACTGCCTTCCCAGCAGAACGTGGTGAGGACAGCAATGTCAACTTCGAAATTGGAAAATTCCGTTCTTCAAGAGTTTTTAGCATTTGTTGCCCAACCGCTCCCGTTGCTCCAACTACTGCTACATGAAATGCTTTTCTTTCTGTCATAATTGTTTCCCCTTCCCATCTATTTCTTTTCAAAATATGAATTGTTGGCTAGACTAAAATAGAAGCTAAATTTCATTTACCTTCTATAAAATTAGTTTCATTATCATAATGTAATAAATATAAAACCGATTCATTTTATAGAATTCGTTATAAACTTCATGATTGACAATAAAAAAGAGGCTTAACTATTAAATATTACATCATAATATGATCTATTTTAACATATTCATACTTTAATGAAATAAAATTTTGTCTCTTTGAAGAGAAATATCCATTCATATTTTTAGCGGCAACGGAAGAGATTTTTCATCAAATATGGCTCTCTTAAAAATCTTTAATCCCCATCTCTTCTGCTGATAAAGGGATTCCGCATACCGCCATTTTTAGTAAAAACTATTGATCTTTATAACGCTCAACAAGTACTGGTTGGATCTGCTCTCCGTTCATCGCTGCTTCCACCGTGTCCAGTAATAAAGACATTCTTGCCACTAACGAATTCGGCTTTTTAATCGGATCATCTTGACCATATGGAATAAAATATATATTTTTTGTAGCCATCAATCTCATTAAATTAACACCGTTTAACCCGAGAGCATCATTGGTTGAAATTCCTAAAACGACTGGCTTACGGTTTCGCAAAGTGGCTTTTGCGGCCATTAATACAGGAGAGTCAGTCATTGCATTTGCAAATTTACTAAGCGAATTTCCAGTTAATGGAGCAATCACCATACAATCAAGAGGAATTTTGGGACCTAACGGCTCTGCTTTTACAATGGTATCAATAACTTTATTTCCAGTTAATTCTTCAATCCGTTCAATCCAATCTTCCCCTTTTCCAAAACGTGTATCAGTATTTTTGACGGTATGGGTTACAACTGGCAAAACTTCTGCCCCTGCATGAACGAGTTTTTCTATTTCTGGAAAAACTTCATCGTACGTACAGTGGGAACCAGTTAGCCCAAAACCAATCCTCTTACCATTAACACTCATGTTCCTTACCCCTTTCGTGATTGTAAGTCCTCTTGCAACACTCTTGACAGTACGTTCGCCAATATTTGCCCTGCTGTCCTAGGTGCAACGATGCCGGGCAAGCTAGGTGCTAACAATGCTTTAATTCCTCTTTTTTCTGCATAACGAAAATCAGTTCCTCCAGGCTTTGAAGCCAAATCAATAATCAATGTGTGCGGTGGCATTTTCGATATCACTGAAGCTGTTACGATCATATGAGGAATTGTATTTATACATATATCAACATCTCTTACATGTTCTTCGAGATTTTTTAATTGAAAAGGAGTAAGTGACATTTCTGTTATTCTTGCAATATGCTCTGTTTTTCTAGCTCCCACCTTTACATAGGCACCTAAGGCATCAAAAGTTCTAGCTACGGTCATTCCAACTCTACCAAGACCTAGAACAAGCACATTTGAACCATGAATCGTGAAATCTGTATGATGAATAGCCATCATAATTGTACCTTCAACCGTCGGGATCGAATTATATATAGCAACGTCATCTCTTTGAAAAAGCTGAACAAGGCGGCGATCCGCTTTTTTAGTGATCCCGCTTAAATAGGAATTGGTGATTCCTGAATAAACTGTGCAATGTGATGGTGTTTCCAGCAATATCTCCTCGGACAAAAATACCTTTTCATTGGAAAAAATGGTGTCAACCTGACCGTCTAAACCTGTTCCAGCTACCGGAAGAATAATGGTATCGACGATGGAAAAGTCAACTTCATCTATCTTCTCCTTTACCGCTCCCGAAAAAGCGTGATCAAGCTGCTCGAAGCCTATTAGTGAGAGTTTTGCATCAAGCTCAGTTAATCTACGGATAATCTCCAACTGTCTTGCGTCTCCACCGATGACTGCTAAATGCAATCCTGTCAGCATAAAACAATTCACCTTCTTTTTTTGAAATCCTAAGGCAAGAATATAAGTTAATAAACTCATTTTGATTTATCGTTTTTTTAAAATATCAACTACTCCAACATCTTATGAATAAAAGAAAGAATCGGTGAGTTATCCCACTAAATCTCTTCTGAAATTGGTCAAGAGCTCTAGAATAAAAGCTAAGGAACGGAGGTTTTAACCATTGGATAACAGGCTTCTGTTAATGCTTAGCAGAGTTTTTCCTCGTCCCATACCTTACCCTATAACCGGAACTAAACATTTCGCCTGCAATATTTCCCCAGTTATCACTACTTTTTTATGCGATGCTATAGGATTGTGCTAATTTCATAAAAAACCAATTTTTGCGTCTTTTATACTGAACGACCACTCTGACTTGGATAAAATGTAAACACTGCTCTGCTTGTCCAAATGCTCGCTCTATTCTAAATCAATCCCTTTGTATTCGCACTGCTTAATCGAATAAACTCCTCTACACTGTACTCTCCTCTCTGTCATAATTTTTTGACACGACATTCTTCTCTCCTTGACTCCGAGCCTATTCCTTATAGTCCAAAAAGCGCTTTTTCCTACTCCACCACTCGTATGGTCACATTCGTTTACTCTTCACATATAATGAATTTTTGTCTATTGTGAAATAGTTTAAGGTATGTATACAAGAATTTTTTTCCCTTATTTCACCCGCGTCAAAGCTAAAATACACCAATATGGACATGGGCAACAATTTGGTCTAACCTAACTTATTTCAAAAAAGAAAGGATTGGTGCAAAAAACTATTTGCTTCAATCCTCATCTAAATCGTTATTTGGTACATCAATAATGATCATATCATTACCGATTTTTTTAATATGACGCCAAGGTACTCGAACTTCTCCGCCTTGTCTTTTAAAGCCAAACCATTTTAACGACGGAATCAGCAAAGCCCTAATTTGGCCACTATTCTCGTCGATTTCTAAATCAGTTTGCCCCAAAACACCTAGGCGTTCTGCCTTTTTAACATCGACTATTTCCTTCCCACTTAATTCACTAAGCCTCAATTCATTCCCCTCCGTTTCCATCACTCCTTATATATGTATCAATACATAACAGAATTTAGAATAAGCTCGACCTAAATTATTTACATTTTGCCAAATTGGAAATTTGCGGTCGATCTTGTCATTCTACAAAAAAAACAACCTGCCGAAAAGCAGGTTGCAAGACGTTAAATATTCTTTGGTAACTCTCCCTCTGGGCTTATGAGAGAAACTGAAAATGCATTTGTGAAAATTGTATTGGCGAGCTTGTCAACGCCTTCCTTAGAAACCTGATCAATCTCATGAACAATTTCATCAAGGGTACGATGGCGTTTTAACAGGAGCTCATTTTTTCCATTGCGGCTCATACGGCTGTTCGTACTTTCTAAACTTAACATTAAGCTCCCTTTTAACTGCTCTTTACAGTTGTTTAGCTCTTTTTCTGTAATCCCTTCACTTTTTAAATTAGCAAGTGTTTCATTGATCGTATCAAACAACACATCTAACTGCTTAGCACCCGTGCCTCCATAAATCGTCACAATTCCGCTATCGTGGAAGGAAGAATGATATGAGAATACAGAATATGCAAGCCCTTTTCGTTCACGGACATCTTGGAATAATCTTGAACTCATGCTCCCGCCAAGAACATTATTTAAAACGATCAAATTATAAATGTCTTCATGCCCTACTTGTAGCCCTTCAAACCCAATGCATAGATGGGCCTGTTCCGTTTCCTTTTTCCGTGCCATATGGTTCATATGGAACATAGGCTTTCCATCAGGCTGTTCCTGATTCCCACCTTCATAGCTCCCAAAATGTTTTTCTACATCAGAAATAAACGATTCAGTAATATTTCCAGCAATGGAAATCACGACATTTTCCGGAGTGTATGTATTATGCATATATTCTTTTAATGTTTCACCAGTAAAAGATGCCAATGTCTCCTCGGTACCTAAAATTGGATAGCCTAACGGATGATTTTCATAGACAGCTTTACTTAACAAATCATGAACAATATCATCGGGTGTATCCTCATACATCTTGATTTCTTCATAAACAACATTCTTTTCTTTTTTCAACTCTTCTTCATCAAAGGTTGAATTGAAAAACATATCAGCAAGTACTTCAAGAGCAAAATTCGCATGATTGTCCAGAACCTTTGCATAGTAGCAAGTATATTCTTTTGATGTGAAGGCATTAACCTGGCCGCCGATACTATCAAATGATTCGGCTATTTCACGCGCCGATCTCGTCTTAGTTCCTTTAAAAAACATATGCTCAAGAAAATGAGAAATTCCATTGTTTTCCGGATTCTCATTACGTGAACCAGTTCCAATCCAGACACCAATAGCAACTGAACGAACAGTAGGTATATTTTCTAGTACGATTCTTACTCCATTTTGACAAGTATATCTCTTAATCACGCAAATTCCTCCTGTTTCAAAACATGATGCTAAAATTACATCGTTTGATGACTTCACCGTTGCCGAAAATACTTTATTTCTTAAACCGTGGTATATGCTGGTCGTTACGATAACAGCCTCTATAAATATGACCAAGACGAAACTGCTTCTCATCTTTGTTATGATAGATCAGCATTATTCTTAGCTTGTCTCTTTTTCCCTCTAATATCCGAAAGTCTTACCGTCTTTCACTCAGCAGCTCTGATACAGTATTAATTTCTAAATCCTTATCTTTAATTTCAGTTATTAATAGATCGAGTGCTTTTGCAGTTGAATCGGTCGGATGCATCAACACCATTGCCCCGTTATGAATTTTACTGATAACGCGGTCGATAAGAACCTCAGGTGTTGGTTTTTGCCAATCGATCGTATCGACACTCCACAAGACAGTTCCCAGCTTTTCTTCAGCAGCAATTTTCACTACTTCATCGCGATAACTTCCACTAGGAGGCGCTAACCATAAAGGAAGTTTTTCAGTCGTTGCTTCAATCACTTCATTTGTTTTTTGAATCTCCTGTCTAATCATTCCCGCGGAAATTCGCTTCATATCGGGATGTGTATAGGAATGATTTCCAACCTCATGCCCTGCTGAGGAAATCATTTTGGCTAATTCCGGATGATTTTTCACCCATCTTCCCTCTAAAAAAAAGGTAACGTGAACATTATGTTTTTTCAAAGTTGCAAGAATAGGGGAAAGATATTCATTGCCCCATGCTACATTAATAATAAAGCTAACCATTGGCTTTTCTGGATTGCCTTTATAAATTGGATTTGGCGGTAGATCACGGAGGTGGACATTTGGTTCAACTTGTGTAAATACAAGCTTTTCCTTTTTAAATTTCCCATCTTTCTTCATTTTCTCAAAAGAAGCGTCAACATCAACCTTTAAACCATTAATGCCCGGAACTGCTTTCCAGACTGGGTCAATCTTCGCATCTATAGGTGCAAGTTCGTAATCTTTTTCCTTAGAACGAATCTCTTCATATAAAGGGTCAACTTTTTTACTGACGAATGTGCTATCTCCTTTTAACTTCGCCAAATATTGTACTGTTAATGAATTATTCACAATAAGGACACCGAGTAAAACAATCATAGCAATAAAAATCAGCTTTTTCATCCTATATGCCTCCTTCCTTACAAATTATGAGGAAGGGGGACAAGGTAGAACTAGGTTTGCAGAAAACCCACTTCTAGTACTAAAGAGACACAAAAAGCCAGGGCATCCCCTGACTTTTTCGAAGCATAGGAGCACTTGTTTCTTAACTTCGTAAGTGAAACATTTACTTCTGTGCCTGTTCCTTTTGCTCTCGTTGCTCTTTTAGAACAGCTTTTCTGGATAAGTTAACACGTCCTTGTTTATCAATCTCCGTTACTTTTACAAGCACTTCATCACCGATTGATAATACATCTTCTACTTTTCCAACCCGTTCTTCTGCTATTTCTGAAATATGAACTAAGCCATCTTTACCGCTAAAGATTTCAACAAATGCACCGAATTTCTCAATTCGTTTTACTTTTCCTAAGTACATTTGACCAACTTCCACTTCACGTACGATGTCTTCTATAATCTTTTTCGCTTTTTGGTTCATTTCCTCATTTGTTGAAGAAATGAAAATGGTACCATCTTGTTCAATATCGATTTTAACATTTGTTTCTTCAATAATTTTGTTAATCTGCTTTCCGCTTGGTCCGATAACATCGCGAATTTTATCTGGGTTAATATGCATCGTTAAGATTTTTGGAGCATATTGAGAAAGCTCGTTATTTGGTGCAGAAATCGTCGCTAGCATTGATTCAAGAATTTGCATCCGGCCTTTTTTAGCTTGTTGCAATGCTTCTTCTAGAATTTCACGAGATAATCCTTCAATTTTAATATCCATTTGCAGGGCAGTTACCCCTTTAGAAGTACCTGCAACTTTAAAGTCCATATCCCCTAAATGGTCTTCCATTCCTTGAATGTCTGTTAAAACGGTATAATGTTCGCCAGATTTCACAAGCCCCATCGCAATTCCAGCAACTGGCGCTTTAATCGGCACCCCAGCATCCATCATTGCCAACGTACTTGCACAAATACTCGCTTGCGAGGTTGAACCATTTGATTCAAGTACTTCTGATACTAAGCGAATTGTATACGGAAAGTCGCTTTCAGAAGGGATAATTGGTTCAAGAGCACGTTCTCCAAGTGCACCATGTCCAATTTCCCGACGACCAGGTCCTCTAATTGGTCCTGTTTCTCCTACACTGAAGCTTGGGAAATTATAATGATGCATAAACCGTTTTTCTTCTTCGATTCCTAAGCCATCTAATATTTGTACATCTCCTAATGCTCCAAGTGTACAAATACTTAATGCTTGTGTCTGTCCACGTGTGAATAGCCCGGAACCATGCGTACGCGGAAGAAGTCCAACTTCTGAAGATAAAGGACGGATTTCATCCGGATTACGACCATCAGGGCGTACTTTTTCTTCTGTAATTAACCGACGAACTTCACCTTTTACAAGCTTGTCTAATATTTGTTTCACTTGCTTTAGGTCATCCTCATCTGCTTCCTGCTCTTCATACTGAGCAATCACTCTGTCTTTCACTGCTTTTATCGCGTCCTCACGCGCATGCTTTTCCTGCACTTGAATGGCTTCAATCATTTCTTTTTCGCATGTTTCACGAATTTCTGCTTCTAATTGCTCATCGACATTGAAAAGGATAACTTCCATCTTTTCCTTGCCAACTTTTGCAGCAATTTCTTCTTGAAAGGCAATCAAACGTTTAATTTCTTCATGACCAAACATAATGGCTTCAAGCATTGTTTCTTCAGGCACTTCATCTGCGCCCGCTTCCACCATATTGATCGCATCTTTTGTACCGGCAACAACTAAATGGATATCACTTTTTTCCATTTGCTCAACATTTGGATTAATAACAAAGTTTCCATCTATTCGTCCTACCGTCACTCCAGCAATTGGTCCTTCAAACGGAATATCTGAAATTGTTAAAGCAAGAGAAGAGCCAAACATCGCAGCCATTTCCGATGAGCAATCTTGATCTACACTCATTACCATGCTAATGACTTGGACTTCATTCCTAAAGCCATCAGCAAATAAAGGTCGGATGGGACGATCAATTAAGCGGCTTGCTAAAATCGCTTTTTCACTCGGACGTCCTTCCCTCTTAATGAAACCTCCTGGAATCTTTCCTACAGCATATAGTCTTTCCTCATAATTAACAGTTAACGGAAAGAAGTCTAGCTTTTTCGGTTCTTTTGAAGCAGTTGCTGTGCTTAATACAGCAGTATCTCCATAACGGATTAATGCTGAGCCGTTAGCTTGTTTTGCCAATTGACCAATTTCAACAGTTAGTGGCCGGCCAGCCCACTCTATGGAAAAGATTTGTTTTTCTTGTCCCATTCTTTTTAAAACCCCTCTCTTACTAACACTCCTGGGAGATTTAGCTAATTAAAAATATATTGTATCTTAAACTTCATCTCATTACTCTATTAAGCATGATGATGACGGATAATATTCATTATTTTACATAAAACTATATTTGCTTATGCTATCTTTCAGCTAAAGTGGTTTCCTTATGACATTCTCACAGCGGCTATCCTTGCAAACTTCAGGTCCTCTCCCTACGATAAGTCAAACTCAATTCACTTTCGCTCATTGGTTTTCCTTTATCGAAAGAACAAGCCCTTCCAGTTTGTACGGAGATAAGCAAGCCGCTTCCGCTTTTCTCTGTCCAGCTTCAGGCCCCTAGCACCTATTGTCCTTCAAGCCGCCTCCCTACGATAAGTCGATATCGATTCGCTTTCGCTCTTCGTATCTCCTTTATCTCAGTCGCTGTCTCTCCAGGCCATACGGTGCTAAACAGGGGCCTTCCGCTTTTCTCTGTCCAGCTTCAGGCCCCTAGCACCTATTGTCCTTCAAGCCGCCTCCCTACGATAAGTCGATATCGATTCGCTTTCGCTCTTCGTATCTCCTTTATCTCAGTCGACGTCTCTCCAGGCCATACGGTGCTAAACAGGGGCCTTCCGCTTTTCTTATATTATGTACATTTTTTTATGGACTTAAAATACGAGATTATGTATTAATTTTCCAATTATTTAATGCTAACAAAAAAGCGGGAAAAATCCCGCTTTTGTTAACATCCAGTTCTTATCGACGTAAACCAAGTCTGTTGATTAACTCACGGTAACGTTGAACGTCTTTGTTACGAAGATAAGTTAATAGGTTACGACGTCTACCTACCATTTTCAAAAGACCGCGACGTGAATGGTGGTCTTTCTTATGAGTACGTAAGTGATCATTTAAATTATTGATCTCCTCAGTAAGGACAGCGATTTGAACTTCTGGTGAACCAGTATCGTTCTCATGTGTTTTAAACTCATTGATAAGTTCATTCTTACGTTCTTTTGTGATTGCCATCCGTTTCACCTCCTAAATATTCAATCCCCAGATGCTCCAGCAAGCGTCGGTGACTCGACTTGCCAAGCAAAGGTTCATTTTTAGTACGTGCATTCATCCATATATACGAAATGAATTCACGTTAATTAGAATACAACTTTTTGTGACAAAAAGCAAGAGGAAACAATATATTTCGCTGTTCCCGGTAAAATAAACCTAAATTTTATTAAAATAATCAATCGTACTTGCCTTGTCTTTTTCTATTTGTTGGACAAGCTCCTCAATACCATTGAATTTTTTCTCTGCTCTAATCCTTTTATGCCACTCAATCACTACTTCATAACCATAAATTTCCTGAGTGAATTGAAAGATATGAACTTCAACAGATGGCTTTGGAGCTTGGGTTTCATTAAATGTTGGCTTATATCCTATATTACAGACGCCCTCATACCACTTATCTGCAACAAGGATTCTCACAGCATACACACCAGTTGGTGGGAGATAAAAGGAATCATCAATAGCAGTGTTAGCAGTTGGAAAGCCAATTGTTCGACCTCTTTTGTCGCCATGAATAACAATCCCACTCGTTGTATAAAAACGGCCTAAAAAGTCAGGTATTCTTTCCACATCCCCCTCCCGTATCAATTTACGGATAAGAGTGGAGCTTATCTTTTCATGCCCGTTTGACAATTTCGGTACAGTCGTAAATTCAAATTTTCCTCTTGAATGAAACGGGAGTGTCTCCATCGTGCCTTTCCCTAATCTCCCATAACTGTAATCAAAACCGGCAACCACATGAATAACATTTAAAGCAATTAAATATTGATCAACAAACTCCTGCGGAAGAAGGTTAGCAAATTCACTTGTAAAATGCACCACAAATAAATAATCTACATGAAGCTGCTCTATTAATCTCGCCTTCTCTTTTAGAGGAGTGATATATTCCACATGCTTTATATCCCGCCGAAGAACTACAGACGGATGAGGATCAAAAGTCATTACGGCAACCTTGCAATTTTTTTTCTTAGCTATTGCAGCAGCCGTATTTATTACTTCCTGATGCCCGTAATGAACCCCGTCAAAAAAACCTAATGCCATCGTCATTGGCGCAAAATGTTCGGGCTTAAATTGATGAGGATGATGAATATGAATAACTTCCACTATTTTCCCACCTAATTCCTGTCACAGAAAAATCTCATATAGTCTATATTTTAAGCACTTTTTTAGGCTTCATTAACCCTTCTTTTTGAGGGTGTGCCTCATAAATAGCTATGGCAGTACCATCCATCTCTTCCAAAATAATCGGCCCTTTCTCATTGAGAAATGGCTCTGGAATAGGAAGGACAGCTCCATTTTTTACTTTCTCACCTAATTTATCATTTATTTGATATTTCGGCAAATAATTTAAGGCCGTCTCAATCGGTCGAAGAGCCTCTACAATTGCTCCTGTTCCGACTAACTCCTCAACTTCAGAAAAGGTAAGGCAATCGTCTAACGTAAAACTCGCAGACCTAATGCGGGTTAATTGTGACATATGTGCCGGATATCCGAGCTTTTCACCTATCATTACGGCAAGTGTACGGATATATGTTCCTTTACTGCATGACACTTGAAAGCGAAAACGAATCAATTCTCCTTCAAATCGCTCCCGCTCATCCAGCAATTCAATAGAATAGATCGTCACCTTTCTAGATGGTCGTTCCACTTCCAGCCCTTGCCTTGCATATTCATACAATCTTTTCCCATTAACTTTTACTGCTGAGAACATCGGAGGCGTTTGTGTTATTTCACCGGAAAGCTCCGCTAACACAGCTAGAACTTCCGCTCTGGAAAAAGATTTTTTTTCTAAGTTTTCCTCAACAGTTTCTCCTGCTGCATCCTCTGTCGTTGTAGAAAAGCCGATTGTCACTTCTCCGACATATGTTTTACCTGCATTTGTTATGTATTCAGCAACCTTTGTTGCACGTCCCAAGCAAATGGGAAGTACGCCATCGACTTCAGGATCTAATGTTCCTGTATGCCCTATTCTTTTCATCCTCAATATTTTTCGCAGCTTAAAGACACAATCATGTGATGTCATTCCTTTTGGTTTATACAGCGGCAGTATCCCTTCCATCTCTATCCTCCTATTCAACATGTGCATTTTTTATGAGCGACCTTTTTGCAAAACACTATCGAACCAAAATCTCCGAGCTACTCGCACAAAAACAGAAATGGTTAGATGAAGTTGACCCAAGTGCAAGTGCGTAAGGTCAAATGTAGCTTTTCTTCGCGCTCATCGACGCCGAGCTTTTCCTTCGACAAAGTCAACTTACGGTGCTGGCCTCTCCCGTTGCATTAAAAAATCCAAATGCCTAAATTTATTGAAATTTGGCGCTAGAAAAAGTAAGCCACAACAAACGAAATTTATAGCTTCTTAAACGAGAGAAAAAGGATAGACAACCCGTCTATCCCTCCTCCATGTCAAATTATATGAAAAGTTTTTTACCTACGATAACGCTCGCAAGTCGACTCTAATCTTCATGATCCTTCGTTTGGTTCTCTTCTTGAAGCTTATACAAAAGGGAATCGATACGATTACCATAATCAATCGATTCATCAAATTCGAATATGATTTCTGGTGTTTTTCTCAAGCGGATTCTCTGCCCAATTTCCGAGCGGATAAAGCCTTTTGCTTTTGCTAAACCCTTCAGCGTATTCTCCTTCTGCTCATCATCTCCTAAAACGGAAATGAATACTTTAGCTTGTTGAAGATCACCAGTTACTTGAACATCTGTCACGGTAACAAACCCTATCCGAGGATCCTTAATTTTCCGTCCGATAATCTCGCCGAGTTCTTTTTTCATTTGTTCGCCAACACGATTAGATCTAAGACTCATTTTTGTCACCTCTAGTCCTATAAGAAAAGCAAGCGCCTTGCTATCAACAAACAAACTGCTTTCTCTAGCATGCTAAAGCAAATGGCAAATTTGTTATGCAATAGACGGCTGACGCTTGACCATTCATCATGTGAAAAATAAAACATTTTTGTAACAAGGACAAGCGTCCTCTATTCTTTTTGCCCTTCTCGGTAAACAATTACTGTTTAAAATCTAAAGCCACTCAATATCAGTAATCGTTCTCTCAATTTCCGGAAAAGAATCGATGAACTTAAGCGCGTTTTGCAGTTCCATTTCAGATGAAACTTGAGAAGAGGTTACAACAACGATGGCAATTTTTGTTCGTTGCCACACGTCCTGAAAATCAACTTCCGCTACAGAGAGGTTAAATTTCTGTTTCAATCTCACAAGGACTCGCTGTAAAACTGCTCTCTTCTCTTTCAGTGAATGAGCATCATAAATGATACACTCACAAACTGCAAGACCCACTATCATTAACGTTCCACTTCCTCCATAATATATGCTTCAATGACGTCTCCTTCTTTTACATCATTAAAGTTTTTGATCGTGATTCCACATTCATACCCTTGAGCAACTTCTTTCACATCATCTTTGAATCTTCTTAAAGCATCAATTTCGCCTTCGAAAATAACGATGCCATCACGAATGAGGCGAACGCCACTGTTGCGAGTGATTTTTCCATCCGTTACATAAGAACCTGCAATCGTTCCAACTTTGGATACCTTGAAGGTTTGACGAACTTCAGCCTGCCCAATAATTTTTTCTTCAAACTCAGGATCAAGCATCCCTTTCATTGCCGCTTCAATTTCTTCGATCGCTTTGTAAATGATTCGATGAAGGCGAATATCAACTTCCTCTGATTCAGCGGCACGCTTCGCATTGTTATCAGGACGCACATTAAATCCGATAACAATAGCATTTGATGCAGCGGCGAGTGTAATGTCAGACTCATTAATGGCACCAACGCCAGTATGAATTATTTTGACATTAACCCCTTCAACATCTAGCTTTTGGAAAGCTGCTGCCACAGCTTCAACAGAACCTTGTACGTCTGCTTTGACAATTATATTAAGTTCTTTCATTTCACCTTGCTTTAAGTGATCAAAAAGATTGTCTAAGCTTATCCGTGTCTTTTCGCTTCTTTGCGCTTGTAGTGCTTGAGTCGCACGAGCTTCACCAACTTGACGTGCTGTCTTTTCATCTTCGAAGACGACAAAGCGGTCTCCTGCCTGAGGAACATCATTCAAGCCTGTAATTTCAACAGGTGTTGAAGGACCAGCTTCTTTCACACGCCGTCCAAGATCGTTGACCATCGCACGGACGCGTCCAAAAGTATTTCCAACTACAATGGGGTCGCCCACCCTTAATGTTCCGTTTTGAACGAGCAATGTTGCAACTGAGCCTCGGCCCTTATCTAATTGAGCTTCAATCACAGTTCCAATTGCCTTTCTGTCAGGGTTTGCTTTATATTCCTCCACTTCACTGACAAGAAGAATCATTTCTAATAGCGAATCAATTCCTTCTCCAGTTAGAGCAGAAAGCGGTACAAAGATCGTATCTCCTCCCCATGCTTCAGGGATTAATCCATGCTCAGTTAATTCTTGCATAACACGATCCGGGTTGGCTGCCTCTTTATCAATTTTGTTGACAGCCACAATAATTGGCACTTCTGCAGCTTTAGCGTGATTAATTGCCTCAATTGTCTGAGGCATAACACCGTCATCTGCAGCAACAACAAGCACAGTAATATCAGTGATTTTGGCACCGCGGGCCCTCATCGTTGTAAAAGCGGCGTGACCTGGAGTATCTAAGAAAGTAATTTTTTTCCCGTTCTCTTCTACTTGGTATGCCCCAATATGCTGAGTAATTCCTCCAGCTTCACCAGCTGTCACCTTTGTATGGCGAATTGAATCAAGAAGTGTCGTTTTACCGTGGTCCACGTGTCCCATAATCGTGACGACAGAGGGTCTTTCTACTAGCTCTGCATCCTCGTCCTCAGTGAAATACACCTCTAAATCCGTAACATCAACTTTTACTTCTTCTTCAACCTCTACACCGTATTCAGAGGCAATCAATTCTATCGCATCTTTGTCCAGGTCCTGATTTATCGTCGCCATTACACCAAGTAAGAACAATTTTTTAATAATTTCAGATGGCTCACGGTGTAATTTCTTCGCCAACTCAGCAACCGTTAATGATTCGCTAAAAGTGATTTTTGCCGGAAGCTCTTTTTCTTTCCTTTTTGGAGGCTGAGATTGAGCTTGAGGCTGATTCTTTCCTTTGTTTTTCTGATTCTTATTTTTGTTTTTTTGATTTCCTTGATTATTATGGTTACTCTTAAAGCCTTTATTTTCTTTTGGTTGCCCTTCACCAGTGCCTTTTTTGCCATCACGTGTCTTCTGTGTTGGAGCGCTTTGTGCTTTAACTGGACCAGCATTCCGTTCCCCAGATGTACCAGTTTTTTCTTTTGATTTTGCTTGTTGAGGCTGTTTTTCCTCTTTATTGTAAAGACGATCAAGCTTCTGGATTGTATCCCCTTCGATTGTTGTCATATGATTTGAAACCTCTATATTCATTTCTTTTAGTTTAGTGATAACGTCTTTACTTGAAACATTGTGTTTTTTTGCGTATTCGTAAACTCGTATTTTACTCATATTTTCACCCCCGCAAGTATTAATCGAGCACTTGTTTCAGCTTATTGGCAAACCCTGCATCTAAAACAGCCACAACTACGCGGGCTTCCTTCCCAATTGATTGGCCGAGTAAATTACGGTTCTCCACCAACTTATATGGAATTGAAAAGGATTTGCATTTATCCGTCACTTTTTTCGCGGTATTGGCGGATGCATCCGCAGAGAGCAATACAAGCTTTGCCCTGCCACTTCTTATTTCTTTAACGACAAGCTCTTCGCCTGAAATGATTTTCCGCGCTCGATTGGCTAGGCCTAACAATGACATCCATTGATTTGGTTTCATTAGGATTGTCGTTTCTCCTTCTCTACTAACTCAAGTAGTTCATCATAAATAGATTCGTCTATTTCGACTTCTAAATGATTTTTCAATGTGTTTTTCTTTTTGGCTAAAAGAATGGCTTCCTTGTCTTTTGATAGGTAAGCTCCGCGACCATTTTTCTTTCCTGTTAAATCGATGGAAACTTCACCTTCTTTTGAGCGAACGATGCGAACAAGTTCTTTTTTCGGCCTCATTTCACCAGTCGCCACACATTTTCGCAAAGGAACTTTTTTTCTGTTCATCCATCTTTCACCTCTTTTTACTCACGTGAATCCTCTAAGTTTAAGCTTAAATCATTATCATAATCTTGCTCATCTTCATCATCAAAGCTAAGAATTCCTTCTTCACGTGGGAATATTCCTGCTTCTCTTGCATCTGTTTCCGACTTAATGTCGATTTTCCAGCCTGTCAGTTTAGCAGCAAGGCGAGCATTTTGACCTCTTTTTCCAATGGCCAGTGAAAGCTGATAATCTGGTACGACGACTGTAGTTGCCTTCTCTTCTTCATTGACGATCACATCAAGTACCTTTGAAGGACTTAAAGCATTAGCAACAAATACAACCGGGTCATTCGACCATTTTACAATATCGATTTTTTCCCCTTTAAGCTCGTTTACAACCGCTTGAACTCGAGCTCCTTTTGGCCCTACACAAGAACCAACTGGATCGACCTCAGGGTTTTCAGAGTGGACAGAAATTTTCGATCGATCTCCAGCTTCTCTAGAAACCGATTTAATTTCCACCGTTCCATCATAAATTTCCGGAACCTCTATTTCAAAAAGACGCTTCAATAAGCCAGGATGAGTTCTCGAAACGTAGATTTGAGGACCTTTAGTCGTCTTTTCTACTTTTGTAATAAAAACTTTAATGCGGTCATGTGGTCGATATCTCTCATTAGGCATTTGCTCATTAGCTGGTAGGATCGCTTCGATCTTTCCTAAGCTTACATAAATAAATTTGGAGTCTACACGCTGTACAATTCCTGTCATGATATCTTCTTCACGATCAATGAATTCTGAATAAATAATGCCTCTCTCTGCTTCCCTTACTCTTTGCGTAACAACCTGCTTCGCTGTTTGTGCGGCAATTCTGCCAAAATCTTTTGGTGTTACTTCGAGTTCAACAACATCTTCAATTTGGTAGTTTGGATTGATTCTGCGTGCATCCTCGAGTGAAATTTCAAGGCGGGGATCAAAAACTTCTTCCACGACATCTTTTCTTGCAAAAACCCTCATTGTACCAGCACCTAAATTTAAATCAATGCGGACATTTTGAGCTTGATTAAAGTTTCTCCGATAGGCAGAAACTAACGCTGCTTCAATCGCTTCAATAATTACCTCTCTTGAAATTCCTTTTTCTTTTTCCAGCAAGTCAAGAGCATCTAGCAATTCACTGCTCATTTGATTTTATCCCCCTTTAATCTCTATCAAATTAATTAAATTCTTCACAAATTCACTTTAAGAAAAAGTTACGGCTAACCGAGCATTTGCAATTTTGTCCATTGGGATGTGAACGATTTTCTTTCTTGTTTTAATCGTCATCTCTATCGTTAACTGATCTGTTGAGTATTCAGTTAGCTTTCCTTCAAAGCTTTTCTCACCATCAATTGGTTCGTATGTTTTCACAAAAACGTTTTGCCCCACTGCTCTTTCATAGTCCTTTTCCTTTTTGAGAGGACGCTCAGCACCTGGAGATGAAACCTCCAAGAAATAGTTGTAAGGAATCGGATCAATTTCGTCTAGTTTCTCACTTAATTTCTCGCTCACTAGTCCGCATTCCTCAATGTCAACACCGCCCGTTTTATCAATGTAAACACGAAGGAACCAATTTTTTCCTTCTTTAACATATTCAATATCCACCAATTCAAGATTAAGTTCATCCACGATGGGACCAGCAATCTCTTCGACAATTTCAATTACCTTACTCATATTTTCCCTCCTAACTTTAACTGTCCTAACTAGAATCAATTTCAATTCTACGGAACATAAAATTGACTCAGGCTGTTAAAAAACACAAAAAGGAAGCAATGTTAAAATCACTTACTCAGGCAGCTCGCAAACGCTCGCTTTCTTCGCTACTTCTCCTTGTCCGGTTCTCATTCGCTCCTCCCAACGTTTCGCAATTATTCATGAGGCAAACGTTTTAAAAGGAGCAACTGCTATCTATCACTTTTGACTTTGACTACACTCTGACTTGCTGTTATGTAGAAAAACATTAAGATAAATCCAGTGCTTTAATCCCGTTCACTTTGCTAGTGGTTATTTCATTTAATATGCTAGCCGATCATTCATTTTTCAAGGGCTAATCTCAGGCAATCGAAAAAAGCGTTCCCAAACAAACAAGAAAGAGCGGGGGAGCCCCACTCTTGTAAACGAGAGTTATCGATAGTATTTCCAATAAAACTATACCATAATCAATATTTTTATGCAAACATAAGTGTTCTTTCCACTTGACAAATCCTAATTTATTTTCAAGGATTATTGTCCATTTTTAAAGTTTGCGAAACAAATTTTGCTTTAAAGGAGCTCCAAACCAAATTCTAAAACAATGATAACTGATTTTGCTCTGGCATATCAGCAAGACAGCCATGATTATCTAAATACTCCATGATTGTCTTAGAAACTTTTCCGCGCTGCTGCAGATCTTCTTTTGATAAAAATTCCCCATCTTCACGAGCCTTTACAATATTAATAGCAGCATTTGTTCCAAGTCCTGGAATCGAATTGAATGGCGGTATTAAAGAGTTTCCATCAATAATAAATTCCGATGCGCTTGAACGATATAAATCCACCTTTCTAAAAGTAAAGCCTCTCTCATTCATTTCCAATGCCAGTTCAAGGACAGTAAGTAGATTTTTCTCCTTCGTTGAGGCTTCAAGTCCCTTTGCATTGATTTCTTCAATTTTTGCCCGAATCGCCTGAGAACCTTTAACCATTGCTTCAATATCAAAATCTTCTGCTCTAACAGTGAAATAAGCTGCATAATAATATAGTGGATAATGAACCTTAAAGTAAGCAATCCGGACTGCCATTAACACATAGGCTGCTGCATGGGCTTTTGGGAACATATATTTTATTTTCTTACAAGAATCGATATACCATTCCGGAACCTCATTCCTGCGCATTTCCTCTTCCATTTCATCTGTCAAACCTTTTCCCTTACGAACAGACTCCATAATTTTAAAAGCAAAGGATGGTTCCAGCCCTTGATAAATAAGATAAACCATAATATCATCACGACAACCGATAACTTCACTTAGCGTACAAATATTATTTTGAATCAATTCCTGAGCATTCCCGAGCCAAACATCCGTTCCGTGGGATAACCCAGAGATTTGCACAAGTTCGGAAAAAGTAGTTGGTTTCGTATCCTCTAACATTTGCCGAACAAAGCGAGTACCGAACTCAGGTATCCCCAGCGTTCCTGTTTTACACATAATCTGTTCTTCCGTAACGCCAAGCGCCTCCGGTCCACTAAAAATTTTCATCACTTCTTTGTCATCTGTAGGAATCGTCTTTGGATCGATTCCACTTAAATCTTGAAGCATACGAATGACCGTCGGATCATCGTGTCCTAATATATCAAGCTTTAAGACGTTGTCATGAATTGAGTGGAAGTCAAAATGAGTGGTCTTCCATTCAGAATTCCGATCATCAGCAGGGAACTGAATCGGTGTGAAATCATAAATATCCATGTAGTCTGGGACAACAATGATACCACCTGGATGCTGACCAGTTGTTCGTTTAACTCCTGTACAACCAGTTGCTAATCGTTCAATTTCAGCACCGCGAAGTTGGAGATTATTATCCTGTTGATATGCCTTCACATATCCAAACGCCGTCTTATCAGCAACCGTGCCAATTGTTCCCGCACGATAAACGTAGTCCTCACCAAACAGGACTTTCGTATAATTGTGTGCCTGCGGCTGATATTCACCTGAGAAGTTCAAATCGATATCAGGTACCTTGTCCCCTTTAAAGCCAAGAAATGTTTCAAACGGGATATCGTGGCCATCTTTGACGTATTTCTCTCCGCAATTTGGACATTCTTTATCAGGCAAGTCAAAACCAGAACCAACTGAACCGTCATTAAAAAATTCCGAATGCTTACAGCTTGGACAGACATAATGTGGTGGCAATGGATTTACTTCTGTAATTTCTGTCATCGTTGCAACTAGCGATGAGCCTACCGAACCACGAGAACCTACTAAATAGCCATCATCTAAAGATTTTTTAACAAGTTTATGTGAGATTAAGTAAATAACCGCAAATCCGTGTCCAATGATACTCTTTAATTCTTTTTCTAAGCGCGCCTCCACAATTTCTGGAAGGTTTTCTCCGTAGATGTCTTTTGCCCGGCGATAGCTCATAGAACGGATCTCTTCGTCCGCACCTTCAATTTTCGGCGTATAAAGGTCATCTTTTATCGGTTTTATGACATCAATCATATCAGCAATTTTATTCGAATTGGTGACGACGATTTCTTTCGCTTTTTCTTTTCCCAAAAATGAGAAAGCATCTAACATTTCATTCGTTGTTCTGAAGTGTACGTCTGGAAGTTCATGCCTATTTAAAGGATTGGCCCCCCCTTGTGAATTCACAAGGATTTTACGATAAATCTTATCGTTTGGATTTAAATAGTGAACATTCCCCGTAGCAACAACAGGAATCTCTAGCTTCTCCCCAAGCATTACAAGCTTTTTAATGATATCCTCCAGCTTAGTTTCATCTTGAACAAGCTCTAATTCAAGCAAATGAGCATAAACTTCTTTTGGATGTACCTCAATATAGTCGTAGAAACGAGCCGTATCTTCAACCTCTTCCGCAGCCTTTTGCATCATTCCTTCGAACACTTCACCTTTATCACAGCCGGAACCTACTAAAATTCCCTCTCGGTACTTTTGCAGTACCGACCTAGGAATTCGCGGAACACGATAGAAATATTCGATATGAGCAATTGAGATCAACTTAAAAAGATTTTTCAAACCAACATCATTCTGAGCTAATAAAGTACAGTGAAAAGGACGAGCCCTTTGGTACGCATTTCCTTTCCCCATGTTGTCATTAAGCTCATCATGATACGTAATCCCCTTTTCAAGAGCTTCTTTAAGCATTATGAGCAGTAAATACCCAGTTGCTTCTGCATCATAGATGGCGCGGTGGTGTTGGGTAAGTTCGACATTAAACTTTTTTGCCAACGTGTTTAACCGATGATTCTTCATTTCTGGGTACAGAAAGCGGGCCAATTCTAATGTATCAATAACAGGGTTTGTCGCCTTTTCCAACCCACTTTTTTTGTAGCCAACATTAAGAAAGCCCATATCGAAGGAAGCATTATGGGCAACAAGGATAGCATCATCAACCCATTTATAGAAATTTCTTAATACTTCCTCAACCTCAGGAGCATCCTTCACCATATCATCTGTAATTCCCGTTAAATCAATTGTGGTTGCAGATAATGGATGATGAGGATTGGCAAAGGCTTCAAAACGATCGACAATTTCTCCGCCTTTAATTTTGACTGCTGCAAGTTCAATGATTGTATCATATACCGCAGATAAACCGGTCGTCTCTACGTCAAACACCACATATGTGTCTTCAGAAAGGAGGCGATGAGCATCATTATAAGCAATTGGAACACCGTCATCAACGAGATTCGCTTCGACCCCGTACAAGATTTTTATATCATTCTTTTTCCCTGCACTATACGCTTCTGGGAAAGATTGGGCAACCGCATGATCGGTAATAGCGATTGCTTTATGGCCCCATTTTTTCGCTTGAGCGACCAGGCTGCCAACTGAACTCACTGCATCCATTTGACTCATCGGTGTATGAAGATGGAGCTCTACTCTTTTTTCTCCTTCTCGAGCAGTGTCCTGTCTTTCCACTGGTTTTATTTCATTAATATCATTTCCGATCATAACTAAATCACGGACGAATGTATCGTTTTGAATGCTTCCTCGAACTTTTACCCACATTCCTTTTTGCACCCGCTCAAACAGGGCTGCATCTTCCTTGTCTCGGGAAAACATCTTTACCATAATTGAACTGGTATAATCGGTAACCTTAAACGTCAACAACGTCCTGCCACTGCGAAGTTCTCTTGTCTCTGCAGCAAAAACATAGCCTTCAATCGCAATCCGTCGTTCTTCATCAACGATATCAATTAACTTGCGGAAATCAGCATCATCTTTAATGGTCAATCCGATTGTCAACGGGCCTGAAGGAACTTCAACACCAGCTTCTTTTTCCGCTTCCTGTTTTTCCATTTCCATTAAAGCCTGCATTCCCCGCTCTTGATCTTCTTTTTTCTTCGCTTCTAAAAATTGTTCATATTGCTCATTCGAAGATTGCTCATTGATCTCTGTTTCGATAATAAGTAAAGGGAAGCCCAGCTGCTGATAAGCTTCCTGAATCATTTCGCTATATTTTTTCTTAATGGTCAAGCCTTCCATATCATTGTTGACTTTTACGAGCAATTTGTTTCCCACTACATTCGGTATTTGTTCGTTAAGTAATTTCAACAATGGGGGAGCAATTCCCTCGAGCTGGCGTACACAAGAATTCCAATATTCGACGATTAACTGCTCTGATGCTTCGTCATTTTTAACCTTGATGGAATGATATACTGTAGCGATATGAGAGAATGCTTTCTCTAATTGAGAAGTAAATTTTTGATAAACATTATATGGTAAGACATTGTCAAATATAAAATGAAAATGCCATTTTCTTGCCTGTCTTTCAACAATCACTTTATCAATCTCGGCTTGTTCAAAATGGGTAACCATTTGATCATCCGTTAATTGCAATTGTTGGAGCAAGTGTTGGAATGCTTCTCTTTTATCAGCCGCTCCACTCATCACTCTCTCCCCTTCCACGATAATCTATCAAAAATTTATTATAACATATATGTTTAAAGATGAATCGAAAAACACCAAAGGATCTCAAAGGTGTAATCTACCTAAAAATGAGTGCCACCCTTAAAAAGAACCCTTCCCATCCAACCTGAAATTTGTAAGCTAGTCAAACCACAAAAAAACTCACGATTTCCTTAGCAATAACTTTGTCGAATAATATTGCGGATAGAACGATTTCTAGCCCAGCTCATGTAAAATCAAGTTTTTACACGAACTGAGCCAAAAATCAATATGGATTGGTAACGAAACCAAACCTAGCAATAAAAAACTGGTATCAAAAGGTCATTAAGGTGGTGACCCCACAAAGTTAGAGTTTTTATTAAGCAGCTGATTGGCTGGTTTGAGTTC
>NZ_VTQX01000026.1 GCF_008764295.1 Bacillus methanolicus | reverse complement strand
CACCTGAAGAATCGTGTAAAGAAGTATCTAGAATAACTTACACACTTTTCTTGACAAACCCCTCATGAGGGCATTTTATATTCTTGCTTCCATTCTAAAAAACCCCCTATAGCTTTAGGGGGTCTAATTTTTTTAATTTTACTCACTTAATCGACGATTCTCTTCTGGCTACGCTCATTTTTTGGAGTAAATTCAACTAATTCTGAGCTTACCTTTTGCTTTCGTTTATTTTTGTTGCGTTCAGCATTGCCATTGCCCATTTTGGTACGGCCCACCTAACTCAACTCCTTCAGTAATGTACTTCACTCACTAGTATTGGTAGTCGTACTTCACCTCATGCAATCGTCAGCAAGTAAAATTTACCTTCTATCTTCCGGACTGACTATTTCTCCTTTGAAAAATACTTTTCGCATAACTTCTATTCCGAGCTCCCGTCCGTATTTCTTGAGCTCTCTTTCTTCACGGGCAGTCACAAGGGAGATGACTGTGCCATCTGCGCCAAATCGTCCTGTACGTCCAGAGCGATGAACATATTGTTCTAAATCCTTAGCGAAATCCAAATGAACTACATGCGTTACTCCTTTAATGTCTAAACCCCTTGCAGCCACATCAGTAGCGAGCAGCATATTTACTTTCCCGTTTCGAAAATCTTTTAATGCATTTTTTCTCTTATCTTTGTTTAAATCACTGTGTAGACTAGCCGTTTCAATACCAGCAAAAGCGAGTTTCTCACTTGCTACCGTTAAATTTCCAATATCTTTTATGAATACGAGTGCTTTGACATCAGGTAAACGTGAGACTTTTTCTAACAATTTGAGCTTCTCTCGCTGCTCAGCACTAAAATATATATGCTCTACAGTACCAGCGGCAATCGTCGCATCTTTTTCAATACGAACAACTGCAGGGTCCCTCATTAATTCCTTTGCTTCTTTCTCCACATATGCTGATAAAGTGGCAGAAAACAGCAGAACCTGACGCTCAGCCAATGCGGACCGGATAATATTTTGGACAGTTGGTAAATGCTCATATGTTAAAAGTTGATCACCTTCATCTAAAACAATTGTTTTTACCTCATGCATTTTAATTTTCTTTTGTTTGATCAATTCAAATAATCGCCCAGGCGTTCCGGCAATAATATGAGGGTGCTTCTTTAATTTTTCCAATTGTCTTTTAACATTTGCTCCACCAATAAAAGAAGCGGTACGAATATTGCTTCCGTTGCTCCATTTTTGAATCTCCTGTAAAATTTGCATAACAAGCTCTTGCGAAGATGCTAAAACAACTGCTTGAATTGCCTTTTTATCCGGGTCAATTTGATTCAAAACCGGCAATAAGTAGGCAAGGGTTTTTCCTGTTCCTGTTGGGGATTCGGCTATGACATCTTTCCCCTCTAATATAAGCGGAATCGCACTCTCTTGAACTTGAGTTGGTCGTCCAAATTGTTCTGTTTTCCAAACTTCCTGAATAAATACTTTCAGTCTTTCCTGTATTAACTCACTCATTATTTTCTCCTTTTACAATAACTACTTCCATACTAAAGATACAGAAAATAATCCGAAAAAGCTAGCTGCATTCCCTTATTCCTCCTCGCTGGCAGGAAGCTCTGATAAGAAGCTTTTACCTCGGATTCCGCTTCTGCGGATAGCTACATGGACATTAACATCAACATCTGCTCTCGCAAACTCTTCATTCCATTTGTCCTCAACTTCTTTTGCCTTTTTATAATCTTGCCGATACAACGCTTCTCCAAAACCAAATATATCAAGGCCAAACTCATTCTGCACTTTTTTTATCGTAGCTACAATCATGTCCTTCACATATTTACTACTCTTCTTCTCCAAATCAAGATACGTTTCTTTTTTTGAAAGGTCTTCTTTGCATTGCATACTGGTTAATCTTGCCTCAGAATAAATATCAACTTTTAAATGGGGCTGATCTCCTTTATAAAAAGCTTTAATGGTAGACTTATTATTCGTAATGGCCAAATCGAAAAATAATTTTTCTTTCTGTTCTTTACCGTGATTTGCACAAGGGATAGTAACCATTGTTGATTCAAGCTTTTGCGTCCATAAATAGTTTCTCGTGTCTTCCATTGAAAGATAACCACTTAATTTGTCCTTTTTAAATACAGCTATACCACCGAGCATAATTCTTGCCGGTGCTTTTGTCATCATATTACTTTCTACATTTTTTCCTTTTTCAGGATCCCCTTTGATAGTCACTGAACTGGCAACAGGAGAACGCCCATGAGAAACGATCGCATCAATAAAATCCGTTAAACGTACACGTGGGTCTCCCCCCCACCCTTCTAATAACGATTTAACTTGTTTTTGAACCTTTAACGACGGTACTTTTTCCACTGGATCATTGATCGTCGGAAACTTTTCTGCTGGATCTCCTTTCGTGATTAAAATATTGAAGTCATTTCGAAACTGAGGATTTCTCTCTAAAGAATCTAAAAAGCTCCCCACCCCATCGTTTATTGCAACCTCCTCATTAATATAAAGAGCTCTTGTATGGGAAAAAACAAGCTTCCTACTTACCCCGATGTTCATTCGTGCCGATATTTCTGGCAGCGAATTCCCTTCTAATGACATGATGGAAACTGGAGCTCCTTCAGTCGGCTGCTGTGGAGACAACATCGAAGCATTTACATACCCAACGGTGAGCCGATATCTCTTTTCTTTACCTGGATCAATTGCTATACCTGTCACAATGGAAACATCATTTAGTTCTGTGCTGTCCCAACAACCTGTTAGTGTTAAAGACAGGATGCACATCAGGATTAAAGTGCGCTTTTTCATTTTTCTCCCCCTTTTACTGGCGGAGGGCTTGGTCTTTGTTTTCTCTTTTCCTTATTTGGCGCCTTCGGAAAAAGATAAGATGGTCTTCTTTGATTCGCCCAAGCGGGTAATCTTAAAAAGACATCGTCTTGATCTGATAGCTTAAACGGTGCCACAGACGCTAAATAAGGAACACCAAAAGAGCGCAAACTGACAAGATGTATGACCATAACAATGAGAAATAATAACACTCCATAAAGACCAAACACTGCTGCACAAAGAATGAGTACAAACCGGAGTAACCTTGTGGCAATGGAAAAACTATAAATCGGCGAGACAAAGCTAGCAATTGCTGTAAAGGCAACAATAATCACTAACACGTTGGAAACTAGTCCTGCTTCTACTGCTGCTTGCCCTATTACTAAAGCTCCAACAATTGAAACCGTTTGTCCAACAGCCCTCGGCATTCTCACTCCTGCCTCTCTCATAATCTCAAACGTGAGCTCCATCATAAAAATCTCGATTACAGCCGGAAAGGGAACTCCCTCTCTCTGTGCTTGAACACTAACCAAAAGCTGAGTTGGCATCAATTCTTGATGAAAAGTCGACAATGCCACGTACAGAGATGGCAGCACTAAAGCGATCATAAACGACATATAGCGAATAATCCGAATAAAGCTTGGCATTAAAAAAGGTTGATAATAGTCCTCCGACGATTGGAAAAAATCAGTAAAGATGCTTGGCACTGCGAGAACAAAAGGACTCCCATCAACAATTAATATCACTTTACCTTCAAGCAAATGACTGCAAATGCTGTCAGGTCTTTCTGTATTGAACACCAACGGGAAAGGAGTAAAAGATTTATCAACAATCATTTCTTCAATATTACCTGAATCGAGCACAGCCCCTAGTTCGATTTTTTCAATTCGTTCTCGCACTTCATTCAAAATATCCTCATTTGTTATTGTTGAGATATAGCCTATAGCAATTGTTGTTTTCGTATCTCCCCCAATATAAGAACTTTCAAAAGTTAAATACGGATTTTTGATCCGTTTGCGAATCAGACTGATATTTGTATTGATATCCTCCGTAAAAGCCTCTTTTGGGCCGCGAATAATGGTTTGCGTACTTGGCTCCGTAATGGCCCGTTTTTCGATATTGCCAATCTCCAATGAAAGAGCCTTTCCTTGACCATCGACCATAATCACTGCAAATCCATTTAATATATGCCAAACCACTTTGTGAAACGTTTCGGCATATTCAAATGCGATCGTTGGAAAATAGCGATCGCGAATTTCTTCGATATTTTTTGGATTTTTCGTTTCAGATGTTTCTCGAGGCACATTTAAAACTTTGTCCGTAAGAGAATTAATGTTTAACATCGTCCCTAAATAACAAACACAAGCTTTTGATTCCCCTAACTTGATGTCATCACACGAGAAATCAAACGTATCTTTAAATAATTCTTGCAATGATTTTTTATTTTTGTTCAAGCTTTTAAAATACTCTTTGGAAATATTATCTTTTTGAAAAATTTCCTCTTCCGGAGCTTTATTCCCTTTTTTGTTTTTTCTGCGCTTAAATAGGAAATCACTTAGACTCATGATGTCCGCTCCCCTTTTTTTGATTTTTCGTTCTCCAGAAGAGCAATGGAGCAAATAGCGCTGGCAAAATTAATTGAAATGGCACATGCATATACTGTGGAATAAATCGAATTCCTTCTTCGACATGCTCGGCAAAATTATCGCTAATTAAAATCGTACCGTAGGATATAATCGTGGCCATTGGCAACACCATATAACGATAAGGAATATTTGTAATATGTTCTAATCCTTTTAATCCTGCAAAAAAAAACACACTTACCTTTGTAATAATCCCAAACATCACAATAAAAACAACAACCAAATCAACTCTTTCAATAAACTCTAATAGGGATATATCTCGCGCCGCAGATAATAAAGGAAAGACCGTTCTTCCCAACTGCTCTGTTCCTAATGTTGCGATCTCGATAACTGTGCCATAAATAATGATCATGCCACTTACTAAAACCGTAATTACACTTACCTTCCCGACCTTTTTAAATTGTGTAACATATGGAATAATCACCATAAAAGTAATTAATTCTCCATATGGAAAGGTTAACAGCCTTGGAAAGATGTGTTGAATAATCGGACCAATCCCCTCCGCCATTACAGGCAGTAAATTTTTAAAATCCATTTCACCTGAGAAAAAAGTGGCAAATCCGATTAATATCGTAAATGTAAACACGTATGGAATAAAAATCTCACCTGTCCTTCCAAAAACTTCAAGACCTAAATAAATCATGTAAGCAATAACACCCATCATTGTAATCGAGATAATCTCTATCGGAGTATTTTCAAAGATAACAGTAGTAATCAGCTCACAAAAGTCCCTTAATACCCGCTCTGCAATGTAAAAAAAATAAAACACATATAAAAGTCCAATTCCTTTGCCAAGCCATTTTCCAAAAGAAATAGTCATCAATTCGAACAAATTCTTTCCAGGAGCACGCTTTAATAGCATAATGTAGAACGAAACAATGCCCGCTCCTAACAACGTTGAAATCGCTACGGCGATCCACGCATCCTGCCTCGAATCATTTCCTACTCCAACTACGGCAACACTCCCGATTTCAAAGGTAAATAACAATACTGCCAACTGCCATAAGGATAGTTTTTCCATAAGTTTTTGCTGCTTCATAGCTGCTTCTGCCCTTTATTTTTTCTTAAGCGATAATCAATCACGATACTACAAATCAAGCCAATAAATGCAGTGCCACTTACGAACCACTCATTCGTCCCCTCATCCAATGTAAACAATCTTATGATCACTTGAAAAAAAGACTGTTTCCAAATAAACATATCAATAAGTGAAATAAGAATAAGCATTCCGATATACATCACAAAATATACTAAAGTCACCAATTTAATCATCCTATTATTCAGCATGGTTGTTCATTCTATTAATTGCTTATCATTCCATATTTTTCTCGAAAATCGCACCGTTTATGTGAAAAAATTTACAGTCATACAATTCCTGCCGCAAAACGGGAACAAAAAAAGAACCTATCGTTTGATAAGTTCTTTTATAGTCTTGACTTTGAATACACTTTTGGAGGGAGCTTTGCCTTGCGAATCAATTGATTAATGACTTCTGAAAAAACGAGTCCTAATGCGATCGCCCCAGAAATTAATCCTGCTTTTGCTGCTAAACCTAAGCCGATTGTATAATTGCTTTCCACAAAGTTACGCATTGCATCATAAGCGAGCCCACCTGGAACGAGCGGAATAATTCCTGCAACATTAAAGATAATAATCGGCGCTTTATACCTCCTTGCAAAAAATTGACTAATCAACGCAACAACAAAGGAACCAGCTAGCGATGCTGGAACGGGATCAATCCCATTGCTAGTCATTGTAAAATAAACAAACCAACCTGCCATCCCAACAATTCCACATTTTATTAAAGATGCCTTCTTCGTATTAAAAATAATTCCGAATGCGGCAGATGCGATAAAACTTGTGATTAATTGTTCTACAACCATTTCAACACTCCTATATAAAGGTTAAGACAACGGCTACGCCAGAACCGATTGCGAAAGCCGTTAATAGGGCCTCTGCTCCCTTAGACAGTCCCGACACTAAATGCCCCGCCATCAGATCCCGGACTGCATTCGTTAAGACAAGCCCTGGAACAAGGGGCATAACCGAACCAATTATAATTTTATCAAGCTCATAGCCCCATCCTGTATAAACAAAAATCCAAGAGAGGATCGCGATAATGAGAGAGGCAACAAACTCTGAGAAAAACTTAATGGGGACAATTCTTTGAGCATAAATAAAAGTTATTAAGCCTGTTCCTCCAGCTACAAAGGCTGGAAAGAAATCATCCCATGTCCCTTTAAACATAATTAAAAAGCATCCACTGGCAATTGCGGCAGCTAGAACTTGAATGATAATTGGATAGGAAGGCGTTGAGCTTTCAATATTTTTTAACGATTGATATGCCTCCTCGAGGGTCAGTTCCTTATTGCTTATTTGGCGTGAAACACTATTTACTAACGTAATTTTATGTAAATCAGTTGTCCGATCTGTAATGCGAATCAGCTTCGTTTTTGTCGGTTGTTCACATTCAATAGAAAACATAATTCCCGTCGGTGTTACATAGCTATGTGATTCCTTCGCCCCAAATGAAGAAGCGATTCTCATCATCGTATCCTCAACACGATAGGTCTCAGCACCACTCTGAAGCATAATTTTCCCAGCGAGCAGACATACTTCCATCATATCTGTCTTCATTGCTTTTCTCCTTGCTACTATTGTTGATTTAACTCGCTATTGAGTCTTTTAAAATGAGATAGACTAAACATCCCCTTTTCCCAAAACACTATGTCCTATCATAATATTTTAATAAACTTAATACAATTTAAAATTATTTTTTTCGCTAAATTGTAATTTTCATGTAAAAGCATGATTAAAACCAAATTCTACTTGTCTTTACTTACCTTACTTCTTTAAACTAGTAAAGAGGTGAAAATTAATGGATGTTTCGAAAGTAAAAGTACTGGTCTTTGATTTAGACGGAACCGTGTACGAAGACACACATCATTTTGACTACCAGACAGAAAGGCTAAAGGAAAAGCTCCCTATAAACAAGCAATCTCTTTTTGAAAAAGATGTTGCTGCGCTAAAACGTAATGAACACCCGATTAAGATAGGCAGAGTCTACGATGCTAGCAACGACTTAATTCTCGTTCAATTCGATAATATCGTACGGGAAGCTTACGATTGGCAAGGACAAAAGCTTTCATCTAGTGAAATTAAAAAACTCTACCATGAACCAATTGAAATCAATTCTGAAACGATGCTAAGCATCGGTGACCCTTGGTGGACTTCTACTGCTATTGCAGGACACTATGGTCTAAGCAGTAAAGAGTGCTATGACGCATTCCTTGAAACGAGAACATATATGATGGGACCTGAGTTTAAGATGAAGCCGATTGCCGGATTCAAAGACGTTCTTTCCGACATTCATAAAAGTGTCAAACTCGTTCTTTTAACGAACAGCCCTCAACCGGATAGCGAAGCGATCTTGGCAAAAATCGGACTCGATCAGGTATTTGATATGAAAATATTTAATGGAGAAAAACCAACGCGGACAATTGAACGCTTTGAAAAGATAAAAAATCAATTTTCTGTTGAATTCGATGAAATCGTTAGTATTGGCGACAATTGGATCAACGAGATTCGCCCGGTTCGTACCCTCGGCTGCGGAACGATATTCATTGATCCGCATGGTGTCGGTGATCCGAGTTCTGCTGACTTTGTCTGCGCGAATATGCGAGAAGCCATTCCCATTCTAAGAAAAATCGGAAGCTGATTGAAATAATCTACAAAAAGCAAGTGAAAAATGTAGGCTTCACTTGCTTTTTTTAGATATAGCTTTTAAAACCTCTTTACTAAGCTTCCTAATCAGAGCAGTACCTTTTTTAAAGGGAATTTTTCGTTTTGAACGAACGCAGGAATACTTTAATCATTAAATAAGAGACTTCATTTGGAAGTAACTCTTTAATCGGCTTCAGCTTTTCTGTTCCAGCCTCTTTTACCGCCTGCTCAAGGAGCGGCAAGTACTGCTCTGGAATAATCTCAGACACAACAATATCCAGTCCTTCCGCCATACATTGTTGGATGTGATTCTCGATCGTGCTCGTTGCCATTTCCCTAGTCTTTGCGATTTCCTCCACTGACAGCCCTTCTTTAAACAGCTTATATGTTTCAAGATGGGAATTATTCTTCCCTTTTTTTCTTTTAGACGCGGATGGTATCGGTTTTTCCCTTGATCTCTCCGGATTTTCTTTACAAAACTCTTTTATTCCGTTTATAAATGGTCCTCCATACTTCTCTAATTTCATTTCACCAACACCACTAACTTGCAAAAATTCTTCCTTCGTTTGCGGCAATTTTACACACATATCCTTTAAAGACGCATCGGAAAAAATGACAAATGGCGGTACATTCTCCGTATCGGCAATCGATTTTCTTATATGGCGTAGTTTTTCAAATAAA
This sequence comes from Bacillus methanolicus, assembly GCF_008764295.1. Taxonomy (GTDB): domain Bacteria; phylum Bacillota; class Bacilli; order Bacillales; family Cytobacillaceae; genus Robertmurraya; species Robertmurraya methanolica_A. The sequence goes on along the minus strand of NZ_VTQX01000026.1, from coordinate 44,766 downwards.
GGATCTTGTGAAGAAACTTGCTTTACTTCAACTACTTCTTTTCTATATACTTGTTGTTTGCCCAGCAATACTTCTTTTCCAGCTGGTGTGACAAAGACCGTTGGAAACTGCCCCTGTTCAACCCCGATTAACTCCTGCGAAATGAGAAATTCAATGAAGTCACTGGCCTCTTTTATACTCATATCTTTTAAAAGCCCGTATGTCGGTAATCGATCAAATCTCAATTCCTTCATTTTCTTATTGTTCGATCCTGTCAAAACCTGTGCCACTGCTGTCTTTCCGAAGCGTTGTCCCATGCGAATTATACAGGATAAAACCATTTGTGCCTCTTTCGTTACGTCAACGCTTGAGCGGGAATCTGTGCAGTTTCCACATTTCCCACATTTCAATGCATTCCGTTCTCCAAAATATTCAAGGATATAAACCTGAAGACATTTTTCAGTATGGCAATAATCGACCATTGCCTGCAGTTTTTCCAGTTCTCCTGCAATCCGCATTCTTTCAGCAGACTGGTCAATTAAAAATCTTTGAACTTGTACATCCTGTGAAGAATATAAAACTATACACTCACTTTCAAGCCCATCTCTCCCAGCACGTCCTGCTTCTTGATAGTAGCTCTCCATATTTTTGGGAAGCTGATAGTGAATGCAATAACGAATATTCGATTTATCAATTCCCATACCAAATGCTGAAGTTGCAACCATAACCGCCGTTTCATCCTGAAGGAACTTTTCCTGCTCCCTCTTTCTATTTACATCACTCATACCCGCATGATAGCGACCAACACGAACTCCTTCTCTCGCCAATTTTTCATAAAGTTGATCAACCGTTTTTCTTGTTGCGGCATAGATGATTCCGCCCTCTTGCTCATTCTTTTTAACATATTCTTTTAAAAAAGCGTAGCGGTCCTGCCCCTTAATCACCTGAAAAGAGAGATTTTCACGGGCAAACCCTGTCATAATCGTGTTTTCAGTATCAATATGAAGGGTATTGCATATATCCATACGAACTTGCGGAGTTGCAGTAGCTGTTAACGCCATCACTAGCGGCTTTTGAGGGAGCTGCTCGATAAGCCTTTGAATTTGCAGATAGCTTGGACGGAAATCATGACCCCATTGGGAAATACAATGGGCCTCATCAACAGCGACAAGCGGGATCTCAAGCGCTGATAATTGCTCCACAAACGCACTTGATTCCAGCCGTTCCGGTGCAATATAAAGCAGCTTATACTCCCCGTATATAGCAGCTTCCATCCGTTCAGTTGCTTCTTCTGCACTTAAGGAACTGTTAATAAAAGTCGCTGGAATTCCTACTTGCAAAAGACTGTCTACTTGATCTTTCATTAGCGATATAAGCGGTGAAATGACGATTGTTGTGCCTGGAAGTACGAGAGCTGGAATTTGGTAGCAAATCGACTTTCCTCCACCAGTCGGCATGATGCAGACCGTATTTTGACCAGCCAAAATCGATTGAATTGCTGCTTCCTGCCCTTTTCGAAAAGATGAATAGCCGAAATGAGCCTGTAGTAGTTGTTTTGCTTGCTCTAGCATTTCCATAACCTCACTTTTAGGAGAGAGAGTTCCTTATACTCATTAAATACTGTTATTTTACTATCTCCAAGACCTGAAATAATTCTTCTAAATGGCGAATCTCATAATCTGGTTCTACTTCATTTCTTTCCTTATCATATCGATTGATCCACACGGATTTCATGCCCACTCGCGATGCTCCCAGTATATCTGTCATCAAGTTATCTCCGACCATAATAGCTTCATCTTTGGAAACTCCCATGAGTTGGAGCGCATGCTCAAAAATAGTAGGATCAGGCTTACCCCGCCCAAATGCTCCTGAAATGACAATTTCATCAAAATATGGAGCAATTTCTGGTGTAATCGCTAGTTTCGTATTTTGCAAATCAGGAGAACCGTTTGTAAGAAGCAATAATTTATATTGCCCTTTTAGCTTGTCCAAGACAGAAAAAGTATCCTCATAAACAAATGGTGTCTTTTTACGCTCTAAAGGAAATTGTTCGGCTAGTTGTGCTCCAAAATCTGCATCCTCAATTCCTAAGGCCGACAATCCTTGGGTCCATGCATCCTTGCGATAAGTGGGAACGATCTCCTTCATTTTTCGAAAATTCTCATCACCATCATCATGAAAGTTCCCCCATAACCCTTCAAACGGGTTTATCCCGATCATTTTTGTAAAAGAATACGTTTCATAAGACGCATAAAGCTTGCTTGCTGCACGTCGAACAGCCTCTTCCAACTCCTCCGAATCGACGCCATATTTTCTCTCCGCTTCCTTGCATGTTGCGACAAACGCTTCCTTTACACTTTTATGATCCCAAAGCAATGTATCATCTAAATCAAAAAAAATAGCCTTAATCACTTTCATTCCCCCCGTAGAAAAGTTCTGCTTAAAAATAAGAGTACAAGGAAAAAGGGAAATAGTAAATAGATGGAGCACTCAAGCATGATTCAAGTATTTACTTCAATTTCTTTCCACTAAAATGTGCTTAAAAAGCCGAGCACTCTCAGGGACAAATCGCGGAGGGCAATTCTAGGTTTTCTTAAAAGTCAAGTAAAATTGTTGTAATTTTTCATAATTCAGTTATTATAATATTTAGGAAAACGAAATTTCTTCTTAGAAAGAAGTGTTCATATGGACGAACAACTAATCGCAAAACGTAATCTTAAAATTATGTGGTTTGCAAACTTTTTTATTGCGGGAAGTATGACGATGGTTCTCCCGTTTATCTCCCTTTATATTGATTCGTTCGGCAATTTTTCCGACCAATATGTTCAACATTGGTCAGGAATCACTTTCGGCGTTACCTTTGTTACCGCGTTTATTTTCTCACCTCTTTGGGGAAAGATTGGGGATAAGTATGGACGAAGAAAGCTCCTGATCTTTTCTGCATTTGGAATGGCCTGTTCAATATTGCTGATGGGCTTCGTGAATACCGTTTGGCAGCTTTTTTTATTAAGAATGTTCATGGGGGTATTTGCTGGTTTCATCTCGATGTCTCAAGCCTTTATCTCGACACAGACGCCTAAAGAAATGGCTGGAAGAGTGTTAGGAACTCTCCAAACAGGAACGATCACAGGACAGTTAATAGGTCCTCTTTTAGGCGGTATACTTGCGGATACCTTCGGTTATTCTGCCACATTTAAATGGACCTCAATCGCCATCTTCATCTCTGCCGCTCTTGTCATGACGACAAAGGAGTATAGAATGAAGGATGTACAAGGGACAAAAACCTCCTATACGACTAAAGAAGTCTTTAAACATATTAGTCGGAATCCACTGTTATTAAATGTCTTATTAATCTCAACCTTGATTCAAATAGCACATTTTAGCATTCAGCCGATTCTTTCTTTATATGTAAGTGAACTTCATGGTCCGGCTAATTTAGCTTTATTCTCTGGAATTGCCTTTTCTGCTGCTGGTTTGGGAAATTTAATGATGGCTCGTCAATGGGGAAAAATGGCAGACCGCTACGGATATATCAAAATTTTAATCGTACTATTATTTATAGCAGGACTTGTCTATCTACCAGGTGCGTTTGTTACAAATATTTGGCAGCTTGTCGTCATCCGTTTTGCACTCGGAGTCGCTATAGGTGGGATCATTCCCGTGCGGGTAGCTTATATTCGTCAGGAAGCACCGATTGCCATGCAAGGGGAAGTATTGGGGTATAACACTAGCCTTCGTTTTTTAGGAAATGTTATTGGGCCTGTTATGGGCGGATTTATCGCTGGGTATTTCGGCATTTCATCCGTTTTCCTCATAACAAGTGGACTACTACTCTTAAGCGGGTTTCTTCTCTTCGCTTCCATGCAAAAGAACCCAAAACTCGTGAAACATTCTGCATAAAATTTTAAGAGCCCGCTTTTCTGCGGGCTCTTATTATAGGATGTTGTTGATTTTTGCGTCATTTCATGTAAAACCTTCGTTTCAAGTCAGAATAACACGAGCAAAAATGACATTCTCTAGCATTTTCGTTAACACAATTAAGTGAAAAAAATTCAATAGCTCACTTTACTCTTACTAAAATTCAATATTTGTGAGGATGTTTTGTCCTTCTTCATTTTGATAGTACTCAATAGTAACTGGCGTATCCGGTTCAATTGCTTCGAAGTCAACATTTGCAACACCTGGATCTAAAATTTGCAATGCCAGTACTTCAGACTCAGTTTTCACTTCAATAGAGTGCGGATCTTGCATTCCAGTGTATGTTGCCTCTTCTTTTATTACAGCTCTATCATCTTCTGTTACTTGCTCATCTGTTTCTGCTTCTTCATCATCACCAGCATGACTGGTTTCGTTGTTTTCTTCAACAACTTCATTTGTTTCATTATCAGGATTTTCCTCTGCTCCTTGATTTTCATCATTCCCTGTACCACAAGCAGTGATTACTAGTAAGGCAACAGCTGTTAATAATGTCCATAATAGTTTTTTCATTTTTTTCACCTCATCCTTTTAGACGTAATTGATGGTCGAACGTTACACCGGATACCGAAAATTAAAAAACCGAGCTTTAAAAATGCTCGGTTTCTACTATATCATATCTATAAAACCTTACTCAAGAATGCCTTCGTACGTTCATGCTGTGGATTGTCAAACAACTCGTGTGGAACATTTTCTTCAACAATATAGCCACCGTCCATAAATAAGACCCGATCGCCTACCTCACGGGCGAAGCCCATCTCATGCGTAACGACAACCATGGTCATCCCTTCCTTCGCAAGCTGCTTCATCACCTCTAGTACTTCCCCCACCATTTCCGGATCAAGCGCTGAAGTAGGCTCGTCAAAAAGCATGATTTTCGGTTCCATCGCTAATGCCCGCGCAATAGCTACCCGCTGTTTTTGTCCGCCCGATAACGAATCAGGAAAGGCATCAGCCTTTTCCTCTAATCCTACTTTTCTCAGTAACTCTAGCGCCTTCTCCTTCGCTTTTCCATGATCAATTTTCTTTACTTTGATAGGTGAGAGCATAATGTTATCTAACACCGTTTTATGAGGAAATAAATTAAATTGCTGAAATACCATCCCGACTTCCGCTCTGATTTTATTAATATCCGTTGTCTTTGCTGTTATGTCAATTCCTTCAATAAAAACATGCCCTCCTGTAATGGATTCCAATAAATTAAGACAACGAAGAAAGGTTGATTTTCCCGAACCTGAAGGACCAATAACCACAACAACCTCCTGTTGCTTGATCGAAGCATTGATATCCTTCAGAACCTCATTAGCACCAAACGATTTCTTTAGCTTTTCCACTTTGATCATTCTGTTGCTAACCTCTTTTCTAAACGACTTAATAAGTAGCTTAATGTTAAAGTTAAAATAAAGTAAATTAATGCAGCTGTTAAGTATGGTTCCCACACTCTATAATATTGGCCTTGGAACGCTCTTCCCCAATACATAATCTCCGGGACAGCAACTAGGGCAGTAATAGCAGATTCTTTTAATAGGACAATAAACTCATTGCCAAGCGGTGGGATCATCCTTTTAAACGCTTGCGGTAGAATAATATATCTCATCGCTTGAACATGATTCATCCCTAATGAGCGGGCTGCTTCCATTTGACCACGATCAATTGATTGAATTCCTGCTCGGAAGATTTCAGCAATGTATGCGGCAGCGTTTAGTGATAAACCGATAATTCCTGCAGCAATCCCATTGGTCGTGCCAATAATCGCCGGGACTACACCAAAGTGAATAATGAAAATTTGCACGATAAATGGCGTACCGCGGAAAAACGAGATATATAACAGAAAGGGGAAAGCAAGTATTTTGTTTTTCATCATTTTCCCAAGCCCAATAAGCAATCCTAATATCGTACCAAATAAAATTCCTAATAATGAAATACCAATCGTATATAATGTTCCCCTTAAAAAGAAAGGTAAATAGTCCATAATTAAATCAAAGCGAAAATCCATGTTATCTCACCTCTTTGAAAAAAAATTGCGTAACACAAACGTGTGGTTACGCAATTTTGAGTCGTAAACTTCCTCTATTATTGCTGTGCCTTTAACACTTCTATATCCGGTTCTTCACCAAACCATTCCTTATAAATTTCCGCATATTTGCCATTATCGAAAAGCTTGTTTATCGCTTCATTAAATTCTGCGACCAGTTTGCTATCTTTTGGAAATAGTAGACCATAAAATTCTTCTTCAAAACTATCATCCGTAATTACAACTAAGTTTTGCTGTGAGTTGTTTTTAACATATTCGTCTACGACCGGCTTATCTGCAATAACCGCATCTGCACCATTGCTCAATAGTTCCTGAATCGCAAGTGGAGTCGTTTCGAAAGGCTTTATATTTTTGTGATTGCTTCCTAAAATAGATTCTGCGATTTCATGCCCAGTCGTGTCCTTTTGAACAGCTACAACTTTGTCAGCTAAATCCGCACCACTTTGAATATCACTGCCTTCAGGAATTAAAATTTCATTTGAAGATGCGTAATAAGGGACGGAAAAATCATATGACATTTTTCGATCATCTGTAATCGTAATCGATGAAATAGCCAAATCAGCATTTTCATTGTCAATTTCAACAAATAACGGATCCCAGCCAACATGTTCCACCTTTAATTCGTAGCCTGCTTCCTCAGCGACAGCCTTCGCTAGATCAATGTCAAAACCGAGAATTTGATCCCCATCCATATACTCCATAGGTGCATATGCGGCATCTGTTACGAGCCTTAGTGTTTTCTTTTCATCCCCGCTATTGTTTTCTGAATCATTCGAGCTAGTTTCACTCGCTCCACAAGCGGACACGATCAGGACAAGCCCCATTAGTATAATGAACCGCACCTTCTTACCAATCTTCACAAAATTTCCCCCTCAACAATCATTTTAAGTTTTGAATTTTCTTTAAATTCAGATATAACATTATTATACTGAGTTAAGATCATGTTCGCAACTTAAAAACTATTGGAAAAATCCTATTCTAAGATAGAAATAGCTGTAAACAGTGAGAAGGATATATATCATTTTCCCCTCAATCATTAACTTGCCTTTAATGATTGGTTTTCTCTTTCGTTATTGTTGTGATGATGATGAAGAGAAAACCAATACAGCATAGCCACAAAAATGGAACCTCCTACTAAATTCCCTAAAAATACTGGGATAAAATTAGAAATATAATCAAACCAATTTAAATAACCAGCAAAAATGGCAGCAGGGATGACAAACATATTGGCAACAACGTGTTGAAAACCAATAGCGACAAAAGTCATCGTCGGAAACCAAATTCCTAAAATTTTCCCTGATGACGTATTTGAACCGTAGCAAAGCCAGACGGCTAATGCCACAAGCCAGTTACAGCCAATTCCTGAGACAAATGCCTGAACAAATGAACCATCCAGTTTATGTTCGGCAATATCAATCATTTTTTCTAAATAAACACCCGACTCAGTAAGACCAACGATATGACCAAAAAAGTAAGCAACAAATAGAGCCCCGAAAAAGTTGCTTAACGTAATAACAGCTAAATTTCTTAGTAAAGCCACTGTTTTTATCTTCTTAGCATATCTGGCCAACGGGACAGCCATCATATTGCCTGTTAATAATTCGCCACCAGCCATTAATGTTAAAATTAGGCCGATTGGGAATAGCGACGCTCCTATAATGGTCGATAATCCTTCTAATTCGCCGCTAAGAGGTGCTGTGACACGTATGTAAAGCAAATAACCAAGAGCAATAAAAGCTCCTGCCTGAAACCCTAATATCAGCGATTTCAAAAAAGGATAATTTGCCTTTTTCACACCGTGATTAATCGTAATTTCAATGATTTCTTCCGGTTTATAAGAAGCCATAGGATCCACATTCCTTCCGCTTTTGTAGTTTTATGTGAAATAACACACATACTCAATTTTATACCATTTTGTGCTATTTTCCTGTGAACATTTTGAGTATGTTTTTCACGAGCGGAAGGAATATGAGCTTTTATTGCGCCGCTTTTAGCCCTTCTATATCGGGCTCAGTTCCGAACCATTCCTTGTAAATTTCTGCATACTTTCCATTGTCTAATATAGTATTAACAGCTTTATCAAAATCCTCTTTTAATTCACTGCCTTTCGGAAAAAGGATTCCATAGAACTCTGGAGCAAAGTTTTGTTCATCACTTACAACTTCAAGCTTTTGTTCAGGATTATTTTTTACATACGTTTCAACTACAGTATTATCAGCGATTACAGCATCTGCTCCATCATTCAACAACTCTTGGATCGCTAAATTATTGTCTTCAAATTTCTTAATGCTGTCGCTGTTTACGCCAAGCAGAGCTTCTGCCGACTCCTGTCCTGTTGTGCCATTCTGAACCGCAACGGTTTTACCTATTAAATCGTCAGCGCTTTTAATATCGCTTCCTTCTTTTACTAAAATCATATTAGTAGATAAATAATAAGGAACAGAGAAATCATATGTTTCTATTCTGTCATCATTAATCGTGATGGCAGCAACCGCTAAATCTGCAACCTTTTCTTTCGCTTCGAGAAGCATGGAATCCCATCCGACATGATTAATATCTAACTCATAGCCGGCTTCTTCAGCAACAGCTTCAATAAAATCTATATCAAAGCCAACGATTTTATCACCTTCCATGTATTCCATTGGTGCATACGCAGCGTTTGTAACAAGCTTGAGGGGCTTGTTTTCATCTCCTCCACTTGTTGTCTCACTTGTTCCACATCCAGAGAGGACAATTGCGATCGCTAAAATTATTAAAAAGCTTAGCTTTGATAGTTTTTTCATCTTTCTAATCTCCTTTTATCTTACACTTTCGTAAGTTCTTTCTAGTTAATATGTTTGTAATTATACTAACATATGATTATTTATGCAATATATTTTTATAAAATATTATTTTTATAGCGCATTATTGTATAATAATGTATAAAACAACCGTAAAAAGAATATGTATAGCCCACTATTCCTCAAAAGAATAAAGAGTATAGATAAATTCGAAATTCTTCGAGTTTATCTATACTCTGAGTACCTAAAACTGATAATGATAAATTTTCATGTTCTGTATTCGAATATCGTAAGAGCTTTAGCTACAACCATCACGAAAACAGAGTTAATTTAAAAACTTTAATAGCTCAATCTCATCTCTGATTGGAATACCATCATTGCCAAGTAACGGAATCTCAGCTTTAATCTTTCTAGCCTTCTCAACAGCATTATTTAGCACTTTGGAGAGAGTAAAACCACGTTTTTGATAAAACTTTAATGCTAATAAATTATCGTTTGTTGTGAGCACTTTTATAAGTTGACAATTTTTTTGACAGCGAGATTTTCTACTATTTGGACTAAGGATGTACCTACTCCTTTTCCTTCTTCAATACTATCTAATGAAATAATTTCGCATTCTTTATCTTTAATGATATATGTTATCAAGCCGATGATTTTGTCTTCATCATTTACAATAGTAAACCCATCTAATTTACTACAATCATACACTCCACTAGAAATAACCATTTCTTGACTACCCCAATGGGACCTAAAAAAATCTACGATCTTACTACTCGGTATATCTTCTGTTGCATACATTTTCATTTAAGTCTCCCCCTAAACTCTTTTTAATTTATAAAAACATCATCTCACGACACCCCGTATACCTCTTGCTTTGTTTTTGAAATATCTTTCCTGTTATAATCCCTAGGCTTCTTAATAGGAACCAAGGTTAAAATATTTGACAAAAAAATCCGTTTATGCTATAATTTACATTTAAATTAATGTAGTATACAATAAGGTTCTCCTGGCCAGGGGAACCTTATTTTATATATGGGAGAGAAAAATGGTATGAAAAACAATGAATCCAGTTTAACTTCCTTAGTATCTGCATTTGGTCGTGCGTATCACAGCAAATATGATTCACCTAAAATTTTAGATGATTTTATTGCATGCCAGTTCATTTCTGATGAAGAGTTTTCTGCAATCGGCAACAATATGATAAATGGTATACAGTTTTTCAACAACGATATCGGTCAAAAATTCAATAATAATCCTGAAGAAATTTTAAAGTGGATTACACAGGTTCAGCTTTCCCCAACACCTTTAGCGCGCTCCGCTTATTGTGAACAAGTATTACTTAATGAAATCAAATTAGGTGTCCAACAATATGTCATCCTTGGAGCTGGATTCGATACTTTCAGCTTCAGATATCCAGAGTTAAAAAACGAGCTGCAAATATTTGAAATTGATCATCCAGCCACACAAAAATTTAAAGTGACGAGGTTAGAAGAAGCTAAACTTAACATCCCGAGCAATCTTAGTTTTGTATCAATGGACTTTACTACTAAGTTTACTTATCAGGATTTAGTCAAGAAAGGATTTCAAAATAAAAAAACTTTCTTTAGCCTTTTAGGTGTTTCATATTATTTAACGAAAGAGGAAAATACAGCATTAATCAATCATTTATTTAAAAATGCTCCTTCTGGTAGCTCTATTGTGTTTGATTATGCAGATGAACAACTCTTTAAAGTAAAAGGTATATCCAATAGAGTTGAAAATATGGTAAAAATGGCTGCAGCAAGTGGGGAACCAATGAAATCGTGTTTCAAATATGATGAAATTGAGAACCTACTTGAGAAATCTGGTTTGTTGATATACGAACATTTATCTCCAACTAAAATAAACGAGCTATTCTTTCATAACAGAACGGATTATTTAACTTCATTCGAAACCATACACTATGTCCACGCTGTTAAGAGATAATTATCGAGTCCCTCAATCCCTTAGAAGATTGAGGGGCTTTATTTTATTACTTTTACTACAACTTCCATAACAACTTGATTAACCTATTCAAAAAAAAGTTACCTATCTCTTCGGGTGATTTATTTATTAAATTATAGCTTTACTGTGTAATATTTTACAGAAGGGCACTAAAGTTCAACAGCATTATCCAATTAGTCAATATAAAAGATCCCTATTTATAACATAAGGACCCTTCAAAAAAATAACCTTCTAGTAAGCTTTCCTAATTCCCCCAAGAAAACTCATGACAATACTACTAATCCCAATTACGATACCTAGAGCACCAATTAAAATAATCCAAATACTAGGTATCAAAAAACCTACTAAAATAAGACCTAAAAAAGTTAATACTACGAAGCCTTGGTAAATTGCAAAAATAATATTTAGGACAGGATGATTAAAAAACGATAATATTAGCGGGGGTAATAATAGCACAATAAGTGTTCCAAGAGAGAACCATAGGTTTAGTGGATCATCGAATGAAACCGTATTAGGACCTGTTGGATTTTTAGCAGCTAATAATAAAGCTATAATAGCTAATACCATTATCATTAACGCCATAGAAAACCGTTTTGCCATAATGAAAACTCCTTTTAAAAAGAATCAAAACTATTATTTTTATACGCATTTCTGTCTTAAAAAGTTTCAACATAAACGTTTAGCATTGACTTGCCCAAGTTGAAGTAATCCAAGCTTTAATGGAGAAGTGGAAAGTGATTATCTTTAAATATATTCCTTTGCAAGCATCGGTGCAAAAGAGTTTTTTTCACTAATAAATCATTTTAAAGGGGCATTTCAGGGCTCTCAAGGCTTGAGACATACTCTTTCATAAGGAACTGAGATATTGGCTCTCATTAATTACATATCTTATTCTACTTGTTCTCAAATATGTGCTTTTCCACCCGATATTTCTCAACTGTTGCCCAGTCAATTTCATAGCCAATACCGGGGGTAGTTGGAACTTGAATCACTCCCTGTTCCATTTTCACTTCAGGGATGACAATGTCCTTTTCCCAATAACGATTTGACGGAGAAGTATCTCCAGGTAAAATAAACTGATCCAATGCTGTAATGGCGATATTATGCGCTCTTCCAACTCCAGCCTCCAGCATCCCCCCACACCAAACAGGGATGTTATGGACTTTACAGTAATCATTGATTTTCTTAGCTTCCGTTAGTCCGCCGACACGCCCCACTTTGATGTTAAGAATCTGACAAGCACCTAGTTCAATTGCCTGCATTGCATCATCAAGAGAATAAATGCTTTCATCTAAACAAATAGGTGTTTGCAGCTCCTTTTGCAGTTTTGCATGTTCCATTATGTCAGCTTGTCCAAGCGGCTGTTCAATCATTAATAAGTTAAAATCGTCAAACCTTTGTAAATGCATAATATCATTTAATGTATAAGCTGAATTGGCATCGGCCATGAGCGGAAGATTAGGAAATGCTCTCCTTACTTCTTTTAACACCTCCAGATCGTATCCAGGCTTAACCTTTAATTTCACTCGCTTATAGCCTTCCATTACATATTGTTCGATCTTTTTCAGCAGCTCTTCTATTGTTGGTTGGATACCCACACTGATTCCAACATCAATAGCTGTTTTCCCACCGCCAAGACAGGTAGCGAGAGGGAGGTTTTTTCGCTTTGCAAACAGATCCCATACGGCCCCTTCTAATGCGGCCTTTGCCATATTATTTCGTTTTATTGGAGAAAATCGATTCGAAACATCGTCAGGATGGTTAATGGGCGCATGAAAAAGGAGGGGAATTAAGAAATCTCTCATCATGTGCTCAACGGTTGTCACGGTTTCCTCTGTGTACCACGGGCTTGCGAAAGCAACCGATTCACCAAAACCACGAACACCATCTTCATCAACCATCTCGACCATAAAAAATTCTTTATCTGCCATTGTACCGAAACTCGTTGCAAACGGAGCCCTTAACTGCATCTGAAGTTTGTGTAGAACGATTTGTTTTATATTCATAACTTTTTGTTACTCCTTCATATAAAATGTCCCATTCCTCTATATACATTAAGAAAACCTACTGAAAGAAATCGTAGAGATTTCATAGAAAGAGCGGATTTCAATAGGTATCATAGTAATGATCATTCTGACTTGAGAGTTATCTATTTTCATTCAAAACAATATGAGCAACATATTTTTAAATCATTTCTATGAAACGATATGATCACATAATTCTTTAATATTCTACTACATAAGTCTGCTGTTATCTGCTGATCAATGGGATGGTCGTGTATTCTGTTTTATGATTTGCAGACAGTTCCAAGAGCCTTTAGCATGATCACTTCTTCACAACATATAGTTATGGGGCAGACTCATTTATCAAAATCAAAAGAATATCCTCTAATTGCAGCAACTCTACTTGCAACCACTTGATTTAGCTTTAGATTGAAATAGTCTTCGGTTCTACCCGCCCTTTTCGAAACAATCACTTGAGCATTCTTTCTTGCGTTCTCCCAACTTTTCATCTCAATTAGAAACATTCTCACCTTCTATGTAAACCTTGCCTTGATCACGTTTAATGACATTCATCATAAGCTTTGAAGAAGGAACGTCATCTACTTTTTGAGATGAAAACTTGGCTAACCATAATGTTTGTTTCCATATTTCACCATGTTCAAACTCTTTAATTGTTATGCTGTTTATATTCACATACACACTATACAACAATCTATTGCCTTTTTGTACAAATTTTCGCACCTACGCTTTTCCCATTTTTTATCAACTTTTATTAAATTATTATGAACCTCCAAGCTTTTCCCCTTCATACATTATTGTTATGGAGGTGGACCATTGAAAAAATTACTGTTGCTCCCTATTTTTCTTTGTTTTTTGGTGATGAGTGCCTGTTCTTCAGAGGATCCGATCAAGGAGGAATTGGAAACCTACTTAAATGACGATCTCGCCAATATTATTGGTTTGGAAACAGAAGCAATTTCAGCTTATGACAGTGTCACTGGTGTCAATTATACATCTGATCAATTATTGTACGATGTACTTTTAATGGATGTTATCCCGACCTACCAGGAATTTATGAATAAGCTGGAAGCAATTCGTCTTGAATCAGAAGAGCTGCGGGAGGTGCATGAAGGCTATATTGAAGGTGTCAACACTCAATATAATGCCTTTACACGTATCGTCACTGCTCTAGAATACCAAGACCGTGCTATTATCGAGGAAGCTAATGCAATGCTCGATGAGGCGCGAAAGCTTCTTCGCGACTTCAATTATAATATTGAAAAATTAACGAAGGAACACGGTGTTGAAATGAAGGAAAACTTCGAATCCGAAACGACTGGATTATAAGGAAAAAGGTCAGTCCCCTCAAAAACGGACTGACCTTTTCAGATTAAAAGATAATATGTGCGGCGACCACAATGATTGGCAACGTAATGATTGTTCGGAGCAAAAAGATAAGAATCAAATCTTTTAAGTTCAGCGGAAGCTTGGAACCAAGCAATAAACCACCTAGTTCAGACATGTAGATTAATTGGGTAACTGAAACTCCAGCAATAACGAATCGTGTCAGTTCACTTTCAATCCCGCTTCCGATTACAGCCGGAAGGAACATGTCAGCAAACCCAATAACCATCGTTTGTGCCGCAACTCCAGCTTCAGGAACCTGCATTAAAGCGAGAATCGGCTCAAACGGCTTTCCGAGAATTGTGAAAAATGGAGTAAACTCTGCAATTACAAGGGCAACTGTACCAATCGTCATCACGATTGGTAAAACACCTAGCCACATATCAAGCACATTTTGGAACCCTTCTTTTACCGTTCCAACTACACCATTATTTTTCCTTGCCTTTGATACAGCCTCTGATACTCCCCATTTTAGCGGAGATACCCCTTGTGGAATAGGACTTTCCTTTTTTAATTTTACATTTTCATAGCCAGTATCCGCCTTTTTTGATAGCGGTGGAATGCGCGGCATAATTAATGCAGCAACAAAACCTGCTAATACGATCGTAATATAGTAAGGAACAAAATAATGTTCCAATTTCATATACGAAAGTATCGCAATGGAAAAAGTGATCGATACAACGGAAAAAGTAGTTGCCACAACAGCAGCTTCTCTTTTTGTATAATAACCCTCTTCATATTGTTTTGTCGTTAAGATCACACCAACCGTACCATCGCCGACCCATGATGCAAGACAGTCTAAAGATGAGCGGCCTGGCAAAGTAAAGACAGGTCTCATCACTTTCATCAATAACGCTCCAAAAAACTCGAGCAAACCGAAATTCAATAGCAATGGCAATAAAAAGCCCGCTAAAAGGAAGACCGAAAACAGAATCGGAACTAAGTCATAAAGGAGAAGCCCTCCCGTATCTTCAGAGTAAATCCACTCTGGTCCTACTTGAAATAACGTCATAATCGCAATCATCATACCGATTAGTCGGGCAAATAGCCAAAATTTATTAACCGCAAATAAACGATGCAGAAATGGGCTGTTCTCCATATAACGCGGTTTCAATAACACAGCAATGAAGGAGCCAAGAACAGAAAGCGAAATTAAAATAACTGCTAGCATCGGAATTGATGCTGATAAAAATTCCGTTAAATGATTGGCAATCATTGCTACTGGAATAGTAATCCCTTCTCCTGTTTTCACAGGAATCATGAATAAAGAAATTCCAATTAAAGAAGGGATTAAAAATTTGAGAAAATCTATCGTTGAATAAGACAAAGCTTTAGAATTTGGCTCATTACTCATTGTACACACCTCTTGTCTATTGTATTTTATCGTGGACGAATTAAAATTATTCCAAGATGTGAAAAATAACCCTATTTCTAGGCAACTCTATAAAATTACTTTCTTAAAATACTATTAGATTAATTCCTTAAACATCATAAATGATCACCCTTCATTTTTCAAGCAAATTTCGAATAAATAGTATATCAACTTTATATTTATACAAAAATGGATGTCAAACCAAGCCATACAGTGATATGTCACAGTTTCGTCTGCATTCCAAGCAAAAAAATACGGATCTTCGAAACAATTATTGACTCTTTCTCTCGTATCAATACTCTCACTAAAAGATACAGCACAACAAAATAAAGGCGCCAATTCCAAAATGGCGCCTTTCACTCTAGTCTTCATCCTTTACATCCAAATCCTCTAGAATTGGTTCATTAAGGATTTCTTCCACTATTTCCTTATATTTTTCTACTTGTTTTAAATGAGTTTGAAACTGATCTCGATTCACTAAATACTGTTCACCATCATGGACAGCACGGATTTTCTTTGCCAAAATAAGCTCCGTAACAGCTGACTCTGGCATTGACAAATACTCGGCCGTCTCTTTCACTGTTAAATACATTTTTAACTCTCCATTTCTTACATCTCTATCATATTATATGCTTTTATTCCTCAATAACAAACACATATAAGAGATGACAGCAATGGTTTGTTTAGTTATTTAAAACGGCTAAGGTATGCTCTCTAAAGACCTCGGTCGCCTTATCAATCTTGACAGACAAGCCTTGCTCATTTAATGTTTCACCAATTAATACAATTGCTTTTTCTAGCATTTCAACGGTTGTATTCCCCATATGTCCAATTCGAAACGCTTTACCGGCCAAATGTGCCAATGCACCTGCAACAATCAAGCCTTTTTCCGCAAGAGCAGTGCGGAAACTTACATCGTCAATTCCTTCTGGATATAGCATACAGCTTAAAGTAGCTGCTGCAACTCCCTCATCTGCCAGCGCTTTCATTCCATACACTGAAAGTCCTGCTCTTACAGCAGTACCATATACAGCATGGCGTTTGTAACGCTGTTCCATTCCTTCTTCCAAAACCAATCTCATCCCTTCATCATATGCATAAACAAGATTTACAGGAGGAGTAGCAAAATATTTAGACGGATCGTTCATAATAGGTATCCAATTGTAAATATCACAATAATAGGCTGAAACGCGTTCGATTTTTTCACGAGCAGCAAGTGCCGTCTGGTTAAACGCTACAATTGCAAGACCTGGTGGAACACCGATTGCCTTTTGTGATCCTGTTAAGATCACATCGATTTTTGCCTCTTCATTACCGTAACCTTTGCTCATATCCTCTTCCATTGCTGCCGTTGCGCATACACCATCAAGAATAACAAGTGCCCCATATTTTTTAATCAGCGGCACCAAAAGCTCAAGATTTGCCGCAACACCAGTAGAAGTGTCTGCATGTGTAATCGTAACGGCCTTAAACTGCGTTTGCGCCAACTTCCTCTCAACTTCTAACGGGTCTACTTGTTTTCCCCATTCTGCCTGAAGGACATCAACTTCAATTCCAAAAGCCTCTCCGAGCTTAATGAATCGATCGCCAAAGTAGCCATGACTAATTACCAACAGCTTCTCTCCGGCAGCAACTGTATTAACTAAAGCCATTTCCATCGCAATCGTACCTGAACCAGAAATAACAAAAACTTCACCATCTGTTTTTAGCATGGTTTTTGTTTTTTCGATCGCACTTTTATAGATTGCTGTAAATCGTGGATCAGTATGGCTTCTCGTTTCACTAGCTAAAGCCTCATAAATAGAGTCGACCACAGGTGTTGGCCCCGGGATTAATAGCATCTCATCATTTCGCATCTTCCTCGTCCTCCCTAAGCATTCTTTTGTCTATCTATCACTCTCCATTATACAACTTTAATCGCTTTCATTTATATGGAAAGCATTAATCTTTGAAAGATTTTCAAAAAAAAAGACCCTTTTCATAGAGTCATCAAAAAAAATAAAAGTTGAGAAATGTTAGCTGCAGATGACACCGCTACTCCCCTTTTAATTTCTTGGCATTTTTCTCTGAAGTTCTTACTTCAACAGTAAGGGAGCCCCCATCGACAAATGCTTTTATCAAAAACGGAACATCATGGGGGTTCTGAAAGCGAAAATCAAGCCCTCCATAGGATACAGTTGCATCTCTCCCAACAGGTACATAACCGATGCTAATGGAATGATGATGCCATTCAATATATTCTACTCCAATTTGATCAACGGCATTAAATAGGGTTGAGGATGTTTGACAAACACCTCCACCAATCCCTTCAACAAGCTCTTTGTTGACGATTTCCATCGCTTTTTGATAGCCGCTTGCTTCATCCCTCGGCCCGACAATCTCATTGTAAGAAAAAATATCACCAACTCCAAAAATTACGTTATTAATTGCAGCCGCAGATAACTCAATATTTTTCGCCCTCCCTATAACTCCACTATCAAAGTAAGTCGTATAGGAAGCGATAACTACTTCATCTAACTGCGATACTTCCTCTAGGGAGTACTGACTTTCTGTCACTTTTAATGGCAATTCCACCGGACCGCCCCTATCCATCGCTTCGATCACTCTATTAACTAATTCCTCTTCTTCAAGGATGATCATTGGCTTTCCTTTTTTAATTTGTCCATTCTCATCTAATTTGTCTAACACCATCCGTTGATCATAGCCTTCAGAGCTTTCTGTCCCCCTTGCTAATTCCCTCGCCCAGCTCTTAAGCTCCGCTTTAAAACTTTCATCATTTCCATCCATCTCTTTCGGGTCAATGGTACAAATAATCTCCTTTGTCGACGGATCAATAATATCAATAACAAACTGCATTTCTTTTTCTATAAGCCTATTATTTAACTCTTCTGCAGCGGCGACCCTATGTGTTTTCATTTTTTTAACTACTGTCTCTGTCTCTTTTGAACAACCCCCAAGTACTATCAACATCAAAACAACGGTAAACAGACCTTTCCAACGAAATTTCCCCATATTTCCTCCCCAATTTCTTTATTCTCTCTCCACTCCTGTAAGGAAGGTATTGCCGTTTACCATTGTATGCATGGTTGTAACAACATATGCTGAAGAGACAAACCATTTTTTTCCTGCTGACAGGAAGAAAAGACGGGAAAGTTTTTATAACAAAGAAGGATACTTGCTCTGTTTTCAAAATTAGTGCGGAAATTGTGTATGGCAATGACAAAATTCTTCTGATAATTTTGAGCGTTATTGCCCGTAGTTTGCGTTCTTGTTATGAATATTTAGACACCAAAAAAGAGCAGCCTATTGGATGCTCTTTCAGTTGTTGGCAGCATTTTAAAAGTTTTGAAAAAACAAGCGGATCACATCAGCTCCACCAATAAAGGTGCCCAATGAACTTCCGAGATTAGCGAAGACGATAACAAGCAAAACACGAGTAACTTTATTAGACCAAAAGCCTTTAACAGTAAAAACATCCTCTGTCAGGGTTTCAAAGTCGCTGACGCTTGGCCGATTAAAAAAGGCTTGTACAAACCCAGCGAACCAACCGGCGGCAAGAAGCGGATTTAATGATGTTATCGGAGCTGCAACCAAGGCAGTTAAAATAGCAAGTGGATGCCCCAATGCAAGAGCTGTTCCTAGCGCTGATAAAGAGCCATTCCAAAGGACCCAGCTTAGCGTTTGCTGTAAGCCAGCATCAGGGTTGGCTAAAAACGTATAAGCAATAATCGCTAATATAATAATCGGTATCGACCAGCCGATGATTTTCGGAGCCTGCGATTTTGGTGGAAGCTTTGATAATTGTTGTAAGTCATGTTCCTTTTTAATTTCTTCCTTTATACCAGGAACATGCGCTGCTCCTAAAACAGCAACGATTTTTTTCCCCGGTGCATCCTTAATCTTTTGCGCAAGATACTGATCACGTTCATCAATTAACGGGACTTTCAAACGAGGAAAAGACTCAGTAAATTCATTCAAGACCGTATTAATCATATCTTTGCTTTTCATCTTCTCAAGCTCTTCTTCCGAAATTGTATCTTTACTGAAAATACTCGCTACTACTTGAGAGAGTAATTGTGCTTTTCCCCAAAGTCCTACCTGATGCCAAATGCGCGAAAAGGTTATTTGAATATTTCGATCTGCAAGCACGAGCTTTGCACCCATCTCTTTAGCCGATTCAATTCCTTGAATCATTTCTTGTCCAGGCTGAATTCCTAATTGATTAGCCATTCTTTTTTGAAAAGAAGAAATAGCAAGATTAATAAGCAGTAGAGAAGCTTTTTTTTGCTTAATGACACTAAATATATCCATGTCCTTCCAACTATTTCCTGCCATAATCGATTGGTATCTTTGTTCATCAAGTTCCACACAGACAGCATCAGGTTTTTCTGCTTCAATTACTTCTTTTACTTGCTCTGCACTTTGTTTAGATACATGAGCCGTACCAATTAAGATGTACTCTTTTTCATCTAACATTATTCTCGTTATATTTTCATGTTCCACCAATGACATAAATTACCTTCCTTTATGAACAGATAATACCTATTATTATACACTATTCATCGTTATAGCGATAAAAATAACCCGGCTGTTTTAAGATATTCCTCTTGCCCATTCCGCTAAGTGCATTTAGATGCTAGCTTATCATCCCTCGAAAAAGAACTTCATAAAAGCTATAATCAAGTAGGAATCCAAGTAGGAATGCCATCATCCTCATCAAATTCAATAATGACATCCGTTACTCCTCTCATGTCATGAATTTTCGCTTCAATTCTATTTTTTATTTGACCGGCTTGAGCGACAGTTAGATTCGGATCGATTTCCAGCTTCATTTCAATATGAAAATCCTCCCCTTCCTTTATCGCATATAAAGTTTGAATATCTTTAATCTCCGGCTGCTCTAATATATATTTGGCGATGACCTCTTCAAGGTCATCATCTGCTTCACCGAGAATTCCTTTTGCATTATCTAAAAAGACTCTTCCGACGACAAAGAACATCATAATTCCGATTAGAATGGAAGCAACTCCTTCTGCCGCATGAAGACCGGCAAAATAAGCTAACAAAATCCCAATAATTGCGATCAACCCTCCCAGCGTAGCAACGAAATCCTCCATAAATACAAGCTTTGTTGCAGGCTTCGCCCGGCCTAAATGGCGGAAACTTGTCGGAATGATCGCTATCCCTTTTGCCTCCACATTTGATTCATGAAGCACCTCTTTCATAGCCTTAAAAAGTACGTATGCCTCCATAAGCATCGCAATTGCTAACACGATAATATTAATGGCAATCCCTTTTGATTCCGTTGGGTGCACAATATGCTTATACCCTTCTTTAATGGTTTCATAGCTCATAATTCCAACAACAAGAACTGCTCCTAGTAAGACTAAATTAACAAGGCGTCCGAACCCATTCGGATAGTGATCCGTCGGCATTTTTTTACTTAATGCACTGCCAATGTAAACGAAAAATTGGTTCGCTGCGTCCCCTAACGAATGCATCGTCTCTGCAAACATCGCCACATTCCCTGTGAAAAAATACGCCGTTCCTTTTACAAAAGCGATAATCGCGTTGACAACTGATGCAATCAATGATGACTTATTTCCTTGCTTTAATAAACTGTTTCGCTGTTTCATTCGTTTCCTCCGTAAAATTTATCCTCACGTTAACACGCTATGATTATAGAATTTGCTAAATGTAGCTTATTTATTTTTTTCAGCATTAAAGAGCAAGAAAATCTTCTCTCCATACACTGTACTATCTTTACTTGGGAGGTTATGCATCATGATCCATACGATAAAAACAGGGGAAACTTTACATCAAATTGCAAGGGATTATCGCACCTCTTTATCCTCCATCATTCAAGCGAACCCCTTCATAGATCCTAATCGGCTCTATCCTGGCCAGACAATTGTCATTCCTGGTTTTCCTGACATCAGTACAGTCCCATATCTGATCGACATTTCAATTACCAATCGCCGATTAACCTTACTTCACGATGGTATACAACAAAAGCAATATCCAATAGCTGTTGGGAGAATGCTTCATGACACACCAGTGGGCAATTATATCATTATTAATAAAGCACCGAATCCAGGAGGGCCGTTTGGAACGATGTGGATGAGTTTATCAAAGGAACACTACGGGATTCATGGAACAAACGATCCAAGTTCTATCGGCAAGGCCGTCTCTAGAGGATGCATTCGCATGTATAACCACGATGTTGAAGAGCTTGCGAGTATCATACCTATCGGAACCCCGGTTTTCATACATCCTTGAAAATAACCGAATAAGCTTTTCTCCTTAGTCAAAAATAAGAAAAAAAACTGCATCAATTTCATCTTTAGTTACGAAACGTTCATAAAAAAACAAATCATCATTATTTTGCATTTGAAACATCATTTTCGCATAAATCGAGCGCAATCTTTTTACTAGTAAAACTGACTTATGCATTAAAAGGAGAAGCAAAATGATTTCATATGAAGATATTGTCAAAGCGCATGAAAAAATGAAAGGCATTGTTCATGTAACACCATTAGATTATTCACGTACTTTTAGCAATTACGCACAAAATGATATTTATTTAAAGCTAGAAAATCTTC
Organism: Bacillus methanolicus; assembly: GCF_008764295.1. GTDB lineage: Bacteria > Bacillota > Bacilli > Bacillales > Cytobacillaceae > Robertmurraya > Robertmurraya methanolica_A. Next base: position 22,633 of record NZ_VTQX01000026.1, on the reverse strand, counting down.
AAAAGACCGGCTCTTTCAAGGTACGAGGCTCCTATAATAAAATGATCTCTTTATCAAAAGACGAGCTGCAAAAAGGAGTAGTGGCTGCCTCTGCAGGGAACCATGCTCAAGGAGTCGCTTATGCAAGTGCGATGCTCAATATCCCCTGTACCATTGTGATGCCTATCGGGGCTCCATTAAGCAAAGTTCAGGCAACAAAAGAATACGGTGCTAACGTTGAACTACAAGGGAACTCCTTCGATGATGCCCTCGCCTATGCATTAGATTTAAAAGCCCGTACAGAAGCAACCTTTGTCCACGCCTTCGATGATGAAACGGTTATAATCGGACAAGGTACTGTTGGCCTTGAGCTAATTGAACAGCTACCAGATGTAGACGCCATTGTTTGTCCAATCGGAGGAGGAGGACTTATCGCTGGAATAGCGACGGCTGTAAAAGAAAAACACCCCCACATCAAAATCTATGGTGTTGAGGCTGGTGCTTGTCCAAGCATGGCGATATCATTTGTTGAAGGCCGACCGGTTACCGTTGAAGCTGATCCAACTATGGCCGATGGAATAGCCGTCAAAAAACCGGGCCAGATTCCATTTGAACTGGCTCAAAAATATGTCGATGAAATATTTACTGTAAATGAATTAGAAATTGCCCGTACGATGCTCATGCTATTGGAAAGAAATAAGCTGCTTGTTGAAGGTTCCGGTGCTGTTGCCCTTGCCGCTCTACTCTATCAGAGGGTTCCCATAAAAAACAAAAAAGTGGTTTGCCTGATTAGCGGTGGTAATGTAGACGTCAGTTTTATTTCAAGAATTATCGAAAGAGGCATGGTCGAGGCTGGTAGATTTATGCGTTTCAGTACTATTTTGAAAGACCAACCGGGCAATCTTGAGAAAATATTGGGAGTCGTCACAGCCCGAAGAGGGAATGTTCTCGATATTTCATTAAGTCATATCGGAGACAAGATTTATCCAAGCTATGCTCAGCTTTCCCTCTCAGTTGAGACTAGAGATCAAAAACATATAGAAGAAATTATGGAAGCCTTAAAAAATAAAGGATATGAGCCAGAGCTAGGATAATGATTCATAATCATAAAGCTCCACTCAAAAAATCCTGCTCCATAATAAAAGAGGAGAACCTCCCTTTTTTTTAAAAAAGCGATATTATATACCGTTTTTATCAAAAAGATGGTTTAACAAAGCTAAAGAAAAAAAATACCATTTCAAAAGGTGGAGGCAAACTATGATAGACTAAGCAATATACTGGAAAGCTATTCTTTCTACTAAGAAAAAAATCAAGAGAGCTCTGCTGTACTAGTCGCTCAAGCAAAAACAGAAATTACTAAAGGAAAGCAAGGGAAGAAAAATGGTTCATTATTCTTCCCTTGCTTTTTAAATGGAATCTGTGCGGATAGCTCTTTGAAACGTTAGCTATTATCTGTTCGTTCATTATATTTAACAACCGGTGCTTTTTCTTTTCGTAGCGAATCCATTAATTCAGGGCCAACATGTAAGTGAGCCTCTACGAGCTTTTTGGGAGTTAAGGCCATCCATTGATTCAATGAAACATCTTCGAAACGTTTGCTTTGGAATATCTCCAAAAACCATAAACTCTCAGTTCCAGTATTCTGAATGTAGTGTCCCATCGCAAATGGTACATAACCAACATCCCCAGCCCGATAATTAAAAGTGCGCGCTTCTCCACTTGCAGCAAAGACAGTCATTCGCCCTGTTCCCGTTAAATAATACTGCCATTCGTCATTGTTCGGGTGCCAATGTAGCTCGCGCATACCGCCTGGCTTAATCTCAACCAAGGCCGCTGCAATATTCACGGATGCAGGAAAGTTTGTCGAATCTACGATGCGAACTGAACCACCGGAAGTTATCATTGGTTCTTGCTGAAGCAAGCGGTAGGTTAGACTTTGTGGAACCGTTCCATATGGGCTTAACACTTCATCTGTTTCAATTGCTCCAGGTACCTCGGCCTGAAACATATATCTTTGTTTAGTGGGAATATGGGCGAATGCCTGCTCTGAAACCCCAAAATTAGCCGAAAGTACATCTTTTGGGGTATGCGCAAACCAATCCGTAATCGTAAAAGTGCTCAGTTCAGAAAAATTCCCATCATCAAAAACGAGCAAAAATTCACAACCACCTTCTAAACCTTGGATCGAATGAGGAATTCCCGCCGGAAAATACCACAAATCCCCTTCACTAACATCAGCAATAAAATTCCTTCCTTTTTGATCAACTGCCGTAACGCGCGCTTTACCTAAAATCATATACGCCCATTCCGCTTGTTTATGCCAATGCAATTCCCGAACACCACCTGGAGTGAGACGCATATTCACCCCTGCAAGTGTCGTCGATATCGGCAGTTCCCTTGCCGTAATTTCCTGTGACCATCCACCATGATATAGCTGCATATGAGTATCAGAAAAAGAAAACTTTAAATTTGGAATCGTTCCAGCATCCGTTTTTGGAGGTACTAACATATCAGGGTTTTCAATATCCCTCAACACATCCCTCGGCCCCAGATCGGTTGCACCCGCTCCATCCTCTCTAATCGGCTGGGGAATATTCTCATAAGGATTCCTGCTTCCCTTTTTTATTTTGAACACCTCTCTTTCAGAAAAAAATGATTCAAAGTAATTTATGTTGTGAGGTTCCATTTCATGCTAAAATCGCTTAAACAAAGAAATAGCACATGGAGCCCATGTACTATCTACTAGCTAAATTTATAAAAGCATTACTACGGTCACCCGAAATTTCGCTTTATTATTTATCGTGCTTCGGTTTAGGTGATTCATGATTGCCCGCCTTCATCACTTCCGATAGGGAATATTCAACAGTTCTGGCACAGTTGCAAACTCGAAGCCCTGTTCCTTTATCGCTGGAATGATTTGGCGAAGAGCTCTCACCGTATTCGTCCGGTCCTCATCCCATGCTGCCCCATCATGCATGAGAATAATTGCTCCTGGATGAAGATTGCTAAGAACATTATAAGCAATTTGGTCTGGTGGAGATTCATGCCAATCCAATGAATCCACCGACCAAGCAACAACTGTATAATCCATATCTCTAAGCTGCTCTACTAACTCATTATTTAAAAAACCATACGGGGCGCGAAATAGCTTAGTACGATAAGCGATTAAATTAGCCAAGCCGCTCTCTGTTCGTGAAACTTCTCTTTCTAAAACACGAACATCTTCCTCCTCTACAAGATTCGGATGCCAATATGTATGATTGCCAATAATATGACCCTCTTCCACAATTCGTTTCACGAGATCAGGATAGGCTTCTGCCCTTGAACCTAAAAGAAAAAAAGTCGCTTTTATTCCGTTTTCCCTTAAAATATCTAATATTTGTGGAGTAAAACGTGGATCAGGGCCATCATCAAAGGTCAAAGCCACCATTCGTGACGTTTGTGGACCGCTTAATACAACCGTTTCTGGATATCTTTCTTGCAATAAATAATTGGAAATGGGATATCGCACACGTTCCTTATTTTCTGATCCTCCTTCGAGTTGGGGTAACCCTTGCGGCTGTTGCCCTTGAATTAAATCTCCATTTGCGAATAAAGAAAACAGCAATACGAAACAGAATGATATCCATGTGAGCGCTTTTTTTCTCATATACTCCCGTTCCTTTCCTCAATATAAAAATTTACAAAAAAAGTCATTTGCAATTAGTATCTTTATTGGAATATTTCTTTATTCTTTTTTCTCAAAGTTGTCTTAAAACAATCTTATTGAGCATGTCATTTTAGATCCGACTTGATGAAACGAAAAAATCTGCTTTCTCCAATCACTTCGTTAAGTCAGGACGTGCCTTCAGCTAGGCAAAATAAAAAAGGATTGCTTGTTAGCAAACCCTTTTAATAAAACAATGATGTTAGTAGATTGATTGGAAATTTTTATAAAATCTTCTACAAAAAGCAGCTCCTATTTATATGCAAAAAATTAATCATGTTCTTCTAACAATTACATTAACCAATTAATTCTTTTTATGAGCAAACAGCAACATATATTTTTTTTCATCAATAGTATCACAATCAATTTTAATAATATGCTCAATGAAAACACTCGTTTCCCCGTCTTCTAATCCATTTAAAGAAATTCTAGAAATTGTGACCCCTTGAACATTAATATTTTTAACAAATCCAACTATATCATCTTGGTTTTCAGTTTCATCTATACAAATAGTGACAACTAAATTATTCTTTTGAGCAAAAATAAGGGTCTCTTCAAATAAATTTATTTCTTCGATTTTATTGTTTTTAACAAATTGTTGGTGTTGTTGTTTCTGTAGACGATAAAGTAATTCTAGATTTTTTTCATATTCCCCGTTAATATCTACCCTGAAAACATCTTCTATTTTCCTTACAATATAACCATCGCTCTTCCCGTCAGGTGTAACATGCTTCATAATAAAATGTTCAGATGATATTAAGTCAATATAACCTATGGAGCATTTATCAGGCTCAATATGACTTGAATAGACAGAGACCATTACTCCTTCATTAAGTGATCGTTTTAATGCTGCAATGATAACATTCTCCTCCATGTTTATCCTCCTTTATTTTTCTTGTTATTTCGTGAACCTCGATTATCCATTTGCTTTTCTTTTCACTTTGCCGTCCTGGTAGAAGACTTGTATATTTTTTCAATTTATTTCTGTATGGATTAACAAGAACAACAAATATTCCATCTGGATTAAGAAAATTTAATGGCAATCGTACAGATTAAAGCTTTGCTGCTCAGGAGCTAAGTCACAAATGTGAAACATAAAAAATTTAGCAACAACCATTTTGGAGAAATAAACCCATGGATATTGCACCGCAAAAATAATGGATTCGTTTGTAATTTTTACAAAGTTCTTGTAAGAGTTATCAAGTTACAAAGACACCCAGATCAACTTTTCTAAATCTGATTTAAACTGTAATATCAATTAGTCACTTTCCTTGACATCATCTTCAATAGACATAAATATAGCATTAGTTATCCATTCATCTGTAGCTCCACTTTCTGCTTCTCCTTTCCAGAAATCGGAGCCTATTTTATCTGAAAGCCAAAAAAGGATATCTTGAGTAGCTTCAGATGTTCCCAATTTTTTTATTGGACCAGGACTAAAAATAAAATCACCTTGCTGAATTGCCTTTTTCGTTACATAATGGCTTATGTGATAAGGACCATATCCATATACTGTATTTGTTTCAGGCTGAGGTTTTTCCTCTCTTATTGACATATGAACTTCAGCAAGATAATTGAAAAACCTAGCAAACGCAAGGTATCCTTCAGAATTACCAACGAAAGAAACTCCTTGTTCATTCACATTTACTTCCATTTTAGCTTTTTCTGAAAAATATGGATTAAAACTGTTAACTGACATTTAAATCACCTCCGTAGAAATTAAAGCCATTTTGCTTTAAAACCTCGTTTGTTATGAAAATCCTTAATCCTAGGTGTAGGTGGAATTTTTGATTCACCTTTGTGGTGAAAAACTCCATCATTGTTAACAAACTCCTTTTCTTTCCTTTTGACCAATATATATGAGTTTACCATAGTGTTTTTTCACTATTACGCCCCATGCATCTGTTTATTTTTGAAATAGCCATTCCCATATTTCCGATTCCCCCTGCACCATATCCGCAAGATGCTTACTGACTCTCCATTTCCACACATCCCCATGAGGACTTCATAGCGACTGCTCAGAGGAGGTACGGCGCACGCTCCTCTCCTGAAAAGACGGTAATTAATGTAATTCAAACATCACCCCACCAAAAAAGACAAAAAACATCGAGAGGAAAGCCCTCTCGATACCTGTTATCGACAATCTGAAACGTTAGGAATCACCTAACGTTCAGATAGTACTTTTATGCAAATCTCAATTCCTCTTTTCAAATCAGCATGTGACCAGCTTGGAATCTTGCCGTGCTGAATCGCAAGTTCATGGGATGCTGGAATATGGATAAACCCTGAGGGCATCTGCATTTCATGAGCTTTAGCATAATGTAATCCCTGATACATCACATGGTTGCAAAGATAAGTTCCAGCCGTGTTTGAAATTTCAGCTGGAAGCCCCTCCTCTTTTAAATAATTGACCATTTGCCTAATGGGTAGTGTTGATAAATAAGCATCCTGTCCTTCAATTTCAATCACTTCATCTTCCAATACATTTCCGCTATTATCTGCTTCACCATCATTTATATTTATTGCAATCCGTTCCGGTGTAAGCTTATAACGACCACCAGCTAACCCTAATGAAATAAGAGCATCTGGTTGTATCCTATCAACATGCTCAAGAAGGAGTTTTCCCGCTTTACGAAAGTCAACAGGAAGAACTTCACTATGAATTTGATAATCGCCAACGATCTTTCCCTGCAACTCCTCGACAATGCGCATTGTCGGGTTTATCGCAAAATTTAAAAATGGTTCAAAACCAGTTAATAATAGTTTTTTCATCTGTCAGAACCTCTTTTCTAATAATCTCGATGAACAATATAATTCATGAAATGCTTTAAAAAATGAAGATCGCGCGGCATCTTCTCCAATGCTTCCATCGCGAGACAATAGTGCTCCCACATCGCTTTTCTCGCCTCTGTCCTTCCTAATACAGATACAAAAGTTGCATTGTTATTTGCGGCATCCTTTCCAATGCGTTTCCCAAGCAAACTGAGCTCCCCTTCCACATCAAGAAGATCATCTTTTATTTGGAAGGTAATCCCGGCATGTGAAGCAAATCTTTTCAGTGCCTCAATTTCTTCATCACCAGCCTGAGCAAGAATGGCGGGCATGACAAGTGAAGCTTCAAAAGCTAATCCTGTTTTATGAAGAGATAAAATATTTAATTGGTCTAAAGTTAGGTTCTTCCCTTTCGATTCTAAATCCATCGCCTGTCCATTACACATGTTGGCAGTCAGTTCAGATGCATAACGAATCAACTTTAAGACCGTTTTTGCATCAAACTGGGTAAGTGACGCTTGCTCTGTAACCGCCTTTTGCGTTAAAAAGATTCCTGTTAATTCTGCGACTGCAACATTATATACTTCATGAAGCGTAGCCCTTCCTCTTCGTAAAGGGGCATTGTCTTGAGCCGGTAAATCATCAAAAATTAACGAAGCTGTGTGCATATACTCTAATGATTTTAACAGTGGCATAACCGCTGCTTCCTGTAAGTTATACTCCTTCACCGCCATAAACCAGGCCATAATCGATCTTAACCTTTTTCCATCTCCTGCCAAACTATAATTCGCCGCTTCATGTATCGGTTCTTCAGTTATCGAATAATCAGCAATGACCAAGGCGTCATTAAGTCGAGTTCGCATTTCCTCCATAGCATTTTGAAATTCATCCTGCTCCTGCCGCTCGGCTCTTAATGCTGCAATCATCTGATCGCGAAGCAATTTATCAAAAAAATCGACGTCGTCTGCTTTTGCAACCATTTTTTGAATAAAATGATTAAGTTCCTGATGTGAAGGAGAAAAAAGGTTCATCACCTCTGAATATTTAGCTGAACCAACACGTTCCTTGAATCTCTTTAAACTATTGATGGCCCGATCAAGAATCACTTCACGCGTTTTCGCATCGGAATGATACACATCGTGAATTAAATAGGAAATAACTGTCCAATATAATTCGAACGGATTAACTAAGTCCGGACGCTCTTGATGATACTTCATATAATAAGTATACGGAGTAACAGCTCCCGCCTTCCAATCATCAAATAAATCGGAAAAATCATCAGCAAGCTGATTATATATCCCATAATAAAACGTACGTTGTTCAAAGCCATCATCAAAGTTGGCGCCAAGAACTGTGCGAACGATCAATCTCGACGAGGAAGATTTTAAAATAATCGGAATAAATAAATCTTCATTCGTATACTCGCGATTATTGATATTCTTATTCCGGTCGATTTCCTGTGACTGAAAAAATACATATGATTGCTTAAAAAAATCATCGATCGTTGTTGACCCCTGCTGCTGCTTAATCGCTTCAAAGGCTTCGCGAAGCTCAGCATGAATATACTTCATTAAAGGCTCGGTTTCCTGCGTCCATCTGCCAAGAGCAGGCACCGTTCCAGTCGTTAACGTAGTTCGAATCAGGTTAGAATATTGCTTTTTCTCACTCGGTGACAGGACATTCGAATCGAGGAGATCATCAATAAAAGGATAGGTCAACCCGTATGCATAACCCATTTTAAGCGCTTGAGCCAATCGCTCCGTCCTTAGCTCCCCTGTTACCTGCTCAACCTCGATCTCCTCTATTTCATGCAATAGCACCCCACCAATAATTTTCAATAATTTACGCTGGGCATGTTCTGCATCCATTCCTTCAGGTAAATGCCTTGAAACACGTTTAAGTTTATCGATTAGCCATATAACCGTCGTCTCTACTTTTTCTCTTTGTGCCCACCTATACAAGCCCTTCATGCTAAAAGGTTCTTCCTTCAGTTTCTGCTCTTGTGTTAAATACTCCTTTAAAGATTCTACGATTTTCCTTACTCTTTCCTTTGTCTCCGGTGAATCAAGCGACTTCCCCAAATCGCGCATATAAATATAGGAAAGGCTCCGATCAAGATAAGAGTCTAGTTTCCCTGCTTCGTCAAGCCATTTAATATAGGAATGATACTCTCCAGAAACCTTCTTTTTTCGATTTTTTGAGAAAAATGAAATAACAGAATGGTAACGAATATGGTCCTGCTTCCATGCTTTGAAATCATTTATTAAGATAGAAACATAGGATTTTTGCTGTACTTGTTCAAGCAGCGACTGAAAATAAAGTGACGCTCTCTCCTCAGCTCTTTGAAACGATTGTTCTACTTTCTTTTGCAACTCTTCTCTCATAAACTCTGTACCCTCTACTTTTCTAATTATCCTATGTATTTAAAGCTACCAATTTAAAAATAACATCTTTTCAAACATATAGTAAGTGAAGCGGCTTCCTTAATGAATATTCTTCTATAAAAAATATGCAAAAAAACCAGCATCCATTCGCTGGTCTTTTTAATAATTATTCAGTTGGCAAAGTATTTGTTGGAAATAATTCATTAAACTTAGCGTCAAGTCACTTTTAGCAGATTGGATTTGCGTGTTGGAAGTTTCTGTTCATTGACTTTTTTAGCTGCAATACCCGCATCTGCTTCAAGTTCACTTCCTTATTGATACGTGTTTTTTCAGTAACAGCATGGGCAGTAAACAATGCTACAAATCGAGAGTTCATTTCACCTAGAAAACGTTCCCTATCACTTACTGCAATTTGATTTCACTGCTGACCCTTGATCATCTACTTCTAGATTTTCACTATTGAAGAACCCGTTAACAAAAGCAGTCATTTTCTCCATAAAGAAATTATGTGCCACAAAAGGTTTGGTAAGGTATATTAGACGGTTCTGGCTCTAAACAATACTCCTCCTGCTCAGAGCGATATTCATACGGTTTTTCCAATACCTTTAAGAGCTTATTCATTACTGTAAAATCAGCTTCTTTTTCCGCGGCATTCAACGCTTCTTCCACTCGATGATTTCGCGGAATAACGGCTGGATTGCTTCTTTTCATTAATTGAATGGCGGATGCTGTTGATTCTTTTTGATACTCAAGTCTTTCTTGCCACCGTTGATACCATTTTGTGAACGGTTCCTTCCCATATAACTTCGTTTTTTCAGGTTTTTCAAGAGTTAGAAAGCGAAATGTATTGGTAAAGTCAGCTCGCTGCTCTGCCATCATTACAAGTAAATCATCAATCAGCGCTTCATCACCTTCTTCTGCATGAAACAATCCTAATTTCGCCCGCATTCCCTCTAACCAATATTTATGAAACAATCCAGAATAAGCGGAAATTTCATGCTGAGCAGTAGCAACCGCTTCATCCTGATTTTCGTGAAGGAGCGGCAATAAGGCTTCAGCAAATCTTGCCAGATTCCATCCTCCTATATAAGGCTGATTCCCATAAGCGTATCGTCCTTCCCGATCAATCGAGCTAAACACCGTTGCCGGATCATACGTATCCATAAAAGCACACGGACCATAGTCAATTGTTTCCCCACTTATCGTCATATTATCCGTGTTCATAACTCCATGAATAAAACCGACTAACTGCCAGCTTGCAATTAATTTGGCCTGACGCTTAACCGTTTCGCGTAAAAGAGAAAGATAAGGCGCATCCTCCAAATCAATCTGTGGGTAATGGCGTTTAATCGTGTAATCAGCCAAAGTACGCAGCTCATCAACACTAGTCCATGCTGCGGCAAATTGAAAGGTTCCGACACGAATATGGCTCGCTGCAATTCTAGTTAAAACGGCTCCTGGCAACCTCGTTTCTCGTATTATACTTTCACCCGTGGTGACAACAGAGAGACTGCGTGTTGTTGGAATGCCCAAGCCAAACATCGCTTCACTTATAATATATTCTCGCAGCATCGGTCCTAGGGCAGCTCTCCCATCACCACCTCGAGAATAAGGAGTTCGTCCAGAGCCTTTTAATTGAATATCAACACGTTCACCGCTTGGCGTAAGTTGTTCGCCCAATAACACTGCTCTGCCATCTCCTAGGCGATTAAAATGACCAAATTGATGCCCGGCATAAGCTTGTGCTAATGGCTCTGCACCTGCTAAAATTTCATTTCCTGATAATACACTGGCACCTTCAGCACTATTGAGCACAATTGAATCGAGACCTAATTTTTGCGCCAATGGCTCGTTAAACACTACTATTTTAGGTGAAGTTACCGGTACGGGTTTCACCTCGGCAAACATTGACTCAGGTAGGCGTGCATAACTATTGTCAAACTTCCAACCTGCTTTCATCACTTCTTTGCTCATGATTTCTCCTTTACGCATCTTTGTCATATTATTAAGATTACCGAAAAATAAGCAGCAATGCCATTTGTTTGCTTTTCTCTTTATTGTACGCTCTATCCTTTTTTCGATTCACTCGAATAAATCCCCCAAATGTCAAGTTTGGGAGATTTTCGCTGTTTTTCTATCCTCTTTCCTTCACAGTCCTTAAAACATTGGCACAAATATATTGTTTATACAAATTACTTCATCGCACATTATGCGCCCATTTCCTTTGTTCGTAGTCCAGCATGCTTTGCCGTTTCCTTTTTTTCCGCCATTGTAAATCCAGTAATTCCGTAAATCAAGCTAAAAATAGGTGTTAACATTGCCAAAAAACAAAAAGGAATATACACGATTGGGGATACACCTAATGCTGCTGCTGTAAAAAGACCACTTGCGGTCCAAGGAATTAACGAACAGCTCTGCGTGGCTGAATCCTCAATAATGCGTGATAAATTCTCTGGTTTTAAATTAAATTTTTCATACAGAGGTTTCATTAATGTCCCTGTCATCACTGCCCCGAAGGAAAATGCTCCACCAATTCCCATCGTAAAGTAAGAAATCATAATTGTGACAAAAACAAGCATCCCTTTGCTTTTAATACGTCGAGTACTTGAAATAATAAGTGTTTCAAGCACTCCTGATTTTTGTAGCAAACCTCCCAATCCGAGAGCAAATAAGAACAGAGCAATTAAAGGAAGCATGCTCGTTAGTCCTCCTCTTTGGAGCAGAGTGTTCACAACTTCTATGCTTGACTCAACAAAATAACCTTCGTATAAAACGGATAATACCCCGCTCATATTAGCTCCTTGGTATAAAAGAGCAACAGTCGCTCCCGCAATTGAACCAATATAAATCGACGTAATCGCTGGTTTTTTGGAAATTAATAAACCAAAGAGGATCACAACTGGAATGAGCGGGATCACACCAAGCTGAAAATTATCAGCTAAATAGTTTGTCAATTTAGCCACTTCTGCTGAATTGGCCACTTGGTTACCATATTGCAATCCAATAGCAGTAAAAATTATGGCAGTAAGCACATATGCCGGGACGGTTGTCCACAGCATATGTTTAATATGCTCAATTAAATCAGCACCAACAACAGCAGCTGATAAATTCGTACTATCTGATAAAGGCGACATTTTATCCCCAAAATAGGCACCACTAATAACAGCACCCGCTGTCATACCTACTGGAATTCCTAAACTATGGCCGACTCCCATCATTGCTATTCCAGCCGTTCCCAATGTCGCCCACGATGAACCTGTTGCAAGAGATACAATCGAACAAAAAAGAAGAGTCGTTACTAAAAAGAATTGTGGGGAAATAGATTGAATTCCATAGTAAATAATGGTTGGAACGGTCCCGGAAATAATCCATGAACCAATTAGAATCCCCACTCCTAAAAGAATCATCGAGGGCTGCAAAGCTTTTTTCATCGAAGTAAAAATTTCTTCCTCCAACGTTTCATACGTATGACCCAATTTAAGAACAAAGGGGATAACTGTTAATAATGCGATAAAAAGCATCATTTGTATAGAAGCTGCAAAAACAATCATTCCAACTGCTATAATTGTAATCACAAGTAAAATGATAAAAATAGAATAACCAAGCGAAGGCTTCTTTCTATCATGTTGCATTAAAACACTCCTTTAAAAATAATCGGAGATCTCCATAGATGAACAGAGGTAAATTCAAGTCGGAACCAACATTTAAATTTCGAAATATACTGATATTTTATCAAATTAGCTTTTGTTCATAAAATCGCCTAAGAACTGATCCAATACGAAATTTCCCAATATAGGAGTTTGAAGTTATCCTGAACGAATTCATTCTTATAATTTCGGTACCTATACTCCTTCGTCCTCCGCTTTACTCTAAAATGGCTTATTATTTGGGAGAAATTTAAAATACACCCGAGTCAAAAGACCCGAGCGTATTTGAAATGATTCATTATCCGTTCACTTTCAATTTCTTTTTAAACTTCGTTGCAAATACTTCTAAAAGGATGGCCACAGCTAAAATAAAGAAGGTAATCGTGCCGATTTCTCGAATATCTAAGTAGAAATTGCTCGCCATGAACATATCAAAACCGATTCCTCCTGCTCCAGCAGCCGCTCCCATCGCAACGGCAACAGCGAAGTTAATTTCAAAACGTAGGAATGTCCATGAAATCATATAAGTAAGGGAAGAGGGGATTACTGCTTGGAATATGATTTGCCAAAAGTTTGCTCCACTTGCCTGCAAAGCTTCAATTACTCCCTTATCCAATTCCTCAAATGACTCTGAATAGGCCTTCACTAAATAACTGACAGAGTGAAACGTCATTCCAATAACAGCTGCCACGCTACCAAGACCAGCCGCAACAGCAAAAATTAAAACCCAAAGAACAGTCGGAACTGCCCTAATAAAGGCAACAGCTCCTTTAATAACAACTGATACTCGTTTGGATGTTAAATTCTCGGCTGCCAATAAACCAAGGAAAACCGCAATTATGGCACCGAATAATGTGGTTAAAAAGGCGAGGCCTAATGTCACAAATACCTGATGGAGGGCATGAGTAAAGGTGAAATGCTTAAAATGCGGTTCCAAAAACATCGCTTTTATGTTCGCAAGTGTAGCCAGCATCGCCTCTCCAATATCAAGCTCCTTGTAATCAAAGTTAAAAAAGGCAAATATCGTTAAAATTACTAAGGAAAACAAGGTAATGCGAATGACGATCGTTGATTTCGTCAAAGTTTTAATTTTAATTCGTTTTGTTGATTTTGATTTAAGCAATTGCTCTCCTGTGACGACTTGCTCATTTGCCTCCATTATAAAATCACCCTCCTTACATAATTAGATATTGATTCAATGAAGAGAATGACGACGATAATGGTGATGACAACAAGTGAAGCAATATCGTAATTTAAGCTTTTGTAATATAAATTGAAAGTAAAACCGATTCCAGAACCCGTCAGGAGACCGATTAATGTAGCACTTCGAATATTTGTTTCAATCATAAAGAGAACCCAGCTAATCATCTGCGGAACACTTGATGGAATAACCGACTGAAAGATGATGGAGAAATAGCTAGCGCCAGTCGCCCTCAACGCTTCGACCGAGCCGCCGCTCGCTTCATCTATCGTTTCCACAAAAGCTCTAGTCAAAAAGCCGAAAGAACCAAAGAATAACGCAAAATATCCTGTTAATGAACTTTGTCCAAAGGAAAAGAGTAAGATCATCGCCCAAGCAGCGACATCAATATTACGAAAAACGGTGGCAATCCCGCGGCTTATACTTCCGAAAAGGGCATTAACGCGAGTCGTATTCGAGCCCATAACTGCAAAAAATAAAGCAAAAATGGCTCCAACCGTAGTGGCAGCGATCGACACTAACAAAGTTTCCAGCAAGCTATTCAAAATTCCCGGCAGCCTTGACAACGATTCCTGCGTTGGATAAAAGTTGCCTAAAGCCCAAGTAACAGCCCGTGGTAGAGATTCAAAGCCTTTGACCACATTATATTCCGTAATCACAATTGCACCGAACGTAATCGTCCCAAGAATCAGTAAAAATCCAAGCGAATTCCTTCTTTTTTTGGCAAAAAAATCAGCTTGCATGGATGCCTCCTATGTCAAAAATCAGATCCTCAGCTTCCGAACCGTAAATTCGCTGAATGTCTTCTTTTGTAATATCCTTCGGGCTCCCGTTGAAGACGACCTGACCTTTATTTATCCCTATAATCTTATCGGAGTACTTTAACGCAACATCTACTTGGTGTAAATTAACAATTACTGTAATACCCATTTGCGACGAAATCGTACGAAGATGATCCATAATCGTTTTCGCTGAGTTCGGATCTAAAGACGCAATGGGCTCATCGCACAAAAGCATCCGAGGATTTTGGATAAGTGCCCGCGCGATGCCAACACGCTGCTTTTGACCACCGCTTAACTGATCTGCACGCTTATAAATATGCTCTTCCAAACCAAGCATGGATAAAATCTGAACTGCCTGCTCTTTCTCCGCTTGATTATAAAGACCAAGTACACCAGCAATCGTTGATTTTTTTCCTAAATTTCCGTGTAGCGTATTCTCAATCACGCTTAAACGATTGACTAAATTATAGTGTTGAAAAATCATGCCAATTCTTGTCCGAACCATTTTCAATTCTTTTTTCTTCAAATTCATTACGTTCATGTTATCAAAGGTTATTTCTCCGCTTGTTGCATCAATCATTCGATTGATACAGCGAAGGAGAGTTGACTTCCCCGCTCCAGATGGACCGATGATCGATACAAACTCTCCTTCATTGACGGTAAAGTTAACATCTGATAACGCCTTGGAATCATTTCCAAATTGCTTGGATACATGATTGACTTCTAATAAGGCTGTCATAGATTAACTCTCCTTATTTCATATAATTATTTTGAAAGCTCACGAATCGGGTTAAACCAAGCATCCTCTACTTCTACTAAACGTTCGTCAGCTGTCTTACTAAATAATCCTGAAAACTCAGAATCCTCTGGTACGAATACTTTTTCATTATTGGCAATATCGTCTGAAGTCATGATCTCAAGAAGCTGTTTTCTAAGCTCCTCACTAATGTTTTCTGTATTAATAGCAAATGGAGCATTTAAAACCGGTGTAACAGAGATTAAAATAAATTCTTTTCCCACCACTGTGTTAAACGGCTCAGCAGCATCGTCTTTTACTCGATAAATCGCACCTGGACGATTCTCTTCTCCCTCAACAAGCTCTACATAGTTGTTCACACAAGTATCACAGAATGCGGCAACATCCGCTTTTCCTGATAAAAGGTTAACCGCAGAACCTTGATGAGAGCCGCCGTACAAAACCTCACTAAAGAACTTATCTGATCCGCCTTCTAATAGATCATCTGCAGTTAAATCACTAAATTCTGCTTTTTCACTGAAATAATCCACAATTCCAGTAGAAGGAACTTTAAAACCTGATGTGGAGCTATTTGATACGAATGAAAATTTCTTTCCTTGAATATTGTCAATCGCAAAATCGGCACCATTTTTATATTGATCAGCATTATCGACTTCAACTGCTAACCAGCTATAGTAAACCGCATCATCTAAAGTACCGGAGGCACCTGTTGGAACCACCAATGGTTGAACCTTATCATTTTTGTTATTTGCTTCTATATAACCTTGAGCTCCTAAGAAAGCCATATCTGCATTTCCATTCGCAATCGCTTCAATTGCAACGATGTAATCTGTTGTCGTTTGATGTTTGACCGTTTTTCCTGTTTTTTCTTCAATGACCTTACCAATTTCATCACGAGCCTCTGTCAAATCAGCACCAGATTCATTTGGTAGCCATGCAATCGTAAGCTCGTCTTTATCTGATCCTCCTGAATTTGTTGAAGAGGAACAACCAGCAATGAATAGAATGACAAAAGATAGTAATAACAAAAACGATTTCTTCATTTTAAATCTCCTCACCTTTTAATTTATTACCCTTATATACTATATCTAGTAAATGTCAATCTACTATTAACACAATATTATGAATTGTTAAGAATCAGTAAAGCCAGCATGTGAGAACACTCCGTTCTCCATGTTATATTCCCGATCGCATAGGTTGTTCATAAATTCCAAATCATGAAAAATACCGAGCATCGTCGTACCTTCTTCTATTAACTGTTCAATAAGCTGTTTTACCTTAAGCTTTGAATCATGATCTAGACTAGCTGTCGGCTCATCTAAAAGAAGAAGGCGTGGCTTTTTCACCATGGCTCTAGCAATATTAAGTCTTAATTTTTCGCCACCAGAAAAAGTAGTAGGATAGCTATCCCATAATTCCTGTGCTAATTCAAAGTGAGAGAGAATTTTCTCCGTTTCTCTGTCTGCAAATCGTTGATCCTCATTCATCTCCAAAATTGCCTGTGTTACAAGCTGCCTCGCTGTTGTTCTTGGCATCACATTTAAAAATTGTGAAACGTAACCTATCTCGTGTTTTCGCAAATAGAGCACTTGCCGCTCCGTCGCTTTCGCTAAGTTCACGGCTCCAAATTTTTCAGAATGATAGCAAATGCTTCCTTCCTCAATGCGGTAAGTTCCATAAATACATTTTAAGATGGTCGATTTCCCGCTGCCGCTTTTTCCAGTAATTCCGACAAACTCGCCTTCTCTTAGCTCCATCGCTACCTGACTTACAGCACGGATATGCTTGCCAAGGTTGTGAAGATTAAACGATTTCGATAATCCCTGAATTTTTAATATTGGTTCCACCTGCTCACCTGCTTTCATCCTTCTTAAATCCGGTAATTTGTTTTTTGAATTAGTTTACCGTCAACAAAGACGCTTGTAATGACAGGAAAATCACCAGCTATTTTTTCAATAATTAATAGATCTGCCTTTTTACCTTCACAAAGGGAGCCGATATCATGATCCATTTTGACTGCCTTGGCAGGATTAATTGTGACTAGCTTCATCATATCTGCTAAATCGAGCTCATATTGATTTACTAAAGTAAAGATAGAATGGAGCATTGCTGCTGGATAATAGTCGCTGCATAAAATATCAATTGCTTGCTCGTAAATCGCTTCAGCTGCTCCTAAGTTCCCACTATGAGAGCCTCCTAACAGCACATTGGGTGCTCCGGCGATAGTATACATGCCGAGTTCCTTTGCCCTTTTCGCCACCTCAAGTGTAATCGGAAACTCGCTAATAGTAGTGCCGAAACTATGAACAAGCTCTACTTTTTCAATCGTATCGTCGTCATGGGAAGCAACGGCAATATGATGCTTGTGGGCGAGCTCCGCAATTTCCTTAATGTCATCAATCGACAGCTTTTCCTTCATCTGATGATTACGAATGAGCACATCAATAGAAGTATCACTCAGGTTGTTATAGCCTCGCACTGTTTTGCGGTAAACCTCTAAATGACGATATTGTCCCTGACCTGGAGTATGATCCATAAACGATACTAAATGAACTTTATTCTCGGTAATATAATGTTTGAGATTATCGATTTCCTCAACATTATCAATTTCAAATCGGGCATGAAAACGGTGACGAACAAGATGCTTTGTATGGTGACTCTTCTCAATTAAATCGATAAATTTACGAACGTTTTCAGGCTCGCGAATTGGCTTATAATCATACTCCGAACCTTTATAAAGAGAAAGGGAATGAAACATCGTTGTAATTCCATGGGTGATTAGCTCCTTTTCCGATTCTCGCAAACTTAAATCAAAATTCATTAGCGAAGTCGGTCGTGGAGCCGCCATATGTTCAATATAATCTGAGTGGATGTCAATAAAGCCTGGTGACACATAACCGCCACCTGCGTCAATAATTTCAAGTCCTTCCTGAAACTTAATTTCTCCTCTTGGAGCAATCTTAGCAATTCGATCTTCTTCTATTAATAAATCATAGCCATGCAGCACCGTTTCTTCGGTAATCAATCGACCATTTGTGATGACGTACAAATTCCTTCCTCCTTAACATCCAAATTTTTTGTATCTCTAAAGCAAGGAATGAACCAAAAGCTGTGTATATGGATGCTGCGGATCCTCTAAAATCCGATCCGTCAGTCCTTGCTCAATCACCTTTCCTTCTAGCATCACAAGCGTCCGATCAGCCAGCATGCGGATAACGCCTAAATCATGAGAGACAAGAACAATACTAATACCAAGCTCCCGTTGCAAACCTTTAATTAAATCGAGTACACTTGCTTGAACAGAAAGGTCAAGACCTGTTGTAACTTCATCTAACAAAAGTAATGGCGGATGATTGGAAAGGGCTTTGGCAATTTGAACACGTTGCTGCATACCACCAGAGAAATTTTTCGGCGCTTCTTTTCTGCGGTGCACGGGGATGTGGACTTTATTCAACAGTTCAGTTCCTCTGCTTTCCATCATTCCAACATGGTTATTGCCGGCAGCTATCAGCTTTTCTGCTATATTGCCAATCGAGGAAAAATTCATCCGTAAACCTAATAATGGATTTTGATAGACCTTCCCCATAATATGATTGCGAATATAGCGTTTCTGCTGGGAAGATTCTTGAAATAAATTCTTTTCCCCATTTTCATAGTCACTAACGTATGCCTCACCACTCGTCACTTCCTGATCAAAGTAAAGACATTGCATTAATGTTGATTTACCACTGCCGCTTTCGCCGACAATTCCTAATACCTCTCCTGGAAAAACATCAAAGGAAACATTGCGACAAGCGTATACCGTACCACAAACTTGACAATAGTTTTTTACAAGACTGGCAGATTCCCCACCTCGACACTTAAAACATCCTGGCCCATATTGTTTATTCAAATTTTTCACTGTTAAAACTGGCACTTCAAAGTCTGTCATCTATTTCACTCCAACGGAATTTAATTTTTCGAGACAATTGCTCGTATCATTACATTGGTAAACTGTTTCATCCGTTAATTCATCTACAAGTTCATCTAAAAATACGTTAGTCTGCCCACATAAACGGCAATGTTTATCAGCAAAAGTTTCCGCTTGAAATGGGTAGTCCTCAAAGTCTAGTGAAACCACCTTTGTATATGGAGGAACGGCGTATACCTTCTTTTCACGTCCTGCTCCTAATAAAATCAATGCCTCATTTGCATTCATTTTTGGATTATCAAAACGAGGAATTGGACTAGGCGCCATCACATAGCGATCATGAACAAGAACTGGATGATCGGCACCTGTTGTCATACCCCCATATTTCATAATCTGTTCAAACAGCATCAGCCATGCTCCACTATATTCTTTTTCCGCATGAAGCTTTTTTGTTTCCGTTTCACTTGGCTCATAATAGCGTAGCGGCTCCGGCAACGGAACCTGCAAAACTAGGATTTGCTCCTTTGTTAAAGGCACCTCAGGAATGCGATGCCTTGATTGAATCAAGGTTGCCTTAGACGTGTGTTCGGTTACCTCCACACCAGTCGTATTGGAAACAAGCTTTTTTATATTGACGGCATTAACCGATTCGTCTGAACCTTGGTCGATGACCTTTAGAACATCTTTCTTTCCTATTAATGATAGTGTTAATTGCAGACCGCCAGTTCCCCATCCTCTACCAATCGGCATCTCTCTTGAGGCAAACGGAACTTGATAGCCAGGAATGGCAATCGCCTTAAGGGTTGCTCTACGAATCTCTCGTTTTGAGCCCTCATCAAAAAAAGCGAAATTATAGGTTGTATTCACCCGTTCTTCACCTCTTCTCTAGCTACTTTTTTCGTTTTTCTCACACTGTCCAATTTTGATTGAAAGGTCACATAATGGGGCATCTTCAAATGTGAAATAAAACCTGTTGATTCAACAGAATCAATATGATAGAGCACAAATTCTTCATTATGACTTGGAAATTCCAAATTTGGATGCTCTAGACAATGATCTAGAATCCCCATTGCAATTGCTTTTGTTTCATTTTGTCCTAAGCACAGACCATAGCCAATTTCGAACTCCATCTCTTTTTTTCCATAATCTTTTTCAACAGTGAAGGGCATAAGCATTTCTACTTCCGTGGCCTTAACTTCCCCAATATAATAGTCATCTTCCACATCATTCTCCTCCGAGGTTGGAGGAGCAACTGTTACAGGTAGCTTTCCCACTCGAAGCTCCCCTACTGTTGGATGCAAATCACCATAGCCACGAATAACCGCATAAGCAAACGACGTCACTGCCCCCGTTTGTCCTCTTGTTAACACCTGAAGCCGTTGGCTTCGAGTTGAAGGGAATTCAAGACTTTCTCGCGTCACATCATCCGGCTCTCGATCGTTGTTTTCACATGGAGAAATGAGACCTTCTTTTCGTAAGTAATCGAGCACTTTTGGCAGTTTCAGTTCTCCTGATAGCTTCTGAACAGATTTTTCGGATAGATAATGATGCAACCATTCTTGAACACTATTATCCGTTTCAGTCATTAATTGAAAATCAAGAAGCCTGTGTGTATAATCAGTGGTTGCTCCGAGAATTTGTCCGCCGGGAATGTCTTTAAAACTAGCGGAAATGCGGCGCTCCACTTTCATATCTCGGGACTCTATTACCTTTGAATAATGCTTTCTTGGAACGGTTGAGCGAAATGCCCTTAATAAAAAGACCGCTTCCTCTGGATTTCCTTCAGCCTGCTTAATGGCAAGAGCAGCAAGCGCTTCGTCGTAAAGGCTACTTTCGGACATAACCTGATCGATGAGCCCACGCATTCCTGCTTGTATCTTTTCCACTTCAATCGTTTGCCCTTGTTGGATCCGTTCATATTTGAGGCGCTTTATCGATTCCTCAATCGCAAGCGTGCCTCCCTTAACTGCTACATATCCCATTAAACAATCACCCTATTTATCGTAATTTGTGTTGTTCGCGGCAACGCAAGAAGCTGTTGACGACGATCGATAAACATTAAATCTACGCCAAGTGGATACTCCTTATTTTTCACTTGACGCTCTGCCACCCACTTGCTTTCCGTCTCCACATGGATGTACTCTTCGCTTTGAATGCCTGGCCCCGTTAACTTCAATGTAGAAGCATTCGTTATTTCATCAACTTCAGCAAAAATCGTTGCAGAGTCATGTGGATTTTTTAATGTACCATGTTTTGCCCCTTCAATGGCCACCTTTAAGGCTGTTTCCTCTGCATCCGCTAAAACAAAGATGTAGTCCGCTTCCTCGATAACAGCTGGTTGCGCATATGTGTATTGATTAATCAATTTTGCAATCGCTGCTTCTCTTTTTGAGAACACTTTAAAAGTTACTTCTTGATCAAATAATGTGAACGCCAAGAGAATAAATGGCATTGCCCCGCTCTCCTCAATTAAGGCCGCTTCCTTCGATAAATCAGCCAGTTGCCCAGGTCTTGCCATCGCATCAACAAGCTTCCGATACACCGTTTGAATATCGTGAACCATATCTAGCTTCACTTTCTATTCCTCCTTATGAAACATCCATCGTTTCAAATTGAACCTTTGTTTTCAAAATCGACTGCTCTTCTAGTCTTCTTGCTTGAAGTACCTTTTCTTCCTCACTTTCTAAAAGTTTAATCCATTCGTCAGTTTCTGCTAATTGTGCTTCAAAGGCAGCATCGATGATCGCTAATTTATAAGCAAAATCCTTTTGGTCACCAATAACAATGCCCATTCCAATCACCTCTTCTACCTGAACCTTGCACTCCGTCACCAAAGCCTCCCCTAGATAAAATAGTGATTTCTTTGAAGTTTCTCGCACTTTCATCATCACTAAACCATGCTCTGGCTCTTGAATTGCCTTAACCCGATAGTTGTCAGTAATAGTTTGGGCCAGTTGTTCTACTAGCGTTCGAGAGCCATTGATTAAGATTTCCGTTCTTCGTCTTCTTTTCATCTCAGGGCCTCCGTCTATGATTTGTTTAACATCTTAAATCTACCTTGTTGCCAAGTAAGTGAACGTTAAAGAATTATAAAGTTTGTATTGGTTTTGTAAAGTGCATTAAAAACGAGCCTTTACAGTAATTCTTGGAAGGTCAGTTGTTGGAGATTGCAGGAGTTTGGGGGGATCAGCAGATCTACGTATTGATTGAGCCTATTTTTAGGAGGCAGATTCACGTTGCGCTGGATTTGTGCGGATCCCTGTGTTGAGAGGCACGTTTCCGCATTGAGTACGCGTATTTCCACTGGGATTGCGCTCGTTTTCACGGGAACTGCACTTGGCTATCGAATTGCACCGATTCCACATGAATTGCCTGTTTCGCCGTATTGAAGGCACTTAATCTAGTTTTGATGACACGAGGTAGAAACATATATAAGAAAAACCGGGCATAGCCCGGTCCTTTTCATGGTTAGAGAATATCCGATAATTTGTACTC